>NZ_JBBOYV010000002.1:0-6990 GCF_038008305.1 Bacillus sp. FSL K6-2819 | reverse complement strand
CCCCCCGATTCTTCGGGGGGCTCCCTCGCCGGTTGGCGTCAAACAAACGGGTTTGTTTGAGTGCTGAAAGGGTTCGGGTGGCGCTGAGTGAGTCAACTCCTTAATCCTCCCTACGGTCCGGTTACCGTTGACTCACGCCAAAATCGCCCGCTTTCCCATTTAGAGATAAGACAGCTCCAGCGCTTTTCGGATGTATTCTTCTTTCTGTGATTTCTCCATGAAACCGCCTTTCTAAAAGCTTTTCCTCTTCTTCAGTCAGCACTAAGCCCTCAAAGCAAAGGGTTGCTCTTACATATCTCATTCCTGTTTCAAAATCACTCATTGGCACTCCCCCATAAACTAAATACAGTCCCAACCTGATAAAAGAACGGAACAGCTTTCTTTTTAAATGGCTCTAAATAAAGGGCTTTGCCCTCACTATAGCGAACCCTTTTTACGAGGTGATACGTTATGGATATGGGAATCAAATTATCATCAAAGGACGTCGCAAAACACCTCGGTATAGAGCCAGTAACTGTCCGCAAGTATGCCAGTATGCTTGAAGAACAAGGCTACTCGTTCAATAAAGATTCGAAAGGATGGCGACTCTATACCGAGGATGACGTAAAGACTTTAGAGTATCTATGTACAATGACTAAGATCAATGGACACTCACTCGACGAAACGGTAAAGCACATAGCAAGCTTATATCGTTCTAAACTGACCATATCGGATACCGCTACATCGCTACAGGACAATCCTTTAGTCGAATTCATGAAACGACAGGAAGAATTCAACCGCCACATGGCAGAACGGATGGAACGATTCGAAAAAAGACAGCAAGAAAGGCACGAGACACTCACTGCCGCATTACGGGAGTCGCTAGAGACACAAAGAATGATCGCAGCCACTAAACAAAAAAAGTGGTGGCAATTTTGGAAGAACAGCTAATACCACCAACAGTCACCGCTCTAATTCATGGTCCTTGTATTTATTTGCTTCTCTAGGCATTCCAGCCGTACGGAAAAACGATGCCGCTAATTTCCGCACCCTTGGCAACTTTTCTTTAGCCCACTGCACCATTTTGTCTTTCCACTGTTCCAGTACGGCCACCCGCTCTCTTAGCGTCTTGTTTTCCTCGTTCAGCGACTTAAATTCCTTATTCTGCTCTTTGGCGAAGTTCAGCAGCTCACTATACCTGCCTCTTTCTGTTTTAAGGGTTTTTTTCGTTTCGGCGTGCTTTTTGACCTCATTGTCTTTTTGAGCGCTCAGAGACAGCGTCAGCCGCTTTAAATCATTATTCTCCGTTCTCAGCTCGCTGTTTTCTGTTTTCAAAGCCGACAGCTCTTCTTTCACTTCCTGACGGAGTTCTTCCCGCTGCTCTTCCGTAAATTCTTTAGTCAGCTTACGCCGCATCCCCCTTTTTGCTTTTTCGACCTCCTCGTTCATTGCCTTCTGCAAATCCGAGAGCATCTTATCTTTCGAATCTGCCCGCTCCCTTTCTTCGACGGCTATGGACTTCCACCGTTCCTTCTCTTCCGTTTCCGCTTCAAGTTGCCGCGACAATTGCGCCGCCATTTTCCCTTGATCTTCCGCATAAGCATACAAATTTTCAAGTTCATGCTGCGGCACAGACACCTTGTCTTTTTTGAAAAGACCGGCTTTTTCATACTCAATGGTCGGGATCCTCTGCTCTTGCATTTTGGCGGTCAGCGCTTCTTTTTTGACGGAAACCACTGATTCGACCGCTCGGTTCTGCTGTTCCAATTCCGCTTTCCGTTTTTCCTTCAAAGCGATCTCAGCGTTCAGCCGCTCAAGCTCCGCTTTCCGCTGATTGATTTTGTACTGGTGAACATTTTCATGCTTCTTTTCGCTTGGTTCTCCCCGCTCCAAGTCAAAACCGCTCTTCACCATATGCCGGTGAAAATCATCCTGAATAGCTTTCATCTTCAGCTTGCCGTTAAAGAAATCTTTAGCAGAAAGCCGGCCGTCCTCGGTGATCGGCACAATCCCGACATGCATGTGCGGGGTCGCTTCATCCATATGTACCGTGGCATACAACATATTTTCCGCAGTGTATTTCTCTTTCAGATGATCCACCGCCGCTTCAAAATAGCGCCGCTGCTCCGTCTCGCTCAATCCGTTCATGTAGTCAGGACTGGCCGTAATCAAAAACTCACTCACTAAAACGGCATCGTCCCGCACTTTCCGTTTGACCCTGCCCTCAATTTTTTCACGAACCGCCTGTGCGTAGCTGATCGGTTGACCGTTAACAAGATCATAATTGAGATGCGACCGGCCACGATCAATGTTTTCATTTTTGCTTTTTTGAAACTCCCGCTGATTGTGTTTTTGCGTCCCATTCAGTCTATCTTTCTTGTATTTTTCCATCCTGATAACCGCATAATTTGCCACACGAACCCCCCCAATATATACCACTCTATTAGGGTTATGGTAACACAAAATTTTAGTTTTGGTGTAACGCACTACACCAAATTATGCCCATGGCAAATTTGGACGTGCGACCTGCGGTGCTGGTGGCTCTCTCATTCTCGCTATCGCATCGAAAGTTCGTGCCACTTGTCGGCTGTCTGCCGACCCGACTTTTCCGCCGATGAGAGATCGGCAGAAAATCGGAAAAACCCTTGCTGCTCTCGCAGCATTTGACACACATGAACAATTTGTTCTATGTGTCAAATTTTCAATAAGAGAAAGTATGCTGTGAAACCGTGCATCTACTTTCTCATTTTATAAGGATCTTCCCCATAGAGGTACACCGTCAGGAAAATGCGGATTTACAACGCTAAGCCTATTTTCCTGACGGTACCCCTTTATGTACATAATATCCTCTCACAATGTTAGTTTACAGTTAGCATTACAAAATTATGGTATTGTTATTCATAATTATTTATGTTGGTTATAGTAAACATGTTATTACAAAGATTGACCAAATAATCTTTTGTTAATTGCAAAACAAAAAAGACAAGTTATTTAACCTGTCTTTCTCTTTCGATGAATTAATTACAATTTAGGTACTATAATGATTATTTATTAGCTTATATAAAGCCTATGATCCTTATCAGATTTATAAAAAGCTTTTCTTAATATTATCTGTTAACTCAGAAATGACCTTTTTCTTTTGTTGTTCAGGTGAATGAATAGTTAAAATTATCAAATCCACCAAATCAGGACTTTCTTTAGCTAATTCCTGCATGTAGTCATACCCGAAATCTTTCATGACCAGTAGCAATTTACTCATGTTACTGGAAACTTACATCTATCTTCTTTTTTACGTCCTTCGCCACTTTTGGCATTGTTATTTCAAGTATTCCATTTTTGTACGTAGCTTTAACCCCATCATGTGAAACGGGGCTTGGAAGTGTTATCATACGTTGAAAACGACCTGTATAGCGTTCCTTTTTTAACATATTTTCTTCTTTTATTTCATTGGTACGCTTGATAGAACCACTAATGCTTAATCTGTTATTTTGTATATCAATATCTACATCTTCTTTCTTTTCAAGACCAGGTAAATCACATGTTGCCACAACCTCATTCTCAGTTTCATGAACATCAACTCGAATCCCACCTATACCATGTTCATTGTCAAACGAAATTGGTAATTCCGAAAAGAAACGATCGAATTCTCTTCTCATATTTGATAATTGTCTAAATGGATCATAAGGTACTAATGACATATTCAATCCTCCTTGGTTATTTTCAAAGATATTATTCCAATTTTGTATACGTTTATTCATAAATCCTTTACTTTACGTTCTGTACAAATGGATTCGTATCTGTACCAATTTTTAGAGTGTTTCTTATGGTGAATCCACCTCGTGATTCTGGCAAGTGAAAATATTACCTCACCTTGCTTCTTCTGCTTAGAGTTGGAGAAGCAGGTTTTTGTTTCCCAAAAATAGTTTAACGTTGTAAATCCGCATTTTCCTGACGGAACCCCATAGAGGACAAAGGCATAAAAAAAGAGAGAAGAAGATTAATCTTCTTCTCTCTTTTTTTTATGCCTTTTCCATAACTCATCAAGAATAAAAGCAACGATGATAACAACAACTAAAACTATTAATGTCACAGTAAAAGAAAAATGTTCTCTCACACTTACCATTAATAATGCCCCTAAAGCTCCAAACACAAAACTCATTAGTAATTTCACTGTGAAATTCATACCCTTCTTAATTTTCTCTTAATTTAATTCAAAATTTAAACAAAAAATCCCAATAAGAGGTATATTATATACGGGCCCATATAACCAAAGAAGGGATGTTTTTTAATTGAATGGTAGCATAAAAATTGTATTAGCTTTAGTAATGTCTTTAGTTTTATTGATTCCTACGAACAGTATACTTGCTGCTCAACAAAATAACAATGAACAGAGTAAAGATATAACAACACCAATAGTTCCAACCACTTTTTCTCAAAATGATATTACAACTTGTTCTTCAAACAAAACTAAACAGTCTAATCAAAATATAACTATCCAACAGATTCCTGGCGACTATTTAAATTCATGCAAAATTGTCGCTACTAAAAAGTATGATAATGTGAAATATACAGAATGGGAAAATAAAATTATTCCAGCAATTGGAGGTGGCATAGTTGGAGTTATAGGAAACTATCTTGCTCCAGGAGCATTAAAAGCTTTTGTTTTCGGAGCAATGACAACAGTATATGTAAACTATCCTAAAAGCAAACCAGTTTATGTAACTATTCAACACAGACAATGTAAAGATTCCCTAGGTTATCATAGACAATTAATCATAAAAACCTACAAAGATAAAAAACGAAAAAATCAAATTTCAACACAATACAAATGGGTTAGTTAAAAAAAGCAGAGCTGATCTGGTCTGCTTTTATTTGAATACTCGGAGGTTAGGTTATTTTAAGAATTAACGTTGAGCTCTTTTCTTCTTTCTTACAAAGCGAACAATCAAGAATATAACCAATCCCAATAAACCAAAATTAAATAATTGCCAAAGTAATGTACTCGTAGCTATGCTCATGGGAACCCTCCAATTTTTCAGTCACTTTTATGCCTATTTTACCACATGTTGTAATTTTAACATCAAATAAAAAAGCAGAACCAAACGGTCTGCTTTTATTTGATTATGTAATTTTTAATGCCTGGATGCCAGTAAGCCATAACTTCAAATGCTTCGTTCGCCACCTCGTCATCTTCTTCCTCAATCTTGACGAGATCGCCGTCCTCCGCATCACCGAGGTTCAGCTCCTTATGAATTTCCTTCAAAATGCCGCCGTACCCAATAAGACGGCGGGCGGAAAGCGCATCATCCAAGTAAAACACCGTGTTCAAATTGTCATCCGTCACCTTGCTGCCACGCATCACATCCGTATCCTTGACTGGATATTTTGAAATCTCCAGAACGGCTTTGTGCTCCATCATGGCTTCCCGCACATCGCTCTCGATCTGTTCGGCATCAATGTTAGCTTTTCCTTTAACCCTGCGTATGTCAACGATCGGCGTGTAATCCAGTTTCATCGCCCTTTTCCAAAGACTTGTCCAGTCCGCCTGTTTGATGTAATTCTTTCCCGTGAAATAGCTTTTCTTTACAGGTAAAAGCACATGAAAATGAGGATGATATGTATCTTCTTCATGATTTTTTGTTATCTCTAAAGCTCTAAAATAACCAAGAATCGCTTTATCAACTCTTTTATATTTCATCAACCGATTGAATCCCTTCATCATGTCAGAGATCGCAGGTTTCAAACCGTCCCCTTCAACATTTCGGACTGTCAGCGTGAGAAAAATCCATCTACAGCCGTACTGACGATTGGCTTCCTCAACAATCAATTTGTTATGATAAGCAATTTTTAACGACCTGCGCCAAGCACACATCGGGCATAACCTCACTTTGCAAAAATGGGCTTGATACAGCTTTAGTTTATCCGTCTCCGGATCTCTTTTAAACGAAAGACACTCTGCACAACCATTCAGCTTTTCAGCCTTCTTGCCATAGTAAGGTGCTCCAATTTTGGTCTGTAATGCTTCGTAATGCTCCGCCATAAGATTTGCCCGTCTCTTTTTTCCTTTCCAATCCCGCTTTTTACCTGTTGCGGTCTTGTCCTCAAGGATGCTATAATTATGTTCAACTGAATTCAAACGAAACGAAACTCCTTTCTGTGCTAGTAATCTAGCGTTCTATTATTTTTGGTGGTACTTAAATAATAGCAGAAGGAGTTTTGTGCTGTCAAAATACTTTAAAACCCTTGACAGACAAGGGCTAAGCCTGATTTTTTGAAATCTTGTTGTTTCTATATAGTATCAAGATAAGAAAAGACCCGATTTTGGCTATGCCAAAATCGCAAAAAAGCCCGCTGAAAACAGCAGGCTTTTTTAAAAACCCAAAAACCTCAAAACCCAAAGATTAAAACCGTTCTTCCCCCGTAGGGGGGAGATTTTGAGGCGTTATCATGAAAAAACGTACAGTCTTAATTACCACTGCTATTCTTGGATTGCTTCTTGTATCCGGCGGACATGATTTCGGAACAAAAGAGAATGGATATTTCGGCATATCAAAAGATTTCCAAACAGCAGAAAATGGAGCATTAGGCTAAAAATAAATGGCGGACTCCCCAGAGTCTGCTTTTTTTATTTTTAGATGCATTAAAGCCCGTATATGCGTTTTTAAGGACGTTCCCTTGTATAAGGTCAGTTTTTTTATTAAAAGCCCTCAGAAACGAATCTGAGCATTTTCAGAGGCATTTCTCATTTCATCTCTCATGTTAGTATTAATAAAAACCCGGAGGAACCAAAATTGAAAATCGAAACACTCTCTGAAGCAAAAAAGAAAATGAAAGAACTACTTTCTGATCCGCAGCTCAACTTACCGCAGCATTATCCGGAACGAAGCCTCAAAGGAATCATTTTGCTCGATCAAAACAACGAGTTACACAAAGAATTAAAGTGACTTCATTGGGCTTTGCCCAAACCCACCAACGGACGGCCGTTGGATGCCAATATTTCAATCCCCCCAC
>NZ_JBBOYV010000001.1:2950000-3972727 GCF_038008305.1 Bacillus sp. FSL K6-2819 | reverse complement strand
TATCCGGCACAGCCCTCCTTTTCTTTTAAAATCAGCGATCTTTCCCTGTTATAGAACACAAAAAAAGAGCATATGGCTCTGACCATTCGTACACACGAAATGTTGAAAACATATAGTATAGTAGAAAAATAGCTTTTCGACAAATTCCACAAGTTGTGGACAACAATCTACACAAGCTGTGTAGAAACAATCCACAACTTATCCACACTTTGTGGATAAAGAGAATAGGCTGGATAAGTAATTAAGAGTTAAAACACAAATATAATATCAAATTAAGCGAGGACTTGCAACGGTTCTCGTAATCTTATCCACAAACCTGACAACTTGTTGAAAAATCTTTGTCCACAGGGGTTAGCAATGTGAAAATGTTGTCGATAACGATTGTGGATATTAAAAAACGACCAAAAAATTATCCACATGCCGTTTTTTTCAGAGGCCGGGGCCTTTTTTTTGCGCTAAAAAAAGGAATATGAAAATTAAGGTTTCTAAACTGGTTAAGGTATGTTATCCTATTATGGTTGTAAGAAATAAAAGCACTGCTGAAGTTGACAATGAATAGGCAGCACAAATATAATAAGTAAGACTGTCTTTAACAGCTATTCCTCGAGGGAGGTGTCATAAATGAAAAGAACATTCCAACCGAATAACCGTAAACGCAGTAAAGTTCATGGCTTCAGAAGCCGTATGAGTTCAAAAAACGGTCGTCTAGTATTAGCACGCCGTCGCCGCAAAGGCAGAAAAGTATTATCAGCTTAGGCCACTGAATAATGTCAGTGGTCTTTTTTCACATTATGAGAAAAGAGATCACGCGTCGCCCGGAACTGGAGAAATTTCTTCAGTTTTCCGGCGGCCCGTTTTTTTTAGATAGAAATAAAAGTTTCTGCGAGTGAATATCGGAGTGAATCAAAGTGAAGAAGCGAAATCGGTTAAAGAAAAATGAAGATTTTCAAAAAGTGTTTAAACGCGGAACGTCTATGGCAAACCGCCAGTTCGTGCTGTATACCCTTGATCAGCCGCAGCAGAAAGAGCTCCGGGTAGGGCTTTCTGTCAGCAAAAAAATCGGCAATGCCGTCGTGCGCAACCGGGTGAAGCGTTTAATCAGGCAGGCGATCCAGGAGGAAAAAGAGCTTCTCAAGCCGAAAGATTTTATTATTATCGCTAGAAAACCCGCAGCTGAACTCAGTATTGAAGAAACGAAAAAAAGTCTGCAGCACTTATTCAGAAAAACCTCTTTATATAAGAAATCTTCGTCGAAATAGCTCATATTTTGTTTTCTTCACGTTTTTAAAAGCGCTTCCTTTTGTTTGGCGAAAAATGACCGCCATTTAAAACTGAAAGATGCTAAAATACATACAAGGTTTATAAAGAATGGTATAGGAGGAAACGTTCTTGAAAAGGAGAATATGGTTACTACTGAGTATGGTCGGTATGCTCGTGCTGCTGGCCGGATGCTCGAGTGTAAAAGAGCCGATTACGGCGAATAGTCCGCATTTCTGGGACAAATATGTTGTATATCCATTGTCAGAAGTCATTACGTACGTAGCGAAACTGACGGGCGATAACTATGGTTTATCGATCATCATCGTTACGATTTTAATCCGTCTGCTGATTCTGCCGCTGATGATCAAACAGCTTCGAAGCTCAAAAGCGATGCAGGCGCTGCAGCCCGAAATGCAGAAGCTTAGAGAAAAATACAGCTCAAAAGATCAAAAAACGCAGCAGAAGCTTCAGCAGGAAACAATGGCCCTGTTTTCAAAGCATGGGGTAAACCCGCTGGCGGGATGTTTCCCGATCCTGATTCAAATGCCGATTTTGATCGGATTTTACCACGCTATTATGCGTACGCAAGCCATTTCACAGCATAGCTTTTTATGGTTTGATTTAGGCGAGAAAGATCCTTACTATATTCTTCCTATCGTTGCCGGTGTGGCCACTTTTGTCCAGCAGAAGCTGATGATGGCCGGAAATCCTTCTCAGAATCCTCAAATGGCAATGATGGTATGGATTATGCCGATCATGATCATCGTATTTGCGATCAACTTCCCGAGCGCGCTTTCTCTTTATTGGGTAGTCGGAAACTTGTTTATGATTGCTCAGACATTCCTTATTAAAGGACCGGACATTAAACACGATCCGGAAACGCAGAAAGCGGGAGGAAAGAAAAAGTGAAGAAGGTGACTGCTGCGGGACGGAATGTCGAAGAAGCAGTTCAATCAGGCCTTCAGGAACTTCAACTGACGAAAGATCAAGTAGAAATAACGGTGGTGCAGGAAGAATATAAAGGGTTTTTGGGTATTTTCGGAAAAAAGAATGCGATCGTAGAACTGAAAGAGAAAAAAAATTCCGTTCAGGAAGCGAAAGCGTATCTGGAAGAAATCATCAATACCATTGCCGGGCCTTCCGAGATTGTCACGGAGGAAAACAAAAAAACAGTTTGTTTTCATATTAAGGGTGAAAAAGCGGCGCTGCTCATTGGTAAGAGAGGACAAACACTCAATGCCCTGGAAACATTGACGCAGCTTGTGTTGAACCGCGGCTCCGGCCAGTACCGCCAAGCCGTTGTCGACGCTGAGAATTATCGTCTGAAAAGAAGAGAAATTCTGGATCAGCTGGCAAACAGGCTGGCCAAGCAGGTATCGAAAACGAAAAAAGATGTGCATTTAGAACCGATGCCGTCTGGTGAAAGAAAAATCATCCATGACGCTCTGGCGAAGCATCCAAATATCAAAACTTTTTCTACCGGTGAAGGCCGGTACCGCCATCTCGTTATTTCCCATAAAGATAGCAGAAAACCGAAGTCCGGGTAAAATCGGAACTTCGGTTTTTTTATTGGCAAAATTGGCTCTATTCCTAAGCAGAATCATACTTTTGGCGTTTAAGTTTTTTCTTTTTCGGTGTATGCTGTTGATAAAAAAGGTTTTAGGAAATAAAATTAATTGTTATTCACATGTGGATAAGTTAAAGTAATAAGGGATGAATTTCTGCCTTTGTGGATAACGTATCTTCCACTTCAAACCAAACTATGTTATCTTTTAATTTTGGCGTAAATAAAATTTTTTATATAGATGGAAACAGAGATAAAGAGAGGTGAACAGCATGGATACAATTGCAGCGATTTCAACTCCGATGGGTGAAGGCGCGATCGCGATCGTTCGGCTGAGCGGGCCGGAAGCCGTAAAAATTGCCGACAAAATGTACAAGGGTCCGAAAGGCAAAACGCTCAGTTCGGCAGAATCGCATACCATTCATTACGGGCATATTGCAGACAGCACTACGGGACGGATTATTGAGGAAGTGATGGTGTCTGTTTTAAGAGCGCCCAGAACATTCACAAGGGAAGATGTCATCGAAATCAACTGTCACGGAGGGATTGTGACGGTTAATCAGGTGCTCCAGCTTGCTTTAAGAGAAGGCGCGAGGCTGGCAGAACCCGGTGAGTTTACGAAGCGCGCATTTTTAAACGGACGGATTGACCTGTCACAGGCGGAAGCGGTGATGGATCTGATCAGGGCCAAAACGGACCGTGCCATGAATGTCGCCATGAATCAGATGGAAGGACGGCTTTCCGCACTTGTCCGCCGTCTACGTGATGAATTATTAGAAACACTTGCCCATGTTGAGGTTAATATAGATTATCCGGAATATGATGACGTCGAAGAAATGACGCATCAGCTCTTAGTGGAGAAGGCGAGCGGCGTGAAGAAAGAAATCGAGGCGCTGCTCCGTACGTCTGAGCAGGGGAAAATTTTGCGCGAGGGACTGTCTACCGTCATCATCGGCCGTCCGAACGTAGGGAAATCCTCTTTGCTTAACAGTCTTGTCCATGAAACGAAGGCGATCGTAACCGATATTCCGGGAACGACGCGTGATGTGATTGAGGAATATGTCAATGTCCGAGGCGTGCCGCTCCGGCTTGTTGATACCGCCGGAATCCGTGAGACCGAAGACATCGTCGAAAGAATCGGTGTAGAACGGTCACGCCAGGTTCTGAAGGAAGCGGATCTCATTTTGCTTGTGCTTAACCACAGCGAAGAGCTTTCTGAAGAAGATGTGAAATTATTTGAAGCGGTTGAGGGAATGGACGTCATTGTCATTATGAATAAGACGGATCTCGAGGCTAAGATTGACGCTGAGCGCGTCAAAGAGCTTGCGAAAGGCAGGCCCGTCGTCACGACCTCATTGCTGAAAGAAGAAGGCATTCAAGATTTAGAGGAAGCGATTCAGTCGCTATTTTATACAGGAGCGATCGAAAGCGGAGATCTCACATATGTCAGCAACACCCGTCATATCTCGATTCTGCATCAGGCAAAGCAAGCCATTGATGATGCACTGAATGGAATTGAGCAGGATGTTCCGATTGATATGGTGCAAATTGATCTGACAAGGTGCTGGGAGCTGCTGGGCGAAATCATCGGTGATGCCGTCCACGAAAGCTTAATTGATCAGCTCTTTTCACAATTTTGTTTAGGTAAATAAAAGGGAGGAAAAAACCATGGGGTATGAAGCAGGCCAATACGACGTGATTGTCATCGGCGCCGGGCATGCCGGTGTTGAGGCTGCGCTCGCATCCGCGCGCCAGGGAGCTAAAACGCTTGTTTTGACGATTAATCTTGATATGGTTGCGTTTATGCCATGTAATCCGTCTGTCGGCGGCCCCGCGAAAGGGATTGTCGTCCGCGAAATTGACGCGCTCGGCGGAGAAATGGCAAGAAATATAGATAAAACTCATATTCAAATGAGAATGCTGAATACAGGAAAAGGTCCGGCCGTACGGGCGCTGCGAGCGCAGGCGGATAAATTCCAATATCAGCATGAAATGAAGCATACGCTGGAAAAAACACCGAATTTGACACTTCTTCAAGGGATTGCCGAGCGTTTAATCATTGAAGACGGCGAGTGCCGCGGTGTCATTACGCAAACCGGTGCTGAATATAAGGCGAAAACGGTCGTACTGACAACGGGGACGTATTTAAGAGGGCGGATCATTCTTGGTGATCTGTCTTACTCAAGCGGTCCGAATAACCAGCAGCCGTCTATTAAACTTTCTGAGCACTTAGAGGAGCTCGGTTTTGATCTCGTTCGTTTTAAAACGGGAACCCCTCCTCGCGTATCAAGCGATTCCATTGATTACAGCAAAACAGAAATCCAGCCGGGGGACCCGGTTCCGCGCGCTTTCTCATATGAAACGGTTGAATACATTACCGATCAGCTGCCTTGCTGGCTGACTTACACGAGTCCTGAGACTCATGAGATCATCGACAGCAATCTGCATCGTTCGCCAATGTATTCCGGTATGATTAAAGGAACGGGGCCGAGATATTGCCCTTCTATTGAAGATAAAGTCGTTCGGTTTAATGATAAACCGCGTCATCAGATTTTCCTTGAGCCGGAAGGCAGGAATACGCAGGAAGTATACGTTCAAGGTTTATCCACGAGCCTTCCTGAGGACGTACAGCAGCGGATGCTGGCGACCATTCCGGGACTGGAAAAGGTGCAAATGATGAGAGCCGGATATGCGATTGAGTATGACGCGATCGTACCGACGCAGCTCTGGCCTACACTGGAGACGAAAAAAATTCCTAACCTGTATACGGCCGGTCAAATTAACGGTACATCAGGTTATGAAGAAGCAGCCGGACAAGGAATTATGGCGGGAATCAACGCAGGCCGCAAAGCGCTTGGAAAAGAAGAGGTGATCCTCAGCCGTTCCGATGCGTATATCGGTGTATTGATCGATGATTTGGTAACGAAAGGAACCAATGAACCATACCGTCTGCTGACTTCACGCGCGGAATACAGACTGCTGCTCCGCCATGATAATGCGGATCTTCGTCTGACGGAAATCGGCCATGAAATCGGCTTAATTTCTGATGAGCGCTATGAAGCGTTTGAAAAGAAAAAAGCGGCGATTGAGGCTGAGAAAAAACGTCTCTGGTCTGTTATTATCAAGCCGTCTCCTGAAAATCAGGAATATATCCGTTCACTCGGCGGAAGCGAGCTGAAAGACGGAGTGCGCGGCACAGATTTAATGAAACGTCCGGAAATGAACTATGAAACAGTGACAAAACTTGCACCTGCTGATTCTCCGGTTCCGCAAGATGTGGCGGAACAAGTGGAAATTCAGGTGAAATATGAAGGATATATCGAAAAATCCTTGCAGCAAGTGGAGAAGCTGAAGAAAATGGAAAACAAAAAAATCCCTGATCGGATTGATTATGACGCCATTAAAGGAATTGCAACTGAAGCCCGCCAAAAGCTGAAAGAAGTGCGTCCTTTATCAGTTGCTCAAGCGTCCCGTATTTCCGGAGTCAATCCGGCAGATATTTCAATCCTGCTGGTATACCTGGAGCAGGGCCGTATTGCCAAGGTAGCTGAATAGAAAGGATGACGGCATGAATATAGAGGAATTTACATCCAGTTTAGCGGAGAAAGGGATTTCCCTTTCTGACCGCCAGCTGGAGCAATTCGAGTTGTATTACCAGATGCTCGTGGAATGGAACGAAAAGATGAATCTGACGTCTATCACTGAGAAAAAGGAAGTATATCTCAAGCATTTTTATGATTCGATTACGGCGGCATTTTATATTGATTTTGAAAAGGTCACCACTCTTTGTGACGTCGGCGCCGGTGCCGGTTTTCCAAGCCTGCCCATCAAAATCTGCTTCCCGCATCTGCATGTCACCATCGTCGATTCACTGAATAAGCGGATTACGTTTTTGGAAAATCTCGCTGATGCTTTACAATTAGAGCATACGACATTTGTCCATGACAGGGCAGAGACGTTCGGACAGCGCAAGGACGTCCGGGAAAGCTTTGATCTCGTGACGGCCCGTGCAGTGGCGCGTCTGTCTGTTCTGAGCGAGCTTTGTCTGCCGCTGGTCAAGAAAAACGGCGTATTTGCCGCTCTAAAAGCAGCAGCGGCTGATGAAGAATTGAAAGCGGGACAAAAGGCGATTAAAGTATTGGGAGGAGAGCTTGAACAAGTTCATTCCTTTACACTTCCCGTTGAAGAAAGTGAACGGAACATTATGTTAATTCGCAAGATGAAAAGCACTCCGAAAAAATATCCGAGAAAACCGGGTACTCCAAATAAATCGCCAATTGAAGGGTAATTTAGACAGCCTGATGTGACAATTCCATCATATTTTCTGCAAAATTGATGAAGATACAGCAGGAAAAACCATGAGAAAATAGAATTATAAAAATGGCAGTTTTTAAAGGTGGTGTAGGTACATGAAGCATTCATTCTCTCGTTTCTTCGGGTTTGGTGAGAAGGAAGAGGAACCGGAGATAGCTGAGCATGATACAAATAAAGAAGAGATACTCGAGATACCGGTACATGCTATCGTTCCCAACCGTTTTCAGCCACGCACCATTTTCTCAGATGAAAAGATCAAAGAGTTAGCAATGACGATCCATACACACGGCATCATTCAGCCGATTGTTGTCAGACATACAGAAGATGAAGGCCAATATGAGCTCATTGCGGGTGAAAGGCGCTGGAGAGCGGTACAGACGCTTGAATGGGAGAAGATTCCCGCAATTATAAAGGATTTCTCTGATACGGAAACGGCATCTGTCGCTTTGATTGAAAACCTGCAGAGGGAAGAATTGTCCTCCATTGAGGAAGCTCATGCGTACGCAAGGCTGTTAGAACTTCATGATTTAACACAGGAAGCCTTGGCGCAGCGTTTAGGAAAGGGCCAGTCAACGATTGCGAACAAGCTCCGATTGTTAAAGCTTCCGGAACCCGTTCAGGATGCGATTATGGAGAAAAAAATCACGGAACGCCATGCAAGGGCCCTGATCCCGCTCAAACAGCCGGAGCTTCAGGTCACTTTGCTTGCGGAAATCATTGAGAAAAGCTTAAATGTCAAGCAGACGGAAGACCGAGTGGTGAAAATGCTTGAACAGAATAAGCAGAAACCAAAGCCGAGACGCAAAGCGTTCAGCCGAGATACACGAATTGCAATGAATACGATTCGCCAGTCATTGTCCATGGTGGAAGACAGCGGCGTCAGACTGAATACTGAGGAAGAAGAATTCGAAGAGTACATTCAGCTTACCATTCGGATACCTAAATAAAAACTCTCCTGATCAGCAGGGGAGTTTTTATTTTAGTCAAAAAACTATTTTAGGATAATGATAGATTTATTGTACACCATACATTATAAATGTAAAAATTTATATTTTTTCGTCGTATATTGTCTTTTCACAGTCAAAAAAGTCACTTTATCGGAGAACTTATAAGGGAAAGTGTCTTTTTCGTTTACATTTTTTTCACTTGCTGATAAACAAATTATGAAAAAAATAAAACGCTTTACTCTTTTTTTGATAAGATAGAAACAAGACAGTACATGTTCATGTGAAGGTAGGTGACATCGTGGGAAAAATCATAGCAATTACGAACCAAAAAGGCGGAGTCGGGAAGACAACGACTTCTGTTAATCTGGGGGCTTGCTTAGCTTACATAGGTAAAAGGGTTCTTCTTGTTGATATTGATCCGCAGGGCAACGCAACGAGCGGATTAGGGATTGAAAAAGCCGATGTGGATCATTGTGTGTACGATATTTTAGTAGATGACGCAGATGTAACAGAGATTATCAAACCGACTTCAGTAGAGAACTTAGATGTCATTCCAGCCACGATCCAGCTTGCGGGAGCGGAAATCGAATTGGTTCCGACGATTTCAAGAGAGGTCAGGCTGAAAAGAGCATTAGAATCAGTGAAACAAAATTACGATTACATGATTATTGATTGTCCTCCGTCTCTCGGGTTATTAACGATTAATGCGCTTACCGCGTCAGATTCAGTTGTTATCCCGGTTCAGTGCGAATATTACGCTCTTGAAGGATTGAGTCAATTATTAAATACAGTTCGGCTTGTGCAAAAACATTTAAATACAGACTTAATGATAGAAGGAGTGCTTCTGACGATGCTTGATGCCAGAACGAATCTCGGTATTCAAGTTATAGAAGAGGTGAAGAAATACTTTAGAGATAAAGTGTATCAAACCATTATCCCTCGCAATGTCCGTTTAAGTGAGGCGCCGAGTCATGGCAAGCCGATCATATTATACGATCCGCGTTCGAGAGGTGCGGAAGTATATTTAGATTTAGCAAAGGAAGTGGCAGCGAATGGCTAAAGGCGGGCTCGGAAAAGGGATTAATGCGTTGTTTAATCAAGTTGATTTGTCTGAAGAGACAGTGGAAGAGATTAAGATCAGTGATTTACGCCCCAATCCTTATCAGCCAAGAAAACAATTTGATGATGAGTCATTAGCTGAACTGAAGGAATCCATCATTCAGCATGGCATTCTTCAGCCCATTATCGTGAGAAAATCATTGAAGGGCTACGATATTGTAGCCGGCGAACGCCGTTATCGCGCCGCAAAACTTGCCGGTAAAGAGACAGTGCCGGCTATCGTGCGGGAGTTATCTGAATCGCTGATGCGGGAAATCGCCCTATTGGAGAACCTTCAGCGGGAAGATTTATCACCGCTTGAAGAAGCTCTTGCATATGATTCACTGCTGAAGCATTTGGATATTACGCAGGAACAGCTCGCTAAACGGCTCGGGAAAAGCAGACCTCATATTGCCAACCATTTAAGACTGCTGACGCTTCCTGAAAGCATCCAGAACCTCATTGCAGAAGGTACGTTATCCATGGGGCACGGCAGAACCCTGCTCGGTTTGAAAAATAAAAACAAGCTTGAACCGCTTGTGAAGAAAGTGGTTGAAGAACAGCTTAACGTCCGTCAGCTTGAGCAGCTCATTCAGCAATTAAACAGTAATGTTCCACGTGAAACAAAGAAAAAAGAACCTGTTCAAGATGTTGTGTTAAAAGAGCGGGAATCGTATTTGCAAAATTACTTCGGAACAACAGTCAATATTAAGAGACAAAAGAAAAAGGGGAAAATTGAGATTGAGTTTTTCTCAAATGAAGACCTTGAACGTATCCTTGAGCTTTTGTCTGAAAGAGAAGCGTAAAAACCATCTTTTAAAAAAAGATGGTTTTTTTATATACGTCTTGTCAGCTTATGAAACGGACTGAGCCGTTCCTGGCGGCCTTCTGTTTTATCTGTCAGCTGTAATCCCTCTGCTAAAACATTCGCCATGCTCATAACAAGATGGAGCCTCGTATTCTGCAAAACAAAATACTCCATAAACCCGCTGACATTGACGATTCCATTGATATGGACGTCACCGATCTCAGGAAGGTCTTTTTGAACACCAGCTCCGGGTTTCAGCGGCCCATCGCCGATTTGAAATGACCCTACGCTTTTAACGCGGCCTAAACAAGCGTCAACCGCAATAATAAACGGATTTTTATGTATATGGTGAATATCTTTCAGTTTGTCTTTCATATTTACGGCGTGAACGGGATCTGACAGTGTACCGTAAACGTGCAACCTGCCTAATTTCATGTTTTCTAACTTTGTTCCTACGAGCGGACCTAATGAATCTCCGGTCGATCGATCTGTACCGATACATACGGTGACTAACGGTCGGCCGGCTGCTTTACGTAAAGATGAAGCAAGGATCGCTTGTATTTGATTCGCGGCAGAAGAATCTGTATGAGACACATATTGTTTTGCCCGTTCTTGAGAAAAAAGCCCGCCTTTTCGATTCATAGGGTTCACTTCCTTGTCATGTCATACGAGTATTACACTGATGTTTTTGATGATGTATGGTTGTTTACAGTATATCCAGCACCGCCTTTTTTTATGCTTATGCAGTGATCAGCATACCGATTGTTTGAAAAGAGCGGGATAGAAAAAAGAACTTAGAGCTGTTGTTCTCTAAGTTCATGAAAGATATAAGACCGTGTGATCTTTTTCTGTAGGTGAATTCTATTGAGCGCAGAGTTTTTTGCCGGGTTCATTTGTTGAAGTAACTGAGAGATGGAGCTGTTCCGTGTCTTTCATCTTCTTTGCCTGGCTGATGGCTTTGGTCATTAACGCTTTTCCTGCGCCTGACCCCCGGTATTCGGGAGAAACATACATAGAACCGATAATCGCAATGTGTCTTAGTTTATACAGAGGCTGCTTGGATATCTTAATGATTCCTATCAGTCTGTCTTTTTCAAAAGCGCCAAGCATGATGGCATTGTCGGCTTCGATCCTGGCTTTGAATTTTTCGGGCAGCCATTCTTTCTCCTCATTATGGCTGACGGCGAAAGCGTCCGGGTGATCCTTTAAAGCTTCGAGTCTGATGTTGGAATAGGGCTGAGTATCACTTGCGGTTAAACGCCTGATGTACATGAGTTTGGGCTCCTTATAATAATTTCATAAAATAATTTTCTGATTAGTCAATTATTTTTATCATACCATATTTGTCCCGTTTGTATGAATGATTGCCGCTGTCACTCAATATAGTAGCAATATGCGGAGATTATCTGAAATTTTATGAGGTGATAAGGGTGTGGAGAGCCGGGATGAGGTGGATGCTGCTCATATTAAGCAGCCAGATTGGGGCCGGTTATGCAAGCGGGCAGGAAATATGGCAGTTTTTCGGTGTTGAAAGCGGACTGGCTATTATATTGTTTACAGTCATGTTCACCATTTCGGCTTATATAGTGTTGAAGATCAGCTATCGTGTTCAATCAACGCACTTTTTACCTGTGCTTGAGCATCTGATGGGGCCGGCTCTTGCCAAAATCTATGATGTACTTATTATGTTTTATTTGTTTTCAACGACGACGGTCATGATTGCCGGAGGCGGTGTGACGCTGCAAATGTACAAGCTGCCGTTTTGGATCGGTATTTCTCTTTTTTGCATCGTGACCGTCTTTTTATTCTTTTGGGATATAAAAGGAATATTATCTTTGAATAGTATTTTGATACCGATTCTTGTAGCCGGGCTTTTATATGCATTGATCTTTTTTCAGACAACCCATCATTACACGTGGACGATAGATTTGACCCGGCAATTTAATTGGCCGGCAAGTATTACCTTTACGTCATTAAACATCCTTTCTGTTGTGGCGGTTCTTTCTTCTGTCGGAAAGGATATGAAAGGGCTTGGGGAAGCGAAAATCGCCAGTATTGCAAGCGGGCTTATTTTTGGTGTGATTTCTTTTGTCTACAATGAAACGCTTGTGCAGCTTTCAGGCAGTCTCACACAATACGAGATTCCTCTCTTTGCCGTCCTTGAAGGCGCTCCTTATCCGTTATTTCTTTGTATGGCCGCGGTACTTTTTTTAGCCATCTATACGACAACCGTGACCGGCCTGTTCGGGCTGTCCAGCCGCATGCTTGTATTTGTGAAATTGCCGAGATGGATGCTCGTCTTTCTTCTTTTAGCTGTGATGGTGCCTTTTACGACAATCGGCTTTTCAGATTTAATCGCCATTTTGTATCCCATTTACGGGCTATTAAGTCTTTATTTGCTGGTATGTCTTCTTCTTTACCCTATATTAGGAAGATGGAAAAAAGTATAATGCTCATTTTGAGTGCGGCCGTTGCTCTTATCCTGTCTTTTTTTGTACAATAAATAAAGCAGTCTATGAAGAGAGGTGAAGGGTCTTGGCGGATAAAGACTTTGGCCTGAATGATATTGTTGAAATGAAGAAACCGCACCCTTGCGGTGAAAACAGGTGGAAAATCATTCGGATGGGAATGGATATTCGGATCAAATGTACGGGGTGTTCCCACAGTGTCATGATTCCGAGAAGAGATTTTGAGAGAAAGCTGAAAAAAGTACTCGTCAAGCATGAGGAGCCTACATCATAAAGGCTGGCGCTCATGCTTTTTCATATAGAGGAGAGGAAGAGGCCCGATGAGCAAAGTGCATCAGTCAGCGTGCCCGCTGAATTGCTGGGACAGCTGCGGCTTTTTGGTGACAGTTGAAGATGGGAAGGTGACGAAAGTAGACGGAGACCCGAATCACCCCATTACAGAAGGAAAAATTTGCGGCCGGGGCAGAATGCTGGAGACGAAAACGAATGCTCCGGAACGGCTTCGTTATCCTTTGAAAAAGATAGACGGCGAATTTGTCCGCATTTCCTGGGAACAGGCGTTGGATGAAATTGCTGAAAAAATGGCGGTGATTAAGGAAACGTTTGGCACTGCCGCTGTGCTGCACAGTCATGACTACGCAAATAACGGTCTTTTGAAGGCGCTCGACCAGCGTTTTTTCAATGGATACGGCGGTGTGACGGAGATTGCGGGAAGTATTTGCTGGGGTTCCGGAATTGAAGCGCAGCGCTGGGATTTCGGGCACTCTTACGGGCATGGACCGCTTGATATTTATCACAGCAAGCATGTGATCGTATGGGGCAGAAATGTGTCCCGGACGAATATGCACCTCTATCATCATTTGCAGCAGGTGAAGAAAAAAGGGGCGACACTGACGGTCATCGACCCTATTTTTAATCCGACCGCAAAGCTTGCCGACCGGTATATATCCGTCAAACCCGGCATGGATGGCTGGCTTGCGGCCGGTGTTTTGAAAGTATTATGCCAAACCGGCAGAACGGATGCCGATTTCATTCAAAAGCATTCAGTCGGTTTTGAAGAAATAGAAAAGCTGCTGCGCGCGATTTCTTTTGATGAGATCATTGAGAAAACAGAAACGTCTTTAGAAGAGATTGAATATCTTGCTGATCTATATGCAGACGGTCCCGCTTCTACTTTTATGGGTC
The DNA here is from genome assembly GCF_038008305.1 of Bacillus sp. FSL K6-2819. Taxonomy (NCBI): domain Bacteria; kingdom Bacillati; phylum Bacillota; class Bacilli; order Caryophanales; family Bacillaceae; genus Bacillus; species Bacillus sp. FSL K6-2819. The sequence goes on along the minus strand of NZ_JBBOYV010000001.1, from coordinate 3,959,083 downwards.
TTGGGATGCAGAGATATAAAAACGGCGGCGGGACGATACGCTGGATTGACGCTTTAGCGGCGGCGAGCGGAAATGTCGGTATTAAAGGCGGCGGCGCAAACTTTGGAAATGTGCAAGTCGGTGAAAGCTTTGCGAAAACCGAACTCACCCGTCCTGATCTGAAAAAAAACGCAAGAACGTTTTCGATGATGACTCAAGCCGAAGAAGCGTTGAATGCAGCCGACCCGCCGATTGAGATGATCATCGTGACGTGCGGCAATCCGCTGACACAAGTGCCGAATACAAAAAAAGTGAAGGAAGCGTTCGAAAAAACACCGGTTACAGTGGCTATTGATTCGATCATGACCGATACGGCAAAGCTCTGTGATTATGTGCTGCCGACGGCCGCTGTTTTCGAAGAGGAAGATATTTATTACTCCAGCATGTATCATCACTATGTTCAATATGGAAAGAAGCTTGTGGAACCGCAGGGGGAGGCGAAATCAGACCGATGGATTTGGACGGAGCTGGCAAAGCGTCTCGGATTCGGAGAGCTGTTTGATTATCGTACGGAAGATTTCTTGAAGATGGGGCTTTCTTCTTTGGAGGAAGAGGGGATCACCCTTGAGCGATTAAAGGAAAAAGGCCATATGCCGCTTCCGGTCAAACAGGTCCCGTGGGATGATTTCCAATTTTTAACCCCGAGCGGGAAATTTGAATTCATCTCGTCATTGGCAGAAGAGAAAGGATACAGCGGCCTCCCTCGATTGGAAGTGCCGGAGGAGTCTGTTTATCACGACGGCGGGCTGGCCGAGAAATATCCGTATACGCTGCTGTCCATTCACCCGCAGCGCTCTAACCATTCACAGCACGTGCCGTTTATTGAAAAACTTCAGCAGATTCAGGTGGATCTGTCGCCTGATATCGCCGAGGAGCTTGCCCTTCAGGACGGAGATACGGCAGAGGTATACAATGACCGCGGGCGTCTGCGCGGCAGGGTGAAAATCATGAAGCAGGCTCACCCCAAGACGGTGAATATAGATGAAGGCATGTGGTCGGCATTCGGAGGCTCCGTCAACATGCTCACAAAGGATTCAAATTCCGATAATGGAATGGGAAGTACGCTTTTTGACTGTCTGGTAGCGGTTAAAAAAGGATAATCTAAGGAGAGAGAGTGCGGGAAATGCTTTTTTCTCAGCTTGTCTTTTCCTATGAACCTCCTTATAATTGCTCTAGGTTTACAATACGTTTATACGATGATGGTTTGATATAGAGGAGATGAAAGAATGGCTTTAACTGCTGGAATTGTCGGTTTGCCGAATGTCGGAAAATCGACGTTGTTTAATGCAATTACCCAGGCTGGTGCCGAATCAGCCAACTACCCGTTCTGTACAATTGACCCTAACGTGGGAATCGTGGAAGTGCCTGATGAACGTCTGCAAAAGCTGACTGAATTGGTAAACCCGAAAAAAACGGTGCCGACTGCGTTTGAATTCACTGATATCGCGGGGATCGTAAAAGGCGCATCTAAAGGTGAAGGACTCGGAAATAAGTTTCTTTCTCATATCCGTCAGGTAGATGCGATCTGCCACGTTGTACGCGCATTTGCTGATGACAATATTACGCACGTGTCAGGGAAAGTCGATCCGATTGATGATATTGAAACGATCAATCTTGAATTGATTCTTGCCGACATGGAGACAGTCGAAAAGCGCATCACGCGGGTAAGCAAGCTTGCGAAGCAAAAAGACAAAGAAGCGGTTTTTGAGTTTGACATTCTGTCTAAATTAAAAGAAGCTTTCGAACAAGAAAAGCCTGCCCGTTCCGTTGAATTTACGGAAGAACAGCAAAAGCTTGTGAAGCAGCTTCATTTGCTTACGTCAAAACCTGTGCTTTATGTGGCAAATGTGAGCGAGGACGAAGTGGCTGATCCTTCAGGAAATGAATACGTTGCGAAAATCCGTGAGTACGCCGCGGGGGAAAATGCCGAGGTTATCGTCGTCTGTGCAAAAATCGAGTCTGAAATTGCTGAATTGGAAGGCGAAGAAAAGCAAATGTTCCTTGAAGAGCTCGGCATCGAAGAATCAGGTCTTGATCAGCTGATTAAAGCGTCATACTCTCTTCTCGGCCTTGCGACATACTTTACGGCGGGGGAACAGGAAGTGCGCGCTTGGACATTCAGAAAAGGCATGAAAGCTCCTGAGTGTGCGGGTATCATCCACACAGACTTTGAACGCGGCTTTATCCGCGCTGAAACGGTTGCTTATGAAGACCTTTTGGCAGGCGGCGGAATGTCCGGAGCGAAAGAAGCCGGAAAAGTGCGTCTGGAAGGTAAGGAATATGTAGTCCAAGACGGAGATGTCATTCATTTCCGATTTAATGTATAGGACACAGTTGTAAAGGGACAAGAGCTTTGGTATAATATAAACTTGTGAGTAATAGAATTATTGCTCCTTGCCCATTATAGGGCCGCTTAGACCAAAAGGAGGTGCAAACAGATGAAAAAGTACGAAGTTATGTACATTATCCGTCCGAACATTGACGAAGAGTCAAAGAAGGCAGTTATCGAGCGTTTCAACAACGTTTTGACTTCTAACGGAGCGGAGATCACTGGAACAAAAGATTGGGGTAAACGTCGTCTTGCTTACGAAATCAACGATTTCCGTGACGGTTTCTACCAAATCTTAAACGTTCAGTCTGACGCTGCAGCGGTTTCTGAATTCGACCGTTTAGCTAAGATCAGTGACGATATCATTCGCCACATCGTTGTTAAAGAAGAAGAATAAGCAATTTGAAATATATAATGTTAAAAGGTGGTCTTTCATATGCTTAACCGAGTTGTATTAGTCGGAAGACTAACAAAAGACCCAGAGCTTCGTTATACGCCAAGCGGTGCGGCTGTCGCCACGTTTACTCTAGCTGTGAATCGTACATTCACGAACCAGTCTGGAGAACGTGAAGCCGATTTCATTAATTGTGTCACTTGGAGAAAACAAGCCGAAAACGTTGCAAACTTTCTTAAAAAAGGAAGCCTTGCCGGCGTAGACGGCCGTCTTCAGACAAGAAATTATGAAAATCAGCAGGGACAGCGTGTCTTCGTGACAGAAGTCCAAGCTGAAAGTGTTCAATTTCTTGAGCCTAAAAACAGCGGCGGTTCTGGTTCAGGCGGATACAACGAAGGAAACAGCGGCGGAGGCCAATACTTTGGCGGAGGCCAAAATGATAATCCGTTCGGCGGAAATCAGAACAACCAGAGAAGAAATCAAGGGAACAGCTTTAATGATGATCCATTTGCCAACGACGGCAAGCCGATTGACATCTCGGATGATGATCTTCCGTTCTAATAGATTATCGCTATATTCATAACAAGAAAGGTGGGAAATGACAATGGCAGGAGGACGCAGAGGCGGTCGTGCGAAACGCCGTAAGGTTTGTTACTTCACTTCTAACGGCATTACGCACATCGATTACAAAGATGTAGATCTTCTTAGAAAGTTTGTTTCTGAGCGTGGTAAAATCTTACCTCGCCGTGTAACTGGAACAAACGCGAAATACCAACGTAAATTGACTATCGCGATCAAACGCGCACGTCAAATGGCTTTACTTCCATACGTAACTGGCGAGTAAGCCGAAAGAAAAGAGCAAGAGCCCGCGGGCTCCTGCTCTTTTTTTATATCACTCAACCCCCTGCCGAAATGTTCCACATGAAACATAGAAATGCTTCTGAGTCTTATCTTTGTTATCTTGCTCCTCTATTCAAATAAGCGTACTTATGTAATGGATTTGTTTATACTGAGAAACAGGGGGTGGCTGAGATGAAAACGGAAAGAAATATCCTGACAGATGAAAAGTGGAATGCAATCATTCACAATGATGCTTCCTATGATGGGACATTTTATTATGCCGTAAAAACGACGGGGATTTTCTGCCGGCCTTCTTGTAAGTCGAGAGTTCCGAATAAGAAAAACGTGCTGGTATTTGATACGGCTGATGCAGCGCTGGAGAGAAATTTTCGTCCCTGTAAAAGGTGCCGTCCCAACGGTCTGCGTCTTCCTGATGAAGAATGGATTGCGCAAATCACCGAGTATATTGACAGCCACTATCACGAATCACTGACTCTGAGCGTGCTGGCCGATATGTGTCACGGCAGCCCCTATCATTTGCAGCGGACATTTAAAAAAATCAGGGGGCTGTCTCCCATTGAGTATATTCAGATAAAAAGACTGACGAAGGCGGAACACCTTTTACTCTATACTGATAAGACAGTTATGGAGATCGCTCTGACTGTCGGAATTCCAAACACAGCACATTTCGCGACTCTTTTTAAAAAGAGAACGGGAAGTTCGCCTACAGCATACAGAAAAACTGCCGGAAAGGGACGGGGAGAGATTCACTATGAGTAAAGAGACTATGGTTTATTGGACACTCTTCACACGGAATGAGTGGAGTCTGTATACAGCCGCCACTTCTACGGGGCTTTGCTTTATAGGTTCGAATCATGGAAACTTTGAAGAGCTTGAGCGGTGGACAGGAAAAGCAATGCCGCAACACCGCTTGGTGCGTGATGATGAAAAACTGGCGCCTTACACGGCAGAGCTGTCCGAGTACATCGAAAACGGCAGATCAGCATTTTCAGTGCCGCTGGATCTTTACGGAACAGAATTTCAGCTGGCTGTATGGCAAGCGCTGATGGACATACCGTACGGTGAGACATACTTCTATTCGGATATTGCAGAAATGATTCAGAAACCGACAGCCGTAAGAGCCGTGGGCGCCGCAATCGGGGCAAATCCGGTGTTGATTACGGTTCCATGTCATCGTGTCATCGGGAAAAACGGCAAACTGACCGGATTCAGAGGCGGTTTAGAAATGAAAAAGCAGCTGCTGGCATTAGAGGGCAGAAACATTGAAACACTGAAGTAAGATTGTTAATACCGGCTGAGCCGGGCGGGAGGGAACACATGAAACTGATTTCTTGGAATGTAAACGGCTTGCGTGCCGTGATGAAAAAGATAGATATCAATACTTGCCTGCAGGAAACGAAAGCCGATATTCTTTGTCTGCAAGAAACAAAAGTACAGGACGGACAAGTATCATTGCAGCCTGAAGGATACCATGACTATTGGAACTATGCAGTGAAAAAAGGCTACTCAGGGACGGCTGTTTTTTCGAAAGTAAAGCCGCTGCAAGTTTCTTATGGATTGGGAATTGACGACCATGATCAAGAAGGACGGGTGATCACGCTTGAGTTTGAGAATGTGTTCGTCGTCAACTGTTACACGCCAAATGCCAAACGCGGGTTAGAGCGAATTGATTACCGTCTTCAGTGGGAAGCGGATTTTAAGGATTATCTGCAAAAGCTTGATCAGAAGAAGCCTGTGTTATTATGCGGCGATTTGAATGTTGCGCACAGGGAGATAGACTTGAAGAACCCAAAAGCCAACCGAAAGAACGCAGGTTTCTCGGATCAGGAGCGGGAAGCGTTCAGCGTACTGCTGAATGCCGGATTTACCGACTCATTCCGCTATTTATATCCCGATCAGGAAGGCGCGTATTCCTGGTGGTCTTACAGGACGAATGCACGCGAGAAAAATATCGGCTGGCGGCTTGATTATGTTATTGTTTCAGACAGGCTGAAGCAGCGGATCACCCAGGCGGCCATTTGTGCCGATATCATGGGTTCGGACCATTGCCCTGTTGAAATGACACTGGATTTATGATGAGATAGCAGTAAGAGAAATTCACTCTTGCTGCTTTTTTATTACCGAAAATGGAGGAGCACATGGCAAATATAAAAGAGATTGCGAAACTGGCGAATGTGTCGGTGGCTACCGTATCACGCGTGCTAAACAACCATCCGTACGTATCTGAGGAGAAAAGGCGTCTTGTGAATCAAGTGATGAAGGAGCTGGATTATACGCCTAATCGAACCGCCATTGATCTGATTCGCGGAAAGACCAATACGATCGGCGTGATATTGCCGTACAGTGATCATCCCTGCTTTGACAAAATTGTAAACGGTATCACGAAGGAAGCGTTTGCCCATGATTACGTGACAACTCTTCTCCCCACCAACTATGACCCCGCTATAGAGATTACATATTTCGAACTGTTGAAAATGAAAAAGATTGACGGACTGATTGTCACCTCCCGCGCGAATGAATGGGAAACAGCCGTGCCTTACCTTGAATACGGCCCCATTGTCGCCTGTGAATATACACAGCACCAAGCGATTCCCTGCGCTTATAATGACAGACAGGCGGCATACAGAGAGAGCTTTTTGTATTTGAAAAACCGCGGGCATCGAGACGTTGCTTTTACATGTGTGCGGGAAGCGGCAAAAAGCCCAAGTACGACCGATAAGGTAAACGCCTATAAAGCAGTTTTCGGTTCTTTTGATGAAACCCGCATTCTAATCGGATGCCACGATATGGACGACGGAAAGCGTGCTGGTGAGCACTTCCGGGGTTTCAGCAAGCCGCCGACGGCTATTTATGCACACAGTGATGATGTGGCTGCCGGCTTGTACCAGTTTGCGAAAGAACAGAAATGGGACGTGGAGATCATCGGCGAGGGAAATGTGAGCGTCAGCCGGGCTTTGAATATTCCTTCCTTGGAACTTCATTTGGAACGGGTCGGAAAGGAAGCGTTTTTGCTGTTTTTGAACGGAGAAACGGCTAAAAAACAAATTATGCACCAATTTCAGCGGAAAAAGACTTGAGCTGAAATGGATTTCATGGCTTATAAATAGATTGAGAAAAAAAAGGAGGCGGACATATGAAAATTGAACATGCAGCGATATGGGTGAAAGATTTAGAACGAATGAAAGAGTTTTATGAGAAATACTTTGGCGCAAAAGCCAATGACCTTTATCATAATGAGAAAAAGGATTTCAAATCGTATTTTCTTTCATTTGACTCCGGATGCCGGCTGGAAATTATGAAAAAAGGCGGCATTGAGGAAACGCCGTCACAGAATATGACCGGGTGGGCGCATCTCGCATTTTCTACAGGCAGCAAGGAGCGGGTGAATGAACTGACGGAGACGTTTAAAAACGACGGATTTCAGGTTGTAAGCGGCCCGCGCGTGACGGGTGACGGATATTATGAGAGCGTGATAGAGGATTGGGAAGGCAATTTGATAGAAATCACAGTGTAACAGTGCGGAGTGAGTCCGCACTGTTTTATTGTTTAAATTTGCTGTGCATTTGTTTTCGGGCCGAAGAGGATTAACAGAACGGAACATAGGAGCCAGCAGCCGCCGATAAACAAAAAGACGCTGATGTAGCCGAGCTTTATGGCAATAAATCCGACGAGCAAAGAGCCGAATATGTTGGAAAAACGGCCGAGCCCGTACGCCAGCCCGCTCCCTGCCGAGCGATATTCCGTAGGATACGGCTCTGATGTGTATGCGTATAGATTTGAGGTGAATATCCGTTCTGTGACGTTGACGACAAATCCAAACACAATAATCATGACGGGAATAAACGTCATGCCGTACAGCAGCCCGGCGACTGCAGTCAGAAAAGCGCTTGCGGCCAGAATCCATTTCCTTTGGAACCTTTCGGATATCATGGATCCGAGCAATGCGCCAAGCGGGGCCCCGACAGAGTGCAGCACATTGTACCACAGCGTTTTTTCCATGGTGATGCCGTTGCTTTTCAGCAGGCTTGGCACCCATGAGGCAAAGCCGTAAAAGCCAAAGGTTTCAAGGATCCATACCGCTGACAGGATGATGGTGATTTTTAGATTCCTGCCCTGAAACAGTCCTAAGTAGCCGGCGTGCTTCACGGCATGTACTTCTGCTGCTTCTTTCGGTGCGGGGAGCGGGCCTTTTTCTTTTTCTACACGGGTTTCAAGCCGATTCATAATGGCGTTTGCCTGGTTATATGCACCGCGATTTTCGTGCCAGCGCGGCGATTCCTCAAGCCGGCGGATAAAAAAGAAATAAATGAGACCGGCCGCGCCCCATACAAAGACGAGCCGCCATCCCCATGAGCCTAAAGGAATGACAAAAGCGGATACGACGTTTGTGACGGGAACGCCGATTAATCCGATCATGGCGCAAAAGGAGATATATTTTCCCCGTACGGAGGATGGAAAGAACTCCGCCAAGTAGCTGTTCGTCACAATCATGGCGGCTGCGACGCCGAGACCCGTCAAAAATCTGAAAATCATTAAGGAAGGAATGTCCCATGCCAGCGCATTCAGAAAAGATGAGATCGAAAAGATAAGGACAAAACAATTCAGCGCTTTTTTCCTGCCGATCCGATCGGACAGCCTTCCGCCGAGAGAGGCGCCTAAAAACATGCCCAAGAAGGATGCAGCCGTAATGTCAGCAATGGTGGACAGCTCTACACCCCAATGCTCAATCAGCGCCGGAGCCACATTACTGAGCGTAAACAGATCAGCGAGATCAAAAAAATAGATGATTCCGAGAGCGGTTAATACTTGATAGTGCACACGTGAAATGGGGAGACGGTCTAAACGGTTCGCTACATTTGAGAATGTCTGATGTTTCATAAAAAACCCCCTGACTTGGCAATTGTAATCAGAAAATACTGTAAATTAATCTGACAAATACATTATAAAGGTCTTTTTTTGGCAAAAACAGAGTGTAAATAACCAGAGCCGAAGGAAACGGCATAGCGCTTTCTTCTTAAAAATATATGAAATTTCCTATATCTGTTTCTGTTTCTATTGTAAAATGTTGAAGGAAAGGAAGCTGATGCATAAATATGAATACTTTTGTACGGCCCGCAGAGGGAAAAAATAGTGTATGGAGATATCTTCTTTCTCTGCTGGTCATAGTGGGTTTGTTCTTATTCGGAAGCATATTGACCGTATTTTATATGCTTCTCATATCCGAGTTCAATCCGTCATTGACGATAAACTGGGATGAGTTGGCATTAGGTGACCCGCTGGCGGATATTTATTTACAGCATATCGTCTACTTCATAGCGATTCCAGGCATTTGGATAGCGGTTCGTTTCATTATGAAACGGCGGTTTTTATCTATTATCACACCGAATCAGTCGCTGAACTGGAAGAGGATTTTCTTTGGATTCGGCACTTATATTTTGCTGATGTTTATTGCGGGGCTGGTTGATTTTTTATTCCACCCGGATCGATTCTCGCTTCAGGAATTCCATGCTTCGCGCTTTCTGCTGCTGTTAGCGGCGGCCGTCTTTTTGGTGCCGATTCAAACCTCTGCGGAGGAATTTCTCTTTCGGGGTTTTCTGCTTCAGTTCGCCGGGAAATTGACGGCAAACGCGGTGGTTCTGACTGCCATCATCGGCGGATTATTCGGCGTCCTTCACTTCGGAAATCCGGAGATGGAAAATGGGGCTCTCTGGGCGGGAATCGGATATGTCACCATTGGTGTGATCTGGACCTTTATCACGATTAAAACGGGCAGTCTGGAGCTGTCCCTGGGCGGTCACGCTGCCAATAATATGTTTTTATTTATCTTTCTCACCGAGGATCATTCGGTTTACGGCGCCATTCCATCGATATTTTCATCAGCCGGCGGCTATGAAATATATGATTGCATATCGAGTCTGGTGATCAATATGATCTTCGCATGGCTCGCATTCCGTTTTGTGAAAAAAGAAAAGCAGCAGGCCGCCTAGGCTCTGCTGCTGATTTGTAATACATTCATCGCTTCATCAATATCCGTGGTGGGTCTGCGGCAGGTGAAATTCTCACAAATGTAAACCGTCGTTTTTCCGTCAATCATTTCATAACCCGCGGCAAAATCAGAAATGCCTGCAAGCTCTTCCGGATTTTCCGCGGCGAGAATTGTATAGGCGGGAGTGAAATGCTCCTGAAGCGCTTCAATGAACCACTTTCTGTCCGGGTCATCTTTGCTACCGAAAACGACGATTTCTTTTTGAGGCATTATGTGCGCCAGTACGCTTTGCATGAAGAAAGCGCTGCTGCTCGGATAGGCCTCTATTTCCCGTTTAAAAACGGAAAACATGGCTTCGGCTTTTTCAATCAGCGATACATCACCCGTCAGGCGGCCGAGACGAAGCAGCTGAACGGCTGCCGCGCTGTTTCCGGAAGGGACGGCACCGTCGTAGACTTCTTTTTCTCTCACAAGAAGGGTCTCGGCATCATTCCCGGTAAAGAAAAATCCTCCGTGCCGTTCATCCCAGAACAGATCCAGCATGCTTGTACATAACGTTTTCGCTTTCTTCAAATAAGACGGGTTAAAACCTGCCTCATACAGTTCAAGGTAAGCCCAGATCAGAAAAGCGTAGTCATCGATAAACCCTTTGTTTTTTACTTCGCCCTCACGATAGCGGACCATGACGCGCCCGTCCGGTATAAGATGCCGTTCGAGAAAACGGATCGCTGTTTCCGCCATGCTGAGAAAGTCCGGCTCATGAAATACCTTTGCGGCTTTTGCCAATCCGGCAATCATGAGCGCGTTCCATGAGGTCAGCACCTTGTCATCTGTGTGCGGATAGCTTCTGTTTTCCCGCGCTTCCAGCAATTTTATTCGTGCGCCTTCAAGGCGTTCGGTCAGCTCGTGTTCAGTAAGACCGGTCTCTTCAAGGATGGCCTCACGCCGCGTGAAAATGAGGTTCGGAATGTTTTCTCCTTCGAAATTGCCTTGTTCTGTGATGTTATACACCTTGCAATAAAGTGAGCCGAGTTCGTCACCGAGCAGATTCATGATTTCTTTTTTAGACCATATGTAATATTTCCCCTCGCGGCCTTCTGTATCGGCGTCTAATGCTGAGAAAAAGCTGCCGTCCTCATGCATCATTTCCCGCTGAATAAACGTCACGATCTGCGTCGCAATCTGTTTGTAGCGCTCGATAGGCTTCTGTATAAGCGCTGAGGAGAAGGGCGTTGTCATACAGCATTTTCTCAAAATGCGGCACGAGCCATTCATTATCAGTCGAGTAGCGGGCAAATCCGAACCCGATGTGGTCAAAAATACCGCCGTTCGCCATGCCGTCGAGTGTCTTGGTTACGCCGGCCAATGCCTGTTCCTTGCCCGTATAGCTGTAGTAGCGAAGCAGAAACAGGAGCATATGCGGCATTGGAAATTTCGGAGCCTGGCCGAACCCGCCGTACACCGTATCAAACCCGCCTGCCAGCTGACGATACGTGTCATGTACCGCTTGTTCGCCAAGCATGCCCTCGGTCGGATGAACTTTGACTTCAAGATGAGCGGCGGCGTTTTCCGCGATATCCTCGACATGCTGCCGATCATTCGCAAACGTTTCGGACAGATGTTCAAGCACATCGATAAAACCCGGGCGGTTAAATTTGCTCGTCTTCGGAAAATACGTCCCCGCATAAAACGGCTTCTGATCAGGTGTGACGAACACATTCAGCGGCCACCCGCCCTGCCCCGTCATCAATTGGCAAATTCTCATATACACGGAATCCACATCAGGCCGCTCCTCACGATCAACCTTGATGGCTATAAATTTATCATTTAACATACCGGCGATTTCTTCGTCTTCAAAGGATTCGTGAGCCATTACGTGGCACCAATGACAAGTCGAATAGCCGATGCTGATAAGAACCGGCTTGTTTTCGCGTTTTGCTTTTTCAAAGGCTTCATCTCCCCATGGGAACCAGTCCACTGGGTTGTGGGCGTGTTGGAGTAAGTAAGGTGACTTCTCCGTGATTAAGCTGTTGGGTTTATTGTTAGCGGGCATGGGATCACCTTTTTTCGTTTTTTTATTTACATTTAGGTTATCACACTAATTATAAATAAATACAAAACTTAGCCGATTTACTTAAAAGAGAGGGAAGGAAACATAGTATAATGTTTAATTATGTTAGGATTCCATATGAAGTTTTAATATCTAAGTTGAATTCATGGTATTTAACCATAAAGAAAAAAAAGACTGAAGAAGCTCAAAACAAGAAGTCAGAAATGAACCCTTTTAGAAGAAGTCGAAATGAAGCAAGATGTCCTTCCTCCTATATTATCAACTTTTAGATTTTAGACACGAACTAATGTTAATTTTTATTTGAGATCAAAAGACGTTGAAGAAGTTAAGAATACCTACGAAATTTTGAAAGAAAAGAAGGCAGTTTATCAAAAATGATTGAGTATTATTTCTTTTTTTATGGGAATGTACGAAATCAGAAGTAAAGAACTTTAGCTGAAACTAAATTATCAGAGATTGAAGATGAGATTGAATGTGGAGAATCCGAATTATTGATCTAATAGGCGTGGCACTAATAACATGTTACTGAATGTAAAAAAATCCATTGTCGGGAAAACAGCAGACCCCTTCAGAAATCTTCAGAAATCTGCTGTTTTCTTATCACAATATCAAGATCGCCAGATAAATACAATTTGCAAAAAGACAAATCAAAACTAAACTTAAATATTTATTTTTTATCTAACGTACTTACTATTCTTGAGATAAATAATTAAAATCCGTTTCTTTAAGTTTAGGGAGTTTTTTGTCTATTTTTAAAGTGGACAATAACTCTTGAACATACTCTCGAATTGCAAGCATGTCAAATGGAAAATCGAAATCAAACTCCTCTTTAACAGTTAAAGTGTCCATTACATATGAACAATTATATTTCATACCTAAAAGATCATCATTAAAACTTAGTACATCTTGATATGACGATTCAGATAACTCGAAATGGGAAATTAGAAATATTTTTACATTATTATCTTCTTCAGAATCTAGCGATCTTTCATCAATGAATAACAAAAAAGCAGTTCTGTCATCATCGTTTAATTCCACTTGAAAGAATTCAAAATCTCTTAATCTCAATAAACGTTTAAATCTCGTGTTTAAAGTTCTCATATTTCTTTATCTCCGTTTCTTAATTTAAGCTACTAATGCAATGGCTAATGCCGCAGCTAACACAATAAGAGGTGTAGGATCAATTACCATCTGCCACCAGATTTTTTTATGTACTTGTTTTCGAGCTTCAGAAAGTTGATTTTCTTTTTTCTTATACTTTTTCCATTGAGAAGTACTCGTTAATTTCTTGACTGCTGATTTAGGTGCTTTTGATAAGTGACTTCCATCATGGCTTGTTCCATCCATATTTTCACTGGCAATTTCTTTTTTTCCATTGTATACATGTACATGCCATTTACCAGTCTTTTTATCATGAGGCTCATCAAATCTAGCTTTATAACCTTTCCCTAAATTTACTCATTCTCCACCGCAGCGTGTGCTGACTGGCTCATTGAATTTGAGAAAACAGCAAAGCTAAATACAATCGTCATCATAATAACTAATGACTTACTTAAAACTTTTAATAATGCAAACATCTCCTTAATCATGTAATCACTCAAAATTATACAAAAAAGAAAGATGTATTTTATTAATTATTAAGGGAATTAAGTTAAATTTAAGGTAATATTAACTAATAATATAGGTATTATTACACTATTCGTAGACTTTCCTGTTTTAAGAACAAATCATGACATCAATGACAAGGCGAATAGCCGATGCTGACCAGCACCGGCTCAAACGAATATTGATTATCGGATATTAAATATTAGCTTATTCAGATTATATCGGGAGAATAATCCTAATCAATCTTTTCAAGATTATTCTCCCTGGTTTGCTGTTAATGAAGACATCATACTATATACAAACGGTGAAACTTATTTAAAGTCTATGCATCAAGAAAAAGCTTCGCATGTTCGGCAAATAGGTGAGGATATTGAAACAAGTGTCCGTGTCCAGAATCCGGATAAATGATGAGTTGGGCGTTAGGGAGATGTTGTGTAAGAATATAACTGTTCTCTGTTGGAACCATAACGTCGTCAATACCGTTTGTTACGAGTACGGGGTGCGTAATATTGTTTAGCCATTTATATGACTGATCTGATCCTTGTTTAGCCCATTCTGCTATTGCCTCACTTTGTGCTTTAAGCACTTGCAAAGAACTATTAAATTTTTTCTGGCCAAAAATACGCTTTAATGATGCAATTCCACGTGCCCGGCTAGTTTCAGTTGGGCGATAAAATAGGAACAAGAATTGTTGGATGGCGGAATCAGCATCTTCTATATTCCCCGTGCTGGCCTCACGTACATCATTTCTGGATCTTAATCCGGTTCCTGATCGAGGAGCGGTTCCAGCCAATATAACTCGGCGAATTAAATCAGGATGCTGCATGACTAACTCTTGAGCTACAAAGCCGCCAAGGGAAAAGCCCAAAATATCGACCTGTTTCAAACCTAGTGCGTTAATGAAGGATGCAGCATCCTTAGCCATTTGAGCTACAGTAGAAGGCGTTTCACCACTTGATTCACCGATACCGGTATTGTCAAAAATGATAACAGGTCTATCTGCAGCCAACCTCCCCATAAGCTCTGGGTCCCAATTTTCCATTGTTCCTCTGAAGTGGACTAAACAAACCAGAGGGGTTCCTGTCTCTTTTCCAAATTTTCTATAAGCAAAATGAACTCCGTTTGCCTCTACGAACTCTGACTTTTCTGGTATGAAGAATGTCGACATTTTTAAAACTCCCTTCAAATTAACGTTTATGTAAGTGTATTCTCAGTATTTCTATAAATACTGAAATAATGGATGTGAAGAATTTTCCCACTTTATTTATTGAGTAAAGTGGGGGCATATTGCTCTAGGACTTGGCGATTTAAACGATAGTAACGAAACGTTCCTTCTTTTCGAACGGATAGAAGGTTACAATCCAGCAACGGTTTTAAATGGTATGTTAATGTTGATTGGGAAGTGATATTTAAACGAGTGCCCATATCTAAACAAGCCATCTCTGAATGTTCGGTGAGCATCTTCACAATCTTTAAACGTGTTGATTCGCCGAGCGCTTTGTATATTTTAACAGCGGATTCGTGTGTCAGTTTAATCATCTCCTTTCATCATATTCGATTATATTTCAGTATTTCTTGAAATACCGTATTTCAAGTATTTGTATTTGTCAAGGCATAACCGTTTCAAGTAAAGTTTTATACTCGGGTGAAGCCCGCTTTAAATTGTTTCTGGGTAAGAAAAAAAGCCCCTGTATAAGGCTTTCGTTATTTTATAGATAGGCCTCTTCTCCCCATGGGAACCAGTCCTCAGGGTTGTGGGCTGCTGGAGCGTCTTCTTTCTGATTCGTTTTTTTTAAAAGATCAAAAAAGAAGGGATCCGGATGTTTCACTGTCATTAGGCGAAGCCAACTCTTTTGTCATTAAGACATGCGGGATGCCGTCTTCCATAAATTCCGGTGAACTTGTCTGATAGCCCAGTTTGTGATAAAAGCCTTCCGCATGTGTTTGTCCATGCAGTTTACATTGAGTGATGCCTTTTTCTTTCACGATGTTTTCTAATTCGCGTATCATCACTTTGCCTAATCCGTATTTGCGGTAAGGCTTCAGGATGCAGATTCGTTCGAGCTTACCTGTATGGTTTACGATGCGGACGCGTCCTGTGCCGACAGGCTGATTTTCATGAAAAACCAAGATATGGCGGCACTGTTCCTGAAGCGTATCGAACTGATCAAATTCATCAGATTCAGGTACTTGCTGTTCCTCGATGAATACCGTTTTTCTAATATCAAAAGCTGTTTGTAAATCAATTTCCGTTGTGATTCTTTTTATCTTCATGATCAATCAATCCTTTTCACATATTAGTCTGGACTGCACGGCTTGCTTGTGGTCTTATAGAAGTAACGATAAAACATTTTTATTGCAAATGCAATAAAAATACGAAGGGTTTGAAAAGATATGACTGATATTTTGCGGGAAATCGGCATGATCGCACGGGCATTGGATTCCATCAGCAATATTGAATTTAAAGAATTAGACTTAACCAAAGGGCAGTACCTCTATCTTGTGCGAATATGTGAAAACCCGGGGATAATACAAGAAAAATTGGCGGAAATGATTAAAGTTGACCGAACAACAGCGGCGAGAGCGATAAAGAAACTGGAAATACAAGGGTTTATTGAAAAGCATCCTGATGATCAAAATAAAAAAATAAAAAAACTGTTCCCGACTGAGAAAGGGAGAAAGGTTTACCCGTTATTGCAAAGAGAAGGAGAGCACTCTGCGGAAGTAGCCTTGTCCGGCTTTACGCCTGAAGAAAAAGAAACCATTTTCAGCCTCCTTCAGCGGGTGAGAAAAAATATAGAACATGATTGGGAATATGTGAAGAAGGGAAACAAAAGAGAATATTAATGGATGTTAATTCCTTTTACTGTTTTTGAATGATAATGGTCATAAATGGATACGTTATCTGTAAAATCACCTTTTTTGGTTCCTGCTTCAAAATCGGCTGACAGGCTTGTTTTTTAACGAAAAGTATCAATTATGGTATATTTAAATAAGACAAAATAATTGAAGCGGGGAATGAGATGAGTACAATCGAAAAACAAAAACGTAAGAAATCCAGAGCAAAATCTATCGTACGGGCTATTATGGTCATTATCGGCGGAATTATAGCGGCTTACGGGCTGGAAACCGTATTGATTCCGAATAGCGTATCTGACGGCGGGGTGACCGGACTCAGCATTGTCGGTTCACAGCTGTTTCATCTGCCTCTTGGGATCTTAATTGCGGCTATCAACATACCGTTTGTCTGGTTAGGATATAAGCAAATCGGGAAAAACTTTGCGTTTCTATCAATTATCGGTATTGCTTCACTTGCCGCGGGCACGGTTTTTTTCCACCACACTCCGGCAATCATTGAGGGAGACACCCTATTAATCACCGTTGTCGGCGGGATTATTCTTGGTTTGGGAATGGGATTGGCATTGCGTAACGGCGGCGCTTTAGATGGAATTGATATGCTGGCCGTGCTGCTGTCACGGAAATTGCCATTCGGCACGAGCGACCTCATTTTATTTTTAAACATTTTTGTGTTTATTTTCGTTTCATTTGTGTTCGGGCTGCAAGGCGCTTTGCTTTCCGTCATTGCTTACTACATTGCGTCTAAGGTTATTCATGTGGTTGAAGAAGGTTTAAGCGGTTCTAAAACATTTCAGATTATCACCAACGAGCCTGCATTAATGGTAGAGACAATTCGTGAGGAATTGGGCCGCAGCGCTACTTACAAAGAAGCATACGGCGGTTTTTCCCATGAAAAATTCAAAGAAATTACATGTGTCATCAACCGTTTGGAAGAAACCAAACTGAAGGAAATTATTAATGACATTGATAAGCAAGCCTTTGTGACGGTCTATGATGTGGCTGAAGTAAAAGGCAGTAATTTCAGAAAAGTTCATAATCATTAAGAGCTGCCGTTAACCGGCAGCTTTTTTTAAAAAAAGGAGAAAAAACTTGCAAAAAAAGAATGATGGATGTATATTGTTGATGTATCAAACATTGACTAGTCAATTAATTGTGCATAAGAAAGTGGGGATGGGTTTTGACAACATGTTGTTCACAGGAAGGCGAGATTTTATATCAGCTTCAATCACTGCATAAAGTGATCGGAGCAAAATTTGAAGCGTGCACCGGAATCAGCCAATCCCGCCTTGAGCTTCTCGCCGTGCTCTTTCACGTTGATGAGATCAGCCAAAGCGATCTTCAGAAAAAGGTGAATATTGATGGCGCAGCCGTTACAAGACACTTGAAACAGCTTGAAGCCAAAGAAATGGTCACAAGAAGACGGAAGCCCGAGGACAACCGAATCATACTTGTCAGGCTTACTGAACAGGGGCGGGAGAGAATTGAGACTTCCAAAAAAGAGAAGGAGCGTTTCATAAAGGAAATGCTTGCCGGCGTCAGCGCGGAAGAACGCAGTATGTTAAAGAACGTATTATCACAGATGCAGAAAAATATAGAGAATATGAAAGCATAGGAGTGTTTACACATGAAAACAGAACTGAAAACAAACGATTTTATGGACATTATGAAAGGCCGCCGTTCTATTCGGAATTATGATCCGGCCGTAAAAATCAGCAAAGAAGAAATGACTCAGATCCTGGAAGAAGCAACGACAGCGCCGTCTTCAGTCAACGCGCAGCCGTGGCGCTTTCTCGTAATTGACAGCCCGGAAGGAAAAGAAAAACTCGCACCGCTTGCAAGCTTTAACCAAACACAAGTCAGCACATCTTCTGCGGTTATCGCGGTTTTTGCAGATATGAAGAATGATGAATATTTAGAAGAAATTTATTCAAAAGCAGTCGAACTGGGCTATATGCCGCAGGAAGTAAAAGACAGACAAATTGCTGCTTTGACGGCACATTTTGAAAAACTGCCGGAGCAAGTGAACCGTGAAACCATTCTGATTGACGGAGGTCTCGTTTCCATGCAGCTGATGCTTACGGCCCGCGCGCACGGCTATGACACAAACCCGATCGGCGGCTACGACAAAGAAAAGATCGCCGACGTTTTCGGACTGGAAAAAGACCGTTATGTACCGGTTATGCTTTTGTCAATCGGAAAAGCGGCGGACGAAGGATATGCTTCCTACCGTCTCCCTATCGAAACGATCGCACAATGGAAATAATTTTGAAGTAAAGCTGAGAGGAGAGAGACAGTGGACATTATTGCAGCTGTTTTAGTCGGAATCGTAGCCTTAGAACATGTATTTATCATGATACTTGAAATGTTTTTTATCAATTCGAAGGCTGCCAAGCGGTCTTTCAATTTGCCGAAGCATTTAGAAGGTGATCGGAATGTAGCGGTCATGTTTGCAAATCAAGGTCTGTATAATGGATTTCTGGCTGCCGGCCTCATTTGGGGGCTGATCCTCGGAGCTGATCCGGTTGGTCATATGATTCAAATGTTTTTCGTCATTTGTGTGGTCATAGCGGCCATTTTCGGAGGCTTTACTTCAAACAAATCAATTATCGTAAAACAAGGACTTCCGGCTGTTTTAGCGCTTATTTTTCTTTTATTGGCGTAAGCAGACGGAGTGAGGGCTTCCGGGAAGGAAGCCCTTTTTATCATTCTTTATTGGAGGAACGTATCTCCATTTACAAACATTGGAACTGTGGAGTGGTGAGCGGATTTGGTTTCTCCGTTTTGCCTTATATTACGGTGAAAAATGGAAGGTTCCCTTGGACGGGGCCTTTGTGTCGCTGGTTCTTGAGATGATTTTGGGGTTAATTTTAAAGCCGATGCGCGTAAGCATCGGCTTGTTTTTGCGGCAGGGAATCTCTCTGCTCATAAAAGCTTAATAGATGGAGCGGACTCCATGTCAATCTGTGTTTTTATAAGATTGCTGGTCAGCGGTTATGGTATGATTTACATAATCAGGGAGCGGGGGTTTTGCAGAGGATGAATATGAGGAGAGCGTATTATTCTATTTTATACAGCCAGACCGCTGTCAACTTGGGGTTCTCCCTTTATACGATGGCTGTCATCTTGTTTTTGTTTACAAAAACCGGTTCGACGGCGATGGCCTCTCTTATGACGTTCGTCAGCATTGTATTTCGCGTATTGGGCAGCGCCGTTTTGCCGCTGGTTACCGGCCGGTTCACGCTTCGGTCTTTGCTGATCGGTTCTCAATTGATACAGGTGATACTGTTAGTCTGTTTGTTTTATGTCATCCAAACCGGTTCATCCGCTTTCTTTTTTCTGCTGTTTTGTCTGATCGGAGGGATTTCTTTTTGCAACGGATGGTTCGCTCCGGTAAAAAGCGCGCTGATCGGAGAAATCATTCCCCCTGATCAAAGGGTAAAAGCGAACGGCTTATTATCTGCGGCTGATCAGACCGTTCAGTTTGCGGGCTGGTCTTTGGGTGGCGTCATCATCGCGTTTTTGGGAGAAAGCTATACGATTATCATCACTGTCATGTTACTGGTTTCTTCGGTTTTGGGCATCATTCTGTTTCTTCAAGTGCACATGTGCGCTCCGCCGGAAGCAGTCAGGAGACGTTCACTTTTTGCAAGTGCGGCAAGCAGCTGGGCGTATTTATTTCGGCAAAAACAGCTGAGAATCCTCATTGTGATGGATGTGATCGAATCGTGGGCGGGCATGATATGGATCGGGTCTGTGTCCTTAACGTATGTGCATGATGTACTTCATAAAGGAGAAGCGTGGTGGGGATACGTGAACGGAGTCTATTATGCCGGGACGATGCTGGGCGGATTGATCATATATAGGTTATCCGGTAAGTTTGAGCGCAACCTCATTCCGTTTATGCTGACGGGAGCCCTGGCATATGGAATGTTCACTTTTATTTATGGACTGATCAGCAGCGCCGTTCTGGCCCTCTTTCTGGTGCTGTGCATGGGGCCCGCTTGTGTATTAAGAGATCTGACACAGGAAACATTTCTTCAAAACATCACGACCGAACAGACACGAGTCAATATATTAGCGGCGAGATCAGCTTTAGTTCAGTTTATCTTTATGTTTTCCATTATCGGAACGGGGGTTATCTCGGATGTATTCGGCGTGCGGTTTATTTATGTCGGCGCGGGTCTTCTTTTATTATTTTCGGTTATTATCGGATTTTCGCAGCTGCAAATGAAGAAAACGGTACAAAGTCGTATGTAGCGTGGTATAATTAAGAACGTACGTTCTATATCGAGAGAGGAGAGGGTTTTGTGGGACATCCGGCACTGCAATTGTATGATTATCATCTTTGGGCAAATCAGCAAATATTCACCCGGCTTAAAGAGCTTCCGGAGGATGTGTACCGTAAGGAGATTCAAAGTGTCTTTCCATCGATAGCCGATGTATTGACTCATGTGTATTTGTCGGATAAGGGATGGTTTGATGTGTTCTCCGGAGAGCGTCTGGAGGATACGCTGAAATCAGCTGATCAGCAAAAAGAGGAGATCTTGTCTAAAGAGATAGAAGAGCTGGAAGATATGTTTTTGGAATTATCAGACCGATATCAACTATTTTTGCAAAAAGAAGAAAATATCAGCCTTCCCCTTGAAATAGAGCATCCATCAGGTGACATTATGAAAACCGCGGCGGCCGATATGGTTCTCCATGTTGTGAACCACGGAACGTATCATCGCGGGAATATAACAGCCATGCTCAGACAGATGGGGTATGCTTCTGTGCCGACGGATTACGGTATTTATTTATATATAAACAAAAAGTAAACAAGACAGCCAGCGCGGCTGTCTTGTGAAAAAATCCAAATCATATGATTTGGATTTTTCGTTTCGCTATTACATGTTTTGCAGGCGTTCTAAACTGTATTTCCAATTTGCCTCAAGCGCTGCTAGGGCAGCGCCGTCATCCTGCTGTTCTAATGCGTGAATGATATCAGAGTGTTCGTTATATGATCTGTTTAACGCGTCGTTCTCACTGAAATAGCGGATTTCCATTCTCTGAATTTTTACTTTCAGGCTGACAAGCAATTTGTGAAGCTCAACGTTGTCCGCAAGCAGAATGATGCGATGATGAAATGCATTATCCGCTTCCAGAATGGCCATTTTATCGCCGTCTTTCATCGTTTGAAGCAGATCCTCATTAAGCTGTTTTAATTCCTGAATCACTGCAGCGTCCATATGAGGGAGGGCTTGCTGCATTGCGAGTTTTTCAAGCGTCCAGACAATGGAATATAAGTTTTCCGCTTCTTTTACCTCAATCGGAGCGACAAGCGTCCATCTGTTTGCCTTTGTTATTACCAAGCCGTCATCTTCCAATCGCAATAACGCTTCTCGTATCGGGGTGCGGCTGATTCCTAATGTTTCTGACAGTTCCTTGTCCTTTAACTTTGTTTCCGGTTTGAGCTTGCCCGTTATGATCCAGTTTCTGAGCGTGTGATACACTTCGTCCCGCATGATGGTTCTTTTCAGCACAGGTTCTTTGTTTTGATTATCCAATGGAACACCTCATGAATCGTAATATACATATCTGCATTTTAACACAGTCCGGACGCTGATAAGAAATGAAGAGGGAGCCTAAGGATGAATCGAACCGAGATGCTTCATCTCAATATGCTGAAAGTCAGCGGTACCGCCTTCAGAAAAGAGGGTAATGCCCTGATCTTCGGCTTTTGGGAACACTTCATTGGTCAGGACGGTTTTTCCGTCGTCTGCAAATACTTCAATACTTGTTTTATCCACGAGAATTTTCAGGTGGACGCGGCCCTTGTTGCCGTCGAATGGCGCTTTGCTTTCGGCGTATGTTCCGGTTTTATCAGGCTGGTCTGTAAACGATCTGTTCACATAGGCATAGCCGTCTTCTGTTGAAATACCGACATCAATATGCCGCTTTTGGTCTGCTGATTCTCTGAGTCTGACGCCTGCATTTTTGATATCAGACCAAGCGATATCCATATCAAGCTGATACGTATCACCCTTGATCGGCAGTGTCTCAGAACCGTTCACCTGTTTGTCTTCAATGCTGTCAGTTGAAGAGGTTAATTGGTTCAATGCTTCAACCGGCTCTGACATCAGGCTGTATGTGCCGCCGTCCTGCTGCTGAAGGCGGATTTCACGAACGATAGAATCCGTGCCGTTAAAGCCGTTCTTTATTGTCGGTGTTTCATCCGGATAATCCCAATTGTTCATCCATGCCAGCGCATAGCGTTTTGTCAGCGGATCTTTGCTGTTGCCGTCTTCAAATGTGACGCCGCCGTACCAGTCAAAGCCGTAATCGAGCCATTGCGGTTCTGCTTGATCGGCAGTAAATTCTTTCCCGTCAAAGTTTCCGGTCCAATAAGCGTACGTATTCGGTTTGCCCTGAGGTTTGCCGTTTGCGCTTGCGCCGAGAATCCACTTGGTCGTTCCGTCATCTGCACGCATCATATAAAGGTCGGGGCATTCGACGAGGCCGATCTCCTGCGTGATAAAACCGCCCGTGTATTGCCAATTTTTTAAATCGGGTGATTCATAAAAACCGATTTTTTCGCCTTCGGCCATGGCCATCACCCATTTGTCATCCTGCTCATCCCAGATCACTTTCGGGTCCCGGAAATCCTTAGTGCCAGGGTTTTTCATAACGGGCTGATCACTATAGGATGTAAATGTTTTTCCTTTATCCGTGCTGTACCATAAATATTGTTCCTGTGCTTGTGTTTTGGCAGTCGGCTGTGTTGTTACGGCGACCAGTGCGTTTTCGCCGAAGCCTGCCGTGTTGTGCTTATCAATGACGACAGAACCGGACCATATATCGCCGTTTTGGTTGGTGTATTTCGGAATAGCCGTGCCTTCATCCGTCCAGTGCACCAAGTCCTCTGATACGGCGTGCCGCCATTCTGTGCCGTTGCCGTTCGGATAGTCCCGATTATAAAGATAGTAGTAATGATATTTCCCCTCGAAAAAAATCGGTTTTTGAGGGTCGTTTTTCCATTTGTCCGGGGTCGTAAAATGATACGCCGCCCGGTAATCCGTCTTATGCGCCGTGTTTGTTTCAGAGGAATTGTGGTTTTTGTCCGGCAGTAATCCGACAAACAGGAACGCACCCAGAAAGATCAATATTGCAATGGGCCATTTTCGTGCCATAGTTGAATTCACCATCTTGTTGAGAAATAAAAGAAAATGCCAATGAAGTATCGGCATTTTCTTTTTGCTGTTATTAGTTGACTGTCAGCTGTCCTTGCTCCAGGATGCTGTTTTTGACAACGGATGTTTTATTGCCTTTGATGTTCATTAAGAAGCTTGGCGCAAATGTTGCCTTTTTATCCTCGAAGAAGCCTCTGTTTGTCATGTAGCTTGTGATAACCACATTGTTGCCTTTGGCTTGCGGCACTGCGAAGTGAGAGTAAGTGAATGTCACATCGTTTGGATCAAGACCCATTTGCAGCACAAGCCCTGTTTTGTTCAGCGGCTTGTAAGGGCCGGTTAAAGAGTTTGATACATAACCAAGCATGTAAATATCGTTTGAGTTAATACCATCGATCGTCATTTTTGAACCGCGTGAATCAGTGAACAAGTACCATTTGCCGTTCATTTTGAAAACATTCGCGCGCTCGATTTCATCAGTTACCGTGTTTGAAGTGATCAGCGGCTTCATTACTTTTTTCAATGTGTAATCATTATTTAACTCTATGATACCGAGGGCGCCGTTCGCTAACTCAGCATCGCGTTTTTTAGCGCTCTGCTGAAGCTTCTGGCTTTCTTTACGGAAGAAGTTCGTGCCGCCGCCGTAGTACGCTTTGTTAAATAAAGATTCTTCGCCTTGGTATCCGTTTTCTGTTCCCGTGTTGGCTTCGAATACAAGGTATTTATGGCCTTTGTCTTCAACGTAGTGAGGGTCTCTCAGCGTATGGTTGTCGCCGGATGTATAATTGCCTTCATCGATAAACTGCTGAACGTTCTGATATGTTTTTCCGTCTCCGTCAAAAATCGTTTTGTGATCTTCCACTCCGTTGATTTTGAGTGTGTCATCAGATTTTGACACATTTACCTGCGCTGTTGTCAGGCTTTGTTTGCCGTAATGTTTACCGGAATAGTCAGTGTAGAATAAACGGATTTTTCCGTCAGATGTAAAGGTTGCAGAACCGGACCATTCTTGCGTCTGATCTTTCAGGATCGGATCGTTGGCGTCGAACTTATCGCTGTCTTTA
The DNA here is from genome assembly GCF_038008305.1 of Bacillus sp. FSL K6-2819. Lineage (NCBI taxonomy): Bacteria > Bacillati > Bacillota > Bacilli > Caryophanales > Bacillaceae > Bacillus > Bacillus sp. FSL K6-2819. The sequence continues at coordinate 3,934,706 of NZ_JBBOYV010000001.1, read as the reverse complement.
AAGACACGGCCCGCGTTTTTCCAGCTGTCGATTGAGTTGTCGCCGACCTTTTGATAAAACATGTAGATTGATGTGTCATCAGCGTCTTTCGGGCTTCCCGCAAGAGCAAACACAACGTGATAGCCGTTGTATTCAGCTACTGTTCCGTCAGCGTTTTGCAGCGGCCAGCTGTCCCACACATCAAGTCCTTTTGCAGACTCAATATTTTTAATCGTTGATTGATCGAATTGAGGCACTTGGTATTTTTCGTTTTGCTGCTGTTTAGGGATCTGCAGCATATCATGGCGTGTAATATGAGAGACGCCGTACGTTTCTTTGTATGCTTTTTGGTTATTTTCTTTCGCGAAGGCTTGAGTCGCTCCTCCTGCCAGAAGTGCAGTCGTAAAAGTCAGAACTGTGGCTTGTTTTACAATTTTTTTGATGTTCATGTTCATGTCTCCTTCTGTATGTACTGTTTTTTGCGATCTGCCGTTTCGATCCTCCCGAATTCATGGATGGCAGGTTTGTTACAGAAAAAAAGACCCAAAATATGTAAGGGATGACGCCAAAGAATACACTTTGCCCTTAACACATTTTAGGTCTTGCCTGCTTTATCAGTAACAATCCTGCGTGATTTACTTTTCGACCTCATTCTATTAGACTCTGATTCTATTGACAACTGGTCTATTTTCCTCTTTTGAATGATAGTAAAACGAAAAAAGGCCTTTTAATTTATGGGTAATTGAGACTAAAGGGTGCTTCAGGCCTAGGGAAAAACCTCTCTAAAAAAGAGAGGTTATTTTTTCTTGATAGATAATAAAGCGATGGTGGCTAAAATCAGTAAAGTACCCAGCCATTCTGATATTCCGAAGGGAACATGCAGCCAGATCACCGCTAAAAAAGCTGCTGACAGCGGCTCTGCACAGGCGAGGAGGCTGGTTTCAGAGGCACTCAGATATTTCAGGCTTTCCAAATAGCAATAAAAAGCGATGAGCGTTCCGAAAATGATGATAAACACGATCGCGGCATATGCGGACAACGACCATTGGCCTTCAAACTTCCAAGGCGGCTGAATCAGGCTGAGAACGGCTCCGCCGATCAGCATGCCCCATCCGACAATAATGGCGGAGCCCCATTTCTTCAAAAGCCGATGCGGCTGGAGGGTGTAAAACGCCAGCGCAAATGCCGAGCTGATGCCCCAAAAAACAGCCAGACCGGATATAGACAGGCTGCCGACATTCCCGTGTGTGACCAAAATAAATGTGCCTGCAACCGCTAATAAGACAGCCATCAGTTCTTTTCCTGAAGGAATTCTCTTTGCGCGGATCGCTAAAAAGCAAGTAATAATGGCCGGCCCTAAATATTGGAGAACGGTAGCGGTGGCCGCGTTGCCGTACTCAATTGCCGCAAAATAGGTGTATTGAACGCCTAACATTCCGAAAATCCCGAATAAGAGAAGAGGAATTCTGTCCTGCTTGTCTTTCCAAACGGCCCATATGCGCCCTTTTTCTTTTCGGTACGCAATCCCGAGCAGAAGTACGCCTGACAGAAGCAGGCGCACTGAAGTCAGCCATTCTGTATTAAAATGGCGGTGCTGAAACAGATACTGGGCAACCGTCCCTGAGACACCCCATAAGATAGCACCTGTAAGCACAAGCCAAATTCCTGTTGTTCGTGAATAAGAAAGAGAAGCGTGTTTTTCCAGCGTATAAACCCCCGATTCTGTTGTTGTTGCGCTGATTTACAATAATTAGAAAAAGTGCGCTTTGTGTGTGATATATTATATACCACATATCAAAATGCGTCAAAGTGATTTGTCAGAGTATGCGCTTACAAAATCGCGATGCTATAAAAAAACACCCCGGCAGGTGTCCGGGGTGTTTTGGTTATTCTGCAATCGCATCTGTTAAAACAGGAACGACTTGTTTCTTTCTGGATACAACGCCTCTCAAAAGAGCCGTGTTGTTTTCTAACGTGACGTCGAACGCTTTCTCCACTTTTGGCGCTTGATCACCGATGGCAAGCGCTAGAGAATCGTTTTCCAAAATGTCCGTAATTACAAGAAGGAACAGATCAAGGTTTTTCTCAGCAATTACTTTTGAAAGAGCCGCTTCTAATTCCGGCTGACGCTTTTTGACATCTTCAATATCAACTGTGTTAACTTGGGCGATTTCGACTTTTTTGCTGCCGAGTGTGAACTCTTTCGCATCAAGAGAAATCAGCTCTTCCACAGTTTTCTTGCTTAAGTCCGCGCCTGCTTTCAGCATGTTTAAGCCGTACTCTTCCGCATCTACGCCGGCAATTTCAGCAAGCTCTTTTGCCGCCGCGATATCTTGCTCTGTGCAAGTCGGAGATTTAAATAACAGAGAGTCAGAAATAATTGCTGACAGCATGAGGCCCGCAATTTCTTTCTCGATTTTCACGTTATTTTCTTTGTACATTTTGTTTAAGATTGTAGCCGTACAGCCGACTGGCTCAGCACGGTAGTAAAGAGGTTCCGCTGTTTCGAAGTTAGCGATACGGTGGTGATCGATTACTTCAAGAACCTGAACGTCTTCGATATCCTTAATGCTTTGCTGGCGTTCATTGTGGTCAACAAGGATGACGCCGTTTACTTCGTTTGCGGCTGTTTCCACGAAACGCGGGCTTTCCTGCTTGAAATAATCAAGCGCGTATTGTGTTTCGCCGTTAACTTGTCCGAGGCGGACAGGCTCAGCGTTGAAGCCGAGTTTATTTTTTAGATCAGCGTAGGCAATGGCAGAGCAAATGGTATCTGTGTCTGGGTTTTGATGTCCGAAAATAAGAATTTTTTCCATAATAACTCCTTGTCCTTTTTTGTAGTGTAAACAATCTTTTTATAGTTTAACACGTCTTGCGGAGGGTGTAATCTTCAAAACCTTAAAAATTGATGTGAAAAAGAAGCATTTTTGTTGAGAGGGAGAGATGATTGCGAGTAAAATACTGGGTAAGTCAGATGCTAATCAGCATATAGTATCAAAAAAGGTACTATGGAGGATGAAAAATGAACCGTATATCCGAATAAAGAAGGTTGTCCGGTTGAGCTGACGCTTTCCGTTATCGGCGGAAAGTGGAAGGGCATTTTGTTTTATCATATGATCGGCGGAAAAAAGCGGTTTAATGAATTTCGGCGCATTTGTCCCAGCATTACGCAGCGTATGCTGACGCTTCAGCTTCGTGAGCTTGAGGCGGATGGCATCGTGCATCGCGAGGTGTATCAGCAGGTGCCTCCAAAGGTGGAGTATTCACTGACCGAATTCGGCAGGTCGCTTGAACCGATCGTGCTGCAGATGAAGGAATGGGGAGATGCCAACCGGGAGTTTCTTGAGACATACCGGGAAAAAACGTCTCCTCGAGATCAGTCCGTTCAAAAATAAGAAGCAGCAAAGGATGACATTCCTTGCTGCTTTTTTTTATTTCATCGCGATGGCCTTTCTGGCGTTGCGGACGTCGTTTTTCAGTAATTCACTCAGGTTATGAGCCGGATAATGACCGTGTTCTTCCATATACTCAAAGACCATTTGGTGCCACTTGATGGCCGCGTTTAAGTGCTTGACGAAGACGGTCCTTAATTGAGGTGTGGCCGTCTCTGTAATGGCTCCGGCGTAATTGCGCACGGACGTTTTGGCCATGCTCAGCAGGCCGCCGCTGTAAAAGGAGGAATCAGCGCGCTCTTCTGTTTCATCTTCACGAAAGCCGGGTGCTTCAGGGAAGAAAGGAAGCAGCTCACGCAGATTTTGTTCCAGCGAATGGATGGAAAATCTGTAAAGCTGTTTTAGTCTGGCATCGCTGACTTCCCGTTCTGTTCTTTTTAATTTCACAAGTCCGTTTGCCTGGAAAGCGACTAACTCGTGCAATTCTAACGTTTCATGCCATGCTAATGTTCTCCGCTCAGTCATGTTGTAAGAATCTCCTTTATCCTTCATTTTCACTATCAGCATATGCCCCGGTTCCGATGTTGTTCCTGATGTTTTGAAGTTTCCAGAAAGGGAAAATCAATGTAAAGGAAATACGAAACAGAGGTGAAACTATATGTGGGACATGATAAAGAACTTCTTCCTTTTCAGCAGCGGTGTTTTACAGGCAACCACTCTCTTACTTATCGTTATCGTCTTGTTATATGTACGAAAAACCAAAAAGAAAAACAGAGATACTTCTGGTTTCATGGATGATCAGGATCACTGATACAACGGGCATTCTTTCACGGGGATGTCCGTTTATCTGTTTCAATGTTTCACATGGAACATTGCGTCTGCCCGCGCTCATTTTACTTACGATTTTGACTTATGTTAAAATATATACGTGTATTTTGGAGAGTTTATGGAAAATTCAGGTCTTGAATGAGACATTGCGGCGTCAAAAGAGCAGTCGTCTAAGCTGCTCTTTTCTATTCGTATGTTCAGAATGATACAAGGTTTGAGGTGAGTAAGTGAAAAATACAAGGGCTCTAATAGAAGGCGCCATTTTGATCAGTATTTTTGCAATCATTTCCCTTTTGGTCGTGTACCTCCCTTTACTGGGGGCGATTCTTCTCTTTGCTTTGCCGCTGCCGATCATTCTTTACACCATTCGGCACGGTCTGAAGCCGGGGGTATGGATGGGTCTTGCCAGCCTTCCTGTCAGTTTTATTGTGAGTTCGTTTGCCGGGCTTACAGGCGCTTTTACGGCGGTCTGTACGGGAATCGCTATGGGATATTACTTTAAAAAGAAACAGCCCGGTTATGCGGTTGCATCCGGCGCTTTGGCGTATGTGCTGTGCGGCGTCGTTTTTTTTGTAGTCAGCATCGTGTTTCTTAATATGAATGTGGTTGATAACACCATGTCCCAGCTTCGGGAGTCGCTGTCTGTGGCAGATGCCATGTCAAAGCAGCTGGGTTACGGAGATCAGTTCGGGAAGCAGATGAAACTGATGGAAAATCAGCTGAGCACGCTTCAATATCTTTTTCCGGCCGCGCTCGTATTGATCGGTGTTGTTTTTGCTTTCATCAGTTATGCGATGGCAAGGCCGCTTTTAAGGCGATTCTACCCCGATCTTCCGAAGATGAAGCCTTTTAGAGAGCTCAAACTCCCGCAAAGCGTTGTCATTCTGTACTTTATTGTGACGATATTAGGGTTTCTGCATTTGGAAAAAGGGCATATGCTGTATTCGGTTTCATTGAATGGGGGATTTATTCTCAGCTTGCTGATTTGTATTCAAGGATTAGCGTTTATTTTTTTCTACTGTCATGAGATGGAGATGCCAAAAGCCGTTCCTGTATTAGCGATTGTGCTGGGTGTGCTTTTTCCGTTCATCCTGTCCGTGTATCTCCTCTTAGGCATCATTGACATAGGCTTTAACATAAGAAATAAGGTGACGCGAAATTGAGTGTGACTTACAGGTGGGGAGTTGATAGAAATGCCTAGTTTTTATGAAAAACCGTTGTTTCGGTATCCCATCTATGCATTGATTGCATTATCAATCATCATAATCCTCATCAGCATCTACTTTAACTGGGTGATAGGAGCCGTCGGCGTTGTGCTGCTCGCCGTGATCTTGTTTTTCATTAAGCGTGCGGATTCTCTGATCAGAAGAGAAATTGACGATTATATCTCCACGTTATCGTATAGATTGAAAAAAGTAGGCGAAGAGGCATTAATGGAAATGCCTATCGGGATTATGCTGTTTAATGATCAATATTACATTGAGTGGGCGAATCCGTTTTTGTCTTCCTGCTTTAATGAAAGCACGCTCGTCGGGCGCTCGCTGTATGACACATGTGAGGCCGTCGTGCCGCTGATCAAGCAGGAGGTCGATTCGGAAACGATCACCTTGAATGAGCGGAAATTTAAAGTGGTGATTAAAAGAGATGAGCGCTTGCTTTATTTCTTTGATGTGACAGAACAGATTCAGATTGAAAAGCAGTACGAAAATGAGAGAACCGTGCTGGCATATGTCTTTTTAGATAATTACGATGATGTCACACAGGGGCTGGATGACCAAACGAGAAGCACGATGAACAGCCAGGTCACCTCATTATTAAATGCATGGGCGCAGGAGTACGGCATTTTCCTGAAGCGGACGTCCTCGGAGCGGTTTATCGCAGTGTTAAATGAACACATATTAACGGAGCTTGAAAACGCGAAGTTTTCGATTTTGGATGAAATCCGTGAAAAAACATCCGTTCACACTGTATCTTTGACCCTCAGCATCGGCATCGGCGCATCGGTTTCTTCCTTGAAGGAGCTTGGAGATCTGGCGCAGTCCAGTCTCGATTTGGCTCTTGGCCGCGGAGGCGACCAAGTGGCGATCAAAATGCCGAACGGCAAGGTGAAATTTTACGGCGGCAAAACGAATCCGATGGAGAAGCGCACAAGGGTGCGTGCCCGGGTGATTTCCCACGCGCTCAAGGAAATTGTCTCAGAAAGCAGCAATGTCATTATCATGGGGCATAAGTTTCCTGACATGGACGCAGTCGGAGCCGCAATCGGAATATTGAAGGTGGCGCAGGCCAACGGCAAGGAAGGCTACATCGTCATTGATCCGAACCAGATCGGATCAAGTGTTCAGCGCCTGATTGAAGAAATTAAAAAATACGAAGAGCTGTGGTCGCGGTTTATCACGCCGGAAGAAGCGATGGAAATTTCAAATGATGACACGCTGCTTGTCGTGGTGGATACACATAAACCGTCCTTTGTGATGGAAGAGCGTCTCGTGAACAAAATCGAGCACATCGTTGTGATTGACCACCACCGAAGAGGCGAGGAATTTATTAAAGATCCGCTGCTCGTTTATATGGAGCCATACGCTTCATCCACCGCGGAACTCGTGACGGAGCTGCTTGAGTACCAGCCGAAGCGGCTCAAAATCAATATGATTGAAGCGACGGCCTTGTTAGCTGGTATAATAGTGGATACGAAGAGCTTTTCCCTTCGCACGGGCTCGCGGACGTTCGACGCCGCTTCTTATTTGAGAGCGAAAGGCGCAGATACGGTTCTGGTGCAGAAAGTCCTCAAAGAATCGGTCGGTTCTTATATCAAGCGGGCGAAGCTGATCCAGCATACATCTCTATATAAAGAAAATATCGCGATTGCTTCTCTTCCTGAGAATGAAGAGGAGTACTTTGACCAGGTGCTGATTGCGCAGGCGGCCGATTCCCTCTTATCGATGAGTGAAGTGGAAGCTTCATTTGCCGTAGCCAGACGGGATGAACATACGGTGTGCATCAGTGCGAGATCGCTTGGCGAGGTCAATGTGCAGATTATTATGGAGGCGCTGGACGGCGGAGGGCATTTAACCAATGCGGCGACCCAGTTATCGGGCATTTCTGTTTCCGAAGCGCTTGTCCGGCTGAAGGAAGCCATTGATGAATATTTTGAGGGAGGCGTTCAGAGATGAAGGTTATTTTCTTACAAGATGTAAAAGGTAAAGGAAAAAAAGGGGAAATGAAAAACGTAGCAGACGGTTATGCACATAACTTTCTCATTAAAAAAGGCCTCGCTGTCGAAGCAAATGCGACAAACATGAGCGTATTGAAAGGACAGAAAGAAAAAGAGAAAAAAGAAGCGATTGCTGAGCTTGAAAGAGCGAAGGACTTAAAAGAAACGCTTGAACAGCTGACTGTTGAGCTGAGTGCCAAATCCGGTGAAGGCGGCCGCCTATTCGGATCTGTCACAAGCAAACAGATTGCAGAAGCGCTGCAAAAAACGCATAAAATTAAAGTGGATAAACGGAAACTGGAGCTCCAAGACGGTATCCGTACACTGGGATATACAAATGTGCCTGTAAAGCTGCATCCTGAGGTTCAGGCCGTGCTGAAGGTTCACGTAAAAGAAGAAGCGTAATATCAAATGAAAAACCCGCCGATCCGGCGGGTTTTTTTATGTCTTCAGAGGCGCATCGCAAGAAAATGATAAGAATGTTTCATTTCCGAAGGTTATCAAATTGCATATTATATTACATCATAACGAAGGATGTGTCGGTATGAAGCGATTTTTTTCTGAAAACTTCTTTCAAAACCCTGAGAATAAAAAGGTGCTGGAGGACTATCCGCTGATCGGCAAGGGAAAAGACGGGGAAGTCTACCTCTTAACACCTAACCAATGCATAAAATATTTTTTTGAAGAAGAGACATGCAAGAAGGAATTGGCCGCTTTTCAGATCGGACAAGTTTCACCGGTGATTCCAAGGCTGCATGAATACGGAGATCATTATATTGTGATGGAATATGTCCAAGGCACCTCCCTTGCCAGCCATATCAAAACAGAAAAATCTCTATCCGCAGAACTGACAGCCGCTGTTTTAAATATGCTGGATGAATTAAAGGATCTCGGTTTTACCAGATGGGATGCCGAAATCAGGCACATTTTGATCAACGAACACGGTGAACTTAAAGTCATCGACCATAAAAGAGCCTTTTCCTCCGATGCCCGAGTGCCCGTAAAACTGTTAAAAGGGTTGGAAAAATACGGCTTGGCGGCTGAGTTTTTGAACACTGTGAAAAAATTAGATCCGTCACGTTACCTGGAATGGCAGCTGCACATGCAAGTTTCTGAAAATCCGCACATGTAAGTTTCCTTTTTTTGGGGTCGTCATATGATATTTGTAACATTTGTTTGGTGGAGTGTGGAAAAAATGGAAGAATACATTATGGTCATCGGTGCTCATCCTGATGATGAACTATTGGGGTCAGCAGGCACCATAAAACGGCTGATCAATGAAGGATATAAAGTGATTTCCATTATTACGGCATTAGGCAGAAAAGAAGAAGCGCATCATATTAAGCAATTAGGCGAACAGGCGAATCAAGAGCTCGGAATTGAGAAAGTCATCTTTTTAGAGCATACGAATTTAGAACTTGAATGTATCCCTCTTCATAAGCTTGTCAAAGAATTAGAACAGCTCATTCGCGTCTATCAGCCTGATAAAATCTTTACTCATCATTACGGTGATATCAATATGGATCACCAGAGAACATTCCAAGCAGTTTTGACAGCCGCCAGACCTCTTCCGAATCAAAAGCCTATTGAACTGCTTACGTTTGAAACGCTGTCTTCAAGCGAGTGGGAGAGGAATACGGCCGATAAACTCTTCAAGCCCAATTACTTCGTTGATATCACAGAGACGATGGACGCCAAACTTGCGGCGCTTCACCACTATGACGTAGAAATGAGGGATTTTCCTCATCCCCGTTCATATGAAGGTGTTAAACATTTAGGAAGAGTCAGAGGGATGACAGCAGGCGTAGAATACGCCGAGGCATTTGAAGTCGTGCGGAGGATCTGGAAATGAACGAGATGTTTACCATCCCATATCCATATATGGTCCAGACGCTTGATCAGTACTACGGGGTCAAAACACGCCCGCAAAAAAAGACAGCAATCAAGACCCAGATGAAACAGTCACATCGTATTCCGCGAGTATACAGGAAAAAAAAGAAATTATCCATTCTGATTGCCACATTTTGGGACTACCCGCACACCGGCGGTTTATCCAACTATATTAAAACACTTAGTGAGGGACTGAAAAAGAGAGGCCATAAGGTGGATGTCATATCCCCCAATCAGTTTCCTTCCGCAAAAGTAAAAAAACTGCGGACCGCTGTTGTTCCGTTATTAAAAGATTTCTTTAGAGACAGATACGGGGATTATAACGATCATATTTTGAGAAATAATCGGCTGATGTTCATATATGAGCAAATGCTTCAAAAGATGAATCTGGGAAAATATGATGTGTTTCATGCTCAGGATTTATTTACAGCCAATATATTAGGCAGATTCAATCGTATCTATAAAAAACCTTTATTGTTTACACCGCATGGCATGTTTACTTTCAACAGACTTAAGTTTCACATATTTAAAAAAGGCTCGGTAGAAGAGGCTTATTACAAAAAACTAGAGATGAAAGCCATTGAATACGCAGATCGCCTGATTATTATAAGCGATACGTTTCGCAGCCCGCTGATGAAGCTTGGAGCCGTACAGGAAGACATGACAACGGTGGTCACAGGAATCGATTACGATGCAAAAACAGGCTTGAAAAAGAAAACGCCGTTACCGAAAAATAAAATCATCATCTCATGTATTGCGAGATTAGGCCCGAGAAAAGGGCATAATCATTTGCTTGACGCACTTTCTCGAATTCCGTCTGATGTACTTGATCATGTAGAAGTGCCGATCGTGGGCGACGGAGAGAGAAGGAGCGCTCTGGAGGAACAGGCTCGAAAACTGAAACTATCAATGGTCTCCTTTTTAGGAAAAAGAGATGATGTTGCCGCTATTTTGGAAGAGACGGACATATTCGTACTGCCGACCATTAATGATAGTCTGCCCATTTCTATTATTGAAGCGATGTTCAGCGGCTCGGCTATCATCGCGACCGATTGCGGAGGCATCCCGGATCTGATCCGTCATAACAAAACGGGGCTTATTGTCGAACCGGGCAATGCAAAGGATCTTGCCCGGGCATTAGCGTTTTTTATCTCTAACAAACCTGCGCGGCAGAGAGCTGCTTTAAATGCAAAGGCCTACGCAGAGAAATATTTAAGCAGTGAGACGATGATAAAAAATATCGAATCCATTTATCAAAATACCATCAAGCTCGGAGGGAAATCATGAAACATGAACATGCGGCCGTTGTACTTGATTTCAGTGCAAACGGGATCGGGATGATTCGAAGCCTGGCCCGAAGAGGAATAGATGTTTACGCGTTTGACACGGAGGGACCTTATCGTATCGGAAAATCAAGATTAGCAGATTGCGGGATATGTCCCAGTCCTTTAACACAAGAGGAAGAACTTCTGACATTTCTGACTGATTTCGGGAAGCGATTTCAAGCAAAACCGGTTCTGTACGCAGGATCTGATGATTATGCGGGATTTATATCTAAATTCCGCAAAACATTAGCCGGTTTTTTTTTATTTTTGCTCCCGAGCCACTCTCTGTTAGAAACGGTTTTAGATAAAAGCAAAGCATATGAACTGGCGGTGAAGCATAACATCCCCTGCCCGAAAACCTTTTTTCCGAACAATCAGGATGAATTGGAAGAGGCCATCGCCAATATTGAGTTTCCGTGTATTTTAAAACCGGTGTCCGGCCATGAATACAGGAAAAAAGTAAACAAGAAAGCAATTGTGATGAAGGATGAGGCACAATTGCGCAAGGAGTTCAGCTCCTACAGAGAAAATGGAAAACTGCTCGTGCAGGAAATCATTCCCGGAGACAATCAGTGTTTTTATAAAGTCGCCACTTTTTATGATGACCAAATGAAATTAATGGGCTTATTTTCTCTGCAAAAAAACCATCAATTCCCTGCTGATTTTGGCGCGGGGGCTCATGTCGTGAGCAAACGGATTCCTGAATTAATTGAGAAGACCCTGCCGTTTTTTGAAGCGATTCAGCTGAAAGGAGTAGGCATGGCGGAATTTAAAAAGGACCCCCGGGACAATGTTTACAAATTCATAGAAATTAATCCGCGCTTTTGGCTCAGCCATAGTCTGACAGAACCGGCAGGCGTTCATTTTGTTTACATGTACTATCTGTATTTGACCGGACAGCATGTGAAGCCTCAGCTCGAGCAAAAAGAGGGAATCAATTGGATTTATGAAGTGCGTTACTTCTTAACGTTTTTGAAGAAACGAAAAAGAGGAGAAATGACGTTCCGGGATTTTTGGAAAGGGTGTAAAGGAAAAAAGGAGTATGCTCTTTTTGCTTGGAATGACCCAATGCCGTTTATCAGAAACACTTGGTCCCATCTCAAAAACAGCTGGAAACGGAAGCGGAAGGAAGATCAGCATGTCTGAAAAGGATATTTTGTATGAAGCATTTCAGAAACTGAGAATTGACGAAAAACTGTCGCATTCATTTGGCGAAAAGGCGGCTGTGAACCCGGATGACATCACATGCCTGAAAACAACAGACAGAAGCGCCATTTATAAACTGCTTGTGAAAAAGAAATCCGGCACCGTCCCGCTGATTTTGAAGGTGTATAAATCCTCCCGTGACAAAAACAAGGCCGAGATTAATATGTACAGTAAAGCCCGTGCCGTCTTAGGGGATTTGATGCCGGACATATATCTTATAGAAGAAAACGGCCGGGAAACGTGGATATTTATGGAGTTTGTCAGCCAGATCAGGGGACAGCTTACATTTCATCCTAAGCATTTTCGGTATATTATTCCGTCTGTTGCTGAACTGCACAGCCGCACCTTTGAAAACAAGAAAATTTCTGACGGGAAATGGCGGTCATGGCTGCCGGTATATGAATCGGAAACCATGAGGAAGGGGCGTAAAAAGCAGATCAAAAAGACAGCGGAATTACTGGATCGGGCCCTCAAAGATGATCGAACAAAGGATATCGTAAAGCCTCATTACCGGCAAATCGCAAACCTGCTGGAGCGAAAAGGGCCGGATTTTTTCCCTGAATTGATGCAAAACGGCTCAGCCATTACACATGGCGACCTTCATATGCAGAATATTTGCACCCACGATGCGTCCGGCCATGAACCGTGGGATATTCAATTCATCGATTGGGAATCAGCAAAATACGCGCCGGTTTGGTTTGATATGACGGTGCTGGTTGAAATTCTGCTTGGCTTCAGAAAAGATTGGAGCCCGCACGCGGAAGACATTCGGACGTATTGCGTAAAAGTGTATACGAAAGAAATGAAAAAGCGGGGCATTCATTTTCAGACCCCACCTATGACGCTTTATAAAATGTCTTATTTGCAGAGGACACTTGAGAAAGGGCTTCATACCCAATTGCGGAGAATCTTCGACAATCGGGGAGGAGAGCTGCTCCCGTATCATGTAGACAAAGTGTCACAATGGGGGCGGGAATTAGGTTTATAGGTTTGAGAGGGGGGAGCGGATTTGAGAGAAGAGATGGTGCCTCTTGCCTTGTTGCGCGTCATGGATCAATTTTACGGAATCGAACCTCAAAGTGAGCAAGGGATGCTGCGTTCATTTTGTTCGGAAGGAAAAAGCTCCCCCAAAAGAAAGAAGCCATTGCGCATTTTGTACGCAACCTTTCTCCGTTACCCGAATGTCGGAGGATTGGCGAGTTATATCACGTCCGTTAAGACAGGTTTTGAGCGCATCGGTCATCATGCGGATGTCATCTCGCCGCTCCAAATGCCGCCTTCATTTTTTCAGGAAGATATCCCGCGGGCCGCTGATGAAGTCAGAGCGTTTCTTCTCGGCAGATACGGCGCCGCAAACGAAAAGCTTGTGAAGAATCTCAGCTATTTACATGTCTTTCAAAGATTTTTGAAGGAAAAAGATTTAGAACAATATGATCTGTTTCACGCGCAGGATTTATTTGCGGTATTTTTGCTGGGATACCTTAATCGAACATATCGGCGTCCTCTTTTCTTCACGCCTCACGGACATTTTACGAAAAGCCGGATGAAGTTTCATAAAATCCAAAAGGGTTCAATTGAAGAGGCATACTTCACTGAAATAGAAAAACAGGGCATTCGGGCTTCGGATAAAATCATTACCATCAGTGACTCCTTTCACGCGCCTTTACTGGAGTACGGCGCGAAGGAAACACAGCTGACGACTGTTTATACCGGCATTCACGTCCAGGATGCACCCAAGCCGAAACGTACTGAAAAGCTCGTGATTGTGTGTGTTTCACGTCTGACCGAGCGAAAAGGGCATGGTGTGCTGCTGGATGCCCTCGCGCAAATTCGGCAGCATTTATCGGGAGCCGAAATTTGGATAATCGGAGACGGGAAAATGCGGGGGTTTCTGGAAGAGAAGAGACGGAAATTGGGTCTTTCAAATGTGTTCTTCCTCGGAAAACGACGTGATGTGCCGGATCTTTTGGCTGAATCGTCTATTTTTGTGCTGCCCACATTGAATGATAATTTCCCCATAGCGGTCATCGAAGCTATGTTTTCCGGTAAAGCCATTATCACCTCTGAATGCGGAGGAATTCCTGAAATGATCCGGCATGAGAAAACAGGGCTTATCTGTCAGCCCGGCAATAGCCGCGAGCTTGCTGCTGCCCTCGTGTCATTGATTACGGATCAGTCTCTCAGAGAACGGCTCGGAAAAGAAGCAAAATCTTATGCCAGTCAGCATCTGCGTCAGGACATCATGGTTTCAAAAATAGACAGTATTTATCAATCATTTTTATAAAAGGTTCCATATTATAGGCGCAGGCATGACAGGTGTTTCAAGAGCAGATAAAAGGCCGGCGTTCGATATCCGGCCTCTTTTCCGGTGCTGCAGTATTGGTCAGCTGAGATTTTTGGTACCGTTCTTTTTAATCGAAGAGACAAGCTTTTGCCTGAATTGTTTCCGGATAATAAGAAGCACTTCACTTTTCCCTCAGCGTATATGAATAAACGATAACGAATGTCTCACCGGAATTTTCTCCATAAAAAAAGAGGCGGAAAGCCATCGCTTCCGCCTCCCGCACATATATATGAGAGAGCAGCCTTTATTTGTGATCGTTCTCTTTTTGGACTTCAGCTAATTTGGCAAGCAGAATGTGCTGAGGCATGTGCATGATTCTCTCAAGCGGCATGTTCAGTGATTCTGCAAGCTTTTGTGCCGTTTCGGCGGAAATTTGCAGCGGTTTCATGTTATCACTCCTTCCGTTTCTTTATTGTACTAAAATCAAAAATCGATCGTAAGAGGATATGACAAAGAAATGGAGGTTTGAAAAGCCGGGCGTTATAACAGAATGGGGGAGGTTTTTTATGCAATCGCCATTAATGTTATTACAGCTGAAGCTGGCTGATTATCAGAAAAAAGCCGCAGAACTGCGGACAATTGACGAATTTATCTTGCTGAAACAGACCTTGCAGGAAATGATGAAAGTATTTGCCGCCTGTGAAGAATGGGATCTGTATCAAAAAACGGCCGATCTCATGGCGCAGACGGTGCTGCGTATTCGCTTCATTGAATGAGAAAAGCCCTCGCACGGGCGAAGGCTTTTCTCAAAAGGTTCGTTCTTCTTCAATGTTTTTGTGCTGATCATAAATGACAAGCTTAGCCGGGCTGTTCTCTTTAGCCGTCTGCTCCGCCTTTTCAATCGCCGCGTCCTTTGAGGTATAAAGAGCCGTCGGCGCCACATTTTCCACCTTCACAAACCATCCGTCCGCATCAACACTTGGTGTTACCGCATATGTTTTCATCTTTTTTCCCTCCTGGTATCGATTTATTTATATGTTTCCCAGCATTCGGAACGGTGAAACACATATCCATAGTCTGACAAATACAGGGAAAGCGATATTTTTCTATTCTTTTTCATGAGAAATGGTAAAATGGAGTTTGGATATTTTTTAAGGAGAGGACGGTGCTTAGCATGACAGACCTTCTGAATGATCGGCTGCCGCCGCAAAACATAGAAGCTGAGCAGGCCGTGTTAGGTGCTGTTTTTTTACAGCCGTCTGCGTTGACACTGGCTTCTGAAGTGTTGATTCCGGATGATTTCTACAGAATGTCACATCAAAAAATTTATAATGCCATGCTCGTGCTCGGAGATCGCGGCGAACCGGTTGATTTGATCACGGTAACGTCAGAGCTTGCGAATACCGACCTGTTAGAAGAGGTGGGAGGCGTCTCGTATCTGACGGACATCGCGAATTCCGTTCCGACAGCGGCTAATATAGAATATTACGCGAAAATCGTTGAGGAAAAATCGATTCTCCGCCGTTTAATCAGAACGGCGACCACGATCGCCCAAGACGGGTATACACGCGAGGATGAAGTTGAAGATTTATTAAGCGATGCGGAAAAAACGATTATGGAGGTCGCGCAGCGAAAGAATTCGGGCGCCTTCCAAAATATTAAAGACGTGCTCGTGCAAACATATGACAACATTGAGCAGCTTCACAACCGGAAAGGCGATATTACCGGGATTCCGACTGGTTTTATCGAGCTTGACCGGATGACGGCGGGCTTTCAGCGGAATGATTTGATCATTGTCGCAGCCCGTCCGTCCGTGGGGAAAACGGCGTTTGCCTTAAATATTGCGCAAAACGTGGCCACCAAAACGGATGAGAGCGTCGCGATATTCAGTCTCGAGATGGGTGCCGAGCAGCTTGTCATGCGTATGCTCTGCGCCGAAGGGAATATTAACGCCCAAAATCTCAGAACGGGAAATCTGACGGAAGAGGATTGGGGTAAGCTGACGATGGCGATGGGAAGCCTGTCAAACAGCGGTATCTTTATAGATGACACCCCCGGCATCCGTGTCAGCGAAATCCGTTCAAAATGCCGCAGGCTGAAGCAGGAGAACGGCTTGGGCATGATTTTAATTGACTACTTACAGCTCATTCAAGGAAGCGGCCGTTCAAGCGACAACCGCCAGCAAGAGGTATCGGAAATTTCACGGGCGCTAAAAGCGCTGGCACGGGAGCTTGAAGTTCCGGTCATCGCTCTGTCTCAGCTCTCCCGGGGTGTTGAGCAGCGGCAGGATAAACGTCCGATGATGTCAGATATCCGTGAGTCAGGAAGTATTGAGCAGGATGCCGACATCGTCGCCTTCCTGTATCGTGATGATTACTATGATAAAGAATCCGAAAACAAAAACATCATCGAAATCATTATTGCCAAACAGCGTAACGGCCCGGTGGGAACCGTTTCATTGGCTTTTGTGAAAGAATACAATAAGTTCGTAAACCTGGAAAGGCGCTTTGATGACGGCGGTGTTCCGGCAGGTGCGTAAAGCCTCAAGCGATGTCTTGAGGCTTTTTTTCATCCGAAAGAACGAGAGAATGACAACCGTTCGGCAGACGAAAAAAGGAAAGCGCTTTTATATAATGGCATCAAGGGGGGAATGATGATGACAATTGAATTTCCGCAATTTCAAGCGGCGCAAATCCGGATCGCCCGGCCGACCGGACAGCTCAAAGAAATCATCAGGTTTTATGAAGAAGGCCTCGGACTGAAAAGGGTCGGCAGCTTTTCCGGCCATGAGGGCTACAGCGGCGTCATGTTCGGCCTGCCCCATACCCAATATCACTTAGAATTCACTGAAGAAACCGGCGCATCTCAGCCGGCGCCCGTTCCGCACGGCGACAGCCAGCTTGTCTTCTACATCCCGGATCAGCAGGAGGTCATCCGCATCAGCACGAAATTAAAGCAAATGGGATATGAAGAAAAAGAACCCGAAAACCCGTATTGGGGTGAAAAAGGCGTGACCATCGAAGATCCTGACGGCTGGCGGATCGTCCTGATGAATACAAGCGGAATATAAGCGGCTGTCCGAAGAACCCGGATTATGGGTTCTTTTTCTTATTAAAGCGTGAAAGTTTCGTGAGTAATAGATAACAAATGAAAGAGAAAACGCTTTTAATTGAGATTAAGGCGAACAAATATAGAATGATAAGATTTTAATGTTCGGATTTACGATTGACTTTCTGCATCGGCACTGATACACTTAATTTGTTTGAATGAGATATCGTTTTGAAAGGTTAACGGAGGTGCACGGATATATGTCTTCAGTAGTCGTAGTAGGTACGCAGTGGGGCGATGAAGGAAAAGGTAAAATTACAGATTTCCTGTCAGAAAATGCAGAAGTGATCGCACGTTATCAAGGCGGAAACAATGCAGGACATACCATCAAGTTTGATGGAGTCACGTACAAGCTTCATTTAATCCCGTCAGGAATTTTTTATAAAGAAAAAGCGTGTGTCATCGGGAACGGAATGGTTGTTGATCCGAAAGCGCTCGTAACGGAGCTTGCGTATCTTCATGAACGCAATGTGAGCACGGATAACTTGAAAATCAGCAACAGAGCTCATGTGATTCTCCCGTACCATCTGAAACTGGATGAAGTAGAGGAAGAACGCAAAGGGGCCAACAAGATCGGCACAACGAAAAAAGGAATCGGACCTGCTTATATGGACAAAGCGGCACGGATCGGCATCCGGATCGCAGACCTGTTAGATCGAGACGTGTTTGTAGAAAAGCTTGAACGGAACCTAGAAGAGAAAAACCGTCTGCTTGAAAAAATGTATGAAACGGAAGGCTTCAAAATTGAAGATATTCTGGATGAGTATTATGAATACGGCCAGCAGATTAAAAAGTATGTATGCGATACATCCGTCGTCCTGAATGACGCGCTGGATGAAGGCCGCCGTGTCTTATTTGAAGGCGCTCAAGGGGTCATGCTTGATATCGACCAAGGAACATACCCGTTTGTTACTTCATCCAACCCGGTCGCCGGAGGGGTGACGATCGGTTCAGGCGTAGGCCCGACAAAAATCCAGCACGTCGTCGGTGTATCTAAAGCGTACACAACCCGTGTCGGTGACGGTCCTTTCCCGACTGAGCTGAAAGATGAAATCGGAGATCAAATCCGTGAAGTCGGACGCGAATACGGCACAACGACAGGCCGCCCGCGCCGTGTCGGCTGGTTTGACAGCGTTGTTGTCCGCCATGCCCGCCGCGTCAGCGGAATCACAGATCTTTCTCTGAACTCAATCGATGTGCTGACAGGCATTGAGACCTTGAAAATCTGTGTCGCTTACCGCTACAAAGGTGAAGTGATTGAAGAATTCCCGGCAAGTCTGAAAGCTCTTGCAGAGTGTGAACCGGTGTATGAAGAAATGCCTGGCTGGACGGAAGATATCACAGGCGCAAAAACATTAAGCGATCTTCCTGAAAATGCGCGCCACTATCTGGAACGCGTGTCTCAGCTGACAGGTATTCCGCTTTCTATTTTCTCTGTCGGTCCTGACCGTTCACAAACGAACGTCATCCGCAGTGTATACCGCGCTAACTAAGGATTTGCAGCAGACAAGCCTCCGTGACCGGAGGCTTGTTTTTGTATGTGGGAAAAAAATAATAGATTTTTTTCAAAAAAGTAGTTGCCACTTTCGAATGTTCTATGATATTATAAATCTCGTTGTTACGGAACAGCTTCAATAGAGTACTGCAAGAAAGCTTTTGTCTGAATGCTCTATGATACATAATCCGACACATCAAGAGCCATTAGCTCAGTTGGTAGAGCATCTGACTTTTAATCAGAGGGTCGAAGGTTCGAGTCCTTCATGGCTCACCACTTTTTATGGCCCGTTGGTCAAGCGGTTAAGACACCGCCCTTTCACGGCGGTAACACGGGTTCGAATCCCGTACGGGTCATTGATTTACTTTAGCGTTATTGCTAACTCCTTATTTGTCCTCGGAGAGCCGCCACGATACGGTTCTCCGGACAAATTACTGTAAGGTCCGGTAGTTCAGTTGGTTAGAATGCCTGCCTGTCACGCAGGAGGTCGCGGGTTCGAGTCCCGTCCGGACCGCCATTTTACTTTACTTTATAGTATAGAAAAGAAACATCTGGCTCGGTAGCTCAGTTGGTAGAGCAACGGACTGAAAATCCGTGTGTCGGCGGTTCGATTCCGTCCCGAGCCACTTACCCAAACGCATCTGCAATAGTAGGTGCGTTTTTTTCTTTGTTATCAAAAAAGGGAGAGCCGGCTTTTCAGCCGGCCCAGAAGAAGACGTCAAACAGTAGACGGCGATTTTTTTCGTGAGGTTTCAAAAAAATATTATTTTTTAAAAGAAAATAAAAAACATGACAAAAGGATGGCAGTTCAATACGTTTTTGCGCTGTTCTCTTTAATTTTTTTATCTTTTGACCTGAAACCGTTATAATAGACGGGGAACGTTTTTCACGTTCCGAATTGTGATTATCATAAAACATCAATAGATAAAATGAAGTCATTCTGGCAGGAGGAAAATCAAGATGATGGATAAGAAAATCCTTGTAGTCGATGATGAAAAACCGATTGCAGATATATTAGAGTTTAATTTAAGAAAAGAAGGCTATGACGTGCACTGTGCGTACGACGGAAATGAAGCCGTGGAAATGGTGGAGGAGCTTCAGCCTGATTTAATTCTATTAGATATTATGCTTCCGAATAAAGACGGAGTTGAAGTGTGCCGGGAAGTCCGGAAAAAATATGATATGCCGATTATTATGCTGACGGCTAAAGACTCTGAGATTGACAAGGTCATCGGGCTTGAAATCGGAGCGGATGACTATGTCACTAAGCCTTTCAGCACGCGTGAGCTTCTGGCCCGCGTCAAAGCGAATCTGCGCCGCCAGCTTACGGTTGCGCCGGCTGAGGAAGAATCAGCTTCAAATGACATTCATATCGGGTCTCTCGTCATTTTCCCTGACGCATATGTCGTATCAAAAAGAGAAGAAACGATCGAGCTGACCCATCGTGAATTTGAATTGCTGCATTACTTGGCCAAACATATCGGACAGGTCATGACGCGTGAGCATTTGCTGCAGACGGTGTGGGGCTATGACTATTTCGGTGACGTGAGAACGGTGGATGTAACAGTGCGCCGCCTCCGTGAGAAAATCGAGGATAATCCGAGCCATCCGAATTGGATCGTCACAAGACGGGGCGTCGGTTATTACTTGAGAAACCCTGAACAGGACTAACCGGCGATGAATAAGGTTGGTTTTTTTCGGTCGATTCAGTTTAAGATTACGCTGATCTATGTGCTTCTCATCATCATTGCCATGCAGATTATCGGCGTGTACTTTGTGAAACAGGTGGAGAATTCTCTCCTCAAGTCCTATGAACTATCGTTAAATCAGCGGATTGACAACCTTTCCTATTATATTGAACAGGAATATAAAGGGGACAATGACAGCACCGTCATTAAGGATGACGTCAAACGTATTTTGAATGATTTTACGAAAAATAATGAAATACGGGAAATTACTTTTGTTGATAAAAGCTATGAGGTCATCGGTTCTTCGAGGCCTTATGGCGAGGAAATAGCGGGGAAACAGACGACTGACCCGATTTTCAAACGGATTTTCTCTACAAAACAGGCCTATTCAAAAAAATATTATGATCCTAAAAGTAAAAACAGAGTGCTGATTTCGGCAAAACCGGTCGTCACGGAGAATCAGGAAGTTGTCGGCGCGATTTATGTGGTGGCCAGTATGGAAGATACCTTTAACCAGATGAAAACCGTCAACTCGATTCTTGCTTCCGGAACGGGCTTAGCCCTTGTTCTGACGGCTCTTCTCGGTATATTTCTCGCCCGGACCATTACCCATCCGCTCTCGGATATGCGTAAGCAGGCGATGGAACTGGCAAAAGGGAATTTCTCCAGAAAGGTTCGAAAATACGGGCATGATGAAATCGGTCAGCTCGCAACGACCTTCAACCATCTGACGAGAGAGCTTGAAGATGCCCAAGCCATGACGGAAGGGGAGAGAAGGAAGCTTTCTTCTGTTATCGCGTATATGACGGACGGAGTCATCGCTACGAATCGCAACGGAGCTATTATTCTTTTAAACAGCCCTGCGCTTGAGCTGTTGAATGTTTCACGTGAAACGGCTTTAGAGATGCCGATTACATCTTTATTGGGCATAAAAGAGAACTTTACTTTTGAGGATTTAGTAGAACAGCAGGATTCCATGCTGCTGGAGATCGATCGTGACGATGAAACGACTGTACTGCGGGTGAATTTTTCCGTTATTCAGAGAGAGCACGGAAAAATTGATGGTTTAATCGCGGTTCTTTATGATGTCACCGAACAGGAAAAACTCGATCGGGAGCGCAGAGAATTTGTTGCCAATGTGTCTCATGAGCTGAGAACACCGCTGACGACAATGCGAAGCTATTTAGAGGCGCTTGCAGAGGGCGCGTGGGAAAATAAAGAGATCGCTCCGCGTTTCTTAATGGTGACCCAAAATGAAACTGAGCGCATGATCAGATTGGTGAATGATCTGCTTCAGCTTTCTAAATTCGACAGCAAAGATTATCAGTTTAATCGAGAGTGGATTCATATGATCCGCTTTATGTCTCTGATTATTGACCGTTTTGAAATGACAAAGGAACAGCATGTCGAATTTATCCGCGAGCTGCCGGACAGAAATCTGTACGTGGAGATTGATCAGGATAAAGTGACGCAGGTTCTCGATAATATCATTTCTAACGCATTGAAGTACTCACCGGAAGGCGGACATGTCACCTTCTCAGTCGATGTGAATGAGAAAGAAGAGCTGCTCTACATCAGTGTAAAAGATGAAGGTATCGGCATTCCGAAAAAAGATGTGGAAAAAGTCTTTGACCGTTTCTACAGAGTGGATAAAGCGCGCACGAGAAAACTCGGCGGCACCGGGCTCGGCCTTGCGATTGCAAAAGAGATGGTTCAGGCGCACGGCGGTGACATTTGGGCCGACAGTGTAGAAGGCAAAGGAACGAAGATTACATTTACTCTTCCATATAAAGAAGAGCAAGAGGATGATTGGGATGAGGCGTGAAAATATAAAAACAGTCATACTGTCGGTGCTAGTCGTCATTAGTCTTGTTTTAACATGGGGAATTTGGACGTTCCAGCCCAATTTTTCAGAAGGCACGGCCTCAACCAAATCGACTGTCCGGGAAAAGCATAAAATTGATAAAACGAGCCAAAAAATGTCGCAAACGGTAAAACCCCGGGATATGTTTATTCATACAAACGGCTCTCATTACAAAGTGGATGATGAGACGCTCTTTAATGACCTGTGGGCGGATTTGCCGCAATGGGAAGTAAAAGGGATGAAAGATATTTCCGATCAATACGACAAGCTCGGTTTTAAAAATTGGCTTTACGGCAGAAACGGAAATTCGGCAAAGCTCGATCTGCAATTCAATGACACCATTCCGATTGATTTCTTCCAATCGATGTTTAAATGGTCGAATCAGTCAATGGAATACAGCTCATTTGACCATATTGTCATTCCGTTTAATGAGAATAAAGCGAATAAGAAGATTTACATGGTCTCATACAGCAAACAGCTGATTCTGGAAGTGACTGTGGAATCGGCGAATTACCGCAACCTGATGAATGAGCTGTACAGCAAAAAATCGAGTATGCCGTTATACCACCTCTATTCGGTCGGAAAAAGCAAAGAATTTCTCATGCCGAATTCGCGGTTTAATATGAAGGAAAAAGAATTTATTACTGAAACCATTAAGACGAATCTGTTTAAGCAGACGCTCTTTAATGATCCGAGCACGGTCAGAGAGGATCCGAATTACAATCGGAATGTGCTGACTGACGGAATCAGCCGTCTGGAAATCAATTCGACGCAGCGGCAGATTCAATTCCAGCACCGGAACCTGGCGCAAAGCGCTTCTTATCAAACGGGAGAGCTGATTAAGAAAAGCTATAAATATTTAGAGGATACGGGGAGCTGGACGGATCATTATCAATTTTTCAATGTGAGTGATAACCAGCAGCTGAGTTTCTACATGTTTAAAGATCAAATGCCTGTCATCAACAGCACGTCTAAGCCTTTCGGAGCCGGGCCTGTTATGACCCTGCAATGGGCCAATGACGAGGTTCTCAGCTATAAGCGGCCGAACTATGTTCTCGGGCCGAATCCGATTAAAACAAAAGACGTAAAAATGATGAGCGGCAGTGAGGTTGTGTCGCTGCTGGAGCAGCAGGATAAATACGATGTGAACAAAATCGACCAGATCTTCCTGTCCTATCAAATGGTATCTTCGTCAACGAATGATCTTGTTGAGCTGGAACCCGTCTGGAGTATGAAAATCAACGGGAAAATCGTTCCGATTACGAAAGATCTGCTGGGGAAGGAGGAGGACGATAATGGAGTGGAATAAGACAAAAACGATCTTCATCATTGCCTTCCTCATCCTTGATATTTTTCTCGGCTATCAGTTTTTTGAAAAACGTTCAAGCAGCGAATACGAAGTGATTAAAAATTCAAATGTGGAAAAAGACATGGAGATGGATCATATCACATTCGGGAACCTGTCTTCTGATTCCGAGACGGGCTACAGGCTGACGGCGGGCCAAAAGGTATTTACCGCGGAAGATATTGAAGCCTTGAAGGATCAGAAGCCGTTAATGGAGATGCCGACGGATGATCACAAGGTCACGACGCTGAGAATGAAGTTTTCCGATCCGGTCGGTTTATCGAAGCAAAAGCCGCAGGATGATGCGGAATCGCTCGTCAGCTCCAAAATAACCGGCGGAGAAAAATATAAACTGTGGAAAGTCGATAAGGATAAAAAACAGATCATTTTTTACCAGACGTATGACGGACAGTTTATTTATCAGGATTTTGACTCGTCCTCTGACGCGATCGGACAGGTCATTCTGCATCTGAACGATAAAAATCAGGTCGTATCTTACGAGCAGACCATGCTGGAGTCATTCAAGCGAATCCAGACGGAAAGCCTGATTCCAGAGCTGGATGCGGTCGAATTATTGTATTCTCAAAATTACTTAAAAGCGAATTGCGCCGTCAAAAGCGTCAAGTTCGGCTATATCGCCCAATACCCGCTGACAAGTACGCAGGTGCTGGCGCCGGTATGGAGAATTACAATTGAAGATAAGTCAAAAGGGCCTAAGAAAAAGACACAGCAGACGTACACTGTGAATGCATTAGAAAGCACAGTCATTGATAACAATCAAAATAAATAATGGAGTGAGACACAAATGGGCTTGCAATTTAGCGTGCTTGCGAGCGGGAGTACCGGAAACGCGTTTTATCTGGAGACAGAGGAGCACTCCTTTCTGGTGGATGCCGGCCTGAGCGGAAAAGCGATGGACGGGCTGATGGAGCAAATCGGCCGTAAGATAGACGACGTGGACGGCATCTTTGTCACTCATGAGCACAGCGACCATATTAAAGGGCTCGGCGTCATTGCGAGAAAGTACGGTCTTCCGGTATACGCCAATGAAAAGACGTGGAAAGCGATGGAGAATCAGATCGGCAAGCTGGACACCGGACAAAAGTTTTTGTTCCCGATGGAAAGCGTGAAATCCTTCGGCGGGCTTGATGTTGAGTCATTCGGCGTCTCTCATGACGCGGCCGAGCCGATGTTCTATGTTTTCCACTACCAAGGCAGAAAGCTCGCGCTGATGACGGACACCGGTTATGTGAGCGACAGAATGAAGGGCATTATCCGTTCGGCCAATGTGTTTGTGTTTGAAAGCAACCATGACGTCGGCATGCTGCAAATGGGCAGATACCCATGGAGCATTAAACGGCGGATTTTAAGCGATGTCGGCCACGTCTCAAATGAAGACGCGGCGCTCGCCATGACTGATGTCATCGGCGACGGCACATCACGCATCTACTTGGCGCATCTGAGCCAAGACAACAATATGAAGGAACTGGCGAGAATGTCCGTGCAGCAGACATTGGCTGCAAAAGGATTTGTCGCGGGGGAAACGTTTCAATTATTTGATACCGATCCGAAAATCCCGACGCCTCTGTGCGCCGTGTAATTTTTCCAAATGAATCATGATTATTAATCCGCGATCTAACCCACACTATAAGCAAATTAAGTTCTCTTGAAAGGATTTGAGATAGGGTGGATTATAATCGCGATGATGAACAGTACGCCCCCGAGCAGCCCTGCCGCAGCAAGAGAGGATACTTCCTTTCAAGTCTGATCGGTGTCATCGTCGGGGCCGCGCTCATGGGTTTACTGCTGCCGTACTGGACAGGCGGAGACCATGGAGAAAGCAGCAAAAGCGCCAATCAGCGCATCGGCAGCGAACAGGTGAAAACAGTCAACGTAAATATCAATGATGCTGTCACGAATATGGTCAGCCGTGTATCGGATTCGGTAGTCGGCGTTCTCAATATCCAAAAGACCGATATTTGGGGAGAGGGCGGCGAAGCGGGAAGCGGGTCCGGCGTCATTTACAAAAAGAACGGAAACACTTCTTATATCGTAACCAATCACCATGTCATTGAAGGTGCGACTGAAATTGAGATCAGCCTGAAAGATGACTCGCGCGTGCCTGCCGAGCTGATCGGGAGCGACCGTCTGATGGATCTTGCCGTGTTGAAGGTGAAGACTGATAAAATCAAATCGGTCGCCCAATTCGGCAATTCTGATCAAGTGAAAGTTGGCGAGCCGGTCATTGCGATCGGAAACCCGCTCGGACTTGAATTTGCGGGATCGGTGACACAAGGGATCATTTCAGGAACGGAAAGGGCGGTTCCCGTTGACTCAAACGGCGACGGACAGCCTGATTGGAATGCGGAAGTGCTGCAGACCGACGCCGCGATTAATCCCGGCAACAGCGGCGGCGCTTTGATGGATATATCGGGCAAGGTGGTCGGCATCAACTCAATGAAGATTGCTGAATCCGCCGTTGAAGGAATCGGCCTGTCCATCCCGTCAAAGCTTGTCATTCCCGTTATTCAGGATTTAGAAAAATACGGAGAAGTCAGACGGCCTTTCCTCGGTATTGAGATGAAATCTTTAACGGATATTGCGAGCTACCATTGGAGCCAGACGCTCAAACTTCCGAAGGGTGTTAAAACCGGAGCGGTCATTATGGGTGTCGACGCGTTTTCACCGGCTGGAAAAGCAGGCTTGAAAAAGCTCGACGTGATCACCGGATTCGACGGACATAAGGTCAATGACATTGTCGATCTCCGTGAGCGTCTGTATCGCAAAAAGATCGGCGACCGTGTCAAGATCACGTTCTACCGTTCAGGAAAGAAAAAAACAGCGGAAGTCAAACTGACAGAAGCGGATCGATTGCAGAAATAAAAAAGCAGCCCGGAAATCCGGGCTGTTTTTTATTGATTTATTTGTTAATATTATGAATAAAAGGGGGTGAAAAAACATGAAAACAGCTGATGTGATCATTGTATTGAATGAAATTGAAGGTGAATGTGAAGGAAGAATTATATTAGAATGCAGAATTTAAATCCTATCCTCAAACGTCCTTTTCCAGGGCGCTTTTTTTATGCCATTTTTCAGCAGCTCACAAAAAAGAACTGAACGCGGGTCACAGCACGTTCAGTTGAAAATGGGTATATTTAGAAAAGGCAGACATGAACTTAGAACCTTTTGTGATTGAAACGACTGGTGTTGCAAAATTGAAGCGGCAGATGAAACTGCCGGCAGCTTATTTTTTTGTTATTTGCAGATTGTTCCGTTTTCAGCGTTTACTTTAACTGTCTGTACCGTATGATTTTGGGCAGTGATTTTGACGATGTACATGTAGACGCCGTTTTCTTTCTTCATTTCAGAAGATTTCACTATTCCGCTGCAGTGGCTGAGCGCGATGGAATGCGCTTTTTCAGAAGCGATCATGACTTGTTTTTTCTGCACGTCTTCTTTCAGGACTTTACCGCTTTTGCCGTCCATGTGGAGCGTATGCAGCTTGCCGTCCTGGCCGAATATGCTGACAACATATACAGATACGCCGTTTTCTTTTTTCATTTCAGCGGATTTCACGGCGCCTTTGCAATGGCTGAGTGCGAATGATTCCGCTTTTGTACGGGTCATGTATTGCTGGTTATCCTTTATGTCATGTTTGACGATTTTGCTGTTTTTGCAGTTGATATGGATTGTGTGAAGCTTGCCGTCTTGTCCTGACACTTGAACGACGTAAACCATGACGTTATTTTCGGACTTCAGCTCAGCAGACTTCACGGCGCCTTTGCAATTCTTCAAGGCAATTTTTTCAGCACCCGTTTTTGAAATGAATTGCTGTTTTTTTTCAATCTGGTGTTTCACGACTTTTCCGCTGTCACAGTTGACGTTGACGGTATGCTGCATTCCTTTTACGTCAAGAATGTTGACGACATATACGTAAGCGCCGTTGATTTTTTTCATTTGCGCTGATTGAACGGCGCCTTTGCAGCTGCAATTCTTCAATGCTGCTTCTTTCGCTTTTGCTATGGAAACGGAAGCCTCCTGTTTCGTTTCCACTTTCGCCTGCGCAGCGCTATCCTTATGAATGACAGCCGCATGTGCTGAAGTTAAAGAACTGATTGAAAGAATGGTCCCCAGTGCAGCTCCTGATAAAACTTTTGTAATTCCCATCGTATATTCCTCCTTAAACATTTCATCGTTGGCGTCCCAACTAAGGCTTATTGTAAAGACCCAAGCTGAAAACAATATGAGGACAAGCTGAAAACTTCCTGAATTCAGCGGATTTTCAGCTTAGATTCAGTTTTGTTTCAGATAAAAGCGAATAATAGAGGGGGAAGCGAAAAAAATAAACTCAGGCTGATACATCTAAGGAGAGACTGCATCATGGATAAGTTGAAAGGCATCAAGGTGCTGATTGTAGACGATGAGCCGGCGATCATTGATTTTTTAACGATGGGGCTTGTCAATGAAGGATTTGAAGTGATGTCCGCGGCAGACGGGATGTCGGCAATGAATCTTGTTAAAACATTTCAGCCTCATATTGCTGTTTTGGACGTTATGATGCCGGGAATGGATGGGCTTGAGCTGTCAAGAATGCTCAAGAAAACAAGCAATACCGCCGTCATTATGCTGACCGCGAAGGATGAAGTAGAGCTCCGCGTAAAGGCGCTGATTGAAGGGGCTGATGATTACATGATCAAACCGTTCAGCTTTGAGGAGCTGCTTGCCCGGATTTACGCAAGAATCCGCAACCAGTTTCCGCATCTTTTTGATGAGGTGGTGCTCGGCCCTTTCCGAATCGATGACCGGAGCAGAGAGATTCATTACAATGAACAGCCTTTGAAGCTGTCTGCCACCGAATATGAACTGCTGAAATTTTTAGTGCTTCGCCACGGGACGGTGCTCAGTAAAACGAGGATTCTCGATCAAGTATGGGGCTATGATTTTTACGGGGAAGACAATATCGTCGAGGTGTACATCCGTTCTTTACGCGAAAAGCTGAAAGACAAAGAGCATAAAGTGATCCGCACGGTGCGGGGCGCGGGGTACAGGGTGGATCTGGCATGAAGCGGCTGTACAGAACCCTGCGATTCCAGCTCCTGTTCAGGTCGCTGGCGATTTTGACCCTGCTGTTATGCTTCATCGGCGGCACGCAGTACATGTTTATGAAAAGGACGATGTATGAAAATCAGGCGATCAGCATTCAGAGCTATATCAATTCAATGGATCAAAGCGTATGGAGGTCAATCAAAACCCTTGCCCGTTCTGAAACACCGGCTCATCCGAATTTGATTTATCCCGGGGTGACGGTTGCTTTTATCGATCAATCATACAAGATGTCTGTTTTATCAGAGGACCCGCACGCGGGAACCGCTCCTTCTTTCCCGAAAAACGTGTATCGGGATGCGCTGACAGACACAATGGCGCTTCACTATCAGGTGGCTCACAATAAGATGGGTCAGGAAATCATCGTCGTATTTCAGGCGATTTCCATTGACGGAAGGCAGGCGGGCGTTGTGCAAATGAGCACGCTGACACAGCCTCTGGATGATTCGCTTTTCCGCCAGGTCGGTATTTTTGCGGTGCTTTCTTTTGCGGCTTTGGTCATCGGACTGTTTGTTTTTTTGCCGGTGATCCGGCTCACACTCAAGCCATTATCGCGCATTGTGCATATGATGGGTGACATCAATGCCGGCAGTCTCGATAAACGGCTGCCGATTGATAAAAAGCAGGCCGAAATTGAGTCATTAGGCATATCCATCAATCAGATGCTGGAACGGATTGAAACCTCTTTTCAGGCGGAAAAAGAAGCAAAGGAACGCATCCGGCAGTTTGTATCAGACGCGTCACATGAACTGAGAACACCGCTTACTTCCATTCACGGCTTTATCGAAATTTTAATGCGCGGAGCGGCGGAGAAGCCGGAACAGAAAGAAAAAGCGCTCCGAAGCATGTACGCCGAATCCGTCAGGGCGAATAAGCTGATAGAGGACCTTCTGTTTCTTGCGAAGATTGACCGAGTGCCGAGCTTTGAAATGGAAAAAGGCGCACTGGGAGCCGTCATTTTGGAAATGGAGGCTCAGCTGAAGCTGCTGGCGAGAAACCGGAAGCTCGAGTTTTTTGTCGATCAACAGATTAAAGCCGTTTTTGACAAGGACAAAATGAAGCAGGTCATTCTCAATCTCTTTTACAACGCGGTGCAGCATACGGATGAAGAAACGGGCGTCATCACCGTTTCTCTGCAGAAAGACGGCGGCATCATGCTCATGATTGCTGACAATGGAACGGGCATCGCCCCCGAACATGTGCCTCATTTGTTTGACCGGTTTTACAGGGCGGAAACCTCCCGATCCCGTAAATACGGCGGCACCGGGCTGGGTCTTGCCATTACAAAAACCATTATCGACAGCCATAACGGAACAATTGAAGTGAAAAGTGAGCAGGGAAAAGGCTCC
This sequence comes from Bacillus sp. FSL K6-2819, assembly GCF_038008305.1. Taxonomy (NCBI): domain Bacteria; kingdom Bacillati; phylum Bacillota; class Bacilli; order Caryophanales; family Bacillaceae; genus Bacillus; species Bacillus sp. FSL K6-2819. The sequence goes on along the minus strand of NZ_JBBOYV010000001.1, from coordinate 3,904,636 downwards.
GTGTTCATTATCCGGCTGCCGGGATAAGTCTGCTGACCCGCAAAGATGCCGCTCATACAAGAGTATTGAGATTCACCCGGACTATAGGTGCCGAAATAATCAAAATCCCCAGCTCAGCAATTTCTGACATAAAACATGCTTTACCGTTTGTAAAAGGCGATCAGCCGGGGGTGAACATAATAGGAAAAAACGATTTGACGTTACCATGGGCGAGCCGTCTGATGAAATAGAAGCCGGAGGAAGATCCGCCCCTCTTGGAAAAACCAGAACTGATCCGAAGCGGACTTATCATCTCCCGATTTCAGCCATTTCAATGATTATTCTTCCGTCTTACGTGCATGAGCTATATGAAGGCGGCATCAGAGAGGTGCTGGAAAAAAGAAGGAACTTTTTGGGTTATTCGAGAATACAACTCATTATTGCCCAATTTGTTTTGGGAAAAGTCTGTATCTGCAAGATCCATGTATAGAGGGTTTTTGTGTTAAGACTGACGGGCTCCTTTCTGTTCATGATGTTAAATGCAGATAGCTGGAAAGGGGTATTCATGTGCGGAATAGAAATTTGCTTTACTTCTCCGGTTTTTTCGGAAACTTTTTTTTCGAACGGGGGATTTGGATTTTATATTTAACAAGTATGAATTATTCGTTGTTTCTTGTGGGCATCCTGCAATCGGTCTTGAATTTGGCGATGTTTCTGGCGGAAGTGCCAAGCGGCGTCATCTCGGACAGAATCGGGAGAAAAAAATCGCTCTTGCTCGGCCATTTTATGGTCATTGTCTATTTGGCGATGTTCCTGAGCTTTCATAACTTCATCGCCCTCTTCATCGCCCATATTATATACGGCGTCGGGCTGACGTTTATATCAGGAACGGATCACGCCTTTTTGTTTGATTCACTGAAAGAACAAGGGAAGGAAAAGTGGTACGGCAAATCCATCGGAAACTATAACGGACTTGTCATACTCGGTCTTGCGATCGCCATGGGCATCGGCGGTTACTTACAGGAAATATCATGGGCTTATGTGTTTATCGCGGGGATTGTGACTCAGCTGATTGCAATGGCGGTCATTACACAGCTGACGGAAATCAAATTTGAAAACAGTGAACACGAAACGCAGACGGTCGGTGACATCTTAAAAGAAGTCAAAGATTTCTTCAGGCTGAACAAAGCCTTTAAATATCTGGTGCTGTCACTCTCTGTTTTCTTTGCGCTCACATCGGTTTTTTATATGTACGGACAAGATCTGTTAAGTCAGGAAGGGCTGTCCGTGCGCAATATATCCATTATTTTTGCGGGACTGTCCATCTTGCAGGCGCTGTGCTCCATCTTTTCTTCAAAGCCGGCGGAAAAATTCACGCCGAGGCGCGTGCTTCTGCTGACATTCTGCATCATCGGGGCAGCCTATCTGTTTATACCTTCAGGCAGTCTGTATGTGACGATTGCCGCTTTTGTCGTCATTAATGCGCTCTATGATGTGATAGAGCCCGTATCCAGTCAGGTAGTGAATAATGAGATTCCGTCAAGAACGAGAGCCACGCTGCTGTCAATTATCAGTTTGATGACCTCTCTCTTCATGTTCATTGCCTTTCCGTTTATCGGATTCTTAACGGATTATTTTGATTCAGCCTTGCTGCTGACCGCAATCGGGGTATTATCCATCTTATTGTCGCTGTTTATGATGCTCAGCTTTTACAGACTGAAAGCGAGTGTCGCCATCCAGAATAAAGTCGAGCTTTGAACCAGAATGACAAATTCAGGTAATGGAGTGGTGGCATCAAGCCAATCAGACATAGGCTGACGAAAGGCTGAGGAGCATCTCAGCCTTTTTTCAGTATGGATTCATTTCATCCGCTCCAGCCCGAATTTTTTCAGGCGGTATTGCAGGCTCTGTCTGCTGATACCGAGCTCGTGTGCCGTTTTGGATATGTTGTTGCGGTGTTTTCGCAGAATGTTTTCGATCATATATTTTTCAAAATTCTCCATTTTACCTTTTAAATCGGTGCCGGGCTGGGTGTTTGGAGCGGCTTTGGCATCCGTGTCAGCCGGTTTGATTTTCATGCGGTATTGATAAGGCAGGTGGGCCGCCGTAATCGTCGTTTCATCCGTCATAAAGTTCATGGCGCCTTCAATCATATGTTCAAGCTCACGGATGTTGCCCGGCCAGTCATATTCCAGGAAGAATTGCTGCACATCGTCACTGATCGAATCGACATGCATTTGGAACAGGTGATTGTTTTTCTGGATAAATACTTCAGCCAGCGGCAGAATGTCCTCTTTGCGCTCCCGGAGCGGCGGAATGATCAGCGTGACAACGCTTAATCGGTAATATAAATCTTTGCGCAGCCGCTCTTCCGAAATGGCGGTGATCGGGTCTTCATTCATCGTGGCGATAATACGGACGTCAATCGGTTTGTCCTGAGCTGACCCGATGCGCCTGATTTTCTTTTCCTGAAGGGCGCGGAGCAGTTTGGCCTGCAGGCTGAGATTGAGAGAGTTGATCTCATCCAGCAGCAGGGTGCCGCCCTGTGCCTGCTCAAATAAGCCGGGCTGGTCTATGGCTCCGGTAAAGGCGCCTTTTTTCGTGCCGAATAAAATACTTTCGACCAGACTGTCCGGCAAGGCGGCACAGTTTTGTGATATGAACGGGGCGCCTGAGCGCTGGCTGCCGTTGTGAATGCTTTGGGCGAACAGTTCTTTTCCTGTTCCCGTCTCACCCGCCAAAAGCACGGATGAAGACGTGCGGGTTGCCCGTTTTGCGTTTTCGATGACTTCCCGGATGACCGGACTGTTGCCGAGAATGCTGTCAAACGTATAGCTGTTCTGTTCTTTTCTGTGCATGTTCTCCCTGATCAGCCGTTCGAGCTTGGTGACGTCCTTGGCGATTTCCACGGCGCCCTTGATCTCCCCGTTTTGCACAATCGGAAAGGTATGATTGATCGTCGTGATTTCCTGGCCTTTGTTATTGAAATAGCTTTGCTTCACATTTTTAATCGTTTTGCCTTCCTGAAGGGCCTGAACGAGCGTGCTGTCCTGCTGATTGGAAAACATAAATACATCAGTCAGATTTTTATGCAGGACGTCCCGTTCATCCATATCTTCAATCTGCATCATTTTCTTATTGTAAATGACGGTGCTGCCCTTTTCGTCTACCACATGCAGCCCGACATCAATCTCTTCCAGAATGCTTTGTAATACGAGTGTGAAAAATTCGCTGGTTGTGTGCAGGTCAATTCCCCTCCCAATCGTCTTAACATTCATTATTTTAAAATAAATTGAGCCGGAAACGCAAAAAAATTTTGCGCTTTGCTGATTTTTAAAAATAAATGGAAATTGAGGTAAAGAAACCATTGACTTTTTTAGGAAAATGGTTGATATTTAGATATATACTTAAATATCTAAATCATATATGAGAGGGGGAAAGTACTTGAATAAAGCATTTAAAGCACTAGCCGATCCTACAAGGAGAAGAATTTTAGATTTATTGAAGAAACAAGACATGACAGCTGGTGAAATTGCGGAACACTTCGAAATGTCAAAACCCAGTATTTCTCATCATCTTAACATATTGAAAAATACTGATTTAGTTCACGATGAGAGGAAAGGTCAATTTATTATGTATTCATTAAATACCACTGTATTACAGGATCTTATAGGCTGGTTCTTTTCTTTGGCTGAACCAGAACATGATAAGAAGAAAGGCGGGGAATCATGAAAAAATATATCTTTTCGGCAGGACTCATTGTTTTAACTGTTTTAACATGGGCTTTCACATATTCATCTTTACCGGACAATTTGGCGATACACTGGGGATTAAACGGAAGTGCAAATGATTACCAAGCTAAAGCTAATGCGATGATGATGCTTATTGGCATAATGATTATTATATATATTTTAATGGTTATCATCCCTAAGATTGATCCTAAAAATAACTACAAAACATTTATCGGGCCATATATGGCTATATTTAATACAATGTTTGCGGTAATGTTTGTCATTAATCTTATGATCATCTTGACCGGCCTGGGATATGACCTCCCTATATCTTATTTAGGAAGCTTTATAGTGGGCGTTATTTTTATGGTGTTTGGAAACTTTATTCAGATAGTTAAGCCTAATTTCTTTTTAGGGATAAGAACACCGTGGACGCTGAGCAGTGAAAAAGTTTGGAAGGATACACACAGGGTTAGTTCAAAACTTTTTGTCTTAGCGGGCATTATCATGATGCTTTCAGCTTTTTTTCCGCCAGTGTATAGAATATCAGCCATTTTCATTGCTGCAATCGGCTGTATCATATTTTCTGTATTAAGTTCTTATATTGTATATCAAAGACAATTGAATAAATAACTGCTGAATAGGAGCAATCTAATTGGATTGCTCTTATTTTTGTCAGCGAAAACGCAAAAAAATTTTGCGCTTTGCTGAGCTTTGGTTGCAAACCGCATGAAAATTTTGCAGGAAGAGAAAGAATTTTGCCGAAACATCCCGTTTTTTCGGATTGGCACGGAACTTGCTTTATAAAAAGGGAAAGCAAGAGCTTATGTTGAATGTTTACAAAACAAGGGGGAATCAGATTATGTCAGCTTTCACAAAATCTCAAGAAATTATCAGTCAAACTTCACATTACGGCGCGAACAACTATCATCCTCTTCCGATTGTTATTTCAGAAGCGCAGGGTGTTTGGGTAAAAGACCCTGAGGGCAATCAATATATGGATATGCTGAGTGCTTATTCTGCCGTGAATCAGGGACACAGACATCCGAAGATCATTCAGGCGCTGAAGGATCAGGCGGATAAAATCACTCTGACGTCACGCGCGTTTCATAATGATCAGCTCGGCCCGTTTTATGAGAAAACAGCCAAGCTGACGGGAAAAGATATGATTCTGCCGATGAATACGGGGGCGGAAGCCGTTGAATCAGCTGTCAAAGCGGCGAGACGCTGGGCATATGAGGTCAAAGGGGTAGCCGATAATCAGGCAGAAATCATTGCGTGTATCGGCAACTTCCACGGCAGAACGATGCTTGCGGTATCTCTTTCTTCAGAAGATGAGTATAAACGAGGTTTCGGACCTATGCTTCCGGGTATAAAATTAATTCCGTACGGAGATGCAGAAGCGCTGCGCCGGGCGATTACGCCGAACACAGCCGCTTTCTTATTCGAACCGATTCAGGGAGAAGCGGGCATCGTCATTCCGCCGGAAGGATTTTTACAAGAAGCGGCCGCCATTTGTAAGGAAGAAAATGTGCTTCTGATCGCTGATGAAATACAGACGGGACTCGGCCGCACAGGGAAAACATTCGCGATTGACTGGGAGAATATCGTACCGGATATGTTCATCTTAGGAAAAGCGCTCGGCGGCGGCGTCTTCCCGATTTCATGCATCGCGGCGAACCGTGACATTCTCGGCGTGTTTAATCCGGGTTCCCACGGCTCGACATTCGGCGGAAACCCGCTCGCTTGCGCGGTATCGATCGCATCTCTTGAAGTCCTTGAGGAAGAAGGGCTGGCAGAGCGTTCGCTTCAGCTTGGCCGGTATTTTAAAGAAGAGCTTGAGAAAATCGATAACCCTATCATAAAAGACGTGCGCGGACGCGGCCTGTTTATCGGCGTTGAACTGACCGAAGCGGCCCGCCCATACTGTGAAAAGCTGAAAGGCGAAGGGCTTTTATGCAAAGAAACACATGATACCGTGATCCGGTTTGCACCGCCGTTAATGATTTCCAAGGAAGACTTGGACTGGGCGATCCAAAAGATCACAAATGTGCTTCAAAACGCGTAAAACTTTGATGCGGCAATGCTTTCCCTCGGCTTGTATGGAATTTACAAATAAAAATTCATCACACTCTATTTGCGCGGCGACGGTATTTTAGTATAATGTATCTTTATGTACGAAAATGAATTTTATATAACATCCATATACAAATAGAGGCTCTTTGGACAGCAAATCGGTTTCAATGCACCGGCTTGGTTCCAATACAAGTTGCTGAAGGGGTGCAGAACAGTGAATACAAATCAAAAAGAGAATCAGCTTCAGCGCACGATGAAATCGCGCCATTTGTTTATGATTTCATTGGGCGGAGTGATCGGCACCGGGTTTTTCCTGAGTACCGGATTTACAATCAACCAGGCGGGACCGCTGGGTGCGGTTCTGTCTTATCTGGTCGGCGGTTTTATTATGTTTTTGACAATGCTCTGCTTAGGCGAGCTTGCGGTTGCCCTTCCCGTATCGGGGTCGTTTCAGACGTACGCAACCAAATTTATCAGCCCCGCTTTCGGTTTCGCATTCGGCTGGCTGTACTGGCTCGGCTGGGCGGTGACATGCGCCATTGAATTTTTATCTGCGGGCCAATTGATGCTCCGCTGGTTTCCGCATGTTCCCGTGTGGGTGTGGTGCCTCGTGTTTGTCGGGCTGATGTTTCTTTTGAACGCCATTACGACAAAAGCGTTCGCTGAATCGGAATTTTGGTTTTCCGGCATTAAAATTTTAGTCATTCTGCTGTTTATTATTTTGGGCGGCGCCGCCATGTTCGGCCTGATTGATATGAAGCACGGCGAGCCGGCTCCTTTCTTCTCTCATTTTTATGAGGATGGATTGTTTCCGAACGGCATTAGAGCTATGCTTGTTACGATGATTACCGTCAACTTCGCGTTCCAGGGAACGGAGCTGATCGGGGTTGCCGCGGGAGAAAGTGAAAATCCCGAGAAAACGATTCCGCGCTCTATCCGGCAGACGGTATGGAGAACGCTTGTCTTTTTCGTTCTTTCCATCATTGTCATTGCCGGCATGATTCCGTGGAAGCAGGCGGGAGTGGTCGAAAGCCCGTTTGTCGTGGTGTTCGAACAAATCGGTATCCCGTATGCCGCTGATATCATGAACTTTGTTATTTTAATTGCGCTGCTGTCAGTGGCCAACTCAGGCCTGTTTGCATCAACGCGTATCCTATATGCCATGGCGAACGAAGGGCAAGCCTTTAAAGCGCTCGGCAGAACAAACAAACGCGGCGTGCCGATGAATGCGCTGATCGTGACGCTGGCCGTCGCCTGCCTGTCGCTGCTGTCTAAAGTCGCAGCGCCGGCAGCCGTTTATATGTTTCTCTTATCATTGGCCGGATTAAGCGCGCAGGTCGGCTGGATTGCGATTTCTCTGTCGCAGTTGATGTTCAGACGGAAATACATCCGTGAAGGCGGAAAAGTGGAAGACCTTAAGTTTAAAACACCGCTGTACCCGGTGCTGCCTATTATCGGGCTGACGTTGAATACGGTTGTTCTGATCAGTCTCGCATTTGATTCAGAACAGCGGCTCGCCCTTTATTGCGGCATCCCGTTCATGGTAGTGTGCGTTATCGTCTATCATCTGTATGTAAAAAAGCATAAACAGTCAGAAAAACAGATAGAGCTTTAAAATCTTTTCGTGTCCAAGTCATCTTTGAGAAACCCGCACAGGACAACATACAACATGTTGAGGTGGAAAAACGGATGAATAAGAATATCTCAGTTATTGGAATGCCGATGGATTTAGGACAAGCACGACGCGGAGTGGATATGGGCCCGAGCGCCATCCGCTACGCGCATCTCATTGAACGGTTATCTGACATGGGGTATGCGGTGGAAGACCTGGGCGACATCCCCGTCAATCGTGAAAAACTCAAAAAAGATGAAGAGCTGAAAAATCTGAACTCTGTGCTCTCAGGTAACGAGCAGCTCGCCCAAAAGGTGGACAGCGTCATTGAGAGTGAGCGGTTCCCTCTCGTCCTGGGCGGCGATCACAGCATCGCGATCGGAACGCTGACAGGAACGGCCAAGCACTATAAACAGCTCGGTGTTATCTGGTACGACGCGCACGGCGACTTAAACACGCTGGAAACATCGCCGTCAGGCAATATTCACGGAATGCCGCTGGCCGTCAGCCTCGGCGTCGGCCACGACACATTGGTGAATCTGGGCGGCTATGCCCCGAAAATCAAGCCGGAGAACGTCGTCATCATCGGCGCGAGATCGCTTGATGAAGGCGAGCGTGAATACATTAAGGAAACAGGCATGAAGGTATATACGATGCATGAGATTGACCGCCTCGGCATGACGAGGGTCATGGAAGAAACCATTGACTACCTGTCAGGCTGTGACGGCGTTCATCTCAGCCTTGATCTCGACGGCCTTGATCCGAGTGACGCGCCCGGCGTAGGGACGCCTGTCGTCGGCGGCATCAGCTACCGTGAAAGCCATTTGGCAATGGAAATGCTGTATGATGCCGACATTATCACCTCAGCTGAATTTGTTGAAGTCAATCCGATCCTCGATCACAAAAACAAAACCGGCAAAACAGCGGTTGAGCTGGTGGAGTCCTTGTTAGGAAAAAAACTATTATAAAATATGCGCCTCCGCACCTGCGGGGGTTTTTTTGTTGCCACTAGGAAACTAGCAGGCTGTCACCCTCTTTTTGAGCCTGTAAATATGATATATTTATTACACAAAATGGGAAAGGGAGGTGTCCTGACAGATGGCTGAGGTGATGGCCCACGAAACTGTTGCGAAAAAAATCAGTGACTGGTACGAGGAAATCAAAAAGCACAAAACCGAATCGGCTAAGGCGTTAAGAGAACAGCTGCTTACAGATCTGCAAAATATGACACAAAATCAAACGGTGCTCCTTTATTTTAATTTAATTGATTCCCGCTATAAGCTTTTGATGGAAGAGTATGAGAAAACAGACGGCATTTTAAAAACGATTCAGCTGAACGCAGATAAAGAAAAAACAGACCAGATGATTCAATACTATTATTATTTCTTTTCCGGAATGCACGAGTTTTACCGGAAACGATTCATGAACGCCATTAATTTTTACCGGATCGCTGAAAGCAGGCTCCGGCACATACCGAATGAGATTGAAAGAGCCGAGTTTAATTACCAAGTGGCGATTGCCTACTATGAAATCCGCCAAAACTACTTTGCGATGAATCATGCGGAAAGAGCGTTAGAGATCTACAAAGCCAACGAAATGTACGCGGTCAGAGAAGCACAGTGTTTAATGGTGATCGGCTGTAACAGAATGGACTTGTTTCACTATCAGAAAGCCGAAGAGCTCCTGCAGACGGCAATTCATCAAGCCGCCAAAGCAGGCGATCCGCACATTGAGGCGCTGGCCCATTTTAACGCGGGCATTTGTTATGAGAGACAGGAGAAATTGGAGGAGGCGCGAGTCGAGTTTGAAACGGCTCTCGATAAAAAGGAGCATTTGCAATCCGCATATTCGGTGCGGAGTCTGTACATGCTGGCCAGAGTGTTATTGAAGCAGGAGCAGGCGGATGAGGGCCGGTTTTGGCTTCATAAAGCGCTGAACGCCGCAGACGAAAAAAATGAACCTGTGTACACCCAAAAACTGCGCATCTTACAGCATGTCTTTATTGATCACAGTGAAGAAGCGCTTGAATCAGCGTTCGCCGAGTTAAAAAAGAAAGAACTGTGGAGTGACGTTTCCGATTTATCGTATCAGGCCGCTGCGCATTTTAAAAAACAGGAGAATTACAAACTGGCGGCGAAGTATTTCCAAGAATCAATAGATGCTAATGACCAAATTTTGAGATTGACGGAGGGGATTCGTAATGAAAACATGTAAATTCATTGTACTCTCAGCAGCCTTGGCAAGTCTCATTTCGATTGGATTATTTGCACAAACTGGTTCAACGGCGCAAGCCGAACAAATCATAAAACCCGCAGAAAACGGAGCCTTCGGATAATACTGCATGATACCGCTTTCAGTCTGTGTTTTGTAAGGAGTGATTCAATGGCTATCACACTGCAGCCGATGACAGAGCAAGAATTTCAATCCTATCTCGCCCATTCAACAAAGCATTACGCTGAAGAAAAGATAAAAGCGGGAACGTGGCTGCCTGAAGAAGCGCCGGAACTAGCAGAATGGACATTTAAAGATCTGCTTCCTGACGGCTTGGAGACGGCTGACCACTATTTATGGACGCTGACATTGGACGGAAAGGACAATGCCGGCTGGCTGTGGCTGCACGCCGATCCGGACAACCCGCAGCAGGACGCATTTATTTATGATTTCGGCCTTCATCCTCCTTATCGCGGCAAAGGCTATGCAAAAGAGGCGATCGCAAGGCTGGAGGACAAGGCAAAAGACCTGGGTGTCCGCAAGCTTTCTCTCCATGTGTTCGCTCATAACGAAACGGCGCGGAAGCTGTATGAGAAGACGGGATTCCTGGAGACGGATGTAATCATGAGCAAAAAGCTGTCATGAAAAGAGGCCCGCACGATGGGCCTCTTTTGTTATTCATCTAACAATGTCATCATATGATGCGGATAACGCTCGCCGGCCGCCGTGCCGATCGGAAACATCTCATCCAACTGCGCCTTCACTTCTTCGGGAAGCGTAATGTCAAGAGCGGCAAGGTTCTCTTCCAAGTAATGTTTCTTTTTTGTACCCGGAATCGGGATGAGATCATCACCGTTTGCGAGAACCCATGCGAGCGCAAGCTGAGGCGCGGTCATATTCATTTCCCGGGCAATGTCGGTCAGTTTTTGGACGAGTCTTATATTCACCGCCAAATTGTCTCCCTGAAATCTCGGTGTTCTTCTTCTGTAATCGTCGGCATCAAGCTGATCTGTCGACGTCATCTTTCCGGTCAGAAAACCTCTGCCGAGCGGACTGTAAGGCACAAATGAGATGCCGAGCTCGCGGCAGGCGGGCAGCACATGCTCCTCCGCTTCCCTGCTCCATAAAGAATACTCTGATTGAAGCGCGGCAATCGGATGGATGCGGCCGGCGCGCCTGATCGTTTCTGGGGAAGCCTCTGACAGGCCGATATACCTCACCTTTCCTTCTTCAACTAGCTCCTTCATAGCGCCGACAGTCTCTTCAATCGGCACCCGCGGATCAACCCGGTGCAGATAATAAAGGTCGATATAATCCGTCCCGAGGCGTTTCAGACTGGCGTCACACGCTTTTTTGACATAATCGGGCCGGCCGTTGATTTCAATAAACTCGCCCTTTTCACTTCGGACATAGCCGAATTTAGTTGCGAGGTAAAGCTCCTTTCTGTACGGGGCAAGCGCTCTGCCGACAAGCTCTTCATTCGCGCCCAATCCATATTGATCAGCCGTATCAAACAAATTCACCCCGAGATGAACGGCATGATGCAGTGTGGAAATGGACTCTTCCTCACTCTGGCTGCCGTAGTATTCCGACATGCCCATGCACCCTAACCCCAATGAGGAAACCCGCATCGAACCGATTGTTCTGTATTTCATATTTCTCCCCCTTTCCTATCTTGTGTATATGATAACCAGATTTCCTGATATTTCAAGGTGGTTTTATGCATATCTTTTCCTTATTGTTATAAAATTTTTAAAAATCTGTAAATTGTCTATTTTTTTATCACAATTCTGTCATATAATGCATATGTGGAAAAATTATACTCTAAGAAAAGAGGCGAAGTAATGATGTGTAAAAAGCTGTTCAAAGCCGTCCTCCCGTTTGCCCTGTCATTCACCATGGTTCTGTCCTTCTCCGGTATGAATGTAAAAGCGAAAGAAACAGAAACATCCCGCTATGCAAAAGAAATCGCAGAGCTTCAGCAGGGCACGACCCCTCAAGACGTTCTCCAATCAGCCAAAGAGCTCGCCAAACAGAAGCACGTGTCAACAGAAGCGATTCTCAAGCAGTTTCATCAAGAAATTACGGCAGACAAGGTGCAAGGAGATGTAAACGCTTCCAAAGAAGGGCTATCTGCGATGGGCGGATCGTCAGGCACCAAAAAACTTCCGAAAAGCACAAAAGGCAATATTTATTACACGAACTCATACACGGCCTATTACAACCACGGCCATGTCGGCATGTATTCTGCCGCTGATAAGATCGTCGAATCCGTACCGGGAGACGGCGTCCGCCAAATCGCCTATAACGGAAGAGAAGTCGAGGATAATTCAATCGTACAAACCGTGAAAGTCACCGATGCCCAAAAACAAGCCGCTGCTGACTGGGCCGTATCACGAGTCGGCGACGAGTACTCCTTCAACTTCGTCAATAACCGAAATACAGGCCATGAAGGCGCCAAAAACTGCTCGAAACTGCTGTGGTCAGCGTTCCTCCTAAAAGCCGGAATCGACATTGACTCTAACGGCGGCCTGGGCGTATATCCGCGCGACATCACAAGCTCACCTTATACGACAACGATTCTCACCATTAACTAAGGAGAAAAACGTGAAAAAAATCATCTGGATACCCTTAGTGATCATCATCGCTGCAGCGGTCTTATGCTTCTTCCATTTTCGCACGGAAGAGCCTGCGGAGGTTGAGAGGGAAACATTAAATGATCCTGATTTTCTGAAAGATAAAGAGGCGCTGCTGTATTTCTCCACTACGGCTGACCAGGACACGTTCGGCGGCGGAAAAAGCTATGCTCTATTTGCTGATAAAAAAGGCCGGCTCTTTTCTTATCAAATGAAAGGGCTAGAACTCGGATCGGCCAAAGTGCATGACGAAAGCGTCCTGCTGGAGGACAAAAAAGGGATTTACACTGTTCAGGACGGCCTTCACACGTATAAAAGAGCGTACCAGCATACGGGGGACAGCGCGGGATATATTGACCGGACGGAAGGCTTCTACACGCTGTATAACTCAGGCTACGACAAAAGCGGCGGCAGCTATCGCTCAGAGCTGTACCGCCAGATTGACGGCAAGTGGAAGCAAGACGTCATCCCGCACTATATCCGCGCCTCAGGCTTTTTTAAAGATCATCTTTTCGCACTCACGCCGACAGATGACGAAAAAGGCTATCACGTTCAAGACATTCAGGCCGATAAAGAGAGGCTCCATACAAATACAATCGCGACATGGACGTATAAAGAAGGCACGTCTGTCGAATCCCAGCTCGCCGCTGATGACAGCGCCGTCTACTTTCTCACAAGAGGAGAAAAAGCCGACCACATCTATCAAATGGTGAAAGTCATGAGAAACAGCGGCGCTATCAAAACGTATGACATCGCCTCTTATAAAAATGACGAACAGACCCTCTATGACTCCATGCCGTTCAGCTTCAAAAACAGCTTTTTTATGGAGCAGCGCAGCCTCTATTTCGTTGACGGCTTCGGAACCGTATACCGCATCAACCCTGAAACCGGAAAAAGCAAAAAAGCCTTCACCCTCCCTGCATCAGGAATGAAGGCTGATTTCAAAGACCTGACCCATCAAAACGGAAAGCTGTATCTCTTCACGTACAGCTACAAAAAACCCGCCAAAATCGAATCCTTCGATCTGAAAACGGGCAAAAAGCTGAACGACCGGACCATCCCAAACCTGAAAAACATCGTCACGCCGAAAAGCCATCTCAAGCTGTATGACGTGCAGGTGATGGATGGGTTTTGAAGTACGAACATTTGGTAAGAGCTTGCCGCTTTTGGTAAGCTTTTTTTTAATGAAACGCTACTGCAAGAAAGAAGGTGTTTAATTTGAAATCATTCAGTATCTTCTTATTGTTGTCCGTCATATGTATAACAATTGTTTTTGTGATGATGAATATGTTGATTGGATATCCTGATGTGAGTAACGGGACATTGATTATGATTGTATATATCGTTGTGACCCTCATAATAAGACTAAATAGCAAGAAAAAAAGCCGACCGAACATAGAGATAGAGGAATTTTACCCGTAAAAGCAGAAGACAGTCAGGTGAAGGAGGGAGCCGATGAAGAAAAAGCTTGCCGCGGTGACCGTAACCATTCTCCTGGTTTCCGTAATAACCAACTATTTTTTAACCGGCGGAAAGCCGGACTGGATTAATGTATGCTCTGCACTGCTGGCGTGTATATTAGGAATTCTGTTCGTACTTCGCATAGAAAAAAGAGAAAACACGTAAAGAGCCGGATGCTGCAAACGCCGGCTCTTTTTGCGCGGAATTTGCCGAATTGTGGATAAAACTCAGCCCGAAGCACTACTAACATGTGTATAAATAGGTTATATTGAGAAGAGAACAATTGCCGTGTGCAAAAGAAAACCGGAGGATGTAACAATGAAAACCGCTTATTATTCTTGTGAAGAACATATCGAAACCGTGCTGGACATGTACATAGATGATCATGAGCTTCCGCCCGAAATCAGAAAAATCGAACATACTAACAGTTTATCCACAGCCTGTGAATTATGTGGGGACACCGCAACATATCTAGTAGGGAACGAATGATCCTACACAAAATACAGAAAAGATATCCACAATTGTGGACAATATATATGAATAACTTGTTTCTAAAGTGGGGATGACCTGTGAATATCAATATTGTGACAATCGGAAAACTAAAAGAAAAATACCTCAAGCAAGGCATTGAAGAATACAAAAAACGACTCTCAGCCTACGCGAAAATCGACATCATCGAACTCCCGGACGAAAAAGCCCCGGAAAACCTGAGCGACCAAGATATGAAAATCGTCAAAGACAAAGAAGGCGAACGCATCCTGGCCAAAATCAGCCCGGACACCCACGTCATCGCCCTCGCCATCGAAGGAAAGATGAAAACATCCGAAGAACTGGCCGATACAATAGATAAGCTGGCGACTTATGGAAAAAGCAAAATCACCTTCGTCATCGGCGGCTCACTCGGCCTAAGCGACGCCGTCATGAAAAGGGCAGACGACAAGCTGTCATTTTCGAAGATGACGTTTCCTCATCAGTTGATGCGTCTCATACTAGTTGAGCAGATTTATCGGGCGTTTCGGATTAATCGTGGGGAGCCTTATCATAAGTGAGTGGGGTTTTATAAAATCGGAAATTCATCTGGGGGTTCTTAAATTGCTTTTAAAAGGTGTTACTATACAAAATTATAGGAAGTTTAAAAACGAAGCATTTTCAATGGCTGACGACGTTACCTTGCTTGCAGGTGCTAATAATAGTGGTAAGACTTCTATGATTAATTTAATTGGATCTATAATGCAAAATGGCAAAACGCCATTTTTTATTTCGGATATACCAGTAAGGCTATCAAAACAATGGGTAGATGAAGTTTATGAGACCTTTATACTGTGCTTTAAGGAAGGCGATGATCAATTATCTACAGTAGAGAGAATTATAAACAAGCTATTTAGTACTGAATTGTTTAATTTAGAATGTGATCTAATAATACCTGCAACATCTATACGTTTTAGAATAGATTATAGTGAAGAGGACGATATTAGAAAGTTTGCCGATTTTATTATGGATTTGAATCCGGATAATAAAAGCTTCTATTTTGAATATTCATTTCAACCTACTTATGTATCCTTTGGACAAGCATTGGAGGAAAATTATAAAAAATTATATGCAAGATATAAAAAAATTCATTCCTCAAAAGATCCAACATTAAAAATACGACAATTTAAAGAGGTAATATTGTCAATTTATGAAGCGAGTATAATTGAGAAATGTTACTTTAGTGATAGCGATTATACTGATAAAGTCGAAATTGACATTTCAACTTTTCGAAGACTGTTTAATTTTAGATATATTAATGCAGGTAGACCACTCGATGATCAGAGTAATGGTAACTTTAAAAGTTTAAGTAAAAATATGGTTGAGCTCGCAACTCATGATGAAAAACTAGGTGCCCTATTAGAGAACTTACCAGACCAAATACTAAGTCCAATACAAGATACGGAGATTATTGATAAGGTAAGAGACACATCGGTGAAAGGTCTTAGCAATGCGGTTAAAACAATTGCTAAAGCAAGTGGAGGCAATACAGGGAGTATGATCCTTGATATAGATATTAACGAAGGCACAATAACCTCTCTTCTTAATCAAATAACTAACACTAAATATCAATATGAAGGTTATTTCCTCAATGAAGCCTCCCAAGGATTAGGTTACAGTAATATGATTTATATACTGCTACAGTTGGAAACATATAAAAGAAAAATTGATCCGCTATTAGTCAACCTATTTGTGGTAGAAGAGCCTGAATCACATATGCACCCCCAAATGCAACGAATCTTTGGGAAGTATTTAAAAGATTACTATCTTCAAAAAAAAATACAGGGGTTAATAACTACTCATTCCGGAGAAATGGTGCGCCTAACGGAAATGAAAAATTTAAGAGTTTCACGACCAATAGATCAGTTAGAAAGTAAAATTTACGATTTTTCTATGTTTAAAAAAGGCTTGAGTGGTGACACCACTTTGGATACATTTTATGATTGGTTTTATGAAATAGGATTTTCTGAAATAGTTTTTGCAGATAGAGTAATTCTATATGAGGGTGACACAGAAAGGTTGCTTATAAGAAAGTTATTGACTCTAGATATATATGAAGAACTTAACCAAAAATACATAGCCTATGTTCAAGTTGGCGGAGCATACGCACATAAATATAGTAAGGTGATAAATTTTCTGAAGATAAAAACTCTTGTTTTAACTGATCTAGATTATAAAAAAGATGCAACAACTGTAGAAGCAGTAAAAGAGTCTAAAACAACAAATGCAACAATCAACACCTATTATGATTTATCAAAAGAAATAAAGTCTCCAACAATACTTGATTTGTATGAATGGAAAGACAAAGGTGAGAATAAGATTCTTGGAGGATTAGTCCTAATTAATTATCAAGGAAAATCTGAACAATATGCTCGGACTTTAGAAGAAGCTATGCTCTCAAAATTTTATAATTTGAATGTGTTAGAAAAAAAAGATAGAAGTTTCTGGATTGAGAAAAGAAATAGCGATAATCTTAAATATACTATTCCAAACCCTGATAAATCTAAAAAAGATGATTTAGATAAAGATGAAAAATACAGTATTAGAGATATTGTTAGACATTCAGAGAATAATAAAACTGATTTTATGTACTCAGTTATTTTAAATGGTCTAATAGAAAAGATGCTTCCTAATTATATTAAGGAGGGATTAGATTGGCTGCAAAATTAGTTGATAATATTTTTCTCATTAATGCTCCAGCAGGTAGTGGCAAAACAACTAAAATAAAATCAATGATTGTAAACCATAAGATAAAACATCCACTTGATAATATACTTTGTATTACTTACACAAAGAGAGCTGCAGAAGAGCTTAAAAAGGGACTGGATGAAGAAGGGATTCACATAAGCACAATTCATTCATTTTTACATAAATTTTTAAGAATCTATTTTTGTAAAAATGAAATGATAGATTTATATATGGAGTTATTTGGGGATTTAATCAGAGGGAATATTGAGAACAAGGAAGAGAAAGAACATGTACTAGCTAGAAACAAGAAGTATATCGATAAGTTTGGTTGTTTAACCTTAGAAGTGATAAAAACTAATATAAGTTCTATTTATTATAATGAAACTTCAAACAATCATCTTTACAAAGGAGGTTTGTCTCACGATAGTTTGCTCATATTTGCAGAAAAGGTATTCGAAAAGTTTCCTAAAATCAAGAAGAGATTAACTCAAAAGTATCAATTGATTTTTATAGATGAGTACCAAGACTCTGCTCCCAGTGTATTAAAAATGTTTTATAAAGCAGGACTAAATACTAGCTCAAAACTCTATTTTCTTGGCGACAAAATGCAACAAATATATAAAAACTATGATGGGTCATTTGAAAAAGAATTAAAAACTCTAAATAATGAAATTAAATTAGATACTAATCATCGGTCAATACCAGATATCGTTTCTATATTAAATAATATATATAATGATAAGGAATTCAAACAAATCTCATCCGATAAAAACCGAGCTAATAAACCAGACCATCCACCAAGAGTAGTATTGTGTGATAACATTCAAAAAAGAATAAAAAGGGAACAATTAATTTATCCGAATGCTTTATTGTTATTTTTATTAAATCAACAAAGGTTTGATTCGATAGGCGCTGGAGAATTTTACAGACAATTTAATAGATTGGATAGATATTCACAAGTAAACCAACTAAATGCTAGTGATGTCTTATCTGATAATACAAATGAAAATAAAGATCCTCTTTTAAAGTTGCTTTTTATAGTAGATAAAATTCTAAGTTATTATGAGGATTTTAATCTTGGCAGTATAATTCAAACCCTTAAAAGGAATCAAAAAATATTTGATACTAGAATTGGTACAATTACTAGTCATCAGGATAAAGTTAACTTAAACAATCTATTAAAACAAATATATGATTTTTATCAGAAAGACAGCTCAATATATGAATTTTTAACTTTATTAAGAGGCTCTAGAGTTATAAAAGAGGAATATATAGATAATATATCTAATGAATATATTGGAGTGTTAGCAGTTACAATAAACGAATTCAAGGCACTGTCAAACTATTTGAAAGACCCGAAAGTTTCGACACAACATGGTGTAAAAGGAGAGAGTCATAATACTGTTTTCTTCATTGCGGACGATTCCTTTAGAACACCGCTGGTTCATATGTATAAATTCTTAAAACTATGGACTATTACAGAACTATCGTTAGATTCTCTAGAATCCTTTTATTATGATTATAAAAAGTGGATTGAAGATACAATTGACCATTTAGCATGTAAAATATCAGATTTGAATAAAGAAAAGTATGAGGCACATGCAACTTATCTAAAAACAAGAGTTGAAGAATTATGCAAATATTTCGAGAATAATTGGATATTTAAAGATCTTTGTGAAGACTTTTACAATGCATATCTTCTAAAACCTAATGTTACAAACTTTAAAAAATGTTTTAAAGAGAGTACTGTGTACGGAGTTCTGTCTGCGTACAGACTTTTTTATGTTGGTTGCTCAAGAGCAAAAAGCAATTTAACTATTTTTATTGATAAGTATAAGGTAAAAGATTTTTCTGAGGATTTGATTTTTAAGTTAAAGAGAACGGGATTTAGTGTTGAAATTGAAGCAAAAGAATTGCAGAAATTGTGAGTGAAAGATCGAGCGAAATTAACTATAGTATCAAGTAATTTGATATAGGGTTTAATGAAAATTTTGCTAATAACATTTAGCAGACCGATTTGACAAAATAGCCGTTAGAGTTTAGTTTTCTGTTGATTCTGTTGTTGTCTTTCAGCAAAGGATTTATATATAGTGAATAAAAACACAAAAAAACCAGATTCCAACACAAATCTGGTTTCCAGCTTATTAGTTGCAAACTACTGTTGCTTCTCTTTCACCATCTTTATAAAGAGAAAGAAGACAATGAATACAATAAAATAATTCAATGGATTCTTAACGATGCTTATCTCCAGGGAAATCTGTAAGAGTATCCAGAGAATGAAGATGGTTAGTATTGAAGGAATGATGATTTTGTACATGTTGACCACCTTCCATAGTTAGTGAAAGAAAGGGGCGCGGGCCCCTTTTTCTTCATGATTAAAAGCAAGATGCGGCAGCTCCTGTCATTGCGCCGCCAACAGCGCCGGTAATTGCTCCAACGGCACCCGCTCCTACTGTTCCGATGCCGGGTATTGTGACGGTTCCTACAGCAGCTCCTGCAAGACCCAGTGTGCCTCCGCCAGTTACCGCACCGCCGCCAGTACCTAAAATACATTTCCCGACTGATTGGGTGCTGATTGCCCCGCTCGTTTTTCCAGAGTCTTTGTTTACTACTTTGACTAAAACGCCATTTTTGATTTTTTCGTATTTCAGTGTAACGGGGTCACCATTTTTGTCAGTAGAGCTTTTCGGAAGAGCCTGCTCCTCGCCCGTTATGTTGTCTTTTAGGGTTGCATTGCCTTTAGCGTCAATATGAACATCTGCATGATTGAACGTCATCTTCAGCTCACTGTCGTTGAGGTTTTCAACTTTGTATGTAGCTTGGGATTCTGCGGCAGCCGCAGCATGAGGTAAAACCGGGAGGGCAAAGGCACCTACTAGGAATACCAAGGCTGCCAGTTTCACTGCGGTTAGCTTTATTCTGCTTTGCATAATTGATCCTCCTCCTTTGGTTGCCATACTAACAAAGGCATTCTGCTTCTTAAACCCTTACCATATAAAATGATAAAAAATTCACCCAATTCCATTGCGCTTAACCAACAAGGTTTGTGTGTTTCCCTTCGAAAGTCATAGGGGGGCGGTCTTCATATCTGGGGCGAAGCTATCAAGAAAGGTGAAGCACCTGCAAGAGTAGTAAATAATGTATCATTTGCTAACGTTCTCCCTTCTTTTCGCTTTTTCCATATATCAGTATAAATCCCTTTGCGTAACGGAAACCTAATGGAAAAGGTTTTTGAAAGGAGGGGGCGTATGGTGAAAACAAGTAAAAAAAATCAAAACAACACATCGTTGGTTTGGAAGATGGCGCTTGCCTCTGCTGTTTCTTGGGAAGCGGCAAAACTGGCGGGCTCTCATCACCCCTATTTAGCACCTCTATCTGTTATCTTATGTTTGCAGCCAACCATAGATCAGTCGATTCGATTTTCTTTTCATCGTATTGCGGGAACTGCGATTGGGATCTTGTTAACATCCTATCTTGTCAGTCACTTGCCAATGAATGGCTGGATGCTGGGGCTGTTACTATTAGGCGGGACCTATATTGCAAGGTGGTTACGAATAGATGAAACGGTTTTACATCAGGTAGCCCTCACCATTTTATTGGTATTTACGTTTGAACGACACTCCAAAGATTATGCAATGGATCGAATAATCGATACGGTGATCGGCGTCATCATCGCTATTCTGGTTCATATGTTCCTTTTTCCGCCGGACTTTACAAAAAAGGCAGCGGACTCATTTCGATCATTGGCTCGTCAGCTTTCTGACACACTTTCTGACCTTTCCAAATGGGTTCAATCAGAGTGGGGACAAGGAAAGGGGAACCTTGTGGAGTATAAAATGAACAATCTTCTGCAGGAGCTGCATACGGCAAAAGAGATGCTGCAAACAGCCTCTGACAGCTTAAAATTCAACCCAATCCGTAAAAAGCATAAAATCATTCTTTCAAGATATCAAATAGAGATACAAAAGATGAATGCAGGGTATGAGTATATATCAAATATAGTGAAAACGTTAAAAGAATGGGAAAAAGAAGGGCTTTTATCTTCAAGTGACAAAATGGAGCTGGGCAATGACTTCAAAGTGTTAAGTGAATTTTTTGAGGGTTTTAAAGGAATACAGCAGGGTGAAACAGACAATTGGAAACAGAAGGAACAGAACATGTTATTGGAAGCTCTCCGTTCCAAAATGCAGTTGTACCCGCCGCCCGATCATAAGGTCTTTAAAGACTCTTTTTTTTTAGAAACGAAGAAATTGCTGAAACGTTTGTAATGTTTTCTGGAAAAAAAGAATATGGTTATACAGATGCAGATATGATCAGGTAAAAGCGGGGGAAATCAAAATGGATGATATACACCGGATTTTGGATGTCATCGCGAATTCTGCAAAACCTAAGGTACTGGCTACCATCATTAAAACAGAGGGGTCCGCTTATAAGAAAGAAGGCGCCTCCATGTTAATTTTAGGGGACAAAACAAGAGTCGGAATGTTATCCGCCGGTTGTCTGGAAGACGATCTTGCTGAAAGGTCAGAGCAGGTGTGGGCTGCGGGAGAGCCGTTGATTGTTCACTTTGATATGAGTGCGGAGGACGATTTATCCTGGGGGCAGGGCGTTGGCTGTAACGGTGTTTTGACGGTTTTACTTGAGCCTGTCAAAGGGGAATTGGAAAGACATCTGCTGACAGTCAAGAAATGTTTAGATGGAAAAAAGTCTGTGACCCGAGTGAAACGATTCACGGAAACGTTAGAGCCAAAGGAAGATATGTATATAGCTGAAGACGGCAGCGTGTTTGGAACCGGGGATTTTATGGAGCAAGTTCAAAAACTGAAAAACCCCCTTTATGATACGGAAAAGGGAATCAAAAAGGATGAACATACATCTGATTTATTTTTTATCCATCAGATGATTCCAAAACCTTGTTTATATGTTTTTGGAGCGGGCGAAGATGCTAAGCCATTGGTTTCTTTGGCGGCTGGTACGGGCTTTCATGTGACGGTGATTGACTGGCGTCCTGCTTTATGTCATAACGGCCATTTTCCTGCAGCCGGCCATTTGATTGTCGGAGTATTGGAAGAAGTAATGGAGGGCCTGAGCATTACACACAGGGATTTTATTATCATAATGACACACAGCTTTCAAAAAGATCGGACCATTTTACATAAATTCAAAGATGAAGATGTGTTTTATAAAGGTGTATTAGGCCCCAGAAGGCGTACGGAACGCCTATTAGGCGGGGCTGAGATTCCGGAGGATATTCATTCCCCTATCGGACTTTCCATTGGCGCATAAGGCTCTGAGGAAATTGCCGTAAGTATTGTTGGCGAGATGATCAAAAAAATGCGAAAACAAGGGTCTGTTTTATGAAAACAGCAGCCATTTACCTGGCAGCCGGTACAAGCAGACGTATGGGGACGGATAAGCGAAGTTTATTTCTCAATGGAGTTTCTCTGGGAAGTATAGCGCTTAAAAATACCTTGTTATCTAAATTAGATCATATTTTCATTATCACCAGAAAGGGAGATTCACTGCATTGGCTCTCGGCTTTTTTCTTTTTAGATCCTATGGTAAATAAGTGGAGCCAAGTAGAATGCGAACAAGCGGATAAGGGCCAAGGCCACTCCATACAATGCGGGTTAAAAAGAGCGTTAGAGTATGAGGCTGACGCTGTTATCATTCTTCTTGCAGATCAGCCATTTGTCACCGCAGATATCATCAATACGTTAATTGATTCCTATCAAAAGGAGCACCGCTATTCATTTATTGCTGCTGAAAATCAACATCTTCCTATGCCCCCAATCCTATTCTCCAAACAATGTTTTCCGCTATTGCATCAGTTAAAGGGAGACCAAGGCGCTCGGTATGTAATCCGTAAAAGTAATACGGGAAAAATGATCAGCTTTCAAGACCCTTTGCTTTTTTATGACGTAGATACAGTTGAAGATTATACTCTGCTGCTGAATAAATTCGGGGAGTGAATGAGTTGGGGTATATCGGGAAAAGTGTTATTCGAAAAGAAGCCCTTGAAAAAGTGACAGGTAAGGCGAAATATACAGATGATTTTCAAGAAACAGGTGCACTGCACGCGAAAATGCTGATCAGTCCATATGCTCATGCCGATATTGCATCTATTGACTTTTCAGAAGCTTGGAAGATTCCCGGAGTAATAGCGATATTGGGGGATGAACCTTTTCCGCTCGTCGGTGAAGAAATTAAAGACAGGTCGCCGATTGCTTATAAAAAAGTCAGATACCACGGTGAGCCGGTTGCTGTTGTTGTTGCGGAAAATCCGATCATAGCTAAAAAGGCAGTGCATGCCATCAAGGTGTCCTATCAACCTCTTCCCGTCGTAAATTCTCCCCGGGAGGCCTTCCAAAAGGATGCTCCCCTCGTCCATGAACATTTGGACCGTTATGAGAAGAAGGAAGGTGTTTATCCCGTTCCGAAGACGAATATCGCAAACCTGGATAAAGTCAGAAAAGGAAATATTGAAGTCGGGTTCAGGGAAAGTCATGTGACAGCAGAGTTCAACATTTCCTTTAATCCCTCTGATCACGCTGCTATGGAAACAAGATGCTCGATTGCTGAAATTCAAGCTGATGGGGACATTATCATTACAACATCCTCTCAAGCTCCTTTTGCCATTAAAAAATTAATGCAGTGGTATTTTGGAATAGAACCCGGAAAGGTTATCGTCAAAACACCTTTAGTAGGAGGGGCATACGGGGGAAAATCAGCGGTTCAGTTAGAGGTTATTGCCTATTTGGCATCAAAAGCGGCTGGAGGCCGGGCCGTAAAATTATTTAATTCGAGAGAAGAGGATATGATTACGTCTCCTGCTCATATAGGATTGGATGCCATTGTAAAATTAGGCGCAACAAAGGATGGAATCTTAAAGGCGGCAGACATTCAGTTTTTATTTGATAGCGGAGCATACTCTGATAAAGGAGTTGACGTCAGTCGAGCCGCAGTGGTTGATTGTACGGGTCCATACGCAATCGACCATGTATGGTGTGATTCATATTGTATGTATACGAATCATCCATATCTCAGTGCATATAGAGGCTACAGTCATGCTGAAGTTTTATTTGCCTTTGAGCGAACAATGGATGTATTGGCGGAAAAGCTGAATATGGACCCGTTGGAACTCCGCTATAAAAATGCCATTCGTCCCGGTGATACGACCCCTACTCAAGTTCTTCTCAATTCAAGCACGGTCGGAAATGTACCAAAATGTATTGAAAGATTGAAGGAATTAATGAATTGGGATGAGGGACAGAGAATTGAAATCGATGATCGGAAGATACGGGCAAAGGGGATCAGCTGTATTTGGAAAACGTCAACATTTGATACAAATGCAACTTCAGGGGTTATTTTAACCTTTAATCCTGACGGAAGCATTAATTTGATGTCAGGGGTAGTGGAAATTGGCACAGGGACAAAAACAGTGTTAGCCCAAATCTTAGCGGAACGAATGAAAATGGATATAAGTAAAATTCACGTAAAAATGCTTATAGATACACAAACAACACCTGAGCACTGGAAAACCGTAGGCAGCAGAGGGACTTTAATGGGAGGAAGAGCCGTACTGAATGCGGCGGAGGAAGCCATTCGAAAGCTTAAGGCCGTGGCATCATGTGTTTTAAGAGTTCCTGTCGAGGAATTAGAAGTGGCTGATGGAAAGGTTTATTTTTTAGATAATCCGAATGTGTATGTTGACATAAAAGACATCGCTTACGGATATACGTTTCCAAATGGAAATACCATTGGCGGGCAAATTATGGCGAGCGGCAGCTACACATTAACCCGGATGACGAATTTAGACCCGGAAACCGGAAAAGGAAAGCCGGGACCCGAGTGGGCTGTAGGTGCTCAGGGAATTGAAGTTGAGCTGGATAAACGGGATTATACGTATCGAATTACAAAAGCTTATTCTGTTGTGGATATAGGAACTGTATTGAATGAAAAAGCTGCATTGGGTCAAGTGATGGGGGGGATGAGTATGGGAATCGCATTTGGAGGAAGAGAAACCTTTGATTTTGATCCATATGGAAGAGTATTAAATCCTCAACTTAGAACATACAGACCCCTTCACTATGGAGAGCAGCCTGAATATATCATTGAATTTGTTGAAACCCCGCATGTTATTGCGCCTTATGGAGCACGCGGCGCAGGGGAACATGGACTGTTGGGGATGCCGGCAGCATTAGGAAATTGCCTTTCTGCCGCTTTAGGTGTCCAATTGAATCAGCTCCCTCTCATTCCCGAACAATTATGGAGGACGCAAATGGGGTGGAAAGATGATACCGTTTGATTTTGACTATTTTAAACCGAAGACCATTCAAGAAACAACTAATCTATTTCACTCTCTTGCGGCCGAAAAGAAAACACCAATGTATTATTCCGGCGGTACAGAAATTATAACGTTAGGAAGGCTGAATCTCATCTATACGGATGCGGTGATAGATATTAACGCACTTCCGGGATTTCATACCATTGGTTTTTATGAAAATGATCTGGTAATCGGAGCGGGTGTGTCATTAACGAAAGTGGAGGAAGAAAATCCATTCCCGTTATTAAGTAAAACAGTGAGTGAAATTGCGGATCGGACGACTCGAAATAAAATCAGTCTGGGCGGAAATATTTGCGGGAGCATCTATTACCGTGAGGCCGTGCTGCCGTTGCTGATTTCGGATAGTTTGATAGGGATTGCAGGGAGAGCGGGGCTTCATTACCATTCTATAAATAAAATATTTAACAGGGAAATACAACTGCAAAAAGGAGATTTTTTATTTCATATCGTTATAGACCGGACGTATACAGACTTGCCATTTGTCAGTATAAAAAGAAGACAGCAGTGGAATGTCGGATATCCATTGGTGACAGTTTGTGCACTGAAAAAAGATGAAAAGATTAGAATGGCCTTTAGCGGCGTATGTCCATTTCCTTTTCGTTCTGTTGAAATGGAGGCTATGTTTAACGATAAAAGCTGCTCATTAGAAGAAAGGGTACGCAGGTCTTTACAGTATCTGCCGAAACCTATTCTTGATGGCGCAGAAGGCTCAAGCGACTATCGAATATTTGTTTTACAGCATACAATCTTAGATGCCTTATATGAATTAGAAGGAGGTCCACATGTCTGATCCTATTACATTGAAAGTAAATGGCCAGGAAAGACAGATTACTGTCAGACCGGCCGATACTTTGTTATATGCCCTTCGTCTTCGTCTTGGGTTAACTGGTTCAAAGCCAGGCTGCTTAAATGGTGATTGCGGCGCCTGTACGGTTTTAATGGATGGGATACCGATGAAATCTTGTTTAATGCTTGCGGCAGAAGGTGAAGGAAGGGAAATTACGACAATTGAAGGCCTCATCAATACGCCAATTCAAAAGGCCTTTGTTGAAAAATTTGCGTTTCAGTGCGGTTATTGTACGCCGGGTTTTCTAATGAATTGTCATGCTTTAGTGAATACTGAGCCAAATGCAAGTGATGAAACGATAAAAAATTGGCTGGAGTCCAATATTTGCAGATGTACGGGTTATAAGGAGATTGAAGAAGCTGTTAAATCGGTTTTAAATAAAGTGGAAGGGTCTCAGTATGACTGTTACGGAAAACCGTAAAAAAGAGCCCAGAGAATCACCTCTGAACCCTGAAAATTTCTCACTTCATATACCGATACTCCCGCAGTTTCTCCAAAATAGCCACTTCCTTCAGCAGTTCCTCGCCAACATTCGTTTCTTTTACTTTCTTCCGCTCCAGCTCTTTGTCGACTAAGCGTTTCACTGTTAAGACGTCGGTTCCGGTGCTCAGCACTTCGGCCTTTGAGTTAAAGTGTTTATGGGCGACGAGCTGCATGCCGTAAGAGTTGTATAAGAGCGTGTAGCCGGCGATGCCTGTTGTGGATTGGTAGGCTTTAGAGAAGCCTCCGTCGATGACGATCATTTTTCCGTTTGCTTTGATCGGATCTTCGCCTTCGATTTCTTTTACCGGTGTATGGCCGTTGATGATATGGCCGTGATCCGGGTTGAGACCGAACTCTTTCAGGATGTTTCGGCAGGTTGCCTCGTCTTCGCGCAAATAGTAATACGGGTTTTTCTTTTCTTTATGCGTTTCTTTCTCTTTAATGAAATACCGCTCAAAGGTCGTCATGGCGCGTTTTCCGAAGAGGGAGGAATACTCGCCTGTCCATAAATACCAGACCATGTCTGTCGCCAGATCATCGGTTTCTTCCGGGTGGGCGAAGGCATTCCGTAAGAACCGTTCAAATACATCGAGCAGCTCACGGCCCGCATAGGCTTTATCCTCAATCATCATCGTTTCCATGCTGCCGTTTTCGTCGACAGGAATACAGCCGTGAATCAATAGGTTGCCGTTGTATTTTAAGTAAAGGCTGCCTTTTTTCATCATAAAGTTCATATGGCGGCCCAGCTTTTCGGAATGCTGAACAGAGAACAGCAGCTTGTCCATGACTTCCGCTTCTTCCTCTAATAGCTCATCCGGCTGCTTTGGATTAACCGTCGCAAAGCAGGTGTTTTCCAGTTGATATGTTTTTCCGTTCAGCGTGATTTCATTTCGATCATAATCAATCTTTTCCAGTAACAGCCGTTCCTCCATGTTAAAGTTCGGCCGTCTCTTGATAATCGGGCTCTCAAGCTTGAATTGGATCATCGCGATCGCCTGATGAATTTTTGTGATTTGCTTAATTTCATCTTCTGGTCTGTTTTCATCCGCTTTCGGGCGGAAAGACGGGTTATCATCATAATATTTTTCGGCCAGGTTCAAGAGCGGTCTCAGGTTGATGCCGTAGACGTCTTCAATAATATCCAGGTTGTCATAGCGGGCACAGATGCGGATAATATTGGCCAGGCATACCTTCGAGCCGGAATAGGCGCCTATCCAGAGAACATCATGATTCCCCCATTGAATATCCACTGAATGATAGTTGATCAGTTCTTCCATAATTTTATCAGGCTGGGGTCCGCGGTCGTAAATATCGCCGACAACATGCAGATGGTCGACCACCAATCGCTGCGTGCTGTATGCAAGACCGGTGATCAGCTTATCGGCTTGGCCGAGCGCAATGATTTGTTCTATGATTTCGGAATAATATTGTTCCTTGTTGGCGGCTTGTTCTGTTTTGTACAGCAGCTCTTCAGAAATATAAGCAAATTGGGCAGGCAGCGCCTTGCGCAATTTGGAGCGGGTGTATTTGGAAGAGCAATAAGAAACGAGCTTAATCATTCGATGAATCGTTTCTTCATACCAATCGTTTAATGCTTCTTTTGTATCAAAGTCATGTTTGATTAATTTGAGTTTGTCTTCCGGATAATAGACCAATGCTGCCAGTTCATCAATTTCTCTATCGTAAATGACACCGCTGAAAATATCGCGGATCTTCTCTTTTACTCTTCCTGAACCATTCCGCAGCACGTGCTGGAATGCCTGATACTCCCCGTGCAAATCACTGACGAAATGCTCGGTTCCTTTCGGCAGGTTCAGTATTGCTTTCAGATTTATGATTTCTGTGACCACTTTTTCTTCACAATCGTATTTTTGTGCGAGCAGATCTAAATATTTCGTTTCCAATCTCGTCCATCCCCTTTTTATTTACGAGCATTTACATGATAAGGTGAATTTGGGGTAGCGTCAGGAAAATGCGGATTTACAACGTTAAGGAAACCAAAATATAAAAAGTCTAATTTCTCGGTGTTATAAGTGAAAAATTAGGCTTTAGTTACTTCATTAAAGCGCCTGATTGTTGAAGACTAAAGTTTATATTCACCAAGAAAATTGATGTGCTCTTATCCTAACAAATTTTATTTAGGACTTACATGTATGCCTTCACTCTCTCGCCAATCTGCGTAAAGTATACGCTTTACATTATCATATCCATTGGTAGTTAATTGGTTATCTAACCACTGTTGATCAAATCCGAGTTCATGTAAATTATCCCATAAAATTTCCCCATCTATAATTAACGATGTTGGGAGGTCTACTGGACTTTCTGGAAGATTGAGATCTGGTTTTTGATACTTGGATTTTAATAATAAACTTATTTGCCCATTAGCTTCCAATATACCGTATTTGACTTCGCGAACTGAAAAGACATTATTTTGACGGAGTATACTCAATACTTGATTTACATCTCTGTCCATAACACCATCTCGAATGATGATGTTAGGATTGCCTAATAAGAGAGAACGTGTCGATTTATTTTTTAGAGTCATAAACTCTATTCCCAACATAAGAAACGTCCACAATCCGATGGCATATAAAAAATGAAAAATCCCTACCTTATCTTCATAAATGTTATTTCCTAAAAAATCTCCAAGTACTAACACAAAAACTAAGTGAAACGGGGTTTAACTGATAGATGGATGTTCTGCCTGTTATGATAATGATAAAAAATAAAGTTGCAAAACCTACTATGACTTTGATTGTCAGTAAACCCAAAAAAACTTCACCCAAAATTTATTCCTCCATTTTATATTTCACTCGATTTCAAAAATCCTCATGTTTTAAAATATTTATATTACAACATGTAAGCTAATTAAAATCAGAAAGATAAATAATACCGGTTTTTTCAACTTATAATAATGGAGAAAGCACGCGAGCACCCTGTTCAACAATGCGCTCGGTCAGGGATCGTTGCAACAAGTCTTCAATTCTTAATGGTACAGAATCAGTAAGATCCCTCTCGAACTGCTCTGTGAGTTCCCTTGCCACATCAGCACTGTACACGACTTGACACACCTCATAATTCAGGCGAAAACTTCTCATATCATAGTTTGCTGAGCCTACGGCAGCAATCTCCTCATCGATGGTCAACACCTTCGCATGTATCATTCCTTTGTCGTACTGGTAGATTTGAACTCCAGCTTCTATAAGTTCTCCGTAATAAGTACGGCTTGCAAGACCCACGATTTTTTGATTATTGTGGCGAGGAACCAGCAATCTTACACGGACACCACGAGTTACTGCTGTCTTTAATGCCATGATAATATCCGTTTCTGGTACAAAATAGGGTGTTGTTAAATCAATAGTCTTGGTCGCCTGTGTTATACATATAAAGTAAGCTTGCCGAATGACTGGGGTAGGAATTCCAGGGTTTCCTTCCAACGTATGGATATACGCTTTATGCAATGTCCTAGTTTTTCCGGATATGTCCATTTCTTTATCATCAAGGGTGCTCAACTCTGATCCCAATTCGGCTGACCATTTGGAATGATCTGCTCTGCCGATTGAATTGATTTTCGTTACCTCTGATTTTGTTTTCAAATTTGTTTTTGATTTTATCCTTTCCGGCACAGCGATTTCCCAATGAACATCAAAAACAGTCTGCAAGTCGCCTGTTGCTTCCCCTATAATTTGCAAATGAGTGTCCCTCCAAAATCCTACGTCTGGCTTTAATCCTGTATATTCATACCCAACGTTCATACCGCCAGTAAAGGATTCCTTTCTGTCAATCGTCACAATCTTACAATGATCCCGATAATTCCAATTGGACAAAATCCAGGGAAATCGCAGAGGAAATATTGTCCTGCATTCTATCCCTGCTTCAACCATCTGCCGGATTTTTTCACGCGGGAATTTATAACTCCCCAAGCTATCTCTCATAAAACGAACCTGCACTCCATTTAATGCTTTTTCGATTAGCAGTTCTGTGATTCGATTACCAATTTGGTCGTTCCGATAGATGAAATATTCCAGATCAATGGTTTCTTGGGCTTTTTGCAGGGATACAAGGAGTTGATCATATTTTGCTATCCCATTGTTAAACACTTGGACTTGGCCCATTCGAAGCCCATTCACAGTGAAATGCCGTAAAGCATTGGCAATTACCGATGCTGAAGCACCGAATGTCTCAGGTAATTTGTTAGATTCATTTTTAGAACAGGTCAATCTTTTTCGATGAATAAACCTAGGGTTTGATATGCTAAGATATAGCCAGAAACCAATGACAGGTAAAAAAAGGACGATTATTATCCAATTCAAAGCCTTGGCAGGCCGACGAACTTCCCAAATTGCTATGAATAAGATAAAGAACGTATTTAACAGGTATAGATAAAAAATCCACTCCAACTGGAATCCCTCCTTCTGTTACTCTTAACATGTACAAACTATGTAACCAGTATACGTATGGAATATGAAGGGATTGTCTGTTATATATTATGGACTACCTTTATAAGAACTTGTATAAGATATTAAGAACGAAAAAAAGAGAATTAAGGTTGGGAAAGTTCTGACATCAAGAAAGGCGTAATGATCTGGGCACTGTCCTAACTAGAGACTTAGTGATTTTGAAAATTACCATCTGGTAAATTCCTAAATATAGGTATAATTTTTTATAAATTTGGAAAATGAAAGTGGTAAATGCAACAAGAAGTAAATAAGAGAAAACATTAATTTATATTGGGAGGAAATCGTCTTAAAATTAGTCGTTAACATCTTTTTTGTTAATGGTTAATGAATGATCGGTATCTCTAACAGCAGCATAAAAAAAATCTTTGATTTGAAGATATCCCTTTGCCTTTAGTTCTTCCTTTAACCACTTTTCATTTTTGTTGATAAATTTTAATTTACGCTTTTGCACTTTCCCTTCAATGACAACGGCTATGGGTAATCCGCGGTATTCCACTTTCATATGTAAATCTTTTGGAGTAATAGGAACTAATTCTTTTCTTGGAAAAATGCTAATTTCACCTGTTGCTTCCAAAATCGCATATTCATTATCGTGAATATCCGGATATCCTGTTGTTCTTAAATTAGACAACAGCTCAGGTAAAGGATATCTACTTTCCTTTAACTTTCGATTAAGATAAAAAAAGAATCGCTCCAAAATCATGAGGGGTAAGTTGGGCTAGAGCTGATTTCCCTAAAATATTTACTGCTACAATAAACACAATATAGATAAAAATAACTTTAACTAAAAAAATAGACACTTCTAACACCTCGTAAAAAAATTCACCTTAGTCCGAAATTGGACTAAGGTTTTTAAACTTATTTCAATTAAAAATGGTATCTTTTTTTCGTCATGTATGAATCTAAGCTAAATCCTTATCCTTTTAAAATAGGGGTCACTTTATCAATGGCTTCTTGTAATTTTTCACTGTTTAACCTATACATTTGTTTGGCGTCTTTTGATTCCGTTCCAAGAGCAAATAGTTCTAAGTCTGCTTGACATTTTTTCAAGGTTGAAAGAATTAAGGGTCTTTCTTGTGGGGGTGCGACTTGTAATTTATCGTCAAACAGATCAATCGTTAACTCTCCGTAAGAATTAACCTGTCCCAGAAATACATTTTCAATCGTTACCCCTAGTTTTTCTAATTCAGTTTGTAGCCAAGCCCGACTTCGTCCAATCGTGGCTAGTGGTTCATCCATTATTGTACCATCCATAATAATGGTCTGAGGCTCCTTGATTGAAGCAACCTTCAAGTTTATATCCTTTGCTGTTAAAGGTTGATTTTCTTTCTTTAGCATCACAGATAAATCACCTGTTGCCTCTAAAACAGCAAATTCTACATCAGAGACTTGAAAGACATCCTTCTTGCGAAGGAGATCTAACAGTTCATCTGTCGTATATCTTTCCTTTTTTAAATTATCTTCCATAATCTTCCCATCTTTGATAAATACAGTTGCTTTTCCTTCTATAAAATTGCGAAAACGTTTACTTTTTAATGAAATTAAACCAGCGAAAAAGGGAATAACCGCAAAAATGACAATTCCAATAATTCCGTGAAAAATGTTCCGTTCAAGTCCTATAGCCACTTCTGCACCAATATTCCCAATAGAAATACCGGTGACATATTCAAAGAAAGTTAGTTGGGAAATTTGCTTTTTCCCTAACCATTTTGTAATGAAAAGTAAAAGAGCAACAAATAATGCTGAGCGTACAGCTACATCTAACCATTCAGGCACTGCTTACACCTCCTGTAAATATAGTTTTTCTAGAAACCTTTGTACTGAAGTTCCTCTCCTTCTAGTTCTCCTACTCTTTTTTTTAAATCTTTTGTTACTTCGTGTACTACCATCATAGCCTCATGCAAAGTTCGCTTCGATTCATCATCAAGAGTCCGTAATGCTAAACTTGAGAGACTTGCTTCTACCCCTTTTAGACTGGCAAAACACTGTTTAACATCTGATCCTACTGTCATCCTAATTCTCCTTATCCTTTTGGCTTAAAAATTAAAGCTCCTATCATGCCGAAAACAATGGCAGCTGAAATACCAGAACTAGTTACTTCAAACATTCCTGTCAGTACACCAACTAACCCATGTTTTTCTGCTTCCTGCATCGCACCATGAACAAGCGAATTCCCAAAATTTGTAATCGGAACGGTAGCCCCTGCCCCAGCAAAATCAATCAAAGGCTCGTATAGTCCAAATCCATCTAAAAGCGCCCCAATCACTACAAGAGCACTTAAGGTATGACCTGGTGTCAATTTAAATACATCAAACATAATTTGCCCAATGATACAAATTAAACCGCCTACGACAAAAGCCCAAAAATAGATCATGTTAATTGTTCACCTCCGTATTCAATTGACACTGCATGGGCGATACAAGGAATTGTTTCATTTTGCTGAAAGGACAACGGTGAAAGCAAAGCACCTGTAGCCACAACTAACATGCGTTTAAATTCACCATTTTTCAT
Organism: Bacillus sp. FSL K6-2819; assembly: GCF_038008305.1. Taxonomy (NCBI): domain Bacteria; kingdom Bacillati; phylum Bacillota; class Bacilli; order Caryophanales; family Bacillaceae; genus Bacillus; species Bacillus sp. FSL K6-2819. The sequence goes on along the minus strand of NZ_JBBOYV010000001.1, from coordinate 3,871,066 downwards.
GCGGTTTAATAAATGCCCATAAACTACCGTTGCTGAACAGCCTGCACCGCTTGCCCCTGCAAGAACGGGTTGTCCTTCCCGATAAATCATAAGGCCACAATCTTGGTATTGTTCTTCACTAATAGGAGTTCCATGCTTTTTAAATAGATCCATGGACACTTCCTGTCCGATTTGGCCAAGGTCACCGGTTACAATTAAATCGTAATAAGATGGCTCAACATTTCGTTCCTTTAAATGGGCTTCAATGGTATCAACCGCAGCTGGCGCCATAGCTCCTCCCATGTTAAATGGATCTGTCAATCCCATATCGATTACACGACCAATTGTGGCAGATGTGACATGAGGTCCTTCCCCAGAATCACTTAATAGGGCTGCACCTGCACCAGTAACCGTCCATTGTGCCGTAGGTGGCTTTTGTCCACCATACTCAGTTGGATACCGAAATTGTTTTTCAACAGCTGTATCATGACTGGAAGCTCCTGTTAACAAATATTTCGCTCCTTTTGTATTTACAATATAAGCACCTAGAGCCAGTCCTTCCATCGAGGTAGAGCAAGCACCGAATAAGCCAAAATAAGGCGCTCCAATCGTTCTGCTAGCGAAACTTGTTGGGGTGATTTGATTGATTAAGTCCCCAGCTAGGATAAATTGAACTTGATCCTTTTGTATGCCCCCTTTTTCCATGGCTTTTTGGCAAGCCTCTTCAAAAAGGATTTTATGTGCTTTCTCATAGGAATCCTGCCCAAGCCATAAATCAGCATGAAGAGTATCGAAATCATCTGGGATAGCACCATTGGCTTCAAATGGTCCACCAACGGTTCCAGTGGAGATAATGACAGGCTTTTGTTCGAAGATCCATGTACGATGACCTGCTAGCATTATAAACCACCCCACTGGATTAAAGTGGTTTTAATTAAGGCAATGACAAAAGCAGAAAAAACACCAAATAAAATAACCGCCCCCGCTAATTTAAATATGTTGCCACCTACGCCCAGTACAAATCCTTCGCTTCGATGCTCAATGGCAGGCGATATAACCGCATTGCCAAAACCTGTTACAGGTACAGCTGTTCCAGCCCCACCAAATTGGGCCATTCGATCATATACGCCAAAACCAGTAAGAAGCATTGTAATAAAAATTAACGTACCCACCGTCGGATTTCCGGCCGTTTGCTCAGTAAAATCGAAATAATAAATGTAAAAGTCTGAAATAAGCTGACCAATCAAACAAATAAGTCCACCGATTAAAAAGGCCTTAATACAATTTTTAACAACCGGTCTTTTGATCTCTCGTTGTTTTTGCAATTTTTGATATTCCTGTTGCACAGGAGTAAGTTGTTTCTTTTGATTGTTAGACATAACTCGATCCTTCCTCTTTAGGTTTGTTCCTTCATAAGACTTTTCAGTTTGTTCAAATCATTTTTTAAGTTCTTCTTATTCATATCGTTTTTTTTCAGTCTTTGCTCGACCTTTTCAAGTTCCCAGAATATTTTTTTATCAGTCGAAACAAAAACTTTATAGTCGGGATATTTTTTTTCTAAGTCGGATTTTACTGACTTCTCGATACTCTTTAATCGAAATCGATCAAAATTCTCAACTTTAATCGCTGCCATAAGCTCTTTATCAGTATTCACAGCTTTTACGTCTGTAATATCTTCCTTGGCAATTATCTTTTCTTTCGCATGATTGGCAACGGATTGATCAATTGGCTTACTTGTATGTACTTGCGAAATACCAAAAGTACTATTACCTTGAATAAATTCATTTTGATTACCATTACATCCTGATGCGAAACCAATGACCATTATAATAAAAAGTAGGTTTTTCAATGTGGTTATTTTATCTTTCAAAAAAATCACCTCCATGTTTTTCCATTATTTGAACAGCTGAAAAAGGTTGGTTAAGAGGCCAACCTTTTTTCGCCTTACTAATTACTGTTGTTTGTATTGAGGTTCTTCTTGTTCGATTTGTTGAACACGTGGTTCAATGCTGTCTACAACGGATTGGGTTTGCTTAGCTGCATCTTGGTAAAGTTGCTTAGCTTGTTGATTATCTGTACTAAGAGCAAATGTTTCAAAACTTGCTTGAGCACTTTTCAATCCTGCTAGAGCTGTTTTAACGTCATTTATTACTGTCATGATAATTTCCTCCTTCTTGAATTTTTTTTTACTCTTTTATTTTGCTTTATGGAGAATTTTTTATTCAATGATTTTTGGGAAATTTAAATCTAAATTATTTTTGACGTATAGCTCCATTTTTTCGATAATAACCCCTTTTCCATATCCCCATCATTTCTTCTATTTCTCGTTGACAGCAATAGCTCTTATAACTTTTCATTTTTTCTTTTCTCAACTTCAATTTCTTTTACACCCCTACCTTTATAAAATAAGATGATTGTATTTCCTGAAAGGACTAATATTTTTCCCATTTTTCGGATATTGTCCCAAAGTTTTAAGAGTTTCTCCCTCTTAATCATCCTATTTATGGGTATTTAACATTGAAAATGTAATAACAAAGATAAACGCATGCATTTGTCGCCGTATTAAGGTTTGTCTAATACATAAAAAGGAACTGTTTTGTTATTAAACATCAAATTTTTCATACATTTTAGAAGGTGAAAAAATGACAACAAAACAAAAAAGGAAATCCTTTCAACGTTTAACGTTAAAACCAAAAAAGGACATTGAAGAAATAAAACTTGGGATTAAACTGGGAGAAAAAAAGGAAACCAAAAATCCGAGATTGGGCGAAAGAGATGTATAGCTATATTTGATGGGGATTAATACAGAATTACAGGTAGGTGACATTGTCAAATTAAAAGTTGGAGATGTGAAAGGGAAAAATTCTTTTATATTCTGGAAGGCAAGACAACAAAAAACAGAAAGTAAATATTAGTATGCTATCTAATAGAATTGATAAAAAAATTGGATACATAATTGTTTCAAACTGGTAGAGACCATATGTATGAGCAGCAATTAATGTTCCATATTTTTCGTGGGTCAGGCAAACTCTTGTTCATCTAGACAGTAGGCTGATTGATTATTGATGCTTCTTTCTTAACAAAACACCTAAGTGATTCTCTGTGCATATACTGTATCATTACTACAGGATTATGATTAAATACAACTCAATCCATACATAAAATAATCAAGGAGAGGTTAATTTTGAAAATTCCAAAGACAGCCAAAGTTAGTATCCCCTTTCCATCCGTATGGGGGATTGATGCTTCTATTGCGGGGAGATCCATTATTAGAGGTATACTTACCATTGATTCCATTGTAGACAACAAAGTAGTAGGTACAGTTAATTTTCGTGGTATACCTATTCCGATTAATGGGTATTGGGACGAAAGCGCTAAACAAATAAGTTTCGATTCACCATATGCCTCCTTTTTTGGCAACTTGACAATAATTGATGAGACCGCTATAAGCATTCGGCATTTCATTTTAAGTGGACGGTTTATAATGAAACCTCCCTCTTTGCTGGCTGGTGAATACGGAAATTGGATTGCTACAACCTTTACAACCCGTTTGGGACCTCCCATATATACTAATGTTTTACCACCTGCTGGTGCCTTTACAGTCTCAAGTATGCTCTTGGGACAGCAATTGTTTTAATTAGACCATGACTTTATAAAAACAACCTTCCTTTGTGACTAAGGTTGTTTTTTAAAAGTGTTCTCGAAAAATACAGCCTTGCTTTAAATCTGAGTTTAGCGTATATCTCCGTTAAAATGTACTCGGAACCCTTTGATGATCGTGCCTAGTTAGATAAACAAATATTGATACTTCCTTATAGAAATAGCCTGCTTGGTTAGGTACGTTGTTTCACAATCCCCGGAAATTTTTAATATAAGTAATGAATGCTTATTTTTTTCCTTCCGATAGCTTTCTATATAAAGAAGCTCTAGATACATTTGTAATTTCACAAATTTGATTTACAGTCATATTTCCTTCTTTATATAGCTTTACTGCATAATTCATTCCTGCGTGATTTTTATGATATTTCTTTAACCGTCCTTTAAACTTCCCTTCTTTCTTTGCGAGCTCAATTCCTTCACGCTGACGCATACGAATAAGGTCTCGCTCTAATTGGTTAACACCAGCCATTACCGTAATTAAGAATTGGCTATATGGATTATCTTCTGATAAATCTAGCCATGTATCCTTAAGTGATTTTAAGCTTGCCTTTTTATTTCGTATTAAATCAATCAATTCAAATAAATCTTGCGTACTTCGAGTGATCCGAGTTAAATCTGTAACATAAATAATGTCACCTTCCTGTAAATCCTCTAACATTTTTTGAAGTTGTTCACGATCTTTTGTGGCTCCTGAAATTTTTTCTTCATAAATAATATCCATTCCAATTTCGTTCAATTGCCGAAATTGCCTTGAAGGATTTTGGCTAGTCGAACTGACGCGTACATAACCGATTTTCTGCAAAATTTCACCTCGTTTTTGAGACAAGTCTTATGAGACACTCTTAACTATGATTTTATCAGTCTACTATACTTGTATCAATAGAGTACACTCTATTGATATATAATTGAACTAATTAACTGAATAATTATGGAAATGGGATGATACTGAATGAAAATTGCGAGAGGTAGAGAATTGCTTACACTGGAACAGAGGCAGGATTTTATGCAAATCCCTGAAGATGAATGGATATTGGGGACCTACTTCACTTTTTCCAAACGGGATTTAGAAATAGTTAATAAGCGAAGGAGAGAAGAAAACCGTTTAGGGTTTGCTGTTCAATTAGCTGTTCTTCGGTATCCCGGTTGGCCATACACTCATATCAAAAGCATCCCGGAATCAGTCATACATTATATATCGAAACAAATCGGTGCCACTCCATCTTCGATTAGTCTTTATCCTCAAAGAGAAAATACACTTTGGGATCATTTGAAAGAACTTCGAAGTGAATACGACTTTGTAACTTTTACTCTAAGAGAATATCGAATAGCATTTAAGCATCTTCATCAATTAGCTTTTGAAAATGGCGATGCCATACATCTACTACATGAATGTATAGATTTTCTAAGAAAAAACAAAATCATACTGCCTGCTATTACTACACTTGAAAGAATGGTGTGGGAGGCAAGGGCAATGGCTGAAAAGAAACTGTTTAATACTGTTAGTCAATCTCTTACAAATGAACAAAAAGGAAAGCTTGAAGAGATCATTACTTCGCAGCATCCATCCGAATCCAATAAAACGATATTGGGTTGGTTAAAGGAACCGCCGGGTCATCCTTCACCCGAAACATTTCTAAAAGTAATAGAACGACTCGAATACATACGAGGAATGGAATTAGAAACGGTACAAATTAGTCATTTGCATCGCAATCGCCTGTTTCAACTATCTCGCTTAGGCTCAAGATATGAGCCATATGCATTCCGTGACTTTCAAGAAAATAAGCGATATTCGATATTAACCGTCTATTTATTACATCTTACTCAAGAGTTAACGGATAAAGCTTTTGAAATTCATGATAGACAAATACTTAGTCTGTTATCAAAAGGCCGTAAGGCTCAAGAGGAAATTCAGAAACAAAACGGTAAAAAGCTGAATGAGAAAGTTATACACTTTACGAACATCGGACAAGCTTTAATCAAAGCAAAAAAGGAAAAATTAGACGTTTTTGAGGTTTTAGAATCCGTTATCGAATGGAATTCTTTTGTCTCTTCGGTCGAAGAAGCTCAGGAGCTTGCACGCCCTGACGACTATGATTATTTAGACTTACTGCAAAAACGATTTTATTCACTTAGAAAATATACGCCAACGCTATTAAGGGTATTGGAATTTCATTCTACAAAAGCAAATGAGCCACTTTTACAAGCTGTTGAGATTATCCGTGGAATGAACGAATCCGGAAAGCGAAAAGTGCCTGATAACTCACCTGTGGATTTTATTTCAAAACGTTGGAAAAAGCATTTATACGAGGATGATGGTACAACAATCAATCGTCATTACTATGAAATGGCTGTTTTAACAGAACTTCGGGAGCATGTTAGGGCAGGAGATGTTTCCATTGTTGGCAGCAGACAATATAGAGACTTTGAAGAATATTTGTTTTCAGAAGATACATGGAATCAAACGAAGGAGAATACAAGATTATCAGTTAGTTTATCATTCGAGGATTATATGACGGAGAGAACCAGCAGCCTTAACAAAAGGTTAAAGTGGTTAGCTACCAATTCCAACAAGTTAGACGGGGTTTCTCTTGAAAAAGGAAAGCTGTCAATTGAACGCTTAGAAAAAGATGTTCCAGAAGAAGCAAAAAAATTTAGCGCAAGCCTGTATCAGATGCTACCAAGAATAAAATTAACCGATTTACTGATGGATATTGCTTATATAACAGGATTTCATGAGCAATTTATTCATGCTTCCAATAATCGAAAACCGGATAAAGAAGAAACAATTATTATTATGGCTGCTCTTTTAGGAATGGGAATGAATATTGGTTTAAGCAAAATGGCTGAAGCAACACCCGGACTTACATATAAGCAATTGGCCAATGTATCACAATGGCGCATGTATGAAGATGCAATGAATAAAGCCCAAGCCGTATTAGTAAATTTTCATCACAAATTGCAATTGTCCTCCTATTGGGGAGACGGTACAACATCCTCGTCCGATGGTATGAGAATGCAGATAGGCGTTTCATCGCTACATGCAGATGCAAACCCACATTATGGAACTGGAAAAGGAGCCACCATCTATCGTTTTACAAGTGATCAATTTTCTTCTTATTACACAAAGATTATTCATACTAATTCAAGGGATGCGATTCATGTTTTGGATGGTTTGTTACACCATGAGACGGATCTAAATATAGTAGAGCATTATACAGACACGGCTGGTTACACAGACCAAATATTCGGACTGACCCATTTATTAGGATTTAAATTTGCTCCAAGAATACGAGATTTATCAGACTCGAAATTATTTACAATAGATAAGGCAAGTGAGTATCCAAAATTAGAAGTCATTTTACGTGGACAAATAAATACAAAGGTCATTAAAGAGAATTATGAGGATGTTTTGCGATTAGCTCATTCTATAAGGGAAGGAACAGTTTCAGCATCCCTTATTATGGGGAAATTAGGTTCTTATTCAAGACAAAACAGCTTGGCTACAGCCTTACGTGAGATGGGCCGAATAGAAAAAACGATCTTTATTTTGAATTATATTTCGGATGAATCATTAAGAAGAAAAATACAAAAAGGATTGAATAAAGGAGAAGCCATGAATGGACTGGCAAGAGCTATTTTCTTCGGAAAACAAGGAGAGCTTAGGGAACGAACCATACAGCATCAATTGCAAAGAGCCAGTGCCTTAAACATCATTATCAATGCCATCAGTATCTGGAATACTTTACATCTAACAAAGGCAGTTGAATATCAAAAACGGTCAGGTAGTTTTAATGAAGAATTATTGCACCATATGTCACCTCTAGGTTGGGAACATATTAATTTACTTGGAGAATACCATTTTAATTCGGAGAAAATGGTCTCGTTAGATTCTTTAAGACCCTTGAAACTTTCTTAACGTTGTTAAAACTGGGGGAATAGTCGGGGAAATGGGCTTAGCGTTGTAAATCCGCATTTTCCTGACTGTACCCCAATTTAAAAGTATGACATTATGATTAAATCATTAGACCTTATATGATAGTACCGCATAACGCCTTTTTGAGACAATCAAAACGAGGGCAAGAGGCGCCGAGATGAGCGGAGAGAAAGCTTAAGGCAGACCGCGGAGAAGGTTTCTTTAACATGAATCGGATATTTCCTTCTATCACAGGGTTGTCTCATTTTCCAGAAATGAGATGAATGAAACAGATAGTTTTCAAGGGCCTTGAAATGGCGGCATTGTCGCAGGCTATGATTGCTTTGAAGCAGATTCTGGAGAGACCGCGGAATTCGCCGTGCCGAAGCTGATAATTTCAGCCCAAGTTTAAGCGAAAAAAACAGCACCTTCTCATTTAATGGAGAGGTGCTGTTTTGTAATTTGAATGCCAGATGAACATTCGATGCATGAATAGTTGTTTTTGCGTACTTTAATATTCTCCTTTAATGACAAAAAACGAGCCCCGAATTGTTCCGGCTAATTTAGACTTTTGCCTGGCAAACTTAAACTTCCCTTCTAACTCCTTTGGCACTTCCATCCCCTCAGAAAGCTTAAAACCAACAGCACGCTTCTTAGGGTCATCAACCGTATACATGACGTTGACCTCAAGACCATCCTCATAAAAGACGTAGGCCATTTTGATATTTTCCACTTGGAAACGCGACGTTTCTAAAGGTTTGGCCGCAAACTCAATATCACGTTCTTCTTTCAAAATTCGGTTTACATACTCAAGGGTCTCGCAGGACTCGCCGGCTGGTACCACCGTAAATTCATGCTTGTATTTGTTCATTAAGTAACGGGCTTCATTAGCACGTAAACCAGCAAGCGCTTCTGCCACGGGTGAAGACTCTAAACCAACAGCAGACACATTTTTAAAATCAACAATATATGACAATTCCATCTCTCCTTTTATCTCTTTATTTCCTGACAACAGGAATCCACATTTCACCAAATACTAAACCGTTTCGCTGCCCCATCTCAACCGTTGCATTCGGCCCGCCGACATAGGCAAAATTCTTTGCTTCCGGCAAGACCTGACCAAAGGCAATGCCGGTAAGCTTATTGCTCAATTCATCGGCCGTCTTCCCTTCCCCTTTCACAACCAGATATTCCCCCTTAGGAAATTGGATGACTCTGGTTTCTCCGGTCACTGACGCCTCTTCCTCTGTCATCACGCCAGCATAATGCATCAACCTGTTGTTTACCGCTTCGTTCACGGCAAAAATATAGTCATTTGCGGCAATGGCTTTCAAGGTGTCAAGCCTTCCATCTTGTTTGACGGCTTCCCAAAAGTCAGCCTTTTCCTTGTTTATGCCGGCATAGTCTGTGTAATCGCTCTTAAGCTCAGTAACAATACCAAAAACGGTAAATCCGTCTTTTTCTTCCAGAGTATAATTTTCCATATTCAAAACCTTCCTCTTTTTAAAATAATCAAATGATTTTTGTCTTTTCAATTGATGCGTTTATAATAACCTTAAATCATGTCAAAAAATGATACTGTTTAGGAGGTCCCGATGAAAAAAGTTGAACGGATTAATATTATCATGCGGTATATCAACAACCGCGCCCACTTTACAATTTCTGAAATCATGCGGGAATTTGATATCTCTCGTTCGACAGCTATTAGAGATATCAGAGAAATTGAAGCCATGGGGATGCCGCTTGTTGCTGAAGTTGGAAGGAGCGGCGGTTATTTTGTCATGAACCACTCTGTCCTGCCCGCTGTTCGCTTTACCGATAATGAGATTAAAGCTCTTTTTATTGCGTTTATGGCCACAAGAAATCAACAGCTCCCTTATCTAAAGAGCCGTCAATCTTTAGCTGAAAAATTGCTGGGCCTTATCTCCGAAAGCCAGCAAGAGACCCTGGTTCTTTTAAATCAAATCTTGCTTTTTGAAGGGACAAACCCCCATAATCCCGACCTGCTTGAGCTCTCAGATCTCCCCCATCCCATGTTAGAAAAACTCATCCAGCTACTTCTTTCGGATAGCTATTTATGGATTACCATCAAAGAAGAGAAGGTAATAAAGTCTTATCCAATCTGCCTCTTGCACCCTTATCATGAAAAAGGCCTTTGGCTGATTGAAGGCTTTGATGTAAAGGATGAGAAGAGGAGGATTTTCCCTGCGGACAATCTTACCAATGTCAAACCATACTCTGCGAAAAAAAGAATAAGCAAGAAAAAGATTTTAGAGAAACTAAGCGAGCAGGAAGAAGTAATCAACCTTGTTCTTGAACTTGGTCCAAAGGCGATTGCCCAATTCAAAAAATATCATCCTTTAAAAATGTCAATTTCCTATACGAATCCTTATCAAACCACAGCCATTCTAGAGACTTATATCAATGTCAGTAATCCCGAAGAATTGACCGAAATAACAAATTGGCTGCTTTTCCTAGGTAAGGATATCAAGGTCAGGGAAGTACCGAAAGAAGTCTTAGAAGGTTTACAAGAGAGATTAAGCTTATTCTGTCCATAAGCAGTGCCAGTTAAACCCCGTTATTTTTCGAAAAGGAAAATATAGCCGCTAGGATAGGTGAGTTTAAGAATACTAGAGTTCACTGTAAGTAAGACCATTGACAAACCACTCGACTTCTATTAAAATAAAAAGTTAGCTGATAGGTATTTTCTATCAGAAACTCAATACGTAGCAGGCTATGATTGCTGTGGGTCGCACTACAGCAGGAGCGGCTTCTGGAGAGACCGCGGATTTTCCGCGGCGCCGAAGGGTTCACAATCTCAGGCAAAAGGACAGAAGAGTACCGAATATGTATTTGTCATGCTGTTGATTGTCAGCGGCGCAAATATAATTTGATATTCTTATGACCATGAGATTGGAGGGCATCCAATCTCTTTTTTTATTGGCTTTATTTTCTCGTCGTTCATAAAAAAGTAAGGAGGAGTCAGATGTGGAACAGCGAGAGCTAAAGAGGGACTTATCGAATCGGCATGTGCAGCTTATCGCCATTGGCGGCACGATCGGCACCGGATTGTTTTTAGGGTCCGGTAAGGCGATTCAGCTGGCGGGTCCTTCTATCATCTTTGCGTATTTTATTGTAGGTATTGCGCTTTTTTTCGTTATGCGGTCGCTGGGAGAACTGCTTTTATCTAAAGCGGGGTACCAGTCATTAACGGATATTGCCGAGGCGTATTTAGGGCCGCGGGCAGCGTTTGTCACCGGCTGGACCTATTGGTTTTGCTGGATTATGACGGCTATGGCGGATGTGATCGCCGTCGGTGTGTATGTGAAATATTGGTTTGATATTCCGCAGTGGATTCCTGCACTGATCTGTTTGCTCATTTTATTGGGGCTTAATCTGTTAACGGTCAAGATTTTTGGAGAATTGGAGTTTTGGTTCGCTTTAATTAAGGTGATCACGATCCTCGCGTTAATCGTCATCGGAGTGATTCTGCTGGTGATTGGGTTCAAAACGCATACTGGAACGGTTTCAGCAGCGAATCTGTGGGCGCACGGCGGCTTGTTTCCAAACGGATTTTCAGGCTTTTTGCTTTCGTTCCAGATGGTGATCTTCGCCTATGTCGGTGTGGAATTAGTCGGTGTGTCGGCAGCGGAAACATCAAATCCGAAAAAAAACATTCCGTCCGCGATCAATAAAATTCCTTTGCGGATTTTATTTTTCTACGTCGGGGCATTGATCATCCTCTTATGTATTAATCCTTGGACGCAGCTGAATGCGGCGGAAAGTCCTTTTGTGAAGACCTTCAGCTTAGTCGGCATTCCGCTGGCCGCGGGAATCATTAATTTCGTCGTATTAACGTCAGCCGCTTCGGCTTGTAACAGCGGAATGTTTTCAACAAGCCGGATTTTGTATAACTTAAGCAAAACGAAACAGGCGCCGGCAAGTTTCGAGAAGCTGAATAAAAATCATGTGCCGAGCCGCGCGTTATGGGTGTCGGTCATTGTCCTGTCAGCAGGGGCACTTTTAAGCAAATTGATTCCGGAAGAAGCCTTTGGCATCGTCACAACCATCAGCGCGATTTGTTTCATTTGGGTGTGGGGTGTGATTCTTGTCTGCCATATCAGATACAGAAAAACCAGGCCGGACTTACACGCGGCATCAACGTTCAAAGCGCCGTTTGCGCCGTTTATCAATTACGTTGTTCTGGCACTGTTTGCGGTCATTCTGGTTATTATGCTGTTTGCGGATGCGACGCGCCCGGCCTTATTGCTGACGCCGCTGTGGTTTATTGGATTATTTATTTTATATTGGATGAGAAAAAACAGGGCAAAAAGAACATGATGAGTCAAATTAAATCTCTTGAAAAAGACGGTGTACTGCATGCAGTATGCCGTCTTTATTTTTAATTAACCGTTTCCTTTTATAGGCATATATTTAATGTAGATATAGAACGAGAGGAATGGAGTCATGGAAAACAATTCGTACATGAATGGACAATCGCCATATCCCGCTGAGCCCTATCTATTAAGAGAATATGGGACGCAGCCGGGCAGAAGAGGACACTATGAAATGATATTTCATTGGAACCATTTAGATTGGGATTTTCCGAATGATGAGATGAAAAAAGAATTTTACAAAAAGGAATATTGGAAAAAGTGTATGCCGGCCGGCATTAAAATGGATCGGCAGGGGCATTATTATGTGTCGGTTCCCCGCTGGGCTCACGGTGTTCCGGCTACCTTGAACAAGATTGTGATAAAAGACGGGAAGCCGTTATTAGAGGCCTTTCCAAGCTGGGAGTGGAATCGGGCTGGAAACCCGGCTGTTCTTCAGTCCGTCTTGGGGTACGAGATTGATGAATACAATCGGATGTGGATTCTTGACCAAGGGAAAATTGCCTATGAAAGGTCACCGGAAGGCTCACAGAAGCTTGTGATCATTGATTTAGACCGCAATCAGCTGATCGATTCAATTCAGATTCCGAATGAGATTGCCAATTACCGTACGTCTTTCTTAAATGATGTTGTCGTTGACAATAAAAATGGGTTTGTCTATATCACGGATTCGGGTAATGGCTGGCCGGACCATCCGCTTGATGGGGGAATCATTGTGTTTAACATAAGAACAAGGACTTTCCGGCGCGTGCTTGACCGGCATTTCAGCACGCAGGACTTTCCGGGATTTCATTTTGAGATTGATAACCGGCCGGTGTTTACAAACAAGCCGGTAAAGATCGGAGCGGATGGAATCGCACTGTCCGGAGAACGGACGGTTCTTTACTATTGTCAGGTCACGGGACGGAATTTATATGCGATTGATACATCTCTCCTGCAGGATTTTCAAACGCCTCTGGAAGTGATTTCGAGGTCCGTTCGAGCGGTGGGAAGCAAGGGTACGACGACTGATGGTATGCATGCTGATCATCAGGGAAATGTTTTTTACACCATGCTTGAGGGGAAAGGCATTGGCGTTTACCAGCCAGAAGATAACAGCTTTCATCAGTTCGTCTCGGATGACAGAATGCTTTGGGTGGACGGAGTGGCTTTCGATCAAAAAGGGTCGATCATTTTTAACAGCAACCGGCTGCATCAAATGTTTGATGAGTCACGGCAGGATATTAACTGGTCCTATCCGTACAATTTGATCATATGGAAAGCGTTTGTCGGTCCTGATGTGAAGTCCTATTTATATGGGCTGTAACATAAAAAAGCGCCATACTGCCGTTTAAGCAGTATAGCGTCTTTGGGAACTAGTTCCGGATCAAATAATCAAATGCGCCTAAAGCGGCGGTTGCACCTGATCCCATTGAGATAATGATTTGGTTGTACGGGCCGTCTGTGCAGTCCCCTGCGGCGAATAGGCCGGGAACGCTTGTCGCGCCGCTCTTGTCGACGATGATTTCGCCGATGCGGTTGCGTTCGACAGTTTCGTCTAGCCATTCTGTGTTTGGCACGAGACCGATTTGGACGAATACACCTTGGAGTTCAACGTGTTTTTCTTCGCCTGTTTCACGGTCAATATACGTGATGCCGTTTACGTTTTGGTCGCCTGTGATTTCTTTTGTTTGTGCATTTTTGTGTACAGTCACGTTTGGCAGGCTGTAGAGACGTTTTTGCAGAACTTCGTCTGCTTTCAGTTCAGGCGCGAACTCCAGCACAGTCACGTGATTGACGATACCTGCAAGGTCAATCGCCGCTTCGATTCCGGAGTTTCCGCCGCCGATAACCGCTACGTCTTTGCCTTCAAACAATGGTCCGTCACAGTGCGGGCAGTAAGCGACACCTTTGTTTTTGAACTCTTGCTCACCAGGTACGTTGACATTGCGCCAGCGGGCACCTGTTGACAGGATCACTGTTTTACTTTTCAGGACAGCGCCGTTTTCGAGTTCAAGTTCGAAGAGGTCTTTTTTCTCAAGGCGTTTCGCGCGCTGCAGATTCATGACGTCAATATCATAATCTTTCACGTGCTCTTCAAGGCTTGCAGCGAGCTTCGGTCCTTCAGTCGCTTTGACACTGATGAAGTTTTCGATGCTCATGGTGTCGAGTACCTGACCGCCGAAGCGTTCAGCGACGACACCTGTGCGGATGCCTTTACGCGCCGTGTAGATGGCCGCGCTTGCGCCGGCCGGTCCGCCGCCGACAACAAGAACGTCAAACGGCTCTTTGTCAGCAAACTCAGATGCATCTGCGCCGCTGCCCAATTTCGCGAGAATCTCTTCGAGGGTCATACGGCCGCTGCCGAAAGATTCACCGTTTAAGAAAACAGTCGGAACAGCCATGATGTTTTTGCTTTCAACTTCTTCTTTGAATGCCGCGCCGTCAATCATTGTATGTGTGATATTCGGGTTAAGCACGCTCATCATGTTTAGTGCTTGGACGACATCAGGGCAGTTGTGGCACGTCAGGCTGATATAAGACTCAAAGCGGTATTCTCCGCTGATGTTCTTAATCTGGTCAATGACCTTTTGATCAACCTTAGGCGCTCTGCCGCTGACTTGAAGCAATGCGAGCACTAATGAAGTAAATTCGTGGCCGAGAGGAACACCGGCGAATGTAACGCCTGTGTCTTCTCCTGCACGATTAACGCTGAAGCTTGGTGTTCTGTATAATTCAGCTTGTTCAACTGAAATTTTAGATGACATGGAAGCCAGCTCGTCAACGAGAGCCAGCATGTCCTTAGACGTGTCATCGTCACCGGCGCTTACTTTGAGAACGATGTCGTTCTCAATTAGCTGCATATATTGATTTAATTGTGCTTTGATATTTGCATCAAGTACCAATTGAATGCACTCCTTAGATTTTACCTACCAGATCAAGGCTAGGTGTAAGTGTTTCGCCGCCTTCTTCCCATTTAGCCGGGCAGACTTCACCTGGGTTTTGACGAACGTATTGAGCTGCTTTTACTTTATTTACAAGGTTGCTTGCGTCACGGCCGATACCGCCTGCATTGATTTCAACTGTTTGGATGACGCCATCCGGATCGATGATGAATGTTCCGCGGTCAGCAAGTCCGCTTTCTTCGTCAAGAACGTCGAAGTTGCGAGAGATCGTTTGAGATGGGTCACCGATCATTGCGTAAGTGATTTTGCCGATTTTTTCAGAGCTGTCATGCCAGCCTTTGTGTACGAAGTGAGTATCTGTAGAAACAGAGTATACTTCAACACCTAATTCTTTCAGTGCAGCGTATTGTCCTTGAAGATCTTCAAGTTCAGTCGGGCATACGAAAGAGAAATCTGCTGGGTAGAAGCAGAAAACGCTCCATTGACCTTTCAAATCTTCGTTTGTTACATCGATGAATTCACCGTTTTTGAAAGCTTTTGCTTCGAATGGCAGTACTTCTTTTCCGATTAAAGACATAATATCTTCCTCCTGAAATGTGATTTGAAATATATTAAAAAGACAAAGCATTCACTTTATCTTTCAATAATAATTCTAATTATATATAGATTATTAAATAACATTTATTTTTTGTCAAGCTATATGGGGTATTATTTTCTGCTTTTTTTGCTTTAGACGTTAAAAAACCCTAGGTATAAGCGGTTTAGCGCTGTTTTTCATGTTTAGCGCCGGGCGAAAGGGGGATTCTCAATTGGCTGAAACAAAATAGTGGGAATCAACCCCTCTATATGGCAGTATAAACCAAAGGGGGTATGGTCATGCAAATAAATAACATAACTTTGTACAGTTGTGCTCTGGAGGAGACGAAACACTTCTATGAACGGGTGTTTGGTTTTTCTTTAATTGAGGCGTCCGGTGATTCATTTACAATCAAAGCCGGAGAAAGTGAATTGGAATTCAGGCGCACCGATTCTCAATCTCATCCGAATTATCATTTCGCGTTTAACATTCCGAACAATCGTTTTGATGAGGCGAAAGCGTGGATAAAGGATAAAGTCGTTTTTCAAACGGAAGATGGGGAGGATGAGGTGTATTTCTCTCATATTAAGGCGCGTTCCTTTTATTTTAAAGATCCGTCCGGCAATCTGGCGGAATTCATCGCGAGAGAAACGTCGCCGGCAAGCGCGGAACGCTTTTCAATTGAGTCCGTTCTGAATATCGGCGAGGTGAATCTGACGGCTGCTGAAGTCGTATTCACCGGGAGAAAGCTGCAGCGTTTCGGTATTCCGGTGAGAGACCATTCGCCTCTTAGGGAAGACGGGTTTCATTTTATGGGGGATTATAATGATGGGGCGTTTTTGCTTTTAGGGCCGAACGGACGCCGCTGGATTTTTTCTGATCAGCATGCGGAGTTCCATCCGTTGTCTGTCATTGTGAACGGGACGATCCGCATTGAGGTTGACGGAAAAGGCGGCATTGACATCAGGCGGTCTCAGCCGTCATAAAAAGTCCGGGCTCAAAAGGCCCGGACTTAGGGATATTATTTATAGACAACGCGCGTGCTGCATATGATGTCGTGCAGCGTTTTTTTCTCACCGAAGGCGGCCATGATGAAACCGATATAAAGAATGAGCTTAGATATGATAGAAGCGAAAGCGCGTCCGAAGGCCTGGCCGATGGAAATCCGTCCGCCACCTTCATTGACGACCTTAAGGCCGAGCAATGCTTTTCCCAGTGTCCCCTGCATCTTTGAGGCTGTGAGCAGGCTGAAATATAAGATGCTGATCACAATAGAGATCAGAAGAATCGGGATGACACCGAATATCAGAAACAAAATGGTAAACTGATTTTCGGTCATCAAAGGGTCAGCTGCAGCAGCGCCTGCCGCAAATAAAAAAGTGACTATAAATTGAATGATAAAAATCGGAATTCCTATGATGATCTGATCAATGACATAAGCCAGAAACCGAATCCAAAATCCTGCCGGTCTTTCCATGTATCTTTTTCTCTCCCTTGTCGTAATCTGGCATATTATACGTAAACATGCCGGATTTTGCAACAGAGCTCAAGCTTCTGCGAGCGGCCTCTTTCCCCATGCCAAGCGCCCCATGATCAGCCCGAAAGCCAGAAGGGAGAACATGATGCCGCACCACATCAGCTGATGAATCCCCAGATGTGAAATAAACCAGCCGCCCGCCGCGGTTCCGATGGTGATGCCGAGGTTGGAAAAGGAGACAAACAGGCTGTTGCCGAATTCAGGTGCCTCCTTTGCTTCCGCAGTGAGCCATGTCTGGCTGACAATGAGCCCGCCGGAATGAACGGCGCCCCATACGAAGACGAGCACAGCCATCGGTGCAAAAGACGTCCCAAACCCGTATATGAGCAAGTAGGCGGCCGTATAAAGAAGCGGAAACACGATGACGGTCTTTTTCATATTTTTGTATAACAAAGCGCCGAAGACGAAATTCCCGGCTATCATAATCACCCCGAACGTCATCAGCATAAAGCTGACCCATGTGCCGTCCATATGGGACACCCGCCCGAGGTATTCCGCGAAATAGCTGTAGACAGAAAACATGGCCGCAAACAGACAGATGACGGCAGTGATATTGAGCCACAAAGCCGGTTTGCGAAGGATGCCGAGCTGGCTTCTGAAAGACATTTTTTCTGTGACCGGCATGGATGGCAAAAAGAGAAGAATGCCCATAAAAGCGATGATACTGACGATAGCGCCGAATAGGAAGGCCGATTCAAGGGAGAGACGCTCCGCCAGATAAGACGTGAAAGGCACGCCGAACGCAAACCCGGCGGTGATGCCTGAAAAAACTTTCGTTACGGCTTTTCCGGATTGGCCGGCGGGGACAAGACGGGCCGCAGCAGCAAGCGCTACAGAAAAGAACACCGGGTGGCATAAAGCGGGAATGATCCGAAACGCAAGCATGACACTGAAATGCGCCGTATACGCATAGACCGCATTTGAAACGGCAAACATCAGCACAGCCAAAAGCAGAATGAATTTCCGGTTTATGCCTGAAGCAAGCAAGGTCAAAAACGGCCCCGACACAGCGACGATGAACGCGAAGATACTGACGAGCCATCCCGCCTTTGAAGCGGTGATGTGAAATCTGTCGGCCACTTGCGGAAGAACACCGATAATGCCCATTTCGGTCGTGATAATGCCGAAAACCCCTAATGCCAAAAATAGAATGAAGATGGAACTGCTTTTTTTCATTGTTATGTATGCCTCCTTTTGTAACTACATATACAGAAAAATAGATATGTTAAGGTAAAAAAAGCCCTCCTTTCATCGTTATAGCTGGTGCTGAACATAGTCAGCAAAGGCTTTAATTTGTTTTTCATTCCTTCTGTAATAAGTCCATTTTCCGATTCGTTCAGATTCCAGCAGGCCGGCTTTTTGCATGGTCAGCAGGTAGCTGGAGATGACGGACTGCGCAAGCTCTGATTTCGCCTGAATATCACCGACGCAAATTCCGGTGCGGAAACTGAGGCCCTGCTCAAGATAAGGCTTTTCATCAAAATGGTCCTCCGGGTGTTTGAGCCATGTCATAATGTCACTTCGTGTTTTGTTAGATAACGCTTTATGAATCAATATCGGTTCCATAACGTTTATTATATCTATTTTTCTGGATTTGTAAATTCGTTTTTAATAAAACATTCTCAAATTAAGTAAAAATCGTGTTAACATATAACATATTATTAAAATAACGGTAAAAAGCCGGGTTATTGTCAGGAGGATATTCACATGAATCAAAAGAAGAAAGGTGCGGTTGCGGTGACACTGCTTTCCGCTCTGGTGTTTTGTTTATTGCCGGTCGTCGGCTCGCTTTCTCCGTTTGCAGAAACGGGGCCGAACGCGAATCGCTTTAACTCCTTAGGGATGTGGGCCGCCGTCGGTCAGATCCTTTTTATATATGCGGTCCCGCTCGTTATGTATATTCTCGGTGTTCGTGTCATGAAAATCATCATGGCCGTTTTTTGCGGAATCGGGCTCATCATTTGTGCGGCTGTCTTTTTGGTGACGCTATTGGTTATAACTTCTTCGGAACAGGAGCTGTCTCTTTATTACGGTCTTCTCGTTTGGTCAGGAGCGGCTTTTATCGTCAATGTGATGTGGTACATTATCGCGTTTCGCCCATCTCCAAAGCATCAGCAGGCTATGTGACAGTTGTTCTATAATTTACCGAAAATACAAATTTTTAATAGGGTGATTATGGTATGATCATGGCGTATAGCAGTTTTTGATAGAAACGGGAGGAACTGACATTGAAAAAAAGGACAGCTTCATTTCGAATGAAAACATTGGCGGCCGGCGCTGCGGTTGCTGCGGCTTTATCTGTGGGAGCGGTTTCTGATCTGCCGGCGGGAAAATGGCTGCATCCGGCCGCTGCTCAAGCTGCGGAAACGGTATTTAAACAAAATCACGCGGCATCCGGTTTCTTGACGGGACGGTATGACGCGCAGGCCATGTCTCCGACGATGTTCAACTGGTCAAGGGAAAGCCGGTTTACAAGCAATGCCGACGGCGCATTAAAATGGGAAAAAAATGTACCGGCCAATCCTCAAAACGGTGCGGGAGCCGCGGTTGACGGGGACGGTACCGTGTTTATTCAATCAAAAGACGGGAAGCTGACGGCGTATCATCCGGACGGTACTGTGAAATGGGTGACGGAAAACCTTGGGACAACCTATACGCTGACCCCGGTGCTCGGAACAAACGGTGTCATTTATCTTCCGTCCCATGATAAAAAACTGTATTTCATCGACAAAGAAACCGGAAACATTTTAACATCAGTTCCGCTGAGCGGAGCGCCGAGTTCCGATGCGGCTATCGGCTCTGACGGCACGCTGTATGTGTCGACGCTGGATAACTATATCTATGCGATTAAACCGACGTCTCCTTCGACATGGACGGAAAAGTGGAAATTTAAAACAAACGGTGTGGTCGGCTCCGCTCCCGTGTTAGCGTCAAACGGCACTTTGTATATGGCAACGTACAATAATATCTTTTACGCGATCAATTCAGGAATGGGCCAAGTGAAATGGTCAAAAACGACATCCAACGGGTTTAAAGGATATCCGGTTATTGATAAAGACGGCACCGTTTACGCCGGAAACCAAGACGGCAACCTATATGCCTATACGTCAACGGGTGCTGTAAAATGGACGTTCCCGTTAAACGGTTTCTCCAGCTCTTCATTAGCGATTGACCATAACGGCAATGTGTATATCGGTTCTGGAAGCGGCGAGCTGTTTTCGATCAGCAAAACCGGAAACATGAACTGGTCTTTCTATACGGACGGGCCTGTGAGAACGGCTCCGCTGATTGATGCAGACGGCAATGTGTACTTCGGCTCTGACGATAAAAACGTCTATGCGGTTGATGCTGACGGTAATGAAAAATGGCGCTATCAAACGGACAGCAACGTCATTTCCTCCCCGGTTCTGGCTGAAGACGGCACACTTTACGCCGGCACTTATACGAAACTGCTCGCATTCGGAACAAAAAAATAATAAAAAAGAATCCGCGTCATCTGCGCGGATTCTTTTTTTATTTAGAGGCTTGAATAAATACGCCTTTTTCATGAGAGAATTCTTTAAAGCCGTATACACCGTGATATGAACCGATCCCGCTCGTATTGATGCCGCCGAACGGAAGGTTGACGTCTGTGAAATGAACGACGACATCATTGATAGAAGCGTTGCCGGATGTCGTATGCTGAAGCACATAATCGATTAGCTCCTGATTATGGCTGAATACGTATAAGGCAAGCGGCTTGTCCCGGTCAGTGATGTAATCAACGGCTTCACTGATATCTTCGTAATTCATAATCGGCAGAATCGGTGCGAAAATTTCCTCCTGCATGATCTTCATATCAGGAGTGACGTTTGTCAGCACAGTCGGAGAAATCGTGCGGTCATGCGCATCAAATACGCCGCCGAACGCCGTTTTCGCCCCTTTTTCAATGGCATCATCATATAGGGCTTTGACACGGTTAAAGTTGCGGTCATTGACAATCTGCGTGAATTTAGTGCGGTCAACCGTATGATCATCCTCCATAAAACCTGCATTGACAATGGTTTGCAGGAGATCTGTAAAGGTATCCTGTACATCTTCCTTCATAAGGAGATAGTCAGGAGCGATACATGTCTGCCCCGCATTGACAAATTTGCCGACGGCGATTTTTTTCGCCGCGTCCATCAAATCATATTCGCTGTCAATAATCGTCGGACTTTTTCCGCCAAGCTCAAGCGTGACGGACGACAAGTGCTTCGCCGCTGCCGTCATGACGATTTTACCGACATTCGTGCTTCCGGTGAAGAAAATATGGTCAAACGGCTGGTCGAGCAGTTCTGTCGCTACATCGACCTCACCTTCAAAAATGGCGACTTCTTCTTCGTGAAATGCCTCGCGAATGACTGTTGCGGCGATATGGCTCGTCTCCATCGTAAAATCGGACAGCTTCACAATCGCGCTGTTGCCGGCCGCAATGGCAGCGGCAAGCGGAGCCATCGTCAGCATAAACGGATAATTCCATGGGCCGAGAATGAGGGTGACGCCTTTTGGCTCGTACATTAATACGCCGTCAGCGTCCGGACTGACGGATGAGCCGACGCGTTTCGGCGCCATCCAGGTGTCGAGATTGTTCATGTTATCTTTAATCGCCTTGATCGTTCCCTGCGTTTCCGCTCTTTTCACCTCGTGATAAGGCTTGCGCACGTCCCGTCTGATCGCCTCGATGATTTCTTCTTCATGAGCGGTGACGGCATCTAAAAAGCGCTGAAGCTTTTCTCTGCGCTGCTCGGCTGTTGAAGCACGCAGCGTTTTCTGATTTTTTTTCTGAAGCTCAAAGACGCGTTTGATGTCTGCTTTTATATGCTGATCCATCGGTCTTCCTCCTCTGGTTGCTTTTTTATTTCTTCAGGGCCTATTATAGTGTGATATGTTTTTGCGGCAAAGACAGCGTAAACACATCTATACGTTACCGTACAAATTGCGGTGATCTGTCTAATGGAAGGAGTGTCTCTTATGCCGGATTCTGTGACAACTGATATCAAACAAGCGCTTCTGGCTATGCTTGGAGAGCGGGATATCCGCCGTGTGACCATGAAGGACATCGCCGAGCGGGCGCACGTGAGCCGGGGGACATTGTACCTTTATTACGAGGATAAATATGCAATTTTGGAAGATATGGCGGAAGAAATGAAAGACGGCCTGAGCGAAGCGCTTTATCATTCGCTGAAGCATAAAGATGTGCTTCATTTAAATGGCGGATGGCAAAAAGTGCATCCGACCCTGTCTTTTGTTGACCGGCATCGGGTGTTTTTCCAAACGATGATGGATCGTCATAAAATGCCGTATTTTCACTTTCATGCTTTTTTTAAAGATGTGTTCCGGCATGATGTGCTTCTGTCACCGGTCAATGCGGATTTCTCACCGACTGAACAGGATATGTACATTCATTACCGCGCTTTATACACGTATGCTATTGTTCTGTACTGGCTGAATGAGGATCAGGCGGCATCCCCGGAAGCGATCAGCGGGCAGGTGTGGGATTTGATTTCTCAAAAACGGTTTTACTGGCTGTTCGGCCGCCGGGTGTCAGAGCAAGAAGAAAAAAAGCCCGCCGACCGCCGGGTGATCCGAACGAGACAGGCCTTGCAAGAAGCTATGATCGGCTTAATGGCGGAAAAAAAAGATTACGCGGCGATTACGATTTCCGATATTGCCCGTCAAAGCAATCTCCGCCGTGCCACTTTTTATGACCATTACGCCAACAAAGAAGGATTGCTGAAAACGATCATCCATCAATCATGCCGGGATTTGATCGGATTATTGACGGTAAAAGGAGAGCCTGCCGATTGCTCTATGGAAGAAGCGGAAGCGGCGCTCGTCCGTCTTTTTTCCGCACTGTCGGAAGGCATGCCGCTCGTCCATTTTCTGAGAGAGGGTTCCGGAGTGCCTGACGTCATCCCGGAGATCTTCAGAGCACTGCAATCGTTTTATCTTCATCAGCCTCTGCATATTCAGGCGGGCAAAAAGCTATACGCATACTATGTCGCATCCATGCTCGTCGGCCTGATTCAATACCGTCTTCATGAAGGAAAAGACCACGCGCCGGACGTGCTGGCCCGGGAATTTCTGCAGTTTTTGGATGTGAAGAAGTACCGTGTGATTTTGCTGTGAATAGGATGAAAAAAAGAACTCCCGAAACAGGCGGAGTTCTTTTTTACGGTTTTCTTGGATAAGAAATCGTCTTTTCTTTATCAGTCTAGTTTTAATCCCTTGCAAAAAAAGTAACCGCTCTATATGACGTCTGATCAGCATTCTGCCGCCAAACATGACAAATGTCATATTCGGGGCATGATGCCTGCTACTACAAGCTCGTCGAGCGCCTCGGTATACTTGGAATCATAATGAAAAAGAAGGGAAATGACATGTATGACCAATCACACCGCAACTCAAAAACAAGCATCTTTGAAAAAGCAGGTTGCTGCATTTTCCGGTGCCGATACAAAGCATAGTGTCATTCAGCTTTTCAATACGTTTGTGCCGTTCTTTGGCCTTTGGTTTCTTGCTTACTTCAGCCTCAATGTCTCCTATCTCCTGACCCTCGCCTTTACTGTTATTGCAGCGGGCTTTTTGACAAGAATATTTATCATTTTCCACGACTGCTGCCATCAATCCTTTTTCAAACAAAAGCGGCTGAACCGGCTGTTCGGGTTCATTTCAGGTGTGCTGACACTATTTCCGTACCTTCAATGGCAGCGCAGCCACTCCATTCATCATGCGACAAGCAGCAATTTAGATAAACGGGGCACCGGCGATATTTGGATGATGACTGTCAAAGAATATAACGAAGCGTCAGCCTGGACAAAAGTACGCTACAGACTTTATCGCAATCCGTTTATTATGTTTATTCTCGGGCCGATTTACGTATTTCTTATTCAAAACCGTTTCAATGTAAAAGGCGCCCGCCGCAAGGAGCGCTGGAACACGTATTTCACGAACGCGGCTATTGTCATATTGGCTGCCGCAGCGTGCCTGCTTGTCGGGTGGGAAAACTTTTTGCTTGTTCAAGGTCCGATTTTCCTTATTTCGGGGTCAATCGGCGTCTGGCTCTTTTATGTACAGCATACGTTTGAAGACTCTTATTTTGAAGCCGATGAGCATTGGAACTATGTGCAGGCCGCTGTAGAAGGAAGCTCCTTTTACAAGCTGCCGAAGCTTTTGCAATGGCTGACAGGCAATATCGGCTACCATCATGTCCACCATCTAAGCCCAAAGGTGCCGAATTACAAGCTGGAAGCGGCTCATGAGGGGCATGAACCTTTAAAAAATGTACCGACCATTACGCTTAAAACAAGTCTTGAATCCATGAAATTTCGTCTGTGGGATGAGGACGAAAAGCAGTTTGTCACGTTTCGGGAGGCGCGGAAAACACCGCCGCCCCGGCAGGCGCCGGAAAAACCTTTAAAGAAAAATGCCTGATATGGCACGCGGCTCTTTCTCTTATTAGAAAGGGCCGTCGCTTTATGAGTGAGGATGCAATGAAGGCGTTGTTTTGGTAAAGTGATGGTAGACATAAGCAGCAGAAGGTGGCACAAGGATGAAGAAGTATTTTAAATTTCAAAAACTGAGCGGGATTTCTCCTTATATATGGACGATTTTTTTCATTCTGCCTTTTTACTTTATTTTTAAAAGCTCTTCTACCTTTGTGATGGTTGCCGGCGTCATTTTCACCCTTGTTTTCTTCGGCGCATATCGCTTCGCATTTGTTGCAAAAGGCTGGCCGCTTTATTTATGGGCGTTTCTTCTGATCGGTATTTCGACCGGCTCAGTCATGCTGTTCAGTTATATTTATTTTGCCTTCTTTATTGCCTACTTCATCGGCCATATCCGAGAGAAAGTTCCTTTTTACATCTTATATTACATTCATATCATCAGTGCGGCGATTGCCGTCAACTTCAGCCTTGTTCTGAAAAAAGGGTGGTTTCTGACTCAAATTCCGTTTATCGTCATTACACTGATCAGTGCCATCTTGCTCCCGCTCAGCATTCGAAGCAGGAAGGAACGAGAACGCCTTGAAGAGAAATTAGAATATGCAAATGAACGGATCGCGGATCTTGTGAAGCTGGAAGAAAGGCAGCGCATCGCCCGAGACCTCCACGATACACTTGGACAAAAGCTCTCCTTAATCGGACTAAAAAGCGATCTTGCCCGAAAGCTGATATACAAGGATCCTGAACAGGCCCGCGCTGAGCTGAAAAGCGTTCAGCAGACGGCCCGCACCTCCTTAAATGAGGTCAGACAAATTGTCTCGTCGATGAAAGGCATCCGATTGAAGGATGAGCTCGGCAATGTTCGGCAAATACTTGAAGCAGCGGGAATTGACTTTGTGTACGAAGAAAAAGAAGCGCCAAAAAATATTTCCCTGCTGAACGAAAATATCGTCAGCATGTGTATTAAAGAAGCTGTCACCAATGTCGTGAAACACAGCGGCGCTAAATTTTGCCGCATCACCATTCAGCAGCTTTCGAAAGAGGTTGTCATTACGGTAGAAGACGACGGCAGCTTCCAATGCAGAGAAGACCGCTTTTTTTCAAAGGGGCACGGCCTGCTTGGAATGAGAGAACGGCTTGAATTCGCGAATGGCAGTTTAGCCATCGATACAGCTGCCGGAACAAAGCTGACCATGAGAATCCCGAATGATTCAAAATCAAAAGAAAAGGATGGTGGCAGATGATCAACATCTTCATTGCCGAGGATCAGCAAATGCTGCTCGGCGCACTCGGTTCGCTGTTGAATTTAGAAGAGGATATGACGGTTGTCGGCAAAGGCACAAGCGGCCAGGATGCCATCGATTTCGTGGAAAAACATGCTCCTGACATCTGTCTGATGGATATTGAAATGCCCGGGGTATCAGGTCTTGAGGCGGCGGAAAAGCTCAAGGACAGTGATGTGAAAATCATCATTTTAACGACCTTTGCCCGCTCCGGCTATTTTCAGCGGGCGCTAAAAGCAGGCGTTAGCGGTTACATGCTCAAGGACAGCCCAAGCGAGGAGCTCGTCAGCGCCATCCGCAGCGTCATGAAAGGAAGACGCGTCTACGCACCTGAATTAATGGAGGACATCTATGGTGAAGAAAACCCGCTGACCGAACGGGAAAAAGCGGTGCTTGAGCTCGTCGCAGACGGAAAAAACACAAAAGAAATCGCAAACGCCCTCAGCATCAAAAGCGGCACAGTCCGCAATTATGTTTCGATGATCCTGGATAAATTAGAAGTAAAAAATCGAATTGAAGCAATAACCCGATCAAAGGAAAAGGGCTGGTTTAAGTAACCAGCCCTCAGCTTGTTCTTCCACTCGTCACTCCGTCTCTTCCTTCCACTTCTTATCAATCAGCATTTTTCCCGGCCAAGTGTATGCCATGATGCCGCCGTCAGCGGTGATGTCTTCTCCCGTGACGTACGAGCTGTCGTCTGAAGCAAGGAAAAGTGCGACGGCCGCCATTTCTTCCGGTTTTCCGAGCCGGCCGAGCGGTGTGATCCATTTGTTGGCTTCACGGAAAGCCTCACCCATTTCGTCTTCTTTAGTGCCTGCCAGTTTATCAATGAGCGGTGTTTCAATCGTGCCCGGCGATAAGGAATTGACGCGGATGCCGCTTCTGGCGTAATCAATGGCCATCGCTTTTGTCAGGTTCGTGATACCGCCTTTTGCGGCGTTATAGCCTGAACGGTCAAGGTCTGCGGCCCGGCCGGACATGGAGGAGGTGTTGATGATGGAGCCTCCTTTTTCAAGCATGAGCGGAATCAGATATTTGCTGCAAAGAAATGTGCCGCGCAGATCGACGGCGATGATCCGGTCAAACAGCTCGACCGGGTACTCATGGACTTTGCCGCCCTCTTGGTCAACACCGGCATTGTTAAAAAGAATATCAATTGTTCCGTACTTCTGCTGAATACCGTCTGCAAAAGACTTTACGTTTTCTTCGTCTGATACATCAAGGTGAAAAGCCTCTGCTTCTCCGCCGTTTTTTGTGATGGCGCGGACGGTTTCATTCAGCTCGCTTTCATTGATGTCACCGCAGATCACGCGGGCGCCTTCATCGGCGAAAACCCGTGCCGTCGCCTGCCCGATGCCTGTTGCGGCTCCTGTGATGATTGCGGTTTTTCCGGATAATCTTCCCATGCTGCATTCTCCTTTTTTCTTTGACTTTTTCCCGTTATGTGAAGGAGTAAACATAGAACCGGGTGATTAAAAACAAACCAATTATTGTGTTTTATGTTAAATTATTAATATGGAGACTCAGCCGACAATCATATTGCAATAGATTGACAGAAGTCATTGAATATGATAAATAGATGCTGAAAAGATTTTACATAACATCAAAGCATAATTAAAGGAGAGATCTGAATTGCGGAAAAAAAAGTTTAAAGCAGAATCCAAGCGTTTGCTGGACATGATGATTAACTCCATTTACACGCAGAAGGAAATTTTTCTCAGAGAGTTAATTTCCAACGCGAGCGATGCGATTGACAAAATCTATTACAAGGCGTTAACCGATGATTCGTTAACATTTGATCAAGACAATTACTACATAAAAGTGACGGCGGATAAAGAAGCAAGAACCCTCACTGTCACAGATACCGGTATCGGAATGACAAAAGACGAGCTTGAACAGCATCTCGGAACGATTGCGAAAAGCGGTTCACTCGCTTTCAAGGAAGAAAACGACGCGAAAGACGGCCATGACATTATCGGTCAGTTCGGCGTCGGATTTTATGCGGCGTTTATGGTGGCTGATAAAGTCACGGTGAAAAGTAAGGCGCTCGGCAGTGACGAGGCGTATGTATGGGAGTCGGAAGGGGCTGCCGGCTACACGGTCGCGCCGTGTGACAAGGAAACCGTCGGAACCGAAATCACCCTGAAAATAAAAGAAAACACAGAAGATGAAAGCTATGATGAGTTTTTAGAAAACTACCGCATCAAAGCGATCGTGAAAAAGTACTCCGACTTTATCCGCTACCCGATCAAAATGGAAGAGACGGTCAACAAGCCGAAAGAGGGCAGCGAGAACGAGTTTGAAGAGGTTCAGGAAGAACAGACGGTCAACAGCATGGTGCCGATCTGGAGAAAAAACAAAAGCGAGCTGACGGATGAAGATTACGAGGCTTTTTACGCCGAGAAGCATTACGGCTTTGATAAACCGCTGACTCACGTGCATATCAGCGTAGACGGAGCGGTGCGCTACAATTCGATTTTGTTTATTCCGGAAAACATGCCGTTTGACTATTATACGAAGGAATTCGAAAAAGGATTGGAGCTGTATTCCAACGGCGTGCTGATCATGAACAAATGCGCCGACCTGCTTCCGGACCATTTCAGCTTTGTAAAAGGCATGGTCGATTCTGAGGATCTGTCGCTGAACATTTCCAGAGAAATGCTGCAGCATGACCGCCAGCTGAAGCTGATTGCGAAAAATATCAATAAAAAAATCAAAGCTGAGCTGAAGAGCCTGCTGAAGAACAAAAGGGAAAAATACGAATCTTTCTATGAATCTTTCGGCAGACAGCTGAAATTCGGCGTCTATAATGATTTCGGCGCGAATAAAGACGTATTAAAAGACCTGCTTCTCTTCTATTCATCTAAGGAGAAAAAACTCGTCACACTGGATGAATATGTGTCCAGAATGCCTGAGGATCAAAAATATATCTATTACGCGTCCGGCGATTCATATGAGCGGATTGAAAAGCTGCCGCAAACTGAAATGGTGGCGGACAAAGGCTACGAAATTTTATATTTCACGGAAGATATTGATGAATTCGCGATCAAAATGCTGACAAGCTACGAGGAAAAAGAGTTCAAATCCGTATCAAGCGCGGACTTAGGCATCGACGCTGATGAAGATGAAAAGCAGACCGAGGCCGAAGAAAACGAATATAAAGACCTGTTCGAAAGCATGAAAGAGATTCTTGCGGATAAAGTGAAGAACGTCAGAGCATCGAAGCGCTTAAAATCCCATCCGGTATGCTTTGCGACAGACGGCGAAGTGACGATCGAAATGGAGAAAGTGTTAAACGCCATGCCTGACAGCCAGCAGGTCAAAGCGGAAAAAGTGCTGGAAATCAACCCGAATCACGAAGTGTTTGAGACGTTAAAGAACGCGCACGGACAAGATCGGGAAAAGCTTGCATTATACACAAACCTTCTCTACAATCAGGCCCTTCTGATTGAAGGGCTGCCGATCCACGATCCGGTAGAGTTTACGAATGATATTTGCAAAGTCATGGTATGACGCCAAAAAGGAATCGCCCATCGGGGGCGATTCCTTTTTTGATTACAGCGTGCGCTGTTTAAGAATTTGATTTTGTTTGCTGCGCTTCTTTAAGGAGAAACGTTTTTTCAAGTGCGTTTCGATTTCTTCTAAACTTCTGCCCTTCGTTTCCGGAACGATGTAAGCGGCGAAGAAGAAGGATGTAAGGCAGATGACTGAGAAAATTCCGAATACCCAGCCGATGCCCATCGCGCTCAGCATAAGCGGGAATATCAGTGAAACGACCAGATTGGTTGCCGACAGAATCAATGTCGTAAATCCAGTTGCGGCTCCGCGTGCATTTGACGGGAACAGCTCCGGCATCAGGACCCATACGACGGGACCCCATGTCGCCTGGTAAAAGACGATATAGATTCCGAGAAACAGGACGGTCAGCCAAGCTGTTGAAGCTGACAGGCCGGCGAGAAGGAGAATGGCTGATAGTGACGCCAGGCTCAAGGTGATGCCGACACTTCCCCACATCAGCAGTTTTTTCCGGCCGATCCGGTCAATTAAGATCATGGCGGTGATACACATGATGACGTTTAAGACACCGATGCCCATCGTGCCGAGAACGGACGCCGAAGTGCCGAGTCCGGCCTTCGTAAAGATGGTCGGCGCATAGTAAATTACCGTGTTGATACCGACCGCCTGCTGGAAGATGGCAAGGCCGATTCCGATCAGCAGCATAGGACGGATCCATTTTGCTTTCAGCAAGCCGAGTGTCGATTCTTTTTTCTCGGCTTCTCCTTGTTTCATCTCCGCCAATTCAACGGCGATATCCTCTTTGTCGTGCGTCATTTCCATGACTTTTCTGGCTTCCTGTTCACGGCCGCGTTTGACGAGCCATCTCGGAGATTCCGGCATAAACGCGATTCCGATTAATAATAGCGCCGCCGGTACTGCGGCGAGACCTACCATCCAGCGCCAAGCTTCAAATGGGGTGAATATGTAATTCACAATATATGCGAGTAAAATTCCGGTCACAATCATTAAGTTATTCAATGTGCCGAGCGTTCCGCGTATTTTCGTCGGAGCCATCTCAGAAAGATAAACGGGAACAAGCGCCGTTGAACCGCCGACGGCTAACCCGAGAATGACACGGGAGATGATCAGCATAGTGACGGTTTGCGAAGCCGCGCAGGCAAGCGCACCGAAAATAAATATGAGTGAAAGGACGAAAACGACTTTTCTCCTGCCCCATCGGTCAGAGCATGTCCCGCTTAACGCGGACCCGAAAATCGCACCGAGCAGCAGCATGCTGACGACCAATCCCTCAGTCAGCGTGTTCAAAGGAATATCTTTGTTGATAAATAGCAAAGCCCCTGAAATCACGCCGGTGTCATAACCGTAAAGCAGCCCACCTAATGCTCCGAAAAAGTAAATCAGGTATTTTTTGGTGTTTTTCTTCACAGATGATCCTCCTCATCTTTTGGAACGCATAATAGTTTATTTAGATAACTATTTCATTCCCCTGTGAAAAAAAATATAAACATAAAAAAACACGCCCTTTAAAAGGCGTGTTTTTCTTATGAAAACAGCTTGTCGATAAACGCGATTTCTTCAGCAGAAAGCGTAATGGAGGCTGCTTTCATGTTGTCTTTTAGTTGATCCGCGCGTTTGGCGCCCGGAATCAGGATGTCGATTTCAGGTCTCGCCAAATACCAGGCAAGCACGATATGCGCCGTGTCAGCATTGTGCTTTTCGGCAATCGGTTTGAGCTGGTTGACTTTTTTGATGTTTTCTTTAAACTGCTCCCCTTGGAAATGAGTCTGATCATTACGCAGATCGCCTTCAGGGAAGGTTGTGTTCTCGTCGTATTTGCCGGCCAGCAGTCCGGAAACGAGCGGGAAGTACGGAATGAATGAAATATTGTGTTCTGTCGTATAAGGGAAGAACGTCTTTTCAGCCTCACGGTTCAGCAGGTTGTATTCCCCTTGAATCACATCGACTAAGCCGTCTTTATTGGCTTCTTTCAGCTGCTCCAGAGAGAAATTGGAGACGCCGATGGAACGGATTTTCCCTTCTTTTTTCAGCTCATTCAAGGCTTGCACGGCTTCGTCCTTCGGAGTGTCCTCATCCGGGAAATGGATGTAGAATAAATCAATGTAATCAGTCTGCAGGCGTTTCAGGCTGTCTTCGACTGATTGTTTCAAAAAGGCCAGTGAGTTGTCGAAAACGAAGTCATCGCCTTCTTTCCTGTGCGCGGCTTTTGTGGCGATGAAGACATCCTCACGGTTAAACTCTTTCAGCACCTCGCCGATTAATTCTTCAGAACGGCCCACACCGTAAATATAGGCGGTATCTAACATGGTAACGCCGCTTTTAATCGCTTCACGAACCAATTCTTTTCCCGTTTCTTCATTCAGATTCGGATAGAGATTGTGCCCGCCGACCGCATTTGTTCCCAAACCGATCGGAAATACCTTTAAGTCAGTTTTGCCGATTGTTACTTTGCTCATGTTTTCGCCTCCTGAAACAATAGAATATCTAGCGCCTGCCGGAAAATGACGGCAGCGTACTCTATTAACTATAACGCTATGCCAAGTGAATGTCGATTTGGTGCTCTTGGCAATACTTCGTATATTCCTCATCAAGCTGCTGAGAAGTGACGATGCTGTGAAGACGGTCGAAAGGCGCGTATGTCAGAAGCGTGGATTTGCCGAATTTAGAATGATCCGCGAGCAGATACACTTCGTTCGCCTTTTCAGAAATTTTCTTTTTCACCTCGTATTCCAGTAAGTCGGAATTCGTCAGGCCATGTGTGATCGTTGTCCCGGTAGCGGACATGAACGCTTTGTTAATGTTGTATTTATTGAGTGTGCTCGGATCATCAATGCCGACAAACGACCTTGTCTTCCGCTTGTAGTTATTGCCGATGATGATCAGGTCGATATTTTTCATGGATGAAGCGGCGTTAATAATATCAAGACTGTTCGTCAAAACCGTCACATTCTTATCGGGGTCAAGGGTCTCCAGCATCGATTTGGTCGTCGTGCCGGAATCAATAAACACAAGATCGTGATCCTCGATAAACCGTGACGCATAGCGGGCGATTTTGATTTTTTCATCCTGATGTTGAATAGTGCGGTTTTCAAAAGGGACGAGCACAGATTTTTCGGCTGATGTCACACCGCCGTATACCTTTTTAATAACCCCTTTTTCCGCAAGCTTATTAATATCCCGTCTGACCGTGTTTTTAGAGACGTTGAATACCTCGCACAGCTCATCCAGCGAAGTGGCTCCGTGTTTGAGAATGTATTCTTCCATCTCCTGAATCCGCATCAGTTTCATAAAAAAACTCCTTCTAGAATTCTTAAAGTAATTAAAATATATAATAAACACCAAGAGTTAATCAATAGTTACTTAACAAATGATAAAAAAGATGGATCATCCCGTACGATTCGACATCGTTCTCCAAGTTCCTGTTTCCCGGCTCAAAAAAAGTATAATAAAAATAATGAAAAAATTTTGATTTTTTAGATTGACTTGAAGGTGTGTTGGGCTTACAATGTAACCAAGAAATGACCAAAATATAACCTGTAAAATCAAAAGTTAAAGGTGTAACCGCTTGCTTTTTCCGGTACATGACCAACTTTTACACGGGAAGATTGGGAATCACCATCATTTTAGCATTTGTAAGCGTTTAATTCATGTCTTTTGTATGTAAAAGATGAATATATTCATCCGTTATCACCCGGCTGAACAGGATGTTTACTATTTAAGGAGGCAATGAGAATGGCAGAGATCAGAAAACTGAAAAACTACATCAATGGTGAATGGGTTGAAAGTAAGACAGATCAATATGAAGACGTTGTCAATCCGGCTACAAAAGAAGTGATGTGCCAAGTTCCGATTTCTACGCGGGAGGATGTGGAATACGCCGTCCGGTCAGCGTCGGAAGCGTTTAAAACATGGTCAAAGACGGCAGTGCCGCGCCGTGCGAGAATTCTATTTAACTATCAGCAGCTTCTCCAGCAGAACAAAGAAGAGCTTGCCCGTCTGATCACTTTGGAAAACGGTAAAAACACGACAGAAGCACTCGGCGAAGTGGGACGCGGAATTGAAAACGTTGAATTCGCAGCGGGCGCGCCGTCACTCATGATGGGCGATTCACTCGCCTCTATCGCAACGGATGTAGAAGCGGCGAACTACCGTTATCCGATCGGGGTCGTCGGCGGTATCGCACCGTTCAACTTCCCGATGATGGTTCCGTGCTGGATGTTCCCGATGGCGATTTCTTTAGGAAATACGTTCATTCTGAAGCCGTCTGAGCGCACGCCGCTGTTAACGGAAAAACTGGCAGAGCTGTTTGAACAGGCCGGGCTGCCAAAAGGCGTCTTCAATGTCGTGCACGGCGCGCATGATGTGGTAAACGGCATTCTTGAGCATCCTGATATTAAAGCCATCTCATTCGTCGGTTCAAAACCTGTCGGCGAGTATGTCTTCAAAAAAGGGAGCGAACATCTGAAGCGCGTTCAGGCGTTAACGGGTGCGAAAAACCATACGATCGTGCTGAATGACGCCCATCTTGAAGATACGGTCACAAATATTATCGGTGCGGCATTCGGTTCTGCTGGCGAGCGATGCATGGCATGTGCGGTTGTGACGGTTGAAGAGGGAATCGCCGATGAGTTTATGGCGAAATTGCAGGAAAAGGCCGCAGACATCAAGCTCGGAAACGGACTGGATGACGGCGTGTTCTTAGGCCCGGTCATCCGCGAGGACAACAAAAAGCGCACGCACAGCTATATTGAAAAAGGCATCGAGGAAGGAGCGAGACTCCTTTGTGACGGCCGTGAAAACGTAACGGAAGACGGCTATTTCGTCGGACCGACGATTTTTGATAACGTGACGACGGATATGACGATCTGGAAAGATGAAATTTTTGCGCCCGTTCTGTCGGTCATCCGCGTGAAAAACCTAAAAGAAGCGGTTGACATCGCCAACCAGTCTGAATTTGCGAACGGCGCGTGCCTGTTCACTTCAAATGCGAACGCAATCCGCTACTTCCGTGAGAATATAGATGCGGGAATGCTCGGCATCAATTTAGGCGTGCCGGCGCCGATGGCATTCTTCCCATTCTCGGGCTGGAAGTCTTCTTTCTTCGGCACATTGCACGCAAACGGAAAAGACAGCGTCGACTTCTATA
Source organism: Bacillus sp. FSL K6-2819 (assembly GCF_038008305.1). Classification (NCBI taxonomy): domain Bacteria; kingdom Bacillati; phylum Bacillota; class Bacilli; order Caryophanales; family Bacillaceae; genus Bacillus; species Bacillus sp. FSL K6-2819. Next base: position 3,836,689 of record NZ_JBBOYV010000001.1, on the reverse strand, counting down.
CACGCAAAAAAGTCGTGACGGCACGATACCCGTCTCCTGATTTCAATTGATCTGACAGCCGGCCCGGACGGCTTTGATATCACGTCCGGGTTTCCTTTTACCATCAATTAAGGAGGAATAAACATGAGTCATTTGCTGCGAAAACCGAAGGCCGATGAGATTTCTCAAGGCGTGAACATCATACATGAAGTCACTTCATCTAATTCAGACCTCAAATACGTCGGATTTAAAGTCGTCGACCTCGCTCCCGGCTCAACATATACAGAAGATTTGAAAAAGACGGAGTGCTGCATTGTTGCGGTAACGGGAAACATCACCGTCACTGATCATGAACAGACATTTGAAAGCATCGGCACCCGTGAAAGCGTATTTGAAAGAAAACCGACGGACAGCGTTTATGTGTCTAATGACCGCTCTTTTGAGATCACAGCTGTCAGCGGGGCGAGGGTTGCGCTGTGCTACTCTCCGTCCGAACACCAGCTTCCGACAAAGCTGATAAAAGCGGAAGACAACGGTGTGGAACATCGCGGCAAGCTGGCAAACAAACGAACCGTTCATAACATTCTCCCCGATTCAGATCCATCGGCAAACAGCCTTCTCGTTGTTGAAGTTTACACGGACAGCGGCAACTGGTCGAGCTACCCGCCGCACAAACATGACCAAGACAATCTGCCGGCTGAATCCTTCTTAGAAGAAACTTATTACCATGAAATGGACCCGCCGCAGGGTTTTGTCTTCCAGCGTGTATACACGGACGACCGTTCGATTGACGAGACGATGACCGCAGAAAATGAAAACGTTGTCATCGTGCCGGCGGGCTATCACCCGGTTGGTGTTCCGGATGGGTATACCTCTTACTACCTGAATGTAATGGCGGGACCGACACGCAAATGGAAGTTTCATAATGATCCGGCCCATGAGTGGATTCTGGAACGCTAACAAGTGAGGAGTGGCAGATAACGATGAAATATACGTTTAATGAAGAAAGAGAGTTTGATATTGTCGCGATCGGACGCGCGTGTATTGATTTGAACGCGGCGGAATACAATCGCCCGATGGAAGAAACGATGACGTTTTCTAAATATGTCGGCGGCTCTCCGGCAAATATTGCGATCGGCAGCGCCAAGCTTGGATTAAAAACCGGTTTTATCGGCAAAATCCCGGACGATCAGCACGGCAGATTCATCGTTTCCTATATGAAGGAAAAGGGCGTTGATACGTCACAAATGGTCGTTGACAGAGACGGGCATAAAGCCGGACTCGCTTTTACGGAAATTCTCAGTCCTGAAGAGTGCAGCATTCTCATGTACCGGGATGACGTGGCGGATTTGTATCTTGAGCCGTCCGAAGTCAATGAAGGCTATATCGCAAACGCGAAAATGCTGCTCGTTTCTGGGACGGCGCTTGCGAAAAGCCCGTCGCGCGAAGCCGTCTTAAAAGCGGTGCATACCGCAAAAAAACATGACGTAAAAGTCGTTTTTGAGCTCGACTATCGCCCGTATACATGGCAATCGGCAGAAGAAACAGCCGTGTACTACACGCTGGTGGCGGAACAATCCGATATCGTCATCGGGACGCGTGACGAATTTGACGTGATGGAGAACCGCAGCGGCGGAAATAACGATGAAACCGTCCGCCATTTGTTTGCGCATTCCGCTGACCTTATCGTCATCAAGCACGGCGTTGACGGATCATACGCATACAGCAGATCGGGAGAAATCTTCCGGGCGCATGCCTATCAAACAAAGGTGCTGAAGACGTTCGGAGCGGGTGATTCCTACGCGTCCGCCTTCATCTACGGACTTGTCAGCGGCCGGGATATTGAAACGGCATTAAAATACGGGAGCGCTTCCGCTTCCATCGTCGTCAGCAAACACAGCTCCTCAGAAGCAATGCCGGCTGCCGATGAAATCATCGAACTGATTGAAGCACAGCACAGTCTGAATGGTAAATAGAACGATAAAAGGTGGGATCGTTTGTGGGCAAGACAATTCGCTTAACGACAGCACAAGCGCTGATTAAATTTTTAAACCGGCAGTACATTCATATTGACGGAAAAGAAGAGCCGTTCGTTGAAGGCATCTTCACGATTTTCGGCCACGGAAATGTGTTGGGGATCGGGCAGGCGCTTGAGCAGGACGCCGGGCACCTGAAAGTCTATCAAGGCAAAAACGAACAAGGCATGGCGCATGCCGCGATGGCATACAGCAAGCAAATGCTGAGAAGAAAAATTTACGCGGTATCAACATCGGTCGGGCCGGGTGCCGCAAATTTGACGGCTGCCGCGGGCACGGCTCTGGCTAACAATATTCCGGTGCTGCTGCTTCCGGCCGATACCTTTGCGACGAGGCAGCCTGATCCGGTGCTTCAGCAGGTGGAGCAGGAATACAGTGCCGCCGTCACGACAAACGATGCGTTAAAGCCCGTGTCACGCTATTGGGACCGCATTACCCGCCCCGAGCAGCTGATGAGCAGCTTAATCCGGGCATTTGAAGTAATGACGGATCCGGCAAAAGCGGGTCCGGCGACAATCTGCATTTCTCAGGATGTAGAGGGAGAAGCGTATGATTTTGATGAAAGCTTCTTTGAAAAACGCGTTCATTATATTGATCGTATGCAGCCGAGCGAGCGTGAGCTGAAAGGCGCCGCGGAAAGAATTAAAGAGAGCAGCCGCCCCGTCATTTTAGTGGGCGGCGGCGCGAAGTATTCCGGCGCGCGTGAGGAATTGATCGCGCTTTCTGAAACATACGGCATTCCTCTTGTGGAAACGCAGGCCGGTAAGTCAACGGTTGAAGCTGACTTCGCCAACAATCTGGGCGGCATGGGCATCACGGGCACACTTGCCGCAAACAAAGCCGCCCGCCAGGCTGATCTTATCATCGGTGTCGGTACACGGTACACGGACTTTGCGACATCCTCCAAAACGGCGTTTGATTTTGAAAAAGCAGCATTCTTGAATATCAATGTCAGCCGCATGCAGGCTTATAAGCTTGACGCGTTTCAGGTCGTAGCCGATGCGAAAGTGACGCTCGGCAGGTTGCACGGCTTATTGGACGGATATAAAAGCGCATTCGGCACGGCGATTAAAGACTGGAAGGATGAATGGCTGGCTGAACGGGACCGGCTCGGCAAAGTCACTTTTACACGTGACGCGTTCAAACCGGAAATTAAGAATCATTTTTCACAGGACGTGTTAAACGAGTATGCCGACGCGCTCAAGACTGAGCTGCCGCAAACAACGGCGCTTCTGACGATCAATGACACGATTCCTGAAGACAGTATCGTCATCAGTTCGGCGGGGTCTCTTCCGGGAGATTTGCAGCGTCTGTGGCATTCCAATGTCCCGAATACGTACCATCTGGAGTACGGCTATTCCTGCATGGGATATGAGGTATCAGGCACGCTCGGCCTCAAGCTGGCCCATCCGGACAAAGAAGTCTATTCACTCGTCGGCGACGGAAGTTTTCTGATGCTGCATTCAGAGCTGATTACGGCGCTTCAATATAACAAAAAAATCAATGTCCTGCTTTTTGATAACTCCGGATTCGGCTGTATCAACAACCTGCAAATGGATCACGGCAGCGGCAGTTATTTCTGTGAGTTCCGCACAGAGGACAATCAGATTTTAAACATTGATTACGCGAAGGTGGCAGAGGGATACGGCGCCAAAACATACAGAGCCAATACGGTTGAAGAGCTGAAAGCGGCGCTTGAAGATGCGAAAACGCAGGACGTATCCACGTTAATTGAGATGAAGGTTCTGCCGAAAACGATGACAGACGGCTATGACAGCTGGTGGCATGTCGGCGTGGCGGAAGTGTCTGAGCAGGAAAGCGTCCAACGGGCATACGAAGCGAAAGAGACGAAGCTGAAGTCTGCGAAGCAGTACTAGAGGGGAGGCATCACGATGGGCAAACAAGATATTCTGTGGGGCATCGCCCCCATTGGATGGCGCAATGACGATATGCCGGAAATCGGAGCCGGGAATACGCTTCAGCATTTGTTGAGCGATATTGTTGTCGCCGGCTTCCAAGGTACGGAAGTGGGAGGGTTTTTCCCTGAACCCTCCGTCCTGAATAAGGAGCTGGCTCTCCGGAACTTGCGGATTGCGGGAAAATGGTTCAGCAGCTTTATCATTCAAGACGGTATTGAAAAAACAGCCGAACAATTTACAGAACACTGTGATTATTTGAAAAAAGTCGGGGCTGATGTCGCCATCGTTTCTGAACAGACGTACAGTGTTCAGGGGTTGGACATTGATGTTTTTAAGAAAAAACCGCACTTCTCAGATGAAGAATGGGATACGCTTTGCCAAGGCCTGAACCGCCTTGGGAAAATCGCGGAAGAACACGGGCTTGACCTCACTTTTCATCATCATCTCGGCACAGGCGTTCAGACGGCGGGAGAAGTTGACCGGCTGATGGAAGGGACGGATCCCCGGTATGTCCATTTGCTTTATGATACAGGCCATGCTTATATCTCGGACGGAGATTACATGACGATTCTGAATAAGCATATGGAACGGATCAGACACGTTCATTTCAAGGATGCGCGGTTTGACATTATGGAGCTGTGCAGAAAGGAAGGCAAGTCATTCAGGCAGTCGTTTTTACAGGGCATTTTTACGGTTCCCGGAGACGGATGCATCGATTTCACCGAAGTGTACCGAACGCTCATCCGTCATGATTATTCAGGCTGGATCGTCATTGAAGCCGAACAAGACCCGGCAGTCGCCAATCCGCTTGAGTACGCGCTGATTGCGAGAAAGTATATCGACAAAGAACTGCTTGATCCTGCAAATTAGAGGGGGACTTATATGAATAGTGCCAAGGCGGAATCAGCTTTCAGCAAAAGGACCATCGCCGCAGCATTAGCAAATTACATTGATGCAGGTTCCATCGTGGCAGGGTCAGCGGGTTTATCCATGTGGGTCAGCTATTTGAAGCTGTCCGACAGCCAGATCGGATTGCTAGGCGCCTTCAGTGCAAACGCCATATCAGCGGCCATCGGAGCGCTGCTTGGCGGATATTTGGCTGATAAGGTCGGACGGAAAGCGGTCTATACAAACAGTATGCTCGTTTACGCCTTAGGAATTTGTTTGGTTTTGTTTGGATTCAACTTTCCTATGCTGTTATGCGGATACACGATTATCGGGATTTCTGTAGGCGCGGATATTACGGCGTCATGGACCATTATCGCGGAAAACGCCCCTGAGAAAAACCGGGCGAGGCATTGCGGGGTGGCGCAGGTGGCATGGGCCGCCGGAGCCGTTGTGGTCCTGCTGTTATCGGTCCTGGTTGGTGACCTTGGGCTTTTAGGAAATAAAATTGTTTTTGCGCATCTATTGGTGATCGCCCTTATCACATATACGCTAAGAAAGCGTTTACCTGAATCAGATGCCTGGAAAAACAGTGAAGACCGGCCTGCCGCCGTGAAAAAAACATCTTATTTTGACCTGCTTCAGCCGAAATTTTTTAAGAATATTTTGTTTTTAATGGGTGTGTTTCTCATATGGAATCTCGCCGCGGGAGTCATGGGATTCTTTATGCCGTACATCTATCAGCAGGTCGGCGGCGTATCCGCAAATACGGCTAACATTCTGCAGATGGCCCTGTTTATTTTCACCGGGCTCGGCGTCGCTTGTATCTTCATGCCTTTTGCGGATCAATATCGGAAAACGGTGTTCGGGATCTGCGCATTTATGGCTGTTGTCGGCTGGTCGCTGTTTTTACTGCCGTTTCAGGGGCTTCCGGTTCTGCTTTTGTTTGTCTTCGCGATCGGCATCAATAACGGAGCCGGCCAGCAGGCGAACTACCAGCTGTGGGCAAGCGAGCTGTTCCCGACGGAGCACAGGGCGTCGGCACAAGGGCTCATGTTCTTTCTGGTCCGTATTTCAATCGGAATTTGGAGTTTATTTGTGCCGGTTATCATGACACAGTTCGGCATCGGTGTTATGGCAGGTATTCTGCTCATATGCGTGACGGCCAGTATGGTCATCGGGCTTGTCTTCGCACCGAATACGTCCGGCAAGTCGCTTGAACAGATTCAGGAGGAACTGTACGGTGCTCCTCAGGACGGCAGCGAGAAAAGAAAGACGAGAACAATCATTTGATTATCAGAAGGAGTGGCGATCAATGAATTTACGTATAGGGGTTATCGGAACCGGTGCTATCGGAAAAGAGCACATCAACCGCATCACAAATAAGCTGTCCGGCGCGGAAATTACCGCTGTAACGGATGTGAATCAGGAGGCTGCACAGCAGACCGTTCAGGATTTCAATTTGAACGCCTCCGTTTATCCTGATGACGACAGCCTCCTCGCTGCTGAAAATGTGGACGCCGTCTTAGTGACAAGCTGGGGCCCGGCTCACGAGTCCAGCGTTTTGAAAGCGATTCAGCGCGGCAAATACGTTTTTTGTGAAAAGCCGCTCGCGACAACGGCAGAAGGCTGTATGCGCATCGTCGAAGAAGAAATGAAGACGGGACGCCGATTGGTGCAGGTAGGCTTCATGCGCAGATATGACAGCGGTTATGTTCAGCTGAAAGAAGCGATCGACAACCGTGTGGTCGGAGAGCCGCTGATGATTCACTGTGCGCACCGCAATCCGACGGTCGCGCCGAATTATTCAACAGACATGGCCGTTGTCGATACGCTCGTTCATGAAATCGATGTCCTTCACTGGCTCGTCAATGACGACTATGAATCCGTACAGGTCATCTATCCGAAGAAATCAAAAAATGCGCTGCCGCATCTGAAAGATCCGCAGATGGTCATTATTGAAACAAAAGGCGGTATCGTCATCAATGCCGAAATCTATGTGAACTGTAAATACGGCTACGATATTCAATGTGAAATCGTCGGAGAAGACGGCATCATCAAGCTTCCGGAACCATCCAGCATCAGCTTGAGAAAAGAAGGGACATTCAGCACCGATATTCTGATGGATTGGCAGCGCCGATTTGTGGCTGCGTATGATGTGGAAATTCAAGACTTCATTGATTCGATCCGGAAAAAAGGCGAAGTCAGCGGTCCGACGGCATGGGACGGTTACATCGCCGCCGTGACGACTGACGCGTGCGTAAAAGCTCAGGAATCCGGCCGGAAAGAGCCTGTGGCGCTCCAAGAGAAACCGGCATTCTATCAATCATTTACGACTGTGAATAAATAATAGATTGGGAGTGAAAGAAATGAAACTGGCCTTGGATCCATCCATGTACCGTGATGATTTAACGTTAGAAGAAATGGTCTATAAAACGGCGGAGCTCGGTTATGAATATATCGAACTGTCACCGCGTGAGGATTTTTGTCCTTTCTATAAATATCCGAAAGTCGATTCAGCAAAGATCAAACAATTGAAGCGCCTTTTAAAGGATACAGGCGTGAAGCTGTCCTCTCTCCTTCCGCTTTACCACTGGGCAGGCCCTGATGAAGACCGCCGCCAGGCAGCCGTGCGCAACTGGAAACGGGCGATCAAAATTGCGGTTGAACTTGAAGTGGATTTGATGAACAGCGAATTCAGCGGTTCAAAATATGATCCGTTAACTAGTGAAGAAAAATTTATCAAATCCATGGATGAGCTGCTGCCCGTCTTTGAAAAAGAAGGCGTCAAACTCAATCTGCAGGCCCACCCGTATGATTTTATCGAGACGCACAAAGGTGCGATGGATATGATCCGCGCGCTTGACAAGGATTGGATCAATCTTGTCTACTCGACTGCGCATACATTCTTCTACGATGACGGCAAAGGCGATATTGCGACCATGTTTGACGAAGCCGGCGACCGCCTCACACATGTTTTATTTGCAGATACCTATAATCATAAGGCGGCGCATGGCCTGCGCTACATCGTCAATCCGCCTGACGCGAAAGTAACGGTTCACCAGCATTTGGACATCGGTCAAGGCGAGGTGGATTTTGATACGATTTTCAAAAAGATGAGGGAGATGAAGTTCGACGGAATTGCGACGAATGCCGTTTTTGCTTGGGTCGGAGAAAGAGCGGATGAATCAAGCCGGTTCATGCTTAAGAAATTAAAAGAAGAATTAGGTATGGCGTAAGCTGAGTATGGAGTTCGGCGGGACGGGGCCAAAAAGCCCTTCAGCCGGACTCCCTTCATATCTAAAACGCGATGGGAGAGGCTGACATGAAACTTTGCTTTAATGAAGCGACAACGTTGGAGAATTCAAACCTGAAACAGGATTTAGAGCTGTGCGAAAAGCACGGCTATGATTATATTGAAATCCGCACAATGGATAAGCTGCCGGAATACTTAAAAGACCATTCACTGGCCGATCTGGCGGAATATTTTCAAACCCATCACATTAAGCCGCTTGCACTGAACGCATTGGTTTTCTTCAACAATCGTGATGAAAAGGGCTATCGGGAGATCATTTCAGAATTCAAAAGCATGATGGAAACCTGCAAAACACTTGGCGTGAAATATGTGGTGGCCGTACCGCTTGTGACAGAGCGGAAAATATTAAAAGAAGAGATCAAAAAGAGCAGCATCAAGGTGCTGACTGAGCTTTCTGATATCGCGGAGCCGTACGGCGTAAATATCGCCCTTGAATTTGTCGGCCACCCGCAATGCACGGTCAATACATTTGAACAGGCATATGACATCGTGGAGGCTGTCGGCCGGGATAATGTCGGGCTTGTGTTTGACAGCTTTCATTTCCACGCGATGGGCTCCAATATTGAGAGCCTGAAGCAGGCGGACGGAAAGAAAATTTTCATCTATCATATTGACGATACAGAAGATTTCCCGATCGGTTTTTTAACGGATGAAGACCGCGTCTGGCCGGGGCAGGGGGCAATTGACTTAGACGCCCATCTGTCAGCACTAAGAGAAATCGGATTCAATGATGTTGTCTCCGTAGAGCTGTTCAGACCTGAATATTATAAGCTGACCGCGGAGGAAACGATCAAAACGGCAAAAGAAACAACGGAAGCCGTCGTATCAAAATACTTCATGAAGGAGGCGTGAACATGGCTTTTGTCACCATGAAACATCTTCTTGCGGAAGCGAAACGGGAGCATTATGCAGTCGGCCAGTTTAATATAAACGGCCTGCAATGGACAAAAGCGATTCTGCAAGCGGCGCAAAAGGAGCAATCCCCGGTCATCGCCGCGGCATCTGATCGGCTGGTCGATTATTTAGGCGGCTTTAAAACGATTGCCGCCATGGTCAGCGCGTTAATGGAGGAAATGGCGATTACCGTTCCCGTCGTGCTTCATCTTGATCACGGAAGCAGTGCGGAACGCTGCAGACAGGCGATTGACGCCGGGTTCAGCTCAGTGATGATTGACGGCTCCCATGCGCCGATTGACGAGAATATCGCAATGACAAAAGAAGTCACCGATTATGCCGCAAAGCACGGCGTGTCAGTAGAAGCCGAAGTCGGCACGGTCGGCGGCATGGAAGACGGGCTGGTCGGCGGAGTCCGCTATGCTGATATCACGGAATGTGAGCGGATCGTCAAAGCAGCCAATATCGACGCGCTGGCCGCCGCCCTCGGCTCCGTACACGGCAAATATCAGGGTGAACCGAAACTCGGATTTAAGGAAATGGAGGAAATCTCCCGCATGACCGACATTCCTCTCGTTCTTCACGGAGCATCCGGAATTCCGCAGGATCAGATCCAAAAAGCCATCACGCTCGGCCACGCGAAGATCAATATCAATACGGAATGTATGGTAGCCTGGACAGACGAAACACGCCGCATGTTTCAGGAACAAAGCGATCTGTACGAACCGCGCAGCTATATGACCCCCGGCATCGAAGCCGTGGAAGAGACAGTGCGAAGCAAAATGAGAGAGTTCGGATCAGCCGGTAAAGCTGTAAAACAGCAGGTCGGCTGATGAGACCGGAAACCGCCGGAATGGCGGTTTTTTTGTGCGGTGTTGCGTCCGTACGCCTGAAACGATTATGATGATGGCAGCAGTGTAAGAAACGGGAGTGGTTCAGATTGAATAAAATCATGATTGTGGAAGACAGTGAAGACATTCGCGGACTATTGCGGAATTATCTTGAAAAATACGGATATCAAACCGTGGCGGCCGCGGATTTTACGGCTGTTCTTGATGTTTTTTTACAGGAAAAGCCTGATGTGGTGCTGCTTGATATCAATCTGCCGTCCTATGACGGCTATTATTGGTGCCGCCAGATCCGTCAGCACTCCACAAGCCCGATCATTTTTATTTCAGCCAGAAGCGGAGAAATGGATCAGGTGATGGCGATTGAAAACGGCGGAGATGATTATATCGAAAAACCGTTTTCCTATGATATTGTGCTGGCGAAAATCAAAAGCCAGATCCGCAGGGCGTACGGGGAGTACGCCGCAAAGCAGGGGGAGAAAGTGCTTGAATATGCCGGTGTGCAGCTCTTTGTGGAACGGTTTGAACTGCGCTTTCAGGATGAAAAAAGCGAGCTTTCTAAAAAAGAAAGCAAGCTCTTGGAAGTGCTGCTGGAGCGGGGAGAAAAGGTGACGGGAAGAGACCGGCTCATGGAAAAAACATGGGACACCGATATTTTCGTCGATGATAATACACTTAACGTGTATATCACGCGGCTCAGAAAAAAACTGCGGGAGCTGAATGCGCCTGTATCAATTGAATCGGTGCGGGGCGTAGGCTACCAGCTGAGGGCGCTGTCATGAAGCTGTTTCTCCGGTCTCATGCAGTGCTGATTCTGCTTTTTCTCCTTCAAGGGCTGTTTGTCTTCTTTTATTACTGGTTTGCGGGTCTTCATTCTTTCTCTCACCTGTTTTACATATTGGGCGTGCAGCTTCTTATTTTGGCGGGCTATCTTGCCTATCGCTGGTACAAAGACAGCGGTGTTTATCTTTGGCTCAGCTCGGGACAGGAAGGGACGGACATCCCGCATCTCGGTTCTTCAGAGTTTTGTTCAGAGCTGTATGAAAAGCAGATGGAGCTGATACGGCTGCAGCACCAGAAGCTCCATGAGACCGAAGCCAAGCTCGACGCGCGGGTGACGTATATGAATCAATGGGTGCACCAAGTAAAGACGCCGCTGTCGGTCATTAATTTAATCATTCAGGAAGAGGATGAACCCGTTTTTGAACAAATTAAAAAAGAAGTCCGGCAGATTGAATACGGGCTGGAGACGCTTTTATATTCATCAAGGCTTGATCTGTTTGAACGGGATTTTAAAATCGAAGCGGTTTCGTTATCCGAGCTTCTCCAATCAGTCATTCAAAGCTATAAACGATTTTTTATTCAATACCGCGTCTATCCGAAAATGAATATTCGCGATGATCATCAGATTTATACCGATGCAAAATGGCTCAAATTCGCGATCGGCCAAGTTGTCACAAATGCGGTTAAGTATTCGGCGGGCAAGAGTGACAGACTTGAGCTGAATGTCTTCCGCGATGAAGACAGGACGGTGCTTGAAGTCAAAGATTACGGTGTCGGCATTCCTTCACAGGACATCAAGCGGGTGTTTGATCCGTATTACACCGGCGAAAACGGGCGGCGTTTCCAAGAATCTACGGGAATCGGCCTCCATCTCGTCAAAGAAATTACGGGCAAGCTCAATCATACGGTGGACATCAGTTCGTCCCCGGGTGAAGGGACATCGGTTCGATTTTCATTTCTTACAAAAATGTAAGGCTGCGTTAAGAAAACAACATAGCTCATTCTGTTTCCCCTTGATAACATGGATTTACGTCAAGGGGATTTTTTGTGTTGAACGCCCCGACATTACATGAAAGCAGCTGAGATCAAGAAGAATAAAACCATAAGGAGGATTCTCATGGCGAATATGCTTGAAGTCAAACATATAAATAAAACCTATAAAGGACAAGTGTCCTATCAAGCCTTAAAACAAATTTCATTTTCAATAGAAGAAGGCGAATTCACGGCGGTGATGGGGCCGTCCGGCTCCGGCAAAACAACGCTTTTGAATATCATTTCAACAATCGACCGTCCGGATTCAGGCGATATCCTGATTCACGGAGAAAACCCGCATCGGCTGAAGCGGACAAAGCTCGCTCATTTCCGCCGCAAGCAGCTCGGATTTGTGTTTCAGGATTTCAACCTTCTGGACACACTGACAATCGGTGAAAATATCATGCTGCCGTTAACGCTTGAAAAAGAACCGCCGTCTGTAATGGAAGAAAAACTGCACGCCATCGCGGAAAAGCTCGGAATCGAAAACCTCCTCAGCAAACGGACGTTTGAAGTATCCGGAGGCCAGCGCCAGCGGGCCGCCATCGCAAGAGCGGTCATTCATAAGCCGTCACTCATTCTGGCTGATGAACCGACGGGAAACCTTGATTCCAAAGCGTCAAAAGACGTCATGGAAACGATGCAGAGCCTGAATCAGGATGATCATGTCACGGCTTTGATGGTGACCCACGACCCTGTTGCGGCAAGCTACTGCCGCCGCGTCATTTTTATAAAAGACGGCGAACTGTTTAATGAGATTTACCGCGGGGAAAACCGCCAAGTATTTTATGAACAAATTCTTGATGTGCTGTCTATGCTGGGGGGAAACGCAAATGACCTTTCTTCAGTTCGCTTATAACAACGTCACGAGAAACAAAAGGGCCTATCTTGCATTCTTTTTAAGCAGCGCCTTTTCCGTTTTGATTTTCTTTACCTTTGCGATGTTCCTGTTTCATCCGGCTTTAAAGGAAGGCTACTTGAATAACATTGCCAGAAAAGGCTTAACCGCCGCGGAATGGATGATCTTTGTTTTTTCTTTCTTATTTGTTCTGTATTCGGTTAATGCATTTTTGAAATCGAGAAATAAAGAATTCGGCATCCTGCTTATGCAGGGCATTACGCCGGGGCAGCTGAGAAAGCTCATTACTGCGGAAAATATGATCATCGGCGTCATGTCGATTGCGGCCGGCATTATCGGCGGCGTCATTTTTTCGAAAACGTTCTTTACGGTCGGCGCTTATATTTTAGAAATGGACGCGCTGCCCCTGTACATGCCTTGGAAAGCGCTCGGCATTACGGCCGGAGGATTTCTGCTTTTATTTTTCCTTTTATCGCAGTTCACGATCCTTTTTGTCAGATCAAATACGGTTATCAAATTAATAAAGGGCACTGATAAGGTCAAGCCGGAACCGAAGCCATCCGTGCTTCTGTCCTTATTCGGCATCGCCTGCCTGTGCGGCGGGTACGGCATGGTTCTTAAAGGAAATGTCCACGGTACAGAACCATTCATCATTTTACTGCTTACCGTTATCGGCACGTATTTCTTTTTCAGCCAAAGCAGCATCTGGATTCTGCGCGCGCTGAAGAAGTGGAAAGCCTTTTATCTGCGCGGGAAAAATGTCATTTGGGTTTCTGATCTGGTCTATCGTTTAAAAGACAACGCCCGCCTGTTCTTTATTGTCAGCATTATTTCCGCGGTTGCGTTTACGGCGACGGGCGTGCTCGCGATGTACAAAGCGACCGTCGGGGCGGAAGAGTCAGCCTATGAGATGGAGTATATTTCTTATAGCGACAACCCAAAAGAACAGACTCATTTGAAAGATATTGAGCATGAACTGAAATCACACGGCTTTGCGTATAAGAAAGATAAAATAGATGTTTCCTATATTCGCTATCAGGAAGGAGATACTGTTCCGCCTGTATACATGATCAGTAAATCGGACGTGTCAAAATACTTCCATGTCAAGCTGAACGGGCTGAAAAATGATGAGGCTGTCTATTTCCCGGGCACGTATGACCGCAATCTCAAAAACGTAGCCCCGGATCAGCTGAAGCTGCTGAACCAAAAAGGCGAGCCGTCTGACCAAAAACTGTCGGTAAAAGAAGTCAAAAAACCGCTGATTTCATTGAATGCCATCATCGCGGTGAACGATCAAACCTTTGATCAGTTCAAATCACTCGGTGATAAAGCGTCATTATACGGCTACAGCTATGATCATTGGAAAGACAGTCTTGAGTTCAGCCAATCCTTGAAAAATGAAATTTACGGCAACTATATCGACGTGCATTCTGATTTTGCGTCAAAAGCCGGAACCTACTATGATACGGTGCAGCTGCCGAGTCTGAGTTTATTCATCGGCCTGTTTATCGCGATCGTCTTCTTCGTCGCAGCAGCAAGCTTCTTATATTTCAGGCTGTTCACCGATTTGGATGAGGACCGGGAGCGCTACCGTTCACTGGCCAAAATCGGTCTGAGTGAGCGTGAAATGTCACAAAGCGTGACGATACAACTGGCGATTCTCTTCTTCTTTCCATTTGTCATTGCCGTCATGCATACGCTGTTTGCCTTGAGAACAATGGCTGTGGAAGGGTATTCCGATATAGCGGGACCGCTCAGTCTTACCATCGGAGGATTTTTCATTTTTCAGCTTCTGTTCTTCCTCGCGGTGCGGTCGAGCTATTTGAAAAAAATGAACAAGTAAGGGGAGTGCAAAGATGAAGAAAGCATTGGCAATCCTGGCCGTCGTGGCGGCCGCTGCCGTTATATACGGGCTTCTCTTTTTTCATAACGATGTTACAGACAGATTTAATCCGCTTATTCACCAGCAAGATGTCTATGTACAGATTGACCGAGATGGTAAACATCTTAGCCCGGGCGGTACTGAGTATACATTAGACGGATATAATGCGTCCGGAAAAAAAGAGGAAGTGACCTTTTTCGCCGGTAAAGAACTTCGGAAGAACGCGTATTTGAAGGTGAAGGCGAAAGGAAAGTATGTCGAGACCTGGGAAGAAGTCAGGTTTGAAGATATGCCGGACTCCGTACAGTCAAAATTAAAATGAATCATACAAAACGGCACAGTGTTATAACTGTGCCGTTTTCTTATTTTTTATTTTCTTCAGCCCGTTTGATCAGCATGTCGGTGATGATATCCATCTGTTTGCTGACGGCAATCGGGTCATACGGATAGAAGGTGTGATAGTCGTTGATAAAGACACGATTGTTCTTCACGGCGTCGAGATTTTTCCAAACGGATGACTCTTTAAGACGCTCAAACGTTTTGCTTTCTCCGTTCGGATTGTAATCGGTAATGAACATATAATCAGCCGCATATTGAGGGATGACCTCTTGAGAAATCTGTTTCATGGCACCCGATTTGATGATGTCTTTTTCAATTTTAGCCGGCGCTTTTAATCCGAGCGCGTTATAAACGGCCTGGCCGCCGCGGCCGGAATTGTCATTGAAAATCCAGATCTCGCCTTTGTCCGTCGTTTCATAAAGGCCGACTGTCGTATCTTTGCCGATCACATCTTTGAGCCGCTTTCGATCGGCTTCAGCTTTTTTGTTGAAGTCTGCCATAAAGCTTTTGGCTTTATCCTTCGCTCCGGTAATGTCACCGAATAGGCTGACCGTATCTTTCGTATTTTTTGCGGTGTTAAAAGGAATGACAATCGTTGGCGCGATTTTCGATAGTTTCTCGTATTGGTCATCCTTCATCAGTACGATTAAATCTGGCTTCAGCTGCATCACTTTCTCCACATTGACGGGATTGCCGACGTCCGTGATGTGTTTCAGCTGTGTTTTGATAAACGGATTTTTGAAAGCCCATGAGCCCGCCCCGACGACATTTGCGTCAACGGACAGCAGCTCACCCGCATAAAAGTCAGTGACGATCCGCTTCGGGTGTGCGGGTATATCAATATTTCCTTTTGCCGATTGATATGTACGCATGTCTGTCTTCTCTTTACCTGATGCTGATCCGCTGTTTTCCTTCGCGCCGCTGCAGGCGCTTAAGGCAAAAACGAGCAGAAGTGCCAGGCCGATCAGCCATGATTGTTTCTTCATCATGATCCCCCTCATTAAATGATAATGATTATCATTATTAATATAGCAGGAAGACCTCATTCCGTCTATGTTTTTTATAGAAAACCTTCCTTGATTATCCATGTTATAGTAGTAAAGGAGGGATGAATGTTGATTACGAAAAGAGGGAACTGGTGGGAAGTGCTGCACAGCTGGTGGCTGCTGCTGACTCTCGTACCATTTGCGCTCACCGCTTTCTTGGCCTTTTTCTATATCGGCTACCGGGCCAAGAACAAAAAATGGCTGAAATACGGTCTTATCTATTTTATTATTTTAGCAATTGCTTTTGTGCTGCCGAGCACACCCGGCGTGTATATCGTGCTGCCTTTATGGGTCATCTCCATCATCCACGGTCTGAAGGTGCGGGCGGCTTATTTGATACAGCTTGATGTGTTTAAACAAAATGTCGAAGCAAGAGCGTATGAAGCGGTAAGACATGAGGCGGAAGCAAAATTCGGCAGAAAGCCCGCTCATCGCATTGATCTGACAAAACAACGATAAAAACAAATGACAAAGCCGATATCCTTGCGCTTTGTCATTTGCATGATCGGGCTACTGCTGGTATGAATGCTGTTGGAACGGTGTGTGATGCTGGGTTTGCGGGAATGAAGAAACATTCGTGTTTGTCATCGGTGAAGGCATGTGTCCGCTTACGTCCTGCTGCAGCTGATTGCACACATTCACGATCTGCTGACATTTTTGAATGGCCATTTCATGCCCCTGAAGCGCTTGCTGAATGGTATGAACGGCATGCTGCTCATGGTTAAGCATCTGCTGAAGCATTTGAATATTTTGCTGTTCCTGCTGAAGCATTTGCTTGTACTGCTGGCTGCTTTGCTGTGTCTGCTGAATCAGCTGCTGTGCTGTCTGGCGGCATTGCTGGAGCTGATTTCCGCTGTATTGGTTTTGGTACATCATGAAAACCTCCTGGAATGATTGATTTTACATATTTATCATGTGAAAGAATGTGGGAGGCATTCATGCAAGCAGGGGATTCAAATATTTACCTGTTATGTACAGAGCGGAATACAAGGCTCGGGAATGGCCTGTCGAGCTTTGTATTCCGGCCCTTTTTCTCAGAAGCCGCCTTCTGTAGCGTGAAAAGGGATATTGAGTCTGTTTTCAACCGCGCGCAGGCGCTGATTCAAGCGGTTTAAGCGGCGGGAATGGATCTCAATTGCCTGGCTCAGCCGTCTGACCTGCTCGCTCATCCGTGTGATTTCCCGGTTTTGGCGCTGGTCTTCATTTGAGAGACGGGTGAGCTCTCTCGTTTGCTCAGCGTTTTGTCTTTCAAGCTGGGCGACTCTCCGTTCTAAAGCCGTCGGCTGCCGGTCTTCAGGCTGGTAGGGCGCATAATAAGCTTCCTGCTGATACGGCTCATACTCAACACGGTTCACTTCGAATTCCTGCTGCTGAGGGAAATAGGCAGGAGGGGTATAGTACTGATATGGGTTCATTCATCATTCTCCTTATCTAGTGAAGTCTTTATACACTATGTAGTCAATTGCACAGTGCCACGGCACCCGCCTAACTTACAGGCGTAAAAAAGCTTCGAAGGAAGGTGATCATGTTGCGGAATATACGGATTTTTATCATGCCGATTCTTGTTTTCGGATGCGTCATGATGACGGGCTGCCAGCTAAAGAAAGCAGACGATACCCCTTTTTATTACGGGACATGGGATGCAGGGCTTGAGCCGGGACCGATGGACGGGGTCAGATCTGAAACCGTCACGTTTACGAAAGACAGAGTCCTGACAAAGCAGGTCATCAAAGGCCGCGGCGAGGTTGACATGCCCTCAGATGCTTACAAGGTGATATCACAAAACACGGACGGAACGATCGAAATTGAATACCTCGGACATCCGCATCCCGTCAAAAGCACGTTGAAAAGAGGAAAAAATAATACGCTCATTTGGAAGATATACGGAGGAACAAAAACAATGACAAGAATAAAAACCGGCGGGGAGGATGCACATGCGAAATAAGGCTGCCGACAGACTCGTTTTGACGGGTGTCATCGTACATATCATTCAATGGTTTTCAGTGTTATGGTTATTCTTTATGCTTTTAGACCAGTTTGGGCATTTTACTATTTATAATCCCAATGTCGTAAACGGCAGCATGCAGTCATTTTCATTCTTTGATATGATGCGCGCTCTTCTGTTTTCCGGCACGCTGCGGAATACGCTGCTGCTGTTTTTATTCGCGGCACTGCTCATTTACTTATGGGTGAACGCTCTGTTTATCCTGTTAGAAATCGTTTCATATATCATGATCAGACGGAACAGCCGTTCATTGTGGGCATACTTTCCCGCAGCGATGGGAATAAAGCTTGCCCTTCTGGACATAGCGGCTGTCCCTTTCTTTGCGGCGGGGCTGATTCTCTTAAAGCAGAAAACAGAGAACGGCGAACAAGCCGACAAGAGGAAAAGACGGCCGCGTATCCGGAAACAAGCCCGGTATATGAAGAGAAGGCGGAGAAATCCGTCCGTTTGATTTTTCATTGAAAAGAAAAAACGATATGATGAAAGTATAAGAAGAAAAGGATCACAAAGGAGATGCAGGATGTACAAGTTAATCGCAATAGATATGGACGGAACACTATTAAACGATCATCATGAAGTAACGGCTGAAGTCCGCGGGGCGCTTGATGCCGCCAAAGCGGAAGGGGTCAATATCGTCCTGTGCACGGGACGGCCGATCGGCGGCGTGCGGCGGTATTTGGAAGAGCTGAATTTACAGGAAGAAGGCGACTTTGTGATTGCTTATAACGGCGCCCTCGTCCAAAATACGTATACAAACGGTGTCGTGGCCGAGCAGTCATTAGGCTTTGAAGATTTAGAGGCGCTTCACGAGCTGAGCTTACAGCTGGATACCCCGATGCATTACTTTGACACAGCCAATCTGTACACGCCGAACCGGGATATCAGTGAATACACGGTATACGAATCATACATTACAAAAGTGCCGCTTCATTTCCGCACGATCGATGAGGTGCCGAAGGATATTCTCATTCCGAAAATCATGTTCATCGACGATCCGGACAAGCTGGAGAAAACGATCGCTTCCATTCCGGAATCATTCAAGGAAAAATACACAATGGTCAAAAGCGCGCCGTTCTTCCATGAGATTCTTCACCCTGAAGTGAGTAAAGGAAACGCGGTCAAGCTGCTGGCTGAAAAACTTGGCATTGAACAAAAAGATGTCATGGCAATCGGCGATAACGGCAACGACATGTCCATGATTCAGTGGGCCGGCTGCGGTGTGGCAATGGCCAATGCCATCCCGGAAGTAAGGGACATTGCAAATTTTGAAACAAAATCAAACAACGAACACGGCGTAGCGCATGCGATTCAGGAGCTTGTGCTGAAAAAATAGGCACCCCATCAGAGGGTGCTTTTTTACCGTGTGTTTTGGTGATATGATAAGCGGAGAGGGGAGGCGCGATATGGATCGTGAAAAACAGCAGCTCAGCATAGAAGCGGCAAAATTATATTATCAATCAGATTACAGCCAGCAGCAGATCGCCGAGCGGCTTAATCTGTCACGCCCCACCGTTTCAAGGCTGCTTCAGTACGCAAAGGAAAAAGGATATGTCCAAATTCGCGTCATGGATCCGTTTGAGGATTTGGATGAACTCGGCGCGAAGCTGGAAGAAAAATACGGGCTGCTTGAGGCGCACGTCGTCTTTTCTCCAAGTGACGATTACCCGGCCATTACACATTACTTAAGCCGCTATGGCGCAGACTATATGCATAAAACCGTAAAGGACGGCGATATACTCGGCGTAAGCTGGGGGACGACGATGTACCAGATCGCAAGCCGTATGGAACCGAAGCAGGTAAAGAGCGTTGAAGTCGTGCAGCTGAAAGGCGGCATCAGCCATTCCAACGTCAATACGTATTCGTCTGAGACAATTCAGCTGTTCGCCGAAGCATTTCAGACCATGCCGAGGTATTTGCCGCTGCCTGTTATATTTGACAGCGCCGATGTGAAACAGATGGTCGAGCGGGACAGACATATTAAGCGGATCATTGAAATGGGCAGACAAGCCAATATCGCCCTGTTTACGGTGGGAACCGTCCGGGATGAGGCGCTGCTTTTCAGACTCGGCTATTTCCGGGAAGAAGAAAAACAATTGCTGAAAGCGCGCGGAGTCGGCGATATTTGTTCGCGCTTTTTTGACGCGGAAGGCAGGATTTGCAGCAGCAGCATTAACGGCCGGACCATCGGAGTGGAGCTCAGCGACTTGAAAATGAAAGAGCGTTCCATTTTGGTGGCGGGCGGCAGCAGAAAATGCAAGGCCATTCACGGTGCCCTGACAGGTAAATACGCAAACGTGTTGATTACCGATCAGCATACGGCCAAGAAACTCGTTCAAGAATTGTGACAATTAATGAACATAATTTCAATTACCAATTTACATATGTTCAAAATTCGGTTATTCTAAACGTATCCTAGGAAAAAGGAAGTGCATACAATGTCAATTGCAAGTCAAATAGACCATACTGCTTTGAAACCGCATACACAAAAAGCGGATATATTACAACTGATAAAAGAAGCAAAAGAATATAAATTCGCTTCCGTTTGTGTGAACCCGACTTGGGTCAAACTCGCAGCGGAGGAGCTGAAGGGTACGGGAGTTGACGTTTGCACCGTTATCGGGTTTCCTCTCGGCGCAACGACTTCGGAAACAAAAGCATTTGAAACGAAGGATGCCATCTCAAAAGGAGCCACTGAGGTTGACATGGTCATCAATATCGGCGCATTAAAAGACGGCGATGATGAAGCGGTTGAGGCTGATATCCGCGCGGTGGTTGAAGCAGCCGATAAAAAAGCGCTCGTCAAAGTGATCATTGAAACATGTCTTTTGACAGATGAAGAAAAAGAGCGCGCATGCCGCTTAGCGGTATCCGCGGGCGCAGACTTCGTCAAAACGTCTACCGGTTTCTCTACAGGCGGGGCAACGGCTGAAGATATCGCTCTTATGAGAAAAACAGTCGGACCGGACATCGGGGTCAAAGCATCAGGCGGCATCAGAACAAAAGCTGATGTTGACAGCATGATTGCTGCGGGCGCAAGCCGGATCGGCGCAAGCGCCGGCGTCTCTATCGTGAGCGGCGGAGACAGCGGCAGCAGCGACTATTAAGCAGCAGTGCGGAAGCCGAAAGCTTCCGCAATCCTCTTTCTTTGTTGATGCATAAAAAATTGTAAGCGAATACAAACAAAAGGAGAACACATATGAAGTATTTCATCGGAATTATCGGAATCATTGTGTTTTTAGGTCTTGCCTGGCTCGCCAGCAACGGCAAAAAAAGAATCAGAATCCGGCCGATCGCCGTCATGCTCGTTTTGCAGCTGATTCTCGGTTACATTCTCCTCAATACCGGGATCGGGAATTTTCTTGTCGGCGGATTTGCCAAAGGATTTAACTACTTGCTGGAATATGCATCAGAAGGGATTAACTTTGTATTCGGCGGACTTGTGAATGCGAAACAGACGACATTCTTCATGAGCGTGCTCCTGCCGATCGTCTTTATATCCGCTTTAATCGGAATATTGCAGCATTGGAAGGTTCTCCCTTTCATCACGAAGTATATCGGTCTTGCATTAAGCAAGGTGAACGGAATGGGGAAAATCGAATCTTACAACGCTGTCGCATCCGCGATTTTGGGTCAGTCGGAAGTTTTTATCAGCTTGAAAAAACAGCTCGGCTATCTTACTGAACAGCGCTTATACACGCTTTGCGCATCCGCAATGTCGACGGTCTCAATGTCAATCGTCGGTTCTTACATGATGATGCTGAAGCCTGAATACGTCGTGACGGCGCTTGTGCTGAACTTATTCGGCGGATTTATCATTGCTTCTATCATCAACCCGTACACCGTCAGCAAAGATGAGGATTTGATCGTTGTTCCTGAAGAAGAAAAACAATCCTTTTTCGAAGTGCTCGGTGAGTATATAATGGATGGATTCAGAGTCGCCGTTGTCGTAGCGGCGATGCTGATCGGATTTGTCGCACTCATTGCCCTGGTCAATGGCGTTTTTAACGCGGTCTTCGGCATTACATTCCAGGCGCTGCTCGGCTATGTATTTGCGCCATTCGCGTTTTTAACCGGTATTCCGTGGAATGAAGCGGTGAGTGCCGGAAGCATTATGGCGACGAAAATGGTATCGAATGAATTTGTGGCGATGCAGACGCTCTCATCCGGCGATTTCCATTTCAGTGCGCATACTCAGGCAGTGGTATCTGTATTCCTTGTCTCATTTGCGAATTTCTCTTCTATCGGAATCATTACGGGTGCGGTGAAAGGGCTGCATGAAAAACAAGGAAACGTCGTCGCGCGGTTCGGGCTGAAGCTGCTGTACGGGGCAACGCTCGTCAGCTTCCTGACAGCGGCGATCGTGGGATTGATTCACTGAACATAATTGAAGGACAGGTGATATATCATGAGAATGGTAGATCTTATTGTAAAAAAACAAAACGGTAAAGAACTGACAACAGAAGAAATTCAATTTTTTGTAAAGGGATATACGGACGGAAGCATTCCTGATTATCAGGCAAGCGCGCTGGCTATGGCGATTTACTTTCAGGATATGACGGATCAGGAGCGCGCCGATCTGACAATGGCGATGGTGAATTCAGGGGAAACGATTGATCTCTCCGCCATCGAGGGCATTAAGGTCGACAAACACTCTACGGGCGGAGTCGGCGACACAACAACTCTCGTACTCGCACCGCTTGTCGCGGCGCTCGGCGTTCCCGTCGCTAAAATGTCCGGCCGCGGCCTTGGCCATACGGGAGGAACCATTGATAAACTGGAAGCGATCGAAGGCTTTCACGTGGAATTGTCAAAAGATGAATTCATCAAGCTAGTGAACCGTGACAAGGTAGCCGTCATCGGACAAAGCGGCAACTTGACGCCCGCCGATAAAAAGCTGTATGCCCTTCGTGATGTAACGGGTACGGTAAACTCCATCCCGCTGATCGCAAGCTCAATTATGAGTAAAAAAATCGCTGCCGGAGCAGATGCCATCGTGCTTGACGTCAAAACGGGAGCCGGCGCGTTTATGAAGACGGATGAAGACGCCGTGAACCTCGCCAAAGCAATGGTCCGTATCGGAAACAACGTCGGCCGCCAAACGATGGCTGTTATTTCTGACATGTCGCAGCCGCTCGGTTTTGCGATCGGAAACGCCTTGGAAGTTCAAGAAGCCATTGATACGTTAAGAGGGGAAGGCCCTGAAGACTTAAACGAACTCGTCCTCACGCTCGGCAGTCAAATGGTCGTTCTGGCGAAAAAAGCCGAGACATTGGAAGAAGCGAGAACGAAGCTGCAGGAAGTCATGAAAAACGGCAAAGCGCTTGAAAAGTTCAAAGAGTTCCTGAGCAATCAGGGAGGGGACGCTTCCGTCGTTGACGATCCGTCCAAACTTCCGCAGGCGGCGTACAAAATTGACGTCCCGGCAAAAGAAGCGGGTGTCGTTTCAGAAATCGTCGCTGACGAAATCGGCGTCGCAGCGATGCTGTTAGGCGCGGGACGTGCGACAAAAGAGGACGAAATCGACCTTGCCGTCGGTATCATGCTCCGCAAAAAAGTCGGTGACAAAGTCGAAAAAGGAGAGCCGCTCGTCACCCTTTACGCCAACCGCGAAAACGTTGACGACGTGACCTCCAAAGTCTATGACAACATCCGCATCTCAGAAAAAGCGGAAGCGCCGAAGCTGATTCATACGCTGATTACGGAATAAGAAAAGAAAGGCACATACCTCATCAGTATGTGCCTTTTTTATGGCATGGTTTTATCCAAATGAATGTCACGGACGGGCTGTTTCGGCTGTTTTCTTCTCAAAAAACGAATGAGGTAGCACAAGATCATACATGGAACTCCGCAGAAGAGGGCGATTCTTTGATTGGGATCAAATGCAAGGCCTACGCATGAAGCGAAACACAAGATCATGGCAGCGATCGGAACGAGAGGGTATAACGGCGTGCGGAAGGTCAGATCCGTGAGACGGCCGCCGTTTTTTACATAATGTTTTCGAAATAACAGCTGAGACAGGGCGATGCTCATCCACACCACGACGCCTGCAAATCCGGCTATTGCCACAAGCACCACGTAGACCGTTCCCGGGGCGGCGATGCTTGAGATCAAGGATATGCAGGAAACGGCCATGCTGGCGAGCAAGGCGTTCAGCGGAATGCCTTTAGGCGTGACTTTTTTGAACCGGGCGCTGATCATGTTTTCATTAGCAAGTGACCACAGCATCCGGGTGGAAGCGTACAGTCCAGAATTGGCGACAGAAAGCAAAGCCGTTAAAATCACGAAGTTCATGATATCCGCGGCGTAAGGGATTCCGATCTGAGAAAAGACCGCGACAAACGGGCTTTCAATCACACCTGCTTCCTTCCATGAGATCAGTCCGGACAGCACAAAAATGGCGCCGATAAAAAAGATGACCGTTCTCCAGGCGACATTTCGGATCGAACGCGGAATATCTTTTTCCGGATTGGCGGTTTCACCCGCGGTAATGCCGATCAGCTCCGTCCCTGAAAAGGCGAAGCTTACGGAAATCATTGCGATGAAAACCGCAAGAAAGCCATTCGGAAACAGTCCGCCGTGTGAGGTGAAATTTGACAGCATCGGAGCTTCCGCCGAACCGTGCAACGAAATCAGGCCGAACATCGCGGCGCCGCCTAAGATGATAAATAAAAGGATGGTAACGATTTTGACGCTGGAAAACCAAAACTCCGTTTCTGCAAACAGTTTAACGGAGAATGCATTGGCGGCAAAAAGAAGGGCCGCGAAAATCGCGCTCCACATCCAGACGCTGCTGTGGGGAAACCAGCGCTGCATAAGAATACCCGAAGCTGTAAATTCTGAGCCTACCGTCACCACCCAATTCACCCAATACATGATACCGACCATAAAGCCCGTAGACGGCCCGATAAACGTTGTCGCATACGTTTGAAAAGAACCGGTCACAGGCATGGCTACTGACAATTCTCCGAGACACTGCATGACAAGATACATCATCAAGCCGCCGATTAAGTAGGCGGCGATCGTCCCGCCCGGCCCGGCCTGGCTTAACGTATACCCTGTGCTCAAAAAAAGCCCCGTGCCGATGACGCCCCCTAATGAAATCATAAATAAGTGCCTGCTTTTCATCGTGCGCTTCAATTGACTGCCGCCTTTATCAACATCCATTGTGATCTCCCCCTTTTTTCGTGGCATGAGAATACGCCGGTAGCCTGTTAACGTGACTGTTTAAATCCCTTTAATGCATGTAAGATCACGTGTGCGGCTGCCCGGCTTGTCATATCGCGAAAATCAAGTGTCGGATCAACCTCAACGATCTCAATACCGGAGATGTCAGCCTCCTGCGCTAAAAATCTGACCGCCTGAAGCAGTTCCTCGGTATACAGGCCTCCGGGGCCGATCGCAGGACAGCCTGGCGCATGGGCTTGATCCAGCACATCCATATCAACCGAAATGAAAATGGAATCCGCTCTTTTTTGAACGGCCGGCAAGGCGTCTTGTATCGTTCGGAGAAGCCCTTTCTCCCGGATCATTTCCATTGTATGCACTTCTGCCTGCCGATCTTTTACATATTCTTCATATGCCAAGCTGTTGCTGAACTCTCTGATTCCAAGCTGAATCAGGTTTTGGCCGCTTATGATGTTATCATCTAACAGCCGGCGGAATGGGGTGCCGTTTGTCGGCCCTCCGTCTTCTGTGTTGCGGACGTCGTGGTGGGCGTCGAATTGAAAGACGGCCGCTGTTCCTTTCGTTTCCGCAATGGCTTTGATGGTGGAATAACTGATGGAGTTGTCGCCCCCGAGAATGACGGGCACCCAGTCAGGCTGGTCCGCCAGAATGCCATGAATGGTCTGATAAATGTGCTCATGAGATTTGACGATATCGGTGACATGAATCTGAATATCGCCGGCATCGTATAAATGGTCAATGACATGCTCCCGCAGCTCCGCGGAATAAGCGGAAATGCCGCCGAGCGCCTTGCGGATCGCACCGGGAGCAAAGCAGGCGCCGGAATGGCTGATTGACGACTTAGAAAGCGGAGCGCCGATCAAAGCCGGCCCTTTGAGCGGCTGGCCCGCCCACGCTTCCGTCACATCGCCGATCCTTGTCACATGCCGGTCGTTGAAGAGCGAGCCGGCTTTTTGCAAAAACGGATACTTATCCAAGAGCGGCTCCCTCCCTTGAAATGACCGTCTTTCCGTTCTTGATGACACGGTGCACATGATTGACGCCGTAATGATACGGAATATACATATAGTTCGGCGCTTCCCAAATGACAATGTCAGCCAGCCGGCCGGCTTTAATTTGTCCGGCCTCTTCGCCTTTCCCGATCGCATAAGCGGCGTTAACGGTGACGGCGTGCCAGATTTCTTCTGCGGTCATTTTTAAATGAAGTGCGGCAATCGACATGATGAGCTGGAGGTTTTCCGTCGGTGAGCTGCCCGGATTGAAGTCAGTCGCCAAACTGACCCGCACGCCCGCATCAATCATCTCACGGGCTCTGGCATAGGTGTGTTTGCCAAGATAGAAAGTTGTGCCCGGCAGCAGGACGGCGATCGTCCCGGACTCTGCAAGCTTGCGGATGCCTTCGTCAGATGCCCCCACCAGATGATCGGCTGAAACTGCGTCCAGCTCTGCCGCCAATTCCGCGCCGCCGAGCGGGTCAATCTCATCAGCATGGATTTTCAGGCCGAAGCCCGCTTCAGCCGCTTTTTGCAGGTAGTCCCGCGACTGGCTGACGGTAAAGACGCCTGTTTCCGTGAAAATATCGGCAAATTGCGCGAGGCCTTTTTCTTTTATTTCAGGTAAAAGCTGCAGCATACGATCCAGGAATTCGTCAGGGCTGTTCCGGTACTCAGGCGGAATGGCATGTGCTCCCATAAAGGTCGTGACAAGGTCGACCGGCTGGCGCTCACCCAGTTTTTTCGCCGCGGTCAGCTGTTTCAGTTCAGTGTCTTTGTCGAGTCCGTATCCGCTTTTTACTTCCGCCGTCGTGATGCCGTATGACAGCATGCGTCCGAGGTGAAAAAGCCCTTTTTCAATCAGTTCTTCTTCGGAAGCGGCTTTCGTATCTGTGACCGTTGACAAAATGCCGCCGCCTTGCGCCAAAATATCCAAATAGGATATACCCTGAATTTTTAAATTCAATTCCTTTTCGCGGGAGCCGCCGAATACAAGATGGGTATGGGGATCGACGAGGCCGGGGGTGACGAGCCTTCCCCCACAGTCGATCATGTCTCTTGCCTCGTATCCTTCCTCCGCTCCTTTATGTCCGGCAAAAACAATGTGCCCGTCGTGAATGCCGATAACGGCATCTTCCGTGACTTGAAGATCCTGCATGCTTCCGCCTGCGCGGGGGCCGCCGGATTCCATCGTTAACAGCTGGCCGATGTTGGTGAGAATCGTATCAATCTGTTTCGGCATGTTACCGCTCCTTTTTCATCGGTATCATAATGTCTTGTTCCTCGGCGACTTGAGCCGCTTTTTCATATCCCGCGTCCGCATGGCGGATAATACCCATTCCCGGATCGCTTGTCAGAACCCGGGCAAGCCGTTCTTCCGCAAGCCGGGTGCCGTCAGCGACCGCAACCATTCCCGCGTGAAGGGAATACCCCATGCCGACGCCCCCGCCGTGGTGGAAAGAAACCCAGCTTGCGCCTGAGGCCGTGTTGACAAGCGCGTTCAGCACCGCCCAATCGCCGACTGCGTCACTTCCGTCTTTCATCGCTTCTGTTTCACGGTTCGGGGAGGCGACTGATCCGCAGTCCAAATGGTCTCTTCCGATGACGATCGGGGCTTTCAGCTCGCCGTTTCTGACCAATTCATTGATGGCGAGGCCCATCTTTTCCCGTTCGCCATAGCCAAGCCAGCAAATGCGGGACGGCAGGCCTTGGAATGTGACTTTTTTCTGCGCCATGTCAATCCAGCGGTGCAGAGCTTTATTTTCGGGAAACAGCTCTTTTAATAAAGCGTCCGTGCGGTAAATATCTTCTGGGTCCCCAGACAGCGCGGCCCAGCGGAACGGCCCTTTTCCTTCACAAAATAAAGGCCGGATGTAGGCGGGGACGAATCCCGGAAAATCAAAAGCATC
This sequence comes from Bacillus sp. FSL K6-2819, assembly GCF_038008305.1. Taxonomy (NCBI): domain Bacteria; kingdom Bacillati; phylum Bacillota; class Bacilli; order Caryophanales; family Bacillaceae; genus Bacillus; species Bacillus sp. FSL K6-2819. Next base: position 3,808,779 of record NZ_JBBOYV010000001.1, on the reverse strand, counting down.
GGCGAGGCCTTCATCTTTGGCAGCCTGGCGGATATTGTTGCCGTAATCAAAGACGATGGCCCCTTTTTTCTTGAAAGCAAGCATGGCTTCCACATGCTTTTTCATACTCTGTTTAGAGAGTCTCACGTATAATTCGGGCTGCTCCCGGCGCAGACGGTCGGCCTCTTCAAGTGAGTATCCGGCCGGAATATAGCCGATCAGCGGGTCATGGGCGGAAGTCTGATCGGTCACGATGTCAATATGGACTCCGCGGCTCAGAAGCTCATGATGCACCTCTACCGCATTGCCGAGAAGGCCGATGGACAAAGGCTTTCCGGCTTGTTTGGCTGACTCGGCCCAGCGCAGCGCTTCGTCAATGGACGCCGTTTTCCGGTCGCAATAGTTTGTTTCAATCCGCTTATCGATCCGTTTTTCATCCGCTTCAACGGCGATGACGACGCCATCATTCATCGTGACGGACAGCGGCTGTGCGCCGCCCATTCCGCCAAGTCCGGCTGTCAGCGTAACGGTTCCTTTCAGACTGCCGCCGAAATGCTGTCTCGCAAGTTCTGCAAAGGTTTCATAAGTGCCCTGCAAAATACCTTGGGAGCCGATATAAATCCAGCTGCCGGCCGTCATTTGCCCGTACATCATCAGCCCTTTTTTCTCAAGGTCATGGAAATGCTCCCAATCCGCCCATTTCGGCACGAGAACCGAATTGGCCAAAAGGACGCGGGGCGCGCGGCTGTGCGTGCGGAACAGTCCGACCGGTTTCCCGGATTGAATCAGCAGTGTTTCATCATCTTTTAACGTTTTGAGGGAGCGCTCAATCGCGTGAAAAGCATCCCAGTTTCGCGCGGCCTTGCCTATGCCGCCGTATACGATCAGATCCTCCGGCTTTTCGGCAACCTCCGGGTCAAGGTTGTTTCGGAGCATGCGGAGCACAGCTTCCTGTTCCCATCCTAAGCATTCAAGTTCGGTGCCGCGGCTGGCGCGGATTGATTTCTTTACTTCAGTCATCTTGTAAGTCCCCCTTCATTGGTCATCAGTTTTTGGTGATGCTCATTCGACAGAAAAGACTCTTTCTTCAGCCAGTCACTCAGATGCTCGATATCATAAGAAAACACGCGGTCTTCTTGTATGGACGGAACGATGTTTCTCATTTCGAGATAGAGCTGCTTTGTGTACGAAGCGCAATGTTCTGCGCCACGGTATTCCACGGCTTGCAGCGCGCAAATGGCTTCAACGGCAAGCACCCGTCTCGTATTCGCGATGATCTGGTAGGCGTGCCTTGAGGCGATGGTCCCCATGCTGACGTGATCCTCCTGGTTTGCCGACGAAGGGATCGAATCGACACTGGCGGGATGGGCCAGGGTTTTATTTTCCGACACGAGGGAGGCCGCCGCATATTGCATGATCATCGCTCCGGACTGTAAGCCGGGCTGAGGGCTCAGAAAGGGCGGCAGGTCATTCAGCTGCGGGTTCACAAGCCGTTCGATACGCCGTTCAGAAATATTCGCAAGCTCGGCAGCCGCCACTTTGAGAAAATCCATGGCAAAGGCGATCGGCTGTCCGTGAAAGTTTCCGCCAGAGATGATTTTGGCGCCGTCCTCGAAAATGAGCGGGTTATCCGTCGCGGCATTCATCTCGATTTCTAATTTTTCTTTTACATACGCTAATGTCTGCCACGATGCGCCATGGACTTGAGGAATACAGCGGATCGAATAGGCGTCCTGGACACGCAGCTCTCCTTGGACAGTCGTCAGTTTGCTGTCAGACAGGTAATAGCGGATTCGTTCTGCAACATCCATTTGCTCCTGATAGCCGCGGGCGGCATGAATATCTTCGTCAAACGCATCCATGATGCCTTGAAGCCCTTCGATCGTTAAGCTCGCAATCCGTTCTGACTGATAGGCCAGCTTTTCCGCCTCGAGGTAAGCGATCAGCCCCATCGCGGTCATGGCCTGTGTTCCGTTGATCAGCGCGAGGCCTTCCTTAGAGGTCAGGACGACCGGCTGAAGATTTGCCTTTTCTAAAGCGTGCGCCGTCGGCATCTGGTCCCCTTCGTAAAAGACTTCGCCTTGACCGATGAGCGCCAGCGCGAGATGAGAAAGCGGCGCCAAATCTCCGCTTGCCCCCAGTGACCCTTGCTGCGGGATGACCGGATGAATGCGATGATTGAGATACGCGAGCAGCTGATCAATCAGCTCAGTCCGCACGCCGGAAAAGCCTTTCAGCAAGGCATTGGCGCGCAAAAGCAGCATGGCCCGTGATACAGATTCGGGAAACGGATCACCGACGCCGCACGCGTGGGAAAGAATCAGATTCAGCTGCAGATCAGCGGCGTCTTCCTTTTGAATCAGCACGTCGCTGAACTTGCCGAACCCCGTCGTGATCCCGTAAATGGTCTTTTCTTCTTGAACAATCCGTTCAACCGCAGCCCTGCTTTTTTTCACCCTTTCCATGCTTTCAGCAGATGCTTGAGCCTCTTCAAAATCAAATAAAACACGCTGGGCATCTGCGGTTGTCAGTGAGGAACCGTCTAACGTTACCATCATTTCAACCCCTTTTTCTTTACTTTGATAAAGCGCCCATACAAAAAGGAGCTATGCCATGAAAATGATTTTTCACGCATAGCCCCCTATCGTCTAAAATCTATGGGCTGATTCATATGTGATTAATTCCTACTCCGAATGTTTCGTGCTCAAGCCCCTTAATCGGAGCTCCGATCGTGCCGTAAAGTGAAACGGCGATCCAATCGCCTTCCGCCTCGCTTTCATAAGGGTTTCCCCGCAAAACGGCAAATTTAAGGCCGACGGTACGAAGCAGCGAGCCAAGCAGCATTTCGCCCCGCGTCACTCCATGCAAAGCTTCCATTGTGGCATGATAAAGCGCGTGTGATTCACGATAACCCTCTGATTGAATGACACCGCTCTTTTTGGAAGCGGTTTCAATTGCGGCTACCACTTTATGCGCATCCATCGAACCGACCCTGCCGAGACAGACTTTCCAGCCATCCCGTTCCAGCCGGCTGATCTGCTGGCTCTCTTCAGACTCATGAAGCAGAAGAAGGACGGACAATCGCCCGATGCGGCGGTCTTTGTGTAAGGTCATATATGCTTCACTCAATTCTTAAATATTCTGATAACTAGTAACTGTTTTTTATATTAAGTGTTTGCGAATCAGAAGTCAAAACTTTTTTTCCATTCTTTTGCAAATCAGATTATTATCGCAGTAAAGCGGTACATCACGAAGCCGGCGCTGTTGATCACATATTCCCGCCATCCCCATCATAAAATGGAACGTTGTCTTGAAAGCGTTTTTAAGAAAGAGGAGAGCGAGGAGATTTCAGAAAATGAAAACCAGTTTCTTTCGTGTGTGCCTGATTTCAGCAGCGGTCATCGGGTTCACCCTGCCGCAGGCAAAAGCCCAGCATCCGGTTTTTTCAGAGGTCAGCGTCCATGATCCGTCCGTTATCAAAACAGGCGATACGTATTATGTATTCGGCTCGCATTTGGCTTCCGCCAAGTCGAAAAACCTGATGCAGTGGCAGCAAATATCTTCAAGCGTCAATAACAATAATCCGCTGATCCCGAACGTCTATACTGAATTAAAAGAGACGTTCGACTGGGCCCAATCTGATACGCTGTGGGCGCCGGACGTCGCCCAGCTGGCTGACGGGAAATTTTACATGTACTACAACGCCTGTAAAGGGGACTCGCCGCGATCCGCTCTCGGTGTCGCCGTGAGTGACAAGATTGAAGGGCCCTACAAAAACAAAGGCATCTTTTTGAAATCGGGAATGGAAGGAAAAAGCGAGGACGGCACGACGTATCATGCAAACGTCCACCCGAACGTCGTAGACCCGCAAACGTTTTTTGACCATAAAGGCAAGCTCTGGATGGTGTACGGCTCTTACTCCGGCGGGATTTTTATACTAAAAATGAATCCGAAAACCGGCTTCCCCCTCCCGAACCAAGGCTACGGAAAAAAACTGCTCGGCGGAAATCACAGCCGGATCGAAGGCCCGTACATCAGCTACAATCCGGAAACGAAATATTACTATCTGTATCTGTCATTCGGCGGGCTTGACGCATCAGGCGGTTATAATATCCGTGCGGCCCGCTCCAAATATCCGGACGGACCGTATTATGACGCCGCAGGTCATAACATGCTTGACGCCAAAGGAAAAGACGGCAGCTTCTTCGATGACAAAGCAATTGAACCGTACGGGGTCAAACTCATGGGCAGCTATACCTTCGCCTCACAATCTGAAAAAGGCAAAGGCTACGTCTCACCGGGGCACAACTCCGTGTTTTACGACGGGAAAACGAAACGATCATACCTCATTTTCCACACCCGTTTCCCGAACAGAGGCGAGGAGCACGAAGTCAGAGTGCATGAGCTGTACATGAACAAAGACGGATGGCCGGCTGCAGCCCCGTACCGCTATGCGGGGGAACCGGATACACACATATCGGCAGCCGCCGCACCCGGAACCTACAAACTCATCCAGCACGGAAAAGACATCACAGCTGCCATCAAAACCCCAAAAACCATCCGGCTTAACAACGACGGCACCATTTCCGGGGAAATGACCGGAACCTGGACAATAACCGGCAGCAGCAAAGCCAAAATCAACCTGAACGGCACAAATTACGACGGCGTCTTCCTGAAAGAATGGGACTCAGCAAGAGAGAAAGAAGTCGTGACGTTTAGTGTGCTGAGCGGTGATGGGGAGGCTGTTTGGGGAGTGGAGTAGTTTAATCAGAGACGTTATTTAGAATAAAAAAACTCTTTTTCGTTGATATCTTCCTCACGTAAAAGAGTTTTTCAAATTGTTATCTATCTTAGATATTGTAGTGTGGACTTATGTTCCTTTTTGAATTCATCCCAACAGGCTTCTTGTTTAGCCCACTGTGTAACATTTCGTTCTCCAGCAGAATCCCTTAAATAATTTAAAGTAACATTCGCGATAGTTGCAATGATAGGGTTCCAAACATCTGATAATTTTTGGTTTTCCCAAACTTTAATTAGGCTTATTTGATCACCATATATTTCTTTTAGGATTGCTACGGAATAATAAACAACGTTAGCTCTATACCCTTTAAGTTTTTGTTCAGATACAATTTCATGTACTCGCATGTTAATAATAACTCGCGCTATTAATTTTTTATAATCATCAAGGCTTAAGCTTTTTCTACCATCTTCATTTTTTTCAGTTTTCCAATAAAGCGAATTGTGTTCCATAAATTCTTTAAAAGCTGCTTCCCCTCCTTTACTTGAAATGTGAGGGAAACCTTCCCAAGACATAAAATACTTTGCCAGGTCTACTTTGGAAAGCACTTTATCTGAAGGATTTTGTTTTTTGAAGTTATTTGATCCTTTATCTTTCTTGAATCTGTTAACATCAACCATATATTGGCCTCTAGTACGTTCAAAATACCATTTTTCACCCGCTTTACGTCCATCATGGACAGGTATCCATGTGCTTCTGGAGAACATTTCAATCTCTGACATAAATCGAGTGTTGGCTAGAAGATCCGACTTATTAATTTTGTTTTGAGTGTTGGCAAATTCCGATATTTTAGCAACCATGTTATCTTCTAATTTAATTCGCTCGTCTTCATTTTTACTGCTTACCTTCAATATTGTTAATTTAGTTTGTATGTAGACATCACTTAAATCAATACCTTCCAAGTAAGCTCGGTGAATAGAAGCCGTAGTCTGTCCGCCGTTTACAATCTGCCACCCATCAAGCCCTTTTATAGTATAGAGGTTGATGCCCTCAGCAGATTTTTCAATGTCTCCGCTTCTGGCCACAGAAGATATCCCATTGTTATAGGCTACAAACATTTTACGCTCCTCGGGATTTTTGAGTGTATCTCTAATTCCTCTATTTGTTTGTGCACGTGCCTGCAGGAAGGAACGAACGTTTCTTTCAACTAATTTTGGTCCCCAAAAATTGTAAATTTTGGCTAAAAGTTCTGCAGGGATAAAGCCAATATAACATTCAAAATTCTTAGCCTTATTGTCCGGTACATACATCATCTCAAAAGTTTCGTCAAACTGACTTTTAAAATCAATAAAAGTTAGCTGATCTCCATTATCGGCAGAGTACAGTTGATAAGCTCTTTCGACGTCCCATACATGAACATGCACTTCATTAATACCCGGTATGTTTAACTTGACCATTTTATTTGATCTGTAAAACCTGTTTGTTACAACTATAATATCAATATTATTTATATCATTCTCTATAATTGTTCTTGCGAGAGAATGGGATTCTTGAGACGGATCTATATTGTTAAAAAGCAATTTTGCATTTGTATAGAAACGTTTTGCTTTTTCAGCTATAGAATTTATTTCAGACATAGTTATAGTCAGCATCTCATCTTCACTTTGTTCACTATCATAATCTACTACATACAACTGAAGCCTGCTTTCCTCCTTAATGTTGGAATAAGCATTTACTAAAATTTTTTTATGTGTATTTTTATAGGGAGGATATAAAATATTAGGGTCATTTTCGCTATCAATGTACTTAAGCATTTCATTTAGAAAAACATTCTGGAAATTCCCTTCTTTTGCGGCTTTTTCTAGTACTATATTTAATAGATTACCTAAAAAATTTCTTTCTAGCTGTCGTTCCAACATATTAATATTCAGCTCCATTTTGTATTGTAGGCACGGTTTTCTTGTAATAAAAACTCTTCACAAGCTTTTAAATCTATAGAATAACTAACATGAGATACAGCAGAGTGAAGAGATTCCGGTAAAATACGGGGAAAATTCTCATTTGCATCATAGACTTCAACGCTGTTAATTGCAAAGAGATTCTCAGCATACTCCCCATCACGATAACCGGCTTTTATCAGTAGTTCATTAAATACCAGTAATATTTCTTGAGACATGCTTTCAATTAAGTCTCTAATAGTATTAACCATTGAATCGAGTGATGTACCATGGGTTTGGCTATTCTCAATAAAGCAAACATACAAGTATATAGATTGTACGGCCTCTGTTAAGGTTAGTTGCGTCTCATTGGAAATCTTCACTTTCTTACCTATTTTTTCTGTTACTGTTTTTATTTCAATACAGTGGTGTAACATATTAAAATCCAAACGACCTGTTAAGGGACCTTCCCAGCAATTTATTAAAGTTGGAGGAATTCCAGGGTTTTTTTCAATCCATTTTTTTATATAGTAAAGTTCGCCGAAAAGTCCTTTTTGTTGTTCCTCTGTTAATTTTTTATACCCACCTTTAGAAAAGAAAGCTTTCCACTTATCTAAAGTTCGATATAATAAAGGATATAATTCTTCTGTTTCAGCCTTTAAAGTGATTGTTTCTAGAATATTTTGTAAAACAGACACAAATACATCTGTGTCATACCCTTTTTCTTGGCTGATAGCTACAACATATTCGTTTTCAAAAGGTCCAATCTTAAAGTGGAAATCAAAGCTAATAGTCATGCCTTTCCACTTAGGTAAAGATATAATTTGTTCTTTTCCCCATGCTTTTTTACCAGCAGTAATAAATAAAATCCTTTGTTCTGAACTTGGATTGATTCCTGCAAAAACAGCAACAGGATCGACCAAAACAAGCCTTAGTTTTAATGGAGCAGGCTGAACAGGATGCATTGATTCATTAAACATTTCTGTAAATTCATTTTTTATTGAAACCACTTTGTTCTCCTTGAACCTGCGGTACCGTGCTGTTTATTTGATAGACTTTATCATTTTCAATATTAGTCCCGGGAAAAGAAAGGGCAACTCCTATCGGTACGAGTTCTTCGCTAAATTTTATTTCTAAATCACTAAATATTTTTACGTTTGGATTTAAAGGATAAATCATAAGAAAGCCTTGAGTTTTGTCTCTTTCTTCACGCATTTTCCTCTTTGATTTCGAGGTGACAAGTTTTTTTTCATCCAAATCTAGAAATTCTTGGTTATCTGCTACAATTGCCCGTATATCTACTAGCTCTCTGGATTTATTGTATTCATGTGCTTTCTCTCCACGCATAACGGTATTTGATAGATATAAACTTCCTAATTTAACAGGATGGTTAGGTACAATATGATTTGACATTTGACCTTCAAATACTGCTACTGTCCAATTTTCCAGTTCATTATTTTCTTTATTGGCAAGGGCTATATAATTTGATAGTAAATTTGATTTAACTATTGTTGCATGCTCACTAGTTTGGTACTTTTGAAAGAATTTCAATATAGTATGTATATTCACATTTTTAGCTAGGTGATATAAAGACTTTTTTCTCTGAATTGTAGAAAAAGTAAGGTTAGAAACAAGATCTGACACAGCCTTCATGTTATTGCGAAAGAAAGTTTCAGAAGCATTAAAAACTCTTGTCTGCTGCAGACTTGCATCAAAACGAGCATTATAATTAGTCGCCATTTTCATTTTTAATAAACTTGTTAATCTCATTGTTTCATGACTTAACATGCGTACTGCATATTGCATTGGCGTTTTGTTTTTTTCTGCCATATAATCAAGTTCCTCACGCAACTTTTGCATAGCAATAGCCAGATGTTCAAAATGGTTTGCTATTGTCTTTGATGTATAAATCCGGCAAAGGTCTATATAACCTTCTCGATAACCAAACCAACGGCCCATTTGCATTAATGTATCATACATAAGAGTATTGCGTGTATAGTATGTAATGCTTAATCCTTCAAGGGTAAGGCCCCTTGAAAGTTTGTCTCCTCCAATTGCAATAACATTTAGCCCGTCTTCTTTATAGCTGTGATAATCTAAAGCATCGCTACTGTCGCCATTAATTGCAAATAATTGTACTGTTATAATGCTTTTTTTTATCTCTTTTAATACAGTGTTCCATTCAAAGGTCTTGATACTGTTATCCCATTCTTCCGTTGTTTTAGTTATTTCATGATCATAAATAAATTTAAGTTCATCTATTATAGGACTGTATTGGTCATAAAGTATAGAATCTGTATAAGACGCGAATTCTTCAGCGATTACATCTTTAATATAGGTTTGAACACCCTTTAATCTGGAGATATGGATGAGCATTGAATTATGCTTTTTTTTCTGGCCTCTTAGATTTCTTATCGCAATAGTGATTAAAAAGGATAAAATCGCTTTTTTCATTTGACTTGGAACGGAATCAAATATTTCTAAGTCGTCCACTTTTTTTATTGACCCAATGAGTTTCTCTTCATCACTATCTAAATACTTAATTAAACTAGGTTTACTATAATTAGAGTTTTCTTCAGTGTTAAAAAACTCTTCAGGCCCACAATATCCTGTTGGTTTTGGCAGACCAATTAGAAAATCTTTAGGATAAAGATCCTTGCCTTCAGCCTCTGTTTCAGAAGTTACATCGATTAACAAGTTTGCAAAAGGAGTAGCAGTATAACCGACATAATTTCTGCGTGGAAAAATATCTAATAGCTGTCTAATTAATTTATTAATTGTTTTTGGTTCTTCTTCTTTTATCTTGTCCGCCGTATCAATTGAGGCTTGGTCTGCTTCATCATCAATTATTAAGACCGGTATATCTAATTGATAAAGTCTTCTATGATTGATTAATTGTTCAATAAGTGTTTCCAATACTGACTTGTTTTTCTTAACGACCATTAAAGTTGGCTTATTCAGATGGGACACTTGAGGGGTTGTGCGAGCAGATATATCATGCTTTTCGGTAGTCCATGTTCCAATAATATGATCATCATTATTTGGTCTGATTTCAGCTACGCCAACTGGGCACCCGCTCTTATCTGTACGATTACCAACAACTTCTTCTTCTAATCTTATTTGGGTCTGAGTCCGCAGATCGTTATGAATTCCTGCGAGGACAATGATTAATTTATAACCGACATCAAATGCTTTATTTATAAGACCTGTAAAATTTGCAGTTTTTCCTGATTGAACATATCCTAAAACCAGCCCTCTTTTGTCAAAAGGATTTGGGTTCTCAGGATTACCGAGGAATTCTAGTATCTTATCAGTTGATTTATCAATAGAATCCACAGTTTCAAAATCCCATTGTTTTTTATCGAGCAAATATCTTCTATATCGATTCCAAAAGTAAAAAGTTGCTTTCTTTGATGGTGAATACCAGTTATCTCTGTTTTTTCCGTCTAACACACTAATTTTATTTGGCAACTCCATCCCAATTTTATATTTGAAAAAGATTTTTGCTTTTGCTTTTTCTCTCTCAGTTTGAGAGATTTCTTTTATATTAAGAATGTTTAAGGCATAATCAAAAGCTTCTTCCGCAGCTTGATCTCGATTATGGCCGTGAGCTTCCATACTGGAGTGAATTGTCTGGAAATGAAAATCCAATAAGTTGAAATTTATATTCATTCTTTGCTCTCCTTTTCTAGAATATATTTCAGTGTGCTTTTATTAAACATCTCAAAACCAGGTTGAGTCATTAGTGCTTCGATAATTTCTTTTTTTGTATTTAAAAGGCCAAGTTGAGTCATTGTTTCAGCAAAGCGATGAACCATTTCTAACTGTTGGTCTGTAAAATTTTGAATTTCATCTTCTAATTGTGGTACTGCTATAATATTTACAGGTGAACCTATTTCAATTAATTTCAAAAAAAAGTTCAGCATTCGCGCTTGTTCTTCATTCAACATCTTTAATAACTCTAAATAAATTGGATGACTTTTATTTAAAACAAAAGGGGATTCTGAATCTTTCCCAGACTGTTCCCAAGTATTTAAGCTGCCTTTAATTTTGCTTCCAGCTATTGAAGACTGTGTCCTGAAGTAAGATATCTCTCTAGAGATATCTCTTGCTTCTTTGGCAATTGGACGTAAGATTTTTATGGCTTGTTCGGGTATTGTAACCATTGACTTCTTAACATCAACGTGCCAATCAGAATCCGCTTCATTAGAGATGTCAATTCGTACTCTGGCTAATTGAGATTGAGTATCTTTTGGGAAAAGGTTTCTCCAATCTCCATAGTGTAATAAGCGATTTTCCCTATATATGTATAAACCTTGGTGATCTCTCCATCCTCTTTCGCCGCCTGCTTTTTTAAATTCAGTGCGAGTAAGTTTGGAGGCATGGGGAAGAATTGTATACTTGACTTTCATTTTATGTCCATCCAATTTCCATAGTGTTTCTTCTCCTTCAATTATTGAGGGATGCTCAGTCATAAAAGGGTCCCAAGGAGTTAATTCAACATCGTTTATAGAAATAATAATCTTGTTATTGTCTATAAGATCATGAAAAACAAATTCAAGATGTTTTTGAATTTGAGCGGTTTTTGAAAAAAAAGTTTTTCGTTGTATTTTTTTATTGCGCATATAACGATCAAGTTTATCAATTATTATGACAGTACCACTAGATCCATTAATTTCGCCCGCCACTTCTTTAACCGGAGTAGGTATAGAAGTCAACAGATTCCATTCGTTGCATTCAGATACGTAATCGAGATCCCAGCATCTCTCATGGTATACTCCATCTTTCTTTGTTATAACGCTTAAGCGTTTTCCTAATGAAAATGAGGCAGTTTTTAACCCCATTCCAAAACGGCCTAATTCATTTGGTGATCTTTTAGTTCTAGGATCTTTTGCTCCTATATTCATTGCAGTCTGTATTTCTTCTTCGCTCATACCGTTCCCATTATCTTCAATTTTAATATAGCCATTAAGTTTATCATATTCAAAGTGTAATGTGATTTTTGAGGCTTGAGCATCAATTGCATTATCAACTATATCTGCAATTGCAGTTTTTGCTTTATAACCTATTGATCTGAGTGCATGAAGTACTGGTGCAGCTGATGGCCGTGTTAGTATAATGTTCATAAATCCCCCTGTTTTTCAATTTTTTAATATAACTATAATAAAATAAGTTCATTCCAAACGTATATCTTTCTAAAAAGATTTAACAAGAATTATCAAAAAAGCTTGACGATATACTGATTTTATCGTCAAGCTTGTTGTTATTCTAAATCTAATAATTCATTTTTAAGTGAGATAGTAGGCTCAACACCCATAGCATTTAATAATGCCTCGGCTGCTGCACGTCCAAGCAAAGGGGGAACTGCATTCCCTACTTGTTGATATTGCTGATCTTTTGTCCCTCTAAATTTAAAATTATCTGGAAATGATTGCAGACGGGCTGCCTCGCGAATACTTATTGCTCTAGCTTTTTCTGGATGACTCCACATTGATTTCCTTACGTTAACGACTGTAGGAGATGGACTGCCATAGTCTAGTCTTAAATAGATTGTATTCTGTGTTCTAGACACATCAGAGTAGGTTGTTTTTAACTCATCATTAAGACTGTGGAAATTTTTACCTTTCAATTGAAGTATTGCTTCAAAACGAGTTTTACTTAGCTGACGGCTTTCAGTATTTATATGATTATCAATCAACCCTTTATCAGCATCTTTTCTGAAATATCGAAGCATAGGCGATGCCTGCGCATCTGATTCTATATAATCTAATGGTTTAGCTTTTTCCATATCTGTAAGGGGCGTTATATCGGCTAAATCCTGTATTGCATCCCTTACTGTAAAAGGTGTTGAGTGTACCAACGCATCGGGAAGTTTCGGACTGTTCTCAAATAAATCATTTCTAACACCAAGGATGATAAACCTTCTTCTTATTTGTGGTACGCCAAAGTCTGTAGCTGTTAAGACCCCGAAATCAGTATTATATCCAATTTGGTGGAATGCCATTTCAAGATATTTTACAATATTATAAGACCAAACCTTTGCAATGATTTTAATATTATCCTTATGTGTATCATCTATATAAAGCTCATATCTAATTTTTTCATCATTTAGTTCTTTTATTCTTAACAGTATTAGATTTAAACTCATAAAGTTAGTGATATCTTTTTTAGCGCATTTATCAAATTCCTCAAAATCCTCAAGCAGCAATTGGAGTGCTGCTTTTCCACGAGAAACTATATCTTTAGTGCTTAGGTGATCTCCATCTGCTTGGAAGGTTTTTAGTTGTTGATTAATCAACTCAATAATTCGAATAATATCTTTTTTTTCCTTTAGTGACAAGCTAGGATTACCTTCTGTCTTTATAATTTTTTTTGATATACTTTTCAAGCGGGATAAGTAGTTATGATCCCCAATTATTGGTTTAGGGGGAGTTGAACCATCGATGATTTTTCTCCAAATATGACTTAGTGATATTTCAACTGACTCCATTAGAATTATCTTATCATCCATTAAAAACTTATTTTCAATCAACTTTTCTTTTGATGTATTAAATAAGCAAGTTAAATGTTCTAAAGAGCTATATGCAAAGCGCGAATTATCTAAATGTTTTGTGATGAAAAATTTATGTTTATCTGAGTTCATCGATGGCACATTCTCCATAAGAAATGCAGCTGGCCGGATCTCATCAATAGCACGAAAAAACTCTATAACAAGCTGATTATTTCCTGATATCAGATAATTTTTCTGCCTATTAGCATTGGAAAATCCTTGACAAGGAGGTCCGCCAATAATTGTTAACAAATTAGGATCAATGTTTTTGCTCTTCTTCCATTTACGGAAGTCGATTTTACTAATGTCACTGGTATCACTTTCGTCCGGCCTAATAATAATGTCTCTGTTTCCGCCGTGGTTATAAACATAAGTTTCAATAGCTGCTTGATTTATTTCTACCGCTCCAATTGTTTCAAAGCAGCCAGTTTGCTCAAATCCTTTGCTTAGACCTCCAGCACCAGCAAATAAATCAACCAGTTTAAATCTCTTATTATTGCTGTTCATTTCTTTCAACTCTTTCTGCTTATAGGAAATATATTCTCTGTTTTTCGGTGTTTCTTTCTATAGCAGCATACCCTTTTTTAAGCTTACGTTGCAAGTTTATTTTTTAAAAAAATGACGGTTATTGCTCTTAATATAGGAAAGAAATATATTAAATATTAAAAGAGAGGTTAAAGCCAATGGGTGATACTCATACAAAAGAGCAAAGAAGAAAAAACATGCAAGCAATAAAATCTAAGTCTAAATTAGAGGATAAAGTTTCTTCAGAATTATGGAGAAGGGGTTTAAGGTTTAGAAGGAATGTAAAATCTCTTTTTGGTCAACCGGATATAGCTATAAAAAAATACAAAATTGTGATTTTTATTGATTCTTGTTTCTGGCATGACTGCAGTATTCATGGGAATAAACCAAAGAGCAATTCAGCTTATTGGGAGAAAAAGTTACAGAGAAATAAAGAAAGAGATAAAGAAGTAACTTCCTATTATCAAGAAATCGGCTGGCATGTATTAAGGATATGGGAACATGAATTTAAAGAGAATTTTACGGAAACAATTAATCATATTGAAGCCTTTATTAAAAAGAAAAAAGGCAAGAATGAGTTGTAGGGCCAGAGCATAGCTATCTATCACAATTAGAATTCACAATAAGAGGTTTTTGATTTCTGGAAGAAAAGCTGAAACGCCCCAGATATGAAATGCACATTTGATACTTGAGTTTTCAGATATCAACCATTTAATCAGCCAGCCTCATTGTTGCCGTATACGTGGAAGGGAAGGCTTAGTCTTGCGTATAACTTAGACTTTAATTTGTTTCAACAGAACATTAAAATGTAAGCGTTGACACCCCCATAACCCTAGTGCTAAAGTATACATATCAACCCAATATCATTCACCTAGGATTGTTACTGCAAACCGCAGGCAAAACCTAAATTGCGTCAGGCAGGGGAAGACCCCCTTGCTCTGTGCAGTTTAGGTTTTTTTTATACCCTTTTTTCGGAGGTGATGCTTATTTCATAAAAAAAAGCCGGAGAAAGGCGGCCACCTTTCGTCCGGCAGATCCCCCATTTTTAAGGAGGCAGACTCATGGACTATCATAAAATATCAAAAGAGATTTTACAACTTGTCGGCGGGGAGGAGAATGTTCAGAGTGTCATCCATTGCATGACGCGGCTTCGTTTTAATTTGTATGACAATGCGAAGGCAGATCGGAACGCACTGGAGCAGACAGAAGGCGTGATGGGGACAAATATCAGCGGCGGGCAATTTCAGATCATTATCGGCAATCATGTGCCGAAGGTGTATCAGGCTTTGATCGAGAGCAGCGGGCTCAGTGATGAAAGCGCAAACAAAACCTCGAAGCAGAAGAAAAATATGCTGAGCGCCGTGTTTGATGTGATTTCCGGCGTGTTTACGCCGATTCTGCCGGCGATTGCCGGAGCCGGAATGATAAAAGGGCTTGTCGCATTAGCGGTGACATTCGGCTGGATGTCGGAGAAGAGCCAGACTCACAGCATTCTTACGGCTGTTGGCGACGGTGCGTTTTACTTTCTGCCGCTTTTGCTTGCGGTAAGCGCGGCGAGAAAATTCGGAAGCAATCCGTACGTGGCGGCCGCTGTGGCGGGTGCGATTCTGCATCCGGATTTGACGGCTTTGCTTGGGTCAGGGAAAAGCATCTCCTTTATCGGTCTTCCTGTAACCGCTGCCACGTATTCATCGACAGTCATTCCGATTTTGCTGGCGATATGGCTGATGTCCTATGTGGAGAAAGGGATCGACCGAATCACCCCTTCATCCTTGAAATTGATTGTTGTGCCGATGCTTACGCTTGTGATCGTCGTGCCTGTCACGCTTATCACGGTCGGCCCGCTCGGCGCGATTCTCGGGAATTACCTGTCTGTCGGCGTCAATTATTTGTTCAATCATGCGGGCATTGCCGCGATGATTCTGCTTGCCGGAACATTTTCACTCATCATTATGACGGGGATGCATTATGCGCTTGTGCCGATCATGATCAATAATATTGCTCAAAACGGACATGATTACATTCTGCCTGCGATGTTTTTGGCGAACATGGGGCAGGCCGGCGCGTCATTTGCGGTTTTCTTGAAATCAAAGAACAAAACATTCAAGTCGCTGGCGTTTACGACGGGCATTACGGCTTTGATGGGCATTACCGAACCCGCGATGTACGGCGTCAACATGAGATTGAAAAAACCGTTCGCGGCTGCGTTAATCGGCGGTGCGGCAGGCGGAGCTTTTTACGGTGTAACCGGCGTCGCTTCCTACATTGTCGGCGGCAACGCCGGTCTGCCGAGCATTCCGGTCTTTATCGGGCCGACGTTTCTTTACGCGCTGATCGGGCTTTTTATCTCGTTTGCGGCCGGTATTGCGGCGGCACTGCTGATCGGGTTTGAAGATGTACAGCCCGAACAGGCCAAAGCGCCTGGAATGCCGGGGGTGACGGCTGGCGGCGAAATCATTCACAGCCCGATTAAAGGTGAAGTGAAAGCATTAAGTGAAGTGAACGACAGCGTGTTTTCCGGTGAAATTATGGGAAAAGGCTTTGCGATTCTGCCTGAAGAGGGCGCGGCGGTTTCTCCCGTAGAGGGCACGGTGACAGCCGTATTTAAAACAAAGCACGCCATCGGTATTACGAGCGCCCGGGGAGCCGAGGTTCTCATTCATATCGGGCTTGATACGGTCCGGCTGGATGGCAGACATTTTGAGGTGCACGTAAAAGAGGGCGATGCTGTCGCGCCTGGAGATCTGCTGATTACTTTTGATATCGAAGAAATAAAGGCTGCCGGTTATGACGTGATCACACCGGTCATCATTACGAATACGGATCAATATTCATTTACAGACGTGAAAAAAAGCGGCATGGTCAAACCGAATGAAGCGCTTCTGGCGTTATCCTGAAAAAGAGGTGGAGAAAACATGAAGAGATTTCCGGAAGGTTTTTTATGGGGCGGCGCAACGGCTGCCAATCAGATTGAAGGAGCTTACAAAGAAGGCGGCAAAGGACTTTCCACGGCGGATGTCTCCCCGGACGGCATTATGTCACCGTTCCATGAGACAGACGATGCGCTGAATCTGTATCACGACGCGATTGATTTTTATCACCGCTATCAAGAGGACATCGCTCTGTTTGCGGAGATGGGCTTTAAAGCGTTCCGCACCTCCATTGCGTGGACGAGAATCTTTCCGAACGGCGATGAAACAGAGCCGAATGAAGAAGGGCTGCAATTTTACGACCGTCTTTTTGATGAATTGAGAAAACATCAGATCGAACCGGTGGTCACGATTTCGCACTACGAGATGCCGCTCGGTCTGGTGAAAAATTACGGCGGCTGGAGAAACCGCCAAACGGTCGATTTCTATGAGAGGTACGCCCGCACGGTTTTCACCCGTTATAAAGACAAGGTGAAATATTGGATGACATTCAATGAAATCAATGTCGTTCTTCACGCTCCGTTTACAGGCGGCGGTCTCGTATTCCGGGAAGGCGAAAATAAACAAAACACGATGTACCAAGCGGCCCACCACCAGTTTGTGGCGAGCGCGCTGGCGGTAAAAGCCGGCCATGAGATCATCCCGGATTCACAGATCGGCTGCATGATCGCCGCGACGACGACGTATCCGATGACGCCGAAGCCGGAGGATGTATATGCGGCTTTGCAGAAAGAGCGGAGCACGCTGTTCTTTTCTGATGTGCAGGCGAGGGGCAGCTATCCGGGCTACATGAAGCGCTTCTTTAAAGAAAACGGAATTACGATTGAGATGAAGGAAGGAGACGAGGAGCTCCTGAAAGAACACACGGTGGATTACATCGGCTTCAGCTACTACATGTCGATGACGGCAAGCACCGCGCCTGAGGATCTGGCGCAATCGAAGGGGAATCTTCTCGGCGGCGTGAAAAATCCTTATCTGGAATCTTCGGAATGGGGCTGGCAGATTGATCCGAAGGGCTTGCGCATTACCTTAAACACGCTGTACGACCGTTATCAGAAACCGCTCTTCATCGTCGAAAACGGGCTCGGCGCACAAGATCAGCCGGAGGAAGACGGAAGCATACAGGATGATTACCGTATCAAATATCTGCGGGATCATTTAATAGAAGCAAGAGAGGCGATCGAAGACGGAGTCAACCTGATCGGTTACACGTCGTGGGGGCCGATTGACCTCGTCAGCGCCTCAACTGCTGAAATGAAAAAACGCTACGGCTATATCTATGTTGACCGCGGCAATGACGGAACAGGCACGTTTGAAAGGAAGAGAAAGAAAAGTTTTTATTGGTATAAAGACGTCATCGCGACAAATGGAGAAAGTCTGTAAGGCAATGTTCCGGAGAAAGCCGGCAAAATTGACATTCAGCAATGAGAGGAGGACAATAAAAGCAGAAAGGCGGGATTCATATGTTTAAAAAAATTCTTGCAGCAGTAGACGGTTCAGACATGAGCAGCAAAGCCCTGGACGCAGCCATCCACCTGGCGAAAGAACAGCAGGCTGAGCTCACCATTCTCTATGCGGGACGTGAAGCCGTTGTTTCCACATCAGCCTTAACCGGGATTGTCTATGTTCCGGAGAACTTCATTGAAGACATCAAACATGAAGTCGAGCAAAAAGGAGCAGCCATTCTGGAAGATGCCAAGCAAAAAGCGGCGGAAAGCGGAGTAGAAGCGGAAAGCCTGTACGTCCAAGGTGAGCCTGCGCATCAAATTTTAAACATAGCGAAAGAACAGCATTTCAATCTGATTGTCGTCGGAAGCCGAGGAATCAGCGGATTTAAAGAAATGATGCTCGGAAGCGTGAGCCACAAGGTCTCACAATTGTCTCCTTGTCCTGTACTGATCGTTCATTAAACAAACGGCCCTGCTGATGCGGGGCTTTTTTCATGAGAAAAGACCGCCCCCGGCTGAAAAATAGGATGATTTCTTCCTCTGAATCAAGTAAAATGGCTGTTAGTATTTGTCTGAATAAACAGTCAATGATATGGAGGAAGAGCACGATGCAAGCTAAACAAACATCAAATGCCGTCATCAAAATGGTGATTTCTATGGTGATTTTCGGATCAATCGGCTTTTTCTCAGAACATACGAATGTGCCGTCGATTGAACTGGTTTTTGTGAGGTGTCTGTGCGCCTCATTGTTTCTGGGTGTTTGCTGGTTTGGTTCCGGACGTTACCGCACCGAACAATGGAACCGGCGGGAGGTTCTGCAGACGCTGGCCTGCGGCTTTTTTCTTGTGCTGAACTGGGTGTTTTTATTTAAATCGTTTGAGGAGACATCAGTGACGATAGCGATTTCCGTCTATCATTTGGCTCCGGTTCTCGTCCTTCTCCTCGGGAGTCTCATATACCGGGAAAAACTGCGTCTCGCATCCGTCAGTTCTATCGTGATTTGTTTTCTGGGAACCGCCCTGATTTCCGGCATCAACGGAAATACGTCCTTTTCCCAGCTGATGGGATCGGGGATTATTTGGGCCGTGCTGGCCGCTCTTTTTTATGCCTTTACGACACTGGCCGGGAAAGGCATCAACAGCCTCAGCCCATATGCGGTCACCTGTTTGCAGACCGGATTGGGCGTCATTATTCTTCTCCCGTTCGTCCGTTTCGGCGCTTTTTCTGATTTGTCGCATATGAACTGGATTATGATTGTGTCGACCGGCATCATTCACACGGGAATTGTGTATTTGCTCTTTTTTGACAGCCTGCGGTTTTTATCCACCCGGTTTATTTCAATCATCGTATTTCTTGACCCGGCTGTCGCGATCGTGCTTGACACCGTATTTACGGGATTTCGCCCCGACCTTTATCAATCTTTGGGGATTGTAATGATTTTTGCAGGGATGGCGCTGTCCCTAATGAGAAAGCATAAAGCCGTGCCGGAGCAGGCTCAGGCAGACAGCACCCGTATATAGGCAGCCGTCCAGGCTGCTTTTTTACGTTTTGGGGCTTTTCAGCCATAACGAAAAAGCAGACAAACAGATCATGGAAAAAGAGGATAGTAGTTGTATAATACTTCTTGTGTTTACAATTTAAGAGATTAAAGGAGTGAAGGGCATGATAAAGAAGACGCGTCATCTCGCTTTCTTGGCTGCTCTCGGCTTTGCGCTTTGTCTGGCTATCTTATGTTCTGCATCCAAGCAGGCAGAAGCGGCAGCGGCTTATCCGGATGTGATGCAGGGACTTACCGGGTTCGCAGGAAATGCGAAGGATCATAACGGAAAAGCAAAATCCGCCGTATCGGGAGGCCAGGGCGGCTCCTTTGTCTATGTCAGCAATCTCAATGATTTGAAAAACAATGCGGGCGGGACAGACCGCAAAACCATTGTCATCACAAGTGATATTTACTCTCCGGGTAAAGCCGTTGTGACAGTCGGCGCCAATAAAACCATTGTCGGCTCTTATACCAGCCACAGGCTGACCAACATCTATCTGACAACAGGCTCCGGCTCAAACAATGTGATTTTCAAAAACCTCATTATCAGCCATAGTGCCAGCATTACGGGCAACAACGACATTCCGATGTACATAGCGAACGGACAGAATTACTGGATTGACCACGTGTGGTTTGAAGGGCACAGCTACAATCCGAACAGCCACAGCGATTTGGGAAAGCTTCTGTACGTCGGTGCCAAAGCGGATTTTGTGACTCTTTCTAATTCTAAATTCTCCGATCATCTGTACGGCTTGATTCTCGGTTATCCGAATGATGATAACGAAGGACGCAATTATATCGGCTATCCGCATATGACCATCACCAACAACTATTTTAATAACGTCTATGTCCGTTCGCCGGGCTTGATGAGATACGGCTATTTTCACGCGAAAAACAACTATGTGACCAATTTCAATTTAGGATTCACCATTCATACAAACGCGACTGTCTTCTCAGAAGCCAACTATTTCGGTAACGGAAATGAAAAAGGCGGAATGATAGACGACTACGGAACGGCCCAATTTACCGACATCGGTTCATTCCCGTCGCTCAATGCCCCGAAATTACCGCGCACCGGCTGGAATCCGAGATCGAATTACAGCTATGGCGCGCTTTCAGCACAGGATGCCAAAAACTTCGCCCAATCCTACGCGGGAGCGCAAAATACAAATCTCCGCTATCCATAATACGAAAACCGCCGTTTTTTTGTGAGTAAAAGGTCATAAATCCCTGAAATCCTTAAAATAACCTTAAATACCTAGGAAAATATTGATAAGTTATTTCAATAATATTACTATTTTTAAAACTGTGTTGCACAAGAAGTGGAACTTAACTCACTTTAACTCATTACTGGCTATGGAAAGAGGATAATTCCAGAATACTGAGGTGTAATATGAAAAAAATCAACCTGCGTTCTATTACACAAAAAGAGATCTTACAAATAGAAAAACAATTTGAACGAATCGCATTAAACAAAATAAGAAACAATCAAGAAAAGTTTAGAAAAATGGGTTTGAAAATTGAAGCTGCTTTTAGAGACGAAAAAAAATAGGAAAAGAAGTACGGGCCTCAGATTGTTTTAAGAGTACCTATAATTCACTGATATTTTTTTCTGCAACTTATTTGGACGGCACCGACTTTCGCGATAATGAAGACGGCTATTGTGTAGACCATTTAGGGTTTGTGAAAAAAAGTTGTTTTCAGGTAAAGCTGGATATTTATCAGATCTAGAAAGTGATGAAGAAATCGCAAAAGAAATTCAAAACAAGATAAATGAATTGTACTTAGAAGCGGCAGAAATGATTGAAATGGTAAATGAATCCTAGTCTGTTAATGCGAAGAGAGGTTCCCAGCCTCTCTTTTCACCCAAAACGAGGAGGCAGCATGGCCAAAATTAGAGATGATTGTCTGGAACTTGACATAACACCGAGAAGGTACCAAGAGGCGGAGGATGATCCTTTTATCTCAACAATGTTTGAACTGTTGGAACATAATAAAGTAATCGCCCGGGATTACTCCGCCGCTTTATTAGAAAGTGAATATAAAATGCTGATATCAGGGATTGAAGCATTATTAGCAGGGAATCAAGATAGGATACGTTTAGAAACAATTGAACCATTTTTTATTTTGAGAATTGATAAAGAAAACGAATATTACAGATTTATAATTAGATTTGTAGAAAATTATTCAAATACAACTGTCTATAAATTGAACTGTAATGAAGAAAAGCTAGAATTTTTCGTGAAGACTTTAAAATCAGATCTCAAAGACACAAAAAATCCTCCAAAACTTCCTTAGGAGATAAACGATGTACAAAACAATAAATGAGTGGGTTGATTATATAGATGAGGGGTGCGCTGTCCTTCATTTTGACTTTAATGTGTTTAAAAAAGAACTTTCACTTAATATTAAGGTTTTTGAAAAAGAAAGTGAATATACACATAAAATATTATTTCAAAATGTAGCATCTGTTTATTTTAGCGCAGATATTGGTGATATGAGATTAGAAAAAATAGATCCCGAAGAATACAATTGGCAAGTATTTGAGATGAGTTATCACCCGGAAGGAATCGGAAATCTATCAAATTCTGTAATTCCGGAGTACCAATCAAATGCTAACTTTCTCATTGACATGAACAGAATGCTGATTGCTATAGAAGCTGAAACAGTCCGCTTTGATAATCAATCATTTTATGCGTATCATTCGAAGTCATAAATAAACAAATAAGAGAGGTTCCCAGCCTCTCTTTTCTTAAAGGACAGAAACCAAACCGTGGATCTGCAGCAAATACATTTATACGTGGGAAACCGTTTATTCCACACAGAATACGGCTGTGAGCTTGCATATAAACCGCCGAAGAGAGGTACAAGATGCACCCCTTTTTTATAAAGAACACAAAGGAATCGGCAGTCTTTCAATCCCAGATATATTCCTTATTTCATGAAGACAAAACGTTGCCCGAACAAGTATTTAAACAACAAAAACATTATTATCTATTCGAGGAATTCCACTGGGTCTTGTCTGATGAAGGCTGGATGATGCTCAAAAGTTTGGCGCATCATCATCACGATGAATTTATCTTAATGGCCGTTCTGGAACACTCGGATGATATGAATCGGTTTTACGGGGAATTCGGATATTTTAACTGGTTAAAGATCCCTTTGCATATAACTGCAGATGAATATCTTTCAATCTTAACTGATTATCCAAAGCACAGTAAAAATGACTGTATATTGAACATTGCATCTCGTGTTGTTTGGGCTTCACCGACTTTCAAGTGGGCGATTTACGGAGAGAGGGAATTTGAAATTTGTATTTTAGGCATTGATCAGGAGATTGCGGGAAAAACGTTAGAATCATGGAGGCCGTTAGATGATCATGTTTTAGACTGGATATCAGTTGTATTCCCGGATCAGATTGTTCCGGATGAATTTCAAAAAAAGCTCGCCGCTCATTATAAATAGCAAGGGGCAATTGCATGAAAATAAAAATGAACAAGATACATGACGATCTGGTAAAAGGATGTTTCTGTCATTTTGACGGCTGCGGGCGTCTGTATCTCGGACGGCATCAGAATGGCAGTCTTTCGTTTACGATCACGGAGGAATCCGGCGACACCCGAGAGGTTCATATCGATGAACAAATTCCGAGTGAGGATATTATGCTGTTTCAACAGAGTTCGGATGACAGGTATGTGTTGGTTTTCTTTGAATCGCATGAGCATAAAGTGAAGGTATTTTCAGCAGATGGAAAAGAACAAAGTGTATTTTCTCTGCCTTCAGGGGCTTCATGCAGTCTTCTGGATGAGAAACAAAACCTATGGGTCGGTTTAAGTGATGAAGGCATTTATGATGATGAAAATTCAAATGGTCAAAGTATGCTGTGCTTCACTTTAGACGGACAATTAAAGGAAACGCATATTGATCAGCAGCTTTCAGAAATATATGCGCCCGTTGTAGATGACTGCTATGCGCTTGCAGAAAAAAACGGACTGATCTACATGCTGTATTATTCATATACAGTCATTGCTGCGTTTGATGAAACCGACGTGAAACGAGTGTGGATTATTTCTGATAAAGCATGTTCAGGGGTATATGACCAGCTTGCGATTTCAGATGACGGGTTTTGGATATGCAAAGATGATCATTCACTGTCCTTCATTCCGGCTGATGTCAGTCTGCCGGTGCAAGAGGTAACGTGCTGTGATCCGGATGGCGGTGAGCTTTCGGGGCATCAGCTGAAGCTGACAAGTAATGCCATTTACGCGGTCTCGACTTCGGGGATCTACAAGCGGGATATAAGTAATGGGAAACAAAATGAATTCTTTTCGGCTAAATGAAATGTTGAGATCCAGCAGATATTCTTTAAATGATGACCTCATCAGAAACCTGAAGTTTCACAAAAAAGAATTGGAGGGTCCGCTACCCTCAGATGCGGGGAGTTTTGAAGAAGACTTTGAGGAGGTTGCCTGCGCGGGGGATTTTTATGAATATTTCGCGCTTGTCTGCGGCAGCTTAGATTTTGTTTTGGCGAATAAACAAATGCCTGCGCGGCAGCGTAAAGCCTTATATAAATCCTTTTTTGAGCTGTATCCTCAATATGCGCATCTGGAAAACGCTTTAACAGATTACCCGGAGCTCAGCCAGGAAGTCAGGCTGCACGAACGGGCCAGGAGGCTGTTAGTCAGCATTTTAAACAAGAAATGAAAGGAAATCGAAAAGCAGGTTTCTAACGTGAAAGAACCAACAATGGCAGAATGTCTGAAGAAGGCTGATCTGATCCTGAACGGTCAAGCGGCAAGGGAAGAAGTGTCGGATTGGGCGTGTGAGTATGTGGCTGCACATGATCCGGAGGTTGAGGATGAAAACGTTTGGGAGATGCTCGTGTATTTGAGCGGGTTTGATCTGAAAGATTCGCCTGATTCATATCTGCATACCACAGAAGAATTAAGAGAATGGATGCAGGGATATAAGTAACCGGAAATACATACGTATTGTGAAAAAATACCGTATAAACCAGGCATGCCAAATCAGCTGTAAAGAAGGAGACACAAAATGGAGTGGCACAAACATGAGAAAGCAGTTATGCTGAGGCCGGATTCACCGGGGTGTTTTGAATTGACGGAGTTTACTTTCTTTACTGGGTATAACGAGTATTATGATAAAATCCCGGTATTTGAGCTGAAGCTGACTGATGGACAGTATGATGCTGTGCTGCGGTTTGAAGGTGTGAGCGCTGCCCGGCTGGATGATCTTGAAAGCATCACCGACATCCGTCTGGATATCAGCCCGGTCGACGGCGGCTGGGAATCGATACGCTATTATGTCGATGACGTGGAAGGAAGCATGAGCTTTTATTGCGCCAAATGGGTCGTACTTGACATGAAGAAAAAGCAGTCCTCCGAATGGCCCGGCAAAACGTCAGGGTAAAGCGGCGGCGTTTCGCGTATAATGAGGGGAGTTAGACAGAGAAGGAGTTTATTCATGAGCGAATTTAAAGATTTTTCTATCAGCCTCGACATCGCAAGAGCGTTGGAAGGACTTCAATATACCGAGCCGACTGAAGTGCAGCGGCGCGTCATCCCCGCCGCGCTGCAAAAAAAAGATCTCGTCGTCAAATCGCAGACGGGCAGCGGCAAAACCGCGGCTTTCGGCATTCCGATTTGTGAGCTTGCGGATTGGGAGGAAAACAAACCGCAGGCGCTGATTTTAACGCCGACCCGCGAGCTTGCGGCGCAGATAAAAGAAGATATCACGAATATCGGCCGTTTTAAACGGATAAAAGCTACGGCGGTTTTCGGAAAAGCTTCTTTTGATAAACAGAAAACCGAACTGAAGCAAAAAAGCCATGTCGTTTGCGGAACGCCGGGGCGTGTGCTTGACCATATAGAAAAAGGGACGCTGCCGCTTGACCGGCTGGCGTATGTGGTGATTGATGAAGCGGACGAAATGCTGAATATGGGGTTTATTGAACAGGTGGAAGCCATCATTCAGCACCTGCCGAAAAACAGAGTCACCATGCTGTTTTCAGCGACGCTGCCGGACGACGTTGAGAAGCTGAGCCGCACATATATGAAGGACCCGGAATTGATTGAAGTAAAAGCGGAAGGCCTGACGACTAAAGACATCGAGCATTTTGTCACCAGAGCAGCAGAAGAGGATAAATCATCATTGCTGCGTGACGTCCTGATCACTGAAAACCCGGACAGCTGCATCATATTCTGCCGGACAAAAGAAAGAGTTATCCAGTTAACCGATGAGCTGGACAGGCTGGGCTATCCTTGCGATAAAATTCACGGCGGCATGGTGCAGGAAGACCGCTTTGACGTCATGAATGAGTTCAAGCGCGGCGAGTTCCGCTATCTGATTGCGACCGACGTAGCCGCCAGAGGAATTGATATCGAAAACATCAGCCTCGTTATCAATTATGATATTCCGCTTGAAAAAGAAAGCTATGTGCATCGCACAGGCAGAACGGGGCGCGCCGGACACCGTGGACGGGCCATTACGTTTGTGACGCCGTCTGAATCGCGATTTCTGAATGACATTGAGACATATATCGGTTTCCGCATCAAAAAGCGGGAGGCGCCGTCAGAGAAAGAAACAGCGGAACGGAAAGCGGCTTTTGCGGAAAAATTGAACGCCCGCCCCGACGTCAAAACAGACAAAAGCGAACAGTTAAACAAAGACATTATGAAGCTGTACTTTAACGGCGGAAAAAAGAAAAAAATCAGGGCGGTCGATTTTGTCGGAACGATTGCGAAAATCGACGGCGTTTCAGCAGATGATATCGGCATTATCACGATTCTGGACAACGCTTCGTACGTCGAGATTCTGAACGGCAAAGGCCCGCACGTTCTCAGCATTATGAAAAATACGACGGTCAAAGGCAAAAAACTGAAAGTCCATAAAGCCAAGAAATAAAAAAGAAAGCCTGCTGTGCACGCAGGCTTTTTTTTACGCCGTCTCCTCCGGAACAAACGCAAGGATGGCAATGCCGATCACAAATAATAGTATCAGGCTGAACACGGCGGCTGACGAATTCCCGGTCAGCTGGGCGGTTACGGCAATCAAAAGCGGCCCGATAATTGAAGCGAATTTGCCGAAAATATTATAAAAGCCGAAAAATTCATTGGCGTGCTGTTTGGGGACGAGCTTGGCAAAGTACGAGCGGCTCAGAGCCTGAATCCCGCCTTGAGAAGTGGCGACAAGCATAGCCAAAATCCAAAAATCAAAAGCGGAATCCATAAAATAAGCATACGTGCAGACAATCATATACACGCCGATTCCGGCGTAAAGCATCGTTTTCCCCTTAAACCGTTCGGCCAGTCTCCCGTACAAAATCGAAAAAGGGGCGGCGACGACCTGCGTGACAAATAAAACAATCAGCAGATTTGCAGCGCTGATGCCGAGGTCAGCCCCGTATGACGTCGACATCGTGATGATGGTGCCGACCCCGTCGATGTAGAAGAAATAAGCGAGCAGAAACAAAAACAGCGCCCGGTACTTCCTGATCTGCTTCAGCGTGCCGGCAAGCCGTTTAAAACTGCTGATCACAAGCCGAGGCTCTCTCTCGATATAATAGCGCTGGCGGACGCGGCGAAGGAGCGGGATCGTGAACAGCCCCCACCATGCGGCCGTAATCAAAAAGGCAATGCGGCCCGCAGCCTGGGCGGACAGCGGAATCACCTCCGCTTGTGCTGACAGGATGACGGCAATGCTGAGAAGAAAAGGGATCGTACTGCCGATATAGCCCAGCCCGAACCCCCTGGCGGACACCATGTTCATCCGCTCCTTTGCGGCCACATCTACGAGAAACGCATCATAAAACACATTAGACCCGGCAAAGCCGATCGTGGAAATCGTATAACAAATTAATAACAGCACCCAAGATTCACCGGGAATACAAGCCAGCGCGGCGGTGCCCGCCACACCGATCAGGAAAAAGAAAGCGAAAAACCGTTTCTTGCATCCTTTGTAGTCGGCAATCGTTCCTAAGACGGGGCCGAGCATCGCCAAAATAAAAGTCGCGGCGGCAATTGTATAGCCCAAATAAGCGGTGGAATCGGCCGCGCTGACGCCGTTTTCAGCCGCAGCCGCTTTAAAAAACAGGGGGAACACCGCCGTCATAATAATGACGGAATAAGCTGAATTGGCCCAATCATACAGCATCCAGCTGCTTTCTTCTTTCGAAAACCGTTTCATCACACACGCTCCTTCTCAAAAACCGGTTCTCTGCATTATATGCGCCTCTGTCACATAGTTGGACAATGATTTCTGAACGGAGTTTTCTGATTGACCTGGAGATATTGACCTAGTTCAAAAAGGATGTACAATCAAGGTGTAACAGGTAAATGGTCAGGTGGGAGGGAGACGGAATTGAAGATTGCGAAAGTCATTAATAATAATGTCGTCAGTGTGCTCAAGGAAGGCAATCAGGAATTGGTCATCATGGGCCGGGGCATTGCTTTTCAAAAGAAAACGGGAGACCCGGTAGATGAAGCCCTCATTGAGAAAGTGTTCACGCTCGATAACAAAGATGTATCCGAAAAGTTCAAAACCCTTTTGTATGAAATTCCGATCGAGTGTATGGAAGTATCCGAAGAGATTATCAGCTATGCGAAATTACAGCTCGGCAAAAAACTCAACGACAGCATCTATGTATCGCTGACCGACCATATTAACTTTGCCATTCAGCGCAATCAGAAAGGGCTCGATATCAAAAATGCCTTGCTGTGGGAAACAAAGCGGCTGTACAAAGACGAATTTGCCATCGGCAAAGAAGCGTTGGCCATGGTAAAAAACAAGACTGGCGTGTCTCTGCCGGAGGATGAAGCGGGCTTTATTGCGCTGCATATTGTAAATGCCGAGCTGAATGAAGAGATGCCCAATATCATCAACATTACAAAAGTCATGCAAGAGATTTTGAGTATCGTAAAATACCATTTTAAGATTGAATTCAACGAAGAATCGCTGCACTATTATCGATTTGTCACCCACTTAAAGTTTTTCGCACAGCGTCTTTTTAACGGCACACACATGGAAAGCCAGGACGATTTTTTACTGGAGACAGTGAAAGAAAAGTATCATCAGGCGTATAAATGCACGAAGAATATCCATACCTACATTGAGAAAGAGTATGGGCATAAGCTCACCAGTGACGAGCTGCTGTATTTAACGATTCACATAGAAAGGGTAGTCAAACAAGTATAATGAAAGCGTTTCCTCGTATTAATTGTTTCTTCCATTCATATATAGGATTGTTACGGATAAGCAGGCAAAACCTATCTGTCTGTGCTGATGGTAGTTTAGGTTTGTATTTTTTAACAGAAGGATTATCATTATTTCGACCGATGTTCCCTTTGAAAAGGATCATGTATGATCAATAAAGAAAGCGTGTTCAAAAAAGGGGGAATGCTAACATGAAACGAGTGTTGCTAATTCTTGTCACCGGATTGTTTATGAGTTTGTGTGGGATCACTTCTAGTGTTTCGGCTCAAACAGGCGGATCGTTTTTTGAACCTTTTAACAGCTATAACTCCGGGTTATGGCAAAAAGCTGATGGTTACTCAAATGGAGATATGTTTAACTGCACTTGGCGTGCGAATAACGTCTCTATGACGTCATCAGGTGAAATGCGTTTGGCGCTGACAAGTCCGTCTTATAACAAGTTTGACTGCGGGGAAAACCGCTCGGTTCAAACATATGGCTATGGACTTTATGAAGTCAGAATGAAACCGGCTAAAAACACAGGGATTGTTTCATCGTTCTTCACTTATACAGGTCCAACGGAGGGGACTCCTTGGGATGAGATTGATATCGAATTTTTGGGAAAAGACACAACAAAGGTTCAATTTAACTATTATACAAATGGCGCAGGAAACCATGAGAAGTTGGCGGATCTCGGATTTGATGCAGCCAATGCCTATCATACGTATGCGTTCGATTGGCAGCCAAACTCTATTAAATGGTATGTCGATGGGCAATTAAAACATACTGCGACAACCCAAATACCGGCAGCGCCGGGGAAAATCATGATGAATTTGTGGAATGGTACGGGTGTCGATGATTGGCTCGGTTCCTACAATGGCGTAAATCCGCTATACGCTCATTACGACTGGGTGCGCTATACAAAAAAATAATGTACAGAAAAGGATTTCCGCTGGGCGGAAATCCTTTTTTGATTAAAACGAAATAATCCCAATCAAAAGCGCCGCAATCGTCATTACAATCGTTGTCCCCACGGCCCATTTGATGGTGAATTTTTGATGGTCGCCAAAGCTGACGCCTGCCATTCCGACCAATAGATAGGTGGAAGGCACAAGCGGGCTGAGCAAATGCACCGGCTGCCCCAGCAAGGAGGCCCTTCCTATTTCAGCGGCGTCTATTCCGTAAGCGGAAGCGGCTTCGGCGATGATGGGAAGGACACCGAAGTAAAAGGCGTCATTCGACATGAAAAAGGTGAATGGCAT
The DNA here is from genome assembly GCF_038008305.1 of Bacillus sp. FSL K6-2819. Taxonomy (NCBI): domain Bacteria; kingdom Bacillati; phylum Bacillota; class Bacilli; order Caryophanales; family Bacillaceae; genus Bacillus; species Bacillus sp. FSL K6-2819. Next base: position 3,778,660 of record NZ_JBBOYV010000001.1, on the reverse strand, counting down.
GCTGACGATCGCAGTGATCAGCGGCAGGTGCGGGCCCATGGCATCAGGGATGAGTGAAACGAGGGAATGAGCCATCGCATCCACCATTTTTGTGCCGGAGAGAATGCCTGTGAATATGCCTGCCGCAAACACCATTGAGACAACGTTTAACGCATTACCCGCATGCGCCGAGATTCGTTTCTGCTGCTCTTTGACATTCGGATAGTTGACCATTAAGGCGATGGCGAACGCGGTCATAAAAAGAACAGGAAGCGGCAGCAGGCTGGTGATCAGTGCGGCCATCAGTGCGACAGTCAGCAGCAGGTTGAACCATTGAAGAGCGGGACGTTTGAGCGGCGCCGCCTCAGGCACGGAAGAGGGCGCGTGATCAATCGAAATGACGCCGATCCGCTTCCGCTCTTTCTTGCCGAGGATATAACTAACGGCGATCACCCAGAGAATGCCGGCGATCATAGCTGGAATCAGCGGCGTGAAGACCTCTGACGTGTCCAATTTCAAGGAAGCCAAAACCCTCGCAGTCGGCCCGCCCCAAGGAATAATATTCATGACCCCTGAACCGAGCATCGCTATTCCCGCTAACACCAAACGGTTCATGCCGAGCCGTTTGTATAAAGGCAGCATCGCCGCGATGGTAATCATATAGGTTGTTGTCCCATCTCCGTCCAGCGAAATGGTCATTGTCAGAACCGCTGTGCCTACGGCGATTTTTAACGGGTCTCCTTTGACAAGCGATAAGATTTTGGCAATGAGGGGATCAAACAGGCCTGAGTCAATCATAATGCCGAAATACAGGATGGCGAATAACAGCATGATACCGGTAGGTGCGAGGTCTGTCACGCCCTGAATCATCATCTCCCCGAGATCTTTGCCGAATCCGCTGATCAGGGCAAACACAACAGGAACGACAATCAAAGCAATAAGAGCGGAAAGCCGGTTAGACATAATAAGATACATAAAGACAATCATCATCACAAAACCGAGTATGGCAAGCACGATATGACCTCCCCTGTTCAACAGCTATTTTGGTAAGCGCTTCCACACTTTCTTTCTGTGAAGAAGGCTTATTTCAAATGTGTATGGCCGCATATTTATATGTAGACCTAAAATCCTAATCAGCAGATCAGCAGTTTATATGAAGAACGCCGCGGGTAAATGTGCTGTAGAATGTTTCGTTTGATAAGGGGGAATAGACATGAGTGAGGATCAAAACAAACGTGTAAATGAACACTCAAAGGACGAGCAGCTGGAGCAGTACCGGGCAGATAACAGCGGCAAAAAAATGACGACCAATCAGGGGCTTCGTGTGTCTGAGGATGAGCATTCTTTAAAAGCGGGTGTCCGCGGCCCCACGCTGATGGAGGATTTTCATTTTCGCGAAAAAATGACGCATTTTGACCACGAGCGGATTCCGGAGCGGGTCGTTCATGCGCGCGGGTACGGCGTTCATGGGCATTTTCAGGTGTACGAACCGATGACGGAATACACAAGGGCGAAATTTTTGCAGGACCCGTCTGTCAAAACGCCTGTCTTCGTTCGTTTTTCAACAGTGGCGGGCTCCAAGGGGTCAGCCGACACAGTCCGTGACGCCAGGGGATTTGCGACGAAGTTTTACACCGAAGAAGGGAATTACGACCTTGTCGGAAACAATATTCCGGTGTTCTTCATTCAGGACGCGATCAAGTTCCCGGATCTCGTTCACGCCTTAAAACCGGAACCGCACAATGAGATGCCTCAGGCTGCGACGGCTCATGATACGTTCTGGGATTTTGTCGCCAACAATCCTGAATCCGCGCACATGGTGATGTGGACGATGTCTGACCGCGGAATCCCGCGAAGCTACCGAATGATGGAGGGCTTCGGCGTACATACATTCCGTTTCGTCAATGAGAAAGGAAAGGCGCGTTTCGTGAAATTCCACTGGAAGCCGGTTCTCGGCGTTCATTCACTCGTATGGGATGAAGCGCAGAAAATTGCCGGGAAAGATCCCGATTTCAATCGCCGCGATCTGTGGGAAACCATTGAAAACGGCGGCAAGGTTGAATACGAGCTTGGCGTTCAGATGATTGATGAAGAAGATGAATTCAAGTTTGATTTTGATATTCTTGACCCGACCAAGCTGTGGCCGGAAGAGCTTGTGCCGGTGAAGATTATTGGAAAAATGACGCTGAACCGCAACCAGGATAATGTGTTTGCGGAAACAGAGCAGGTCGCATTCCACCCGGGAAATGTCGTGCCGGGCATTGATTTTACCAATGACCCGCTTTTACAGGGACGGCTTTTCTCTTATACAGACACACAGCTCATCCGTCTTGGCGGGCCGAATTTTCATGAGATTCCGATCAACCGGCCGGTCTGTCCGTTCCATAACAACCAATACGACGGCTACCACCGGATGACGATTAATAAGGGCCCTGTCGCCTATCATAAGAATTCTCTGCAGAATAATGATCCGTCGCCGGCCTCAGAAGAAGAAGGCGGATACGTTCATTATCAGGAAAAAGTAGAAGGCAGAAAAATCCGCCAGCGCAGTGAGAGCTTCAATGACTATTTTTCTCAGGCCAAGATGTTCTGGAACAGCATGTCTCCCGCCGAAAAGGAACATATCATTTCCGCGTTCTGTTTTGAGGTAGGGAAAGTAAACAGCAAGGATGTGCAGCAGCAGGTGGTGAATGTCTTCAGTCACGTCGACGCCGAGCTTGCCGAGCGCGTTGCGAAGGGAATCGGAGTGAACCCGCCGCCGAAGGATCGTGAATCTGATGAAACCTTCACTTCCCCGGCCTTAAGTCAGGAAAACACGGTGAAAACAGCAGCCACAAGACAGGTCGCGGTTTTGGCCGATCACGGGTTTGCGGACGAGGAAGTCAAACAATTGCTTGCCGTATGCAAAGAGGCGGGAGTCAGAGCCGATATCATCAGCCCTGCACTTGGAACCGTCAAGGGAGAAAACGGTACGGAGCTGGAAGCGTCAGCCACTTTCCTGACAGCGGATTCCGTCCTGTATGATGCTGTTTTCATTCCGGGCGGGCAACGAAGCACAGACAGTCTCAAAGCCCGAAAAGCGGCTAAAGACTTCGTCAGTGAAGCCTTCAGTCATTACAAAGCGATCGGTGCCTCCGGAGAAGGAAAAGAACTTCTCACCCTCGCCGCCGGAACCGAAAGCGGCCCCGGCCTTGTTCCGGACGGAAACCATGAACAATTTCTGAAGGCCGTAGCCGAGCATCGGCATTGGGACAGAAACATATAAAGATAGTAAAAAGTACCCTGCTAAGGGTACTTTTTTAGTTTTTTAGAATGGAATAATTATTTTAAGTGTGATATTCTGGAATATAATAAAAATTTTAGGGGGGATAAGTATTATGATTGTGGGAACTTTTATTAACGGATATAAGTCATATGCAAAATCAATTTTTGCACCTATAGCAAATAACAATGAGCAAAAGTATGCTGTCTATATTGGTGCAAATGGTGTAGGCAAAAGTGGAATTTTGGAGTCACTTGATGTTTTCTTTAATGGACGAGATTGGAATGCAACAAGAGGATCTAGGAGAGAGGATCGGTATATAACCCCTGTATTTTTTATTGAAAGGAATAAATTTGAAGAATTTATTATTAATTCAAATCGATACAGCAGGTCTGAGATAGATGGAAATAAAAAAACTTTAGAGGATATAAATATTATAAGCAACAAATTCTGGAGCGGTATACAAGATTGGTTAAAAGGAGCTGCTAGAAGGGAATACATTGAAAATTTTTACGAGTTTATTGAATACCTAACAACTAACTATTCTGAACAAGAATACTATATACTTCCCTCAGGCGTGAAATTTAATGGAAAGCCAACACTTGCTCCTTTCGAGAGCTACTTTGAAAAAATATTAGGAAATAAAGAATACATAAAAAAAATAGAAAAGATAAGGAAATTAATAAAAGAACACTATGCTTATGTTTATATTCCTGTGGAACAAAGTGCTAACGAAATTTTGAAAATTGAAGATAAACAAATGCAAACTTTAATGAACAAAGATATCTTACTAGAAATTGATAAGGTACTGACAAGTAGGTATGAAATAGAAGGGAAAAATAAAAGTTTCTTAAACTTTATAAATGATTATCTTAATAAATTTATGGAAGATATAAATAATTCTATAAAAGCGATTGATAATCAATATAATTACAGTCCCGAAGCAAATAGTAAGAGAAATTTAACAGTAACAGATATAAGAGAAAAAGTTATTGAAGCTTACTTTTCAAAAAGACCATTAAGGTACAAAAATAGAGAAGTCCAAAAACTAAGTTCTGGTGAGCAGAGAAAGGCATTAATAGACATTGCATATGCATTTCTTTCAAATGTGAAAGAAATGGATAGAGAATTAATTCTGGCTATTGATGAACCAGAAGTGTCTATGAATGTTGTTAATTGTTTTCCGCAGTTCGAGAGGTTAGAAAGACTTTCGAAAGATTTTAATAGACAAGTCATGATAACGACCCATTGGTATGGATCTCTGCCCATCACCAATAGCGGTCATTTACTTCATGTGAGTAAAGAAATAGAAGGAAGTGTTTCGATTTCAGATTTTAGTTTTTTTGATTATTTAGATGAAAGAAGAAGATTTCCGGATGATATAGCATTAAAAAGTATGTTTGATTTAGCAACTAGCATTATTAGTTACTCAAAATCTATGAAAAATACTAATTGGATTATATGCGAAGGAAGTACAGATAAATTATACCTTGAAGAATTATTAAAAGATGCGGGGAATTTTAAAATTTTACCTGTTGGTGGATGTTCTAATGTGATTAAATTATATGGTTTATTGAGTTATCCTTTATCCGATAAAACTACAGCCCAAGCAATGAGTGGAAAAATTCTTTGTATGATTGATACTGATCGAGTAAAGATCAATGTTTCAAAAGCAACTGAAAGTTATGGAAAAGTGGATTTGAGAAGGTTACAAACATTAAAAAGTAATAATATCGAATCAGTTAGACTTTTAGAACCGTGGAAACAAGGTCAGTATTATGAACAAACAGTTATCGAAGATTGTTTAGATCCAAAGACTTTTTATGAAACTATTAAAGAAATTATAAATGCAAATGCAAATGAAGATATACAAAAGTTATTTACATTATATAGTTTTAATCCAAACATTAAATTTTCAAGAATTGATGGAACAGCTTCATTACTTATTCCAACAAATTATGAAGCTGGAAGTGAAAAGGAAAAATTAATTCAATTTTTAGCGGATAAAAAAATAAAAACAAAAGTTGCAAAACTCTATAATGAGAAAATTAAGATTACTCCGCCTGATAATAACTCATTAGCTGAGTTGATTATGGATTATTTTGGTATGTCCAATCCCTTAAAACCTAAAAAGAATGAAGTCTTAATATAAATATGATAAAGTAATAAAAAAAATAATAGCGGAGCAAAGCACATGAATCAAAAACAACTCGAAGAATATTACCGGCGTGACGAAAACATGATGATTTTGGTGTTTGCCCAATGGTGCGTCAATCATGACCTTGATCCGATGGCGATTTACAGCAGGGCTTATCCCGGACAGCCTTTAAACGAAGAGCTGCGAAAAACGGCTGAAGAGCTTGTCGTGCCGAAGGAGGAATCTGAGTCGATTCCTGATCAAACCGTTATCGGCGTTTTGGAGATGTTCGGCAACTCCGATCTGGCGGAAGCCGTTTATGAAGCCATTGCGCAAAGACCTTCACGGTAAAAGAGGCGTGGATTTTCCATGTCTCTTTTTTTGATGGAGAAAATGTGAGAAATGGCCCAGAAACAATTTCCTGATCTGCGCTGTCTATAGAGTGTAACCCGTTTTCAAAAAGGGAACGGTAAATAAAAAGGAGGAGTTGTGATGAAAAAGACATTCAAAATGATGGCGGCTGTGCTTTTGGCAGTGCTGACAGCCGCGCCGTTCGGAGGATTTGCGGCTTCAGCCGAGGCCGCGCAAACCGCAAAGCCCGTTGTCAAAAGCCATACGTATAAGCAAGTGAAGCAGCTGACGTACCCCGAGGTCACAAATACGGGAAACGCATCTTTTGAAAAGAAAATCAATCAGGACTTCAAACGTTATATTGACCATTCATATCAAGAATATGTGAAAAACAAAAAAGACGGTGAGAAACAAGGCTACAAAGCGGAATACCAAACAGATTTCAAGGTGAAGTATAATCAAGACGGCAAGCTCAGCATTCAGACGGAGAACTACAGTTACACAGGCGGCGCACACGGGATGACATCCGTACAGACCTTTAATTATGATCTGGCCGCAAAAAAACAGGTCGCACTCAGTGATGTGCTGAATACGAAAACGAAGGTAAACAAAACGAGAGACTATCTGTACGGCTACATCAAGAAACATGACGATCTGTTCGACCAAGACGTCAAAAAACAGGAGATCACCCTGAATAACGAAAGACCTTTCTTCTTTACGAAAAACGGCATTGCCGTTGTGTTCGGACAATATGATCTTGGACCATACGCGGCGGGAATCCGGGACGTTTCCGTACCTGCATCCGTCTATCAATAAAAAAAGCGATATCTCTCCAAAACGGAGCGGTATCGCTTTTTTCGTTTACCAGACAAACAATCCGACAATCGCCGCACTCAATAAGGAAACGGCAATTCCGCTGACAAGCAGCTTCCAGACGTTTTTCCCGATGATGGCTGACTTTTCACCATCAAGCAGAGATTGATACGATCCGTAGATCATACCGATGGTGCTGAAGTTTGCGAATGATGTCAGGAATGTCGTCGCAACGGCAATCGTGTGCGGCGGCAGTGAATGCAGCTGCCCCTTCAGATCGGCCATGGCCACAAACTCGTTCGTTGCGAGCTTGATGCCCATCAGCTGTGCGACATACATCGCGTCATGTCCGGTTAATCCGAGAAGAAAGGCAAACGGACTGAAGATGTAAGAGAAAATCTTTTGAATGGTCAAACCGTGCATGAACAGTCCGAGCACGCCGTTTAACGCGGCCGTTAACGCCACATACCCGATGACCATCGCTAAAATCACAATGACCATGTTCATGCCGACGAGCATACTGTTCGAAATCGTGGAGAAGAAGTCTTTTTTCTCCGCTTTTGAAGGGACGTAAATAATATCGTCCTCTTTAGAAACGTCCACAGGATTCAGCATATTTGCGATTAGAAGAGCGTTTAAGCAATTCAGCGGGATCGCTGTGAATACATAAGTGGACGGGACCATCGACAAGTACGATCCGATGATCGAACCGCTGATGCTGCTCATACTCATCAGCCCGAATGTCAGAAGCCGATTGTTGTTGACGACGGCAAGCTGCTGGCGGATGACGGCTAAAGCTTCCGTATTTCCTAAAAACATCATCTGAATGGAGAAAAAGCTCTCCAGCTTCGGCAGACGGGATATTTTAGAAATCAGCCAGCCGATTTTATCAATGAGCCACGGCAGAATACCGAAATACGACAGCATATCAAAGAAGGTCACAACGAAGATAATCGGCAGCAGCGCGCTGAAGAAAAAATCAACCGTCGGATTCGCCATGACAGACGGAAAGGCAAATGCAATCCCTTGACTGGCGCAGGAAATCAGCCATGTAAAGAATGCGCCGATCTTCCCGATGACAAAGCCGCCGACTTTTGTCCCTAACATAAACCAAGTAATCAGAAACTCAAAGACGAGGAGCATGACAATCGGACGCCATTTAATCTTCTTCTTGTTGGGAGAACATAAGAAAACAACAGCCATGACAACAATGAGACCGACAATGTTCAATAAAAAGTACATGTGAGCAACTCCTATAAGGGTATTATGGAAATAAAAAAAGCTCTTATTCGTCACAAATTCCTGAAAGTCAGAAAGTGTGATAAATAAGAGCCAAAAGAAAAGAATAGACAGCGTCATATGCTTTTCACTCGTTCAAATTTATGCAAACTTCCTTGTAGTCTAGTCTTTTACGGCACTAGGTAGAAACAATCAGACCATATTACTGATCATATACAAGAATAACGATATTACATGAGATAGCAGTATTTTATCGTTTCAATTTTTGAAAATCAACCTTTTTGGATATTTTCAAAATAATAAATTTATATTATAAATAAAGAAAATAAAGGATATGTAAAAGTAATTGGATTTTAATGGTATAAAGTGCACGCAGAAACAGTTCGGTTCATTGTAAGAACGGGACGCAGCTGATAAAATGGATCTGAGGGCACAGCCTTCAAAAGACGGCAGAAAAGGGGTCATCTTCATGATCATCCAGTTCATTCGTTACAGATAATGAGAGGTATAGATAAATAGGTTAAACCTTCCAATTTGGTGAGGTTTATTTGTCTATGCCTTTTTCATTTCATCAGAATAACGAATGAATGAGGTGTTTTTTTTGACGTCTATGAAAAGAAAACGCGCGGAATTACTGAATGCATGCCAGTCCGTATTCAGGTGTCCGCTATGCCGCACGGCCATGGCGGTTTCGCAATATCAAAGCCTGATATGCGGACATGGGCATACATTTGATATATCAAAACAAGGCTATGTGAATTTCCTCAATAAATCGGTCAAAACCCGCTATGACAGGCAGCTGTTCGAAGCGAGACACGAGCTTTTTGAGAGGCGGGAGTTTTTTTCGCCGGTTCAAAAAGAGATCGCCGTCATCATCAGCCGTATTCAATCTCCGCGAAAACAGGCGGCGGTATTGGATGCGGGATGCGGAGAGGGCTCCCATTTAGACGCTGTATGCAGATTGCTGCAGCCCGCTTTTTCCGTGACGGGAATCGGCATTGATATCTCGAAAGAAGGTGTGCTGCAAGCTGCAAAAGCCTTCGGGGATCATAATATTTTTGCCGTCGCTGATGTGGCGGATACGCCGTTTGCCGACAGCAGTTTTGATGTGATTCTGTCTGTTTTGTCACCTTGGAATTACAAGGAATGCAGCAGGCTTTTAAGAAAGGGCGGCACAGTCATTAAAGCGGTGCCGCGGCGCGATTACTTGAAAGAAGTAAGGGAATTCTTCTTCGGAGACAGTCCTGAACGGAATGATACCGCTGAGTCTGCGGCCGTCCGTTTCCAAACCGGCTTTCAAGCCTTTGAGCGCAAGCGGCTGTGTTACACGAAGACCTTATCGCAGCCTGATCTTGAGCTGCTTGTGAAAATGACGCCCTTAACATGGAAATGTTCTGATGAAAGCATTCAGCGCTTTATCAGCCGGAAAGCGGCTGATATTACGATAGATATCGATATTTTAATCGGAACCGATCCGCTGTAAAACGAAAAAGACACGCTGTAAGCGTGTCTTTTTTTTATTTCCAGACTTCATCGGCAATGTCGACGACATGGCGCAGTTTCGCCCATTGCTGTTCTTCTGTGATCAGATTTCCTTCCTCAGTCGAAGCGAACCCGCATTGCGGGCTGAGGCAAAGCTGATCCAGGCTGACATATTGAGAAGCTTCTTCAATCCGGCGTTTAACCGCATCCTTGTCTTCGAGTTCGCCGTGTTTCGACGTAATCAAACCGAGCACAAGCTGAAGATCAGAGCGTTTGACATAACGAAGCGGTTCAAAGCCGCCGGAGCGGGAATCATCATATTCCAAGAACAATCCGTCAAGGTCAAGTCCGTCAAAAATCGTTTCCGCCGCCGCATCATATCCGCCTTCAGCCGTCCATGTGGACTGGAAGTTGCCGCGGCAGATATGCATCGTAACCTTCAGATCGGCAGGACGATCTTTGATGGCGTCATTAATGGAAGCGGCGAACAGCCTGCGCAGCTCATCCGGCGTCGTGCCGAAAGCTTCAATCTGACGAAGCCCCGCCTCCGATAAGAAAACGGCCCATGCGGTATCATCGAGCTGAAGATAGCGGCACCCGGCGTCATAGAAAGCCTGAATCGCTTTTTTATACGCCTGTGATACATCATGCTGAAATTGTTGGTAATCGTTCTGATACGCCGCTTTTTCCAATTTTCCGCGGAAAAACAGCATATTCGGGCTTGGGATGGTCATTTTTGGCACAGCATCGCCGGCAATGCTGTGCAGGAATTTATAATCTTCAAGTATCGGATGCTGAGAAAAATCAATATCTCCCGTTACTTTAATGCCGCGCGCTTTCGTCTGTACGTTGTGGAACTGAATGCCGCTCTCAGGCGTAAACGCTTCGACGCCGTCTAAGTTTTCGAGAAAATCGAAATGCCACCAGGCACGGCGGAATTCGCCGTCTGTCACGACATTGAGGCCGGTTTCTTTTTGCTTTTCCACACTGCGGATGATTTCTTTGTTTTCGATTTCGCGCAGCTGTTCTGCCGAAATCTCATCAGCCGCTCTTTGCAGACGGGCTTGCTTCACAGCCGCCGGCCGCAGCAGGCTTCCGACCTGATCCGCGCGAAACGGCGGGTTTTTTCTTAGAAGAGTGTGCAATGGTTGCTCTGTGTTTTGCTGTGACATGAACGATTCCTTCTTTCCTGATGAAATATAAAAAAGCTCTTCCCTCGGATAGGGAAGAGCTTGCGTCCGCAAATCTCAACCTTATCTTCAGGATTTAGCACCATTCTGCTGAACAGCGGTTGCCGGGTATCATAGGGCCAGTCCCTCCACCTCTCTTGATAAGGAAATATGCTATTTTTCAGAATAAACTGTAATACTATTAATCTTAGTATGTTTTCTCGAATTGTCAATATATTTCGATAAATATTTTTATTTGTCACCCTCAAATAGAACCATATCAATCACAATTGCGATTGCGAGACAAAGAACGATATCCTCTTCATTTTCAATCTGCAGATGATAGGAATCGCCCCAGCTCATCCATGTTTTACTGACGGTCATCCGGCTTGATTTTCCGTCTGTCACTTGAAAATTCCGTCCCCACACGTCGCCGGTAATATCCCAGCCGAGGCCGGAAATTTCAAATTTCGGTTTGAAAAACGTTACTTTCTTGATGACTTGGCATACAGGTTTGCCGCTTACGGAAATCTCGTAACGGGGAACGAGCGACATCAGTTTCTGACTGACGCTGGCGAGTGTGCGTCCGTCCAAATCAGTCAGCTTCAGTTCATCGCCGAACGAAAACAACTTTCCCTCCGCATTGAAGACTTCTTTTCCGCTTTCAAGAAACACTTGAAACCGATTCTTAAATGTAAACACCCGCTCTTTGATATAAAAATGATTCATAAAAAAACTCCTTTTTTATGTTGTACGTAAAAAGGAGGCGGATGGTTTCATATAGGCAGGTGCATAAAAAAAGGCTGCCGATTTTGCGGCAGCTGTCGTTTTTTATGATAGCGGCATCCGGCGTTTTTGACGGATCGCATTTAAATCAATGATGTTATTCGTGTCGGCAGCTGTCACCAGCGGGCTTGTCTTTGGCGTTTTCCGGCGGTTGTCCTTACTGAAAGAGAAAACCAGGTATCCTGTCAAAGCAGCAAAAATAAGTAGCATCATTTTACATACCTCCCAAAAAAAGTTTTGGTATTATTATTGTACGAAAAAACAAACGAAAAGTATTCAAACAATTGTCACTTTTTTAAAAAATAACGACATTTTCCGTAAAAACGACTATAAGTTGCAAGGGATTTCACTCATGTTGTGGTTCTATAGATTGTATCGGCTGCTGAATGATTAACGTTTATATCACTTTTTTACTATTTTTTAACAGAGTCGAATTAACTAATTCAGTGTTTTCGTTTGCCTTGTGTTATTCAGTACCCTAAAAAATCCTATGATATGCAAAATAACTGCTTCTAACAGATGATTATAGATTGACAGCGCTTTCTTTATTTTTTGTAAGAAAACGATAAGTTATCTTAAAAAAATCGTTTGAACATTTTCCGCAGCTTTTTAAAAGGATTTGATTTCGTTTCCAAAACGCGCGGGTCTTTTAAGGTTTTTTTCAATTCTTTCGCTACAGTGCCTCTTGCCATAGTCTTCACTCCTTTTTTCCATTTCATACCTTATATACGGAAAGAAAGAAGGAAAGGTTTCACGTGAAAGAAAAAAACCAAAGCAGGGGGCTTTGGTTTTACGCGCGTTCTTCAAACAGCCTGGCGATTTCAACAATAACGTTTACCGCTTTTTCCATATGATCGACAGAAATGTATTCATATTTTCCGTGGAAGTTTTGGCCGCCGGTGAAGATGTTCGGCGTCGGCAGTCCCATGTAAGAGAGCTGTGATCCGTCGGTTCCGCCCCGGATCGGTTCGATAATCGGTTCGATGTCGAGGTTTTTCATGGCTTGATATGCGACGTCGACGATCTCTTTGACCGGTTCGATTTTTTCTCTCATATTGTAGTATTGATCATGCAATTCAAGCTTGATGCTTTCTTTGCCGTATTTGGCCGTAAGCGCGTCGGCGGTTTTCTGCATATATTCTTTTCGTTCTGTAAAGCGCTCTCTGTCAAAATCTCTGATGATATACGACAGGGCGGCTTCAGAAACGTCGCCGTTCATGGAAAGCAAGTGATAGAAGCCTTCATATCCTTCCGTATATTCCGGCGCTTCTTCTTTCGGCAGCGCGTGATGAAATTCCATCGCGATTTTTGAAGCGTTTACCATTTTGTTTTTTGCCGTTCCGGGGTGAACGCTTTTTCCGTAACAAGTAAGCTTAGCTGCGGCTGCGTTGAAGCTTTCATATTGCAGTTCGCCGAGGGGGCCTCCGTCTATCGTGTAAGCGAATGCGGCGTTGAAGCGGCCGACATCAAATTTGTGAGGGCCTCTGCCGATTTCTTCATCAGGCGTGAAGGCGACCCGGATCGTGCCGTGTTTGATGTCAGGGTGTTTGATCAAGTACGCCATTGCTGTCATGATTTCGGCGATGCCCGCTTTGTTGTCGGCTCCGAGCAGCGTCGTGCCGTCCGTTGTGATCAGCGTCTGGCCTTTATAGCGGGAAAGCTCCGGGAATTGTTCAGGCGAAAGGACGACATTGAGTTTGTCATTCAGAACGATATCATGTCCGTCATAGCTCTCAATAATCTGAGGATTCACATTTTTTCCGGTAAAATCAGTTGCGGTATCCACGTGAGCCAGAAAACCGACAGTCGGCACGTCTTTATCCGTATTAGCCGGAAGAGTCGCCATCACGTACCCATTGTCATCGACTGTGATTTCTGTCATGCCGATCGACTTTAATTCATCCGCCAGCATGTTGGCCAAAGTCAGCTGTCCGGGGGTTGAAGGGCAGTTTTCATTGTTTTCGTCAGACTGTGTATCGACTTTTACATAAGAGGTAAAGCGTTCAATGATTTCATTTTTCATACCGTCATCTCCTTTGTCTTATCTTACCATGTGCGGGGGAGGGATTTCTATTTCGCCACCCGTTTTGAATCGAAGGCTCTGTTTTTTACGCGAATGAAAACAAATTATGAAGAAACGATGACTAAACGATTAAACTTTTTGGAAATGGATGATTGAGGAAGAAAAAAACTATATAATATGGACAGTTCATTCAATAGGGGAGGCTTTCTTCATGGCGATTTTAGTGACAGGCGGAGCGGGTTATATCGGAAGCCATACATGTGTCGAGCTGTTAAACAGCGGCTATGAGATCGTGGTTCTGGATAATCTGTCAAATAGTTCACCGGAAGCATTGGAGCGGGTAAAAGACATTACCGGAAAAGGGCTTGTGTTTTATGAAGCGGATCTTCTGGACCGTGACGCCGTTCAACGGGTATTTGCTGAAAATGAGATTGAAGCCGTCATTCATTTTGCGGGATTAAAAGCGGTCGGTGAGTCTGTGGCTGTTCCGCTCCGTTATTATCATAATAATCTGACGGGAACGTTTATTTTATGTGAAGTCATGCAGGCATACGGTATAAAAAAAATCGTCTTCAGTTCATCAGCGACGGTTTACGGCGTTCCGGAAACAACGCCGATCACAGAGGATTTTCCGTTAAGCGCGACCAATCCTTACGGGCAGACAAAGCTGATGCTGGAACAGATTTTGCGCGATCTGCATAAGGCGGACCCTGAATGGAGCATTGCGCTTCTCCGTTACTTTAATCCGTTCGGCGCGCATCCGAGCGGCCGGATCGGGGAAGACCCGAACGGCATCCCGAATAATTTAATGCCGTACGTCGCCCAAGTCGCTGTCGGCAAGCTTGAGCAATTGCAGGTGTTCGGCAATGATTATCCGACGAAGGACGGCACAGGCGTGCGGGATTACATCCATGTCGTTGACCTTGCCGAGGGCCACGTCAGAGCGCTTGAAAAGGTGCTGGACACAACGGGCGCCGATGCCTATAATCTCGGCACGGGAAGAGGCTACAGCGTTCTTGAGATGGTCAAGGCGTTTGAAAAAGTATCGGGAAAAGCAGTGCCGTATCGTTTTGCCGCCCGGCGCCCGGGAGACATCGCCGCATGCTTCGCCGACCCGGCAAAAGCGAAGGCTGAACTGGGCTGGGAAGCAAAGCGCGGTCTTGAAGAAATGTGCGCCGACTCTTGGAAGTGGCAATCCTCCAATGTGAACGGATATCAAAAGGTGTAAAAAGAAAGAGACCTTCAAATGGTGAAGGTCTCTTTTGTTATGATCATTATTTAACTTTTACTTCAACATCGTTGCTGAATTTTATTTTCCAAGTGCCTTTAGCGTATGCGTTTTTATCAACTTCAAAGGCTTTCACTCCAGTGACCTTAATGTTCGGGTTCAGGTCACTTAAAATTTTACTGTTGTTCACTTTTGTTTCCGTTGCATAAGTCGATGAAGCGTCAATATCCGGATCATAGGAAGTTCCTTTAGAATCTACTAATTTCACGCTCGGAATGGAGAAAGAGCTTAACGGCTTGTTTGACACATTTTTAACTGTATATTGTACAGCTACGATAACGCCGCCGTCAGATGCTTTTTTCTCGATATATTGTGTCCCTACTGAGTCTCTTTTTTCTACTTTTGTAAGAGTCACTTCAGTTTTTTCAGTTTTAACAGTGTCACCGATGTTATACAGCTTTTCCTTGGATTCCGCAGCTTTTGAAGACGCAGTTTTAGATGATGAAGACCCGCCTCCGCCGCCGATGTTTGCGAGAATGATAATAACCACCACTGCCAAAATAAATGTAATGATTTTATGCCTCATAAAAAAGTTTCGCTGATCTTTACCGCAGTTTGGACATTTTTTAACGCCTTTAGCGATTTCTTTGCCGCATGCCTTACAAGACACTAAGTTGCCTGCCATAATATTTCCTCCTATGTAAACTATTTCTTGAAAACTATATACTATAATGCCTGTAAAATAACCTTCAGTCAATACTATTTTGAGAAAAACAGTATTTTAATGATTTTTTAGTCATGTATTTTTAGGTCCTTTTTTAGTATCGGCAGAACGGTCAAATTTTTCATAAGTTTAATAAAAAAGAGAGGTTGAACATGCTCGTGATTTCCCGTATAATCTTGAAAGAAATACAAAAACTGAACATAAAAAACAGTGGTTTTCTAGGGTTCCGCAATGCTGAATTGGTCTGGACCGAGAGAAAACACACAGCAGGTTTTTGCTGTGACACGGTGGGATAAAAGCCCGGGAGTTTCTGCTCTTTTGATGAAGAGTGCTCTCCCCGGGCTTTTTTGATTTTATAAAAAGGGAGTGTCTGGGATGAAAAAAAGATTGCTGGATGTGCTGATGCTGATCATTGGGGCTTTTATCTTTGCATTGGCTGTTAATTTATTCGCCATTCCGAATGATCTTGGAGAGGGCGGGGTAACGGGGATTACCTTGATCTTGTACTATGTGTTTGAATGGTCGCCAGGGGTGACGAATATCATTTTGAACGGAATTTTATTGATCATCGGATATAAATTTTTAGACGGAAAAACAACGCTTTATACGATCATTACCGTTGTCGCCAACTCACTGTTTCTGCATCTGACGCATGATTGGCACTCGCCGTCACATGAACTCATTATTAATACTATTTTTGCGGGTGTGTTTGCCGGTGTCGGAATCGGGATCATTATTCGAGTCGGAGGCACGACTGCGGGATCTGCCATTTTGGCGAGGATTGCGAATAAATATCTCGATTGGAATATCAGCTACGCGCTTTTGTTCTTTGATCTGATTGTCGTCTTCAGTTCTTATTTCATCATCGGCGCGGAAAAAATGATGTTTACCATTGTCATGCTTTACATCGGAACGAAGGTGATGGACTTTATCATTGAAGGTCTGAATACGAAAAAAGCGGTGACGATTATATCTGAGCATAAGCACGAAATCGCTGAACAGGTCAACACGCTTATGGACAGAGGGGTGACGCTGCTGTCGGGTAAAGGAAATTACACAGGGCAGTCAAAAGAAATTTTATATATCGTCATCCAGAAGCAAGAGCTCTCCATGCTCAAGAAAATTATTAAAAGCTGTGATACAAAGGCGTTTGTCATTGTTCATGATGTGCGTGACGTGTTTGGAGAAGGCTTCGTCGATATCTCTAAATAAAAAAGATCCCTCTGCTGGTGCAGAGGGTTTTTTCATATCCGGCAGAAGCGTTTATGATTCGTTTCCCGGGAAATAGCCGGAAAGCTGTTTCGTAAAACTCAGTGGATACAATCCGCCGGACGTTTTATACTGAAAATATGATAGAGCGATAGAGAGGAGCGCATATGAACCCGATATTGGCAATTTACCCGAGGGCTGTGTTGTCTGATACGTGCTGTACGGCGGAGGATGTCTTTTGTTTTTATGATGAGAAGAGGCGGGTCTATGTCGCCATTCCGAAGGAGGATATCACCCAGAAGGAGAAACTGCTTCTGAATTCGTTTTTGACACCCGCTGAAGAGAAGGGCGTTTTTTTCCCGGAGACAGCGGCGGCAAAGAGGTGGCGGCGTTTTCTGCTGGAAGAGGGCCTGGTGCCTGAAGTCAAGGAGCCTCGTATCCGTTTTATCCATTATGATTTATTAGGAGAAAGGGATTGGGGGGCATTTACGGAAGCGCTTCGCCATTTCTGGCCGGTTCCGTATACAGTTGTCCGGACGGGAAGGGATCAGGGCGTGATTGTAGAGGAAGAAAAGCTTGAAGCGCCTGATCAGGATGATATCGCATCTTTTGTAAAGGTTCTTGAAGCCGATTTTTATTTCAGTGTCCGTTTTTTCATCGGAAGGTATTACGGCGCCGGAGAACGTCTGCGCCATCATTATCGGAGAGAACAGCAATATTTTCAGAATGGCAGGCGCCATCTCCCGCAGCTGAGCACGATGACCGCGGAAACGGTATTTCCGGCAATGCTCACGGAAGAAAGCAGGGAAAAGCTTTCCGCATTGCTTCAGGAAGAGGCGGCGTTGCTGTTTCAGAAAGAACCGGAGCTGAAGCATACGATTCAGGCTTTTATTGAACATAACTCGAACATGTCGCTCACATCGAAAAAACTGCATTTGCACCGCAACAGTCTTCAATATCGGATTGATAAATTTGCGGAACGCTCGGGGATTGATATTAAAACATATCGGGGCGCTCTGCTGGCTTATTTTATTTGCCTGCAGTATGAAAAGTCACATTAAATGGGAAATATGCACGAAGGCAGCGGACTTTTTTTATGTACATTGCCCATACACGCCGCCGCCGTGCGCTGTTACAATCCTATTTAGGAAAGCGTTTTCAAGAAAAGGGGGATATGACATGGCGGAACTTCGGCTGGAGCATATTTATAAGTATTACGATCAAAAAGAAGCGGCTGTCGATGATTTTAACCTTCATATTAAAGATAAAGAGTTTATCGTGTTTGTCGGTCCGTCGGGGTGCGGAAAGTCGACAACACTGCGGATGGTTGCCGGGCTGGAGGACATCACGAAAGGCAATTTTTACATCGGTGATACGAGAGTGAATGACATCGCTCCTAAAGACAGGGATATCGCCATGGTGTTTCAAAACTATGCGTTATATCCGCATATGACAGTCTATGATAATATTGCTTTTGGTCTGAAGCTGAGAAAAATGCCGAAACCGGAGATTAAAAAACGGGTCGAAGAAGCAGCGAAAATGCTGGGGCTCACAGAGTATCTGCACCGCAAGCCGAAGGCGCTCTCCGGCGGACAGCGGCAGCGGGTTGCTTTGGGACGGGCGATTGTCAGGGACGCCAAAGTATTCCTGATGGATGAGCCGCTGTCAAATCTGGACGCAAAGCTTCGGGTACAGATGAGGGCTGAAATTATTAAGCTCCATCAAAGGCTGCAAACAACCACAATCTATGTGACGCACGACCAAACCGAAGCGCTGACGATGGCGACACGCATTGTGGTCATGAAGGACGGAAAGATTCAGCAGATCGGCACACCGAAAGAAGTCTATGAACATCCGGAAAACGTATTTGTCGGAGGGTTTATCGGCTCCCCCGCGATGAACTTTTTTAAAGGAAGGCTGACAGACGGCGCCATTCAGATCGGTTCAGCCGCTCTCAGCGTGCCGGAGGGAAAAATGAAAATGCTCCGGGAAAAAGGCTATGCCGGCAAAGATGTCATCTTCGGAATCCGTCCGGAAGACATCCATGACGAGCTGATTGTGGTAGAATCCTATAAGAATTCATCCATCACAGCTAAAATCAATGTCGCGGAATTGCTTGGGTCAGAAATTATGGTTTATTCCCGGATCGGGGATCAGGATTTCATCGCCAGGATTGACGCCCGCCATGACATTCACGCCGGTGAGGAATTGACTGTCGCTTTCGACATGAATAAAGCCCACTTCTTTGACAGTGAAACAGAAATCAGAATCCGCTCATAACACAAAGCCGGACAGCTGGATGTCCGGCTTTTTTGATGTAACAATTTTATCAGCATAACCGATATAAAAAGTAAATATAAGACAGAAAGCAGGAAAACCATGAAACGCATCATCATGTGCATGTGCCTTTTGGCTGCCGTGTTTACGCTTGCCGCCTGCTCGGGGCATGAGGCAAGTACCGAACAGAGTATTCCGAAGGCGGAAGAGCACCACGAAAAAAAGTCCGTACATCCGCAAATAAAAAAAGAGCCGGATACGTCGGCATGGGTTAAAACGAAAGGAACGGCGAGACTGCCGATTCTGATGTACCACAGCATTTCTGAGGGGAACAGCCTGCGTGTGCCGAAGGAAGAATTCCGGCAGCATATGAAATGGCTTCATGATCACGGCTATTATACGATGACTCCGGAAGAAGCCTATCTGATGTTGACGGAGGATAGAGAGCCGCGTGAAAAATGCGTTCTGATCACATTTGATGACGGCTATACCGACAATGTAAAAGAGGCGTATCCGATTTTAAAGAAATATAAAATGAAAGCGACTATCTTTATGATCGGAAATTTTATCGGACATAGAAATCATCTGACTGAGAAGCAGATGAAGGAGATGGCCGCACACGGCATTTCCATTCAAAGCCATACGATGAACCATCTTGAGTTGAACGGACTCACACCGGAACAGCAGCGCCGTGAAATGGCGGACTCCAAGCATTTATTTGATCGAATGTTCGGGCAGCGGACGTCTGTGCTCAGCTATCCTGTCGGACGGTATAATAAGGAAACATTAAAAGCCGCCGCTGCATCAGGCTACCGTATGGCGGTCACGACGGAACCGGGTGCGGCATCAAGAGATCAGGGCCTTTACGGGCTTCACCGTGTACGTGTGTCGCCTGGTATGTCCGGCGCGGCATTCGGCTCTTATATTCAAAATGTGATGAACTAACAGAGCCTCCGCATATGGCGGAGGCTTTTTTCCGTTTAATAGAATTGATGAAGCAATAGAAGGGTGACGCTCACGGTAATCGCCCCGCCGATTCTGGTGGACACTTGGGCAAACGGCATAAGCTCAAGCCGTTCGGCGGCGCTTAAGATCGCGACATCGCCGGTGCCGCCCTGTCCGGAATGGCAGGCGTTAATAATCGCCGTCTCAATCGGGTACAGGTTCAGCCATTTTCCTGTCAGGAAACCGACGGCCATCATCGTGACGACGATTGATAAAATGGTAATGATGTTGCTGATAGTAAACGCTGCAATGAGCTTGTCCCATGGTGTCATTGAAACGCCGATCGCAAATAGGAGCGGATAGGTCACGGCTGTCGAGAAAAAACGCGAGACGCCGAAGGCTCCGTTTTCAATCGAGGCCGGCGCCAGCCTGAACAGCTTAATAAGCACGGCAAGGACGAGCATCACGACAGGAGCCGGAAGCTGAAAGAAATCATGCGCCAGCATGCCGACCAAATATAAAGAAACAGCTAAAATGCCTCCGGAAGCGAAAAAGGACAAATCAAACGTTTTGTCATTGGCCGGCTGTTCCAATGCCGGAGCGTTCTGATCAGACTTATCAACCTTCCCGTTGCCCGTCCATTCCGGTTTGCTTTTACCGATGACATTCAGCAGGCCCGATAACATAATGGCGCAAAGGCTTCCGAGCATGATGGACGGCAGCACAAGCGCAAAGGCTTCCCCCTGGGACATCGGCATAATATCGGAGTAGCCGATGGATAAAGGAATCGCGCCTTCACCGACACCTCCAGCCATAATCGGGACGACAATATAAAGCAGCGTGTGCTGAAAGCCGAGGCCGAGCAGGGTCCCGACGCATAAGCCGACGATGGCGGCTGCGATCGAGCCGGCGATAAGCGGAATAAAAATCTTGACGAAAGCCTTAACGAGCGTCTCTCTTTTCATCCCGAGAATACTGCCGACGACGATACCGGCAATAAATAGATAGAGAAAGTTAGAGCTTTCCGTGAATTCTGTTGTTGAAGTGATAATGTCTTTCGGAAGCAGGTGGTAGTAGACGACAGCGGACGGAATAAAGGTTGCGAGGATCGCAGGGCCGCCGATGGAACGCACGATCGGAATGGATTTTCCGATCTGGCCGAAGGTAAATCCGAAAAAACTCATGACGGCAATCGATGTCAGGATGTCGCTTTTTACATCGCGGCTCATGACAAACACCGTAATAAGCAAGAACAGCAGGATATAGATAGGAAGTGGAATAATGCCGATTCTTATATTCATTGCTCTGGCAAACCAGTTATCAGTCCGTTCCTGTTTTTGGAATGATTCCGTTTGCAAATTTGGTTGAAGTTCTCCCATGCTTGTTCCCCCAGTCGTTATGTAGTGAAAAATATCCCCATTTAAAGTATACTAAAAAATTTAAATTGTTCATATATTATGAATTTACTAGAAGATATACTTTTTCTTCGTTTTCTTTCTCAAAAAGGCGATCTGACGGGCTTTTTCACTGCATAAAGCATTTTGTTCGCCACACGAATAAAAAAGAGGTACGATATCAAAGGGACAAATATCCTAGATGCTGACATAAATTCTCTATAAATTCGACAATAATCGGTCACAATTTCAGCCTATTTTTAGGTATATTGATCTTTTTTTTTAGGCCGAATCGTTGTAAAGTAATGATATTGAATCATTTCTATGACAGCCGCTGACCCCAGGGTGTACAGGCTGATAATTCATTAGTTTTGACAAATTTGTGAAACATTGAGCAAATATATCATTCTTTGTGAAATAGCGAGCAAGGATCTTGTCGTGTTTGTGAAATGTTGAGCAATTTACCAGATTGGAGGAAAAACATCATGAGTGAGTTGGTTTTAGCCCGCATTCAATTTGCATCTACAACATTGTTTCACTTCTTGTTTGTGCCTATGTCTATCGGGCTTGTGTTTATGGTTGCTTTGATGGAGACGCTTTATGTTGTCAAAAAACAAGAGACCTATCTCAAAATGGCTAAATTTTGGGGACATCTCTTTTTAATTAACTTCGCTGTCGGCGTCGTCACAGGGATTCTTCAGGAATTTCAGTTCGGTTTGAACTGGTCTGATTATTCCCGCTTCGTTGGAGACGTATTTGGAGCTCCGCTTGCGGTTGAAGCGCTTTTGGCGTTTTTTATGGAGTCTATTTTTATCGGATTATGGATTTTCGGTTGGGACCGTTTATCTAAAAAAGTGCATTTGCTTTGCATTTGGCTTGTATCCTTCGGAACGATTATGTCATCTTTCTGGATTTTGACGGCAAACTCATTCATGCAGGAGCCGGTCGGCTTTACGATTAAAAACGGCCGCGCGGAAATGAGTGATTTCGGGGCGCTTTTAACAAACCCTCAGCTTTGGGTTGAATTTCCTCACGTCATTTTCGGAGCGCTTGCAACGGGTGCTTTCTTTATCGCCGGTGTCAGCGCATTTAAATTATTGAAGAAAAAAGAAGTGCCGTTCTTCCATAAATCGTTCAAGCTTTCGATGATTGTCGGGCTGATCGCCGGTATCGGCGTTGCGTTCAGCGGACATATGCAGGCTGAGCATTTAATGGAATCGCAGCCGATGAAAATGGCTGCCAGTGAAGCGCTTTGGGATGACAGCGGTGATCCTGCTGCGTGGACGGCTTTTGCGAACATTGATACGAATAAAGAAAAAAACACATCTGAAATTTCAATTCCTTACGCACTGAGCTACTTGGCTTATCAGAAGTTCAGCGGCAGTGTTAAAGGGATGAAAACACTTCAAAAAGAATACGAAAAAACGTACGGAAAAGGCGACTATATCCCGCCTGTTAAAACGACGTTCTGGAGTTTCCGCATTATGGCGGGAGCGGGCGCGCTTATGATTTTTGCCGCAATTGCCGGTTTTATTCTGAACCGCCGCAAAAAGCTTCATACGAGCAAGTGGTACTTACGCGGTATGGTCGCGCTGATCGCATTCCCATTCATTGCGAACTCTGCCGGATGGATTATGACTGAAATCGGCCGCCAGCCGTGGACGGTCATGGGGCAAATGACGACCGCACAATCCGTTTCGCCTAACGTAACGACGGGATCTCTGCTGTTTTCAATTATCGGCTTCGGCGTCATGTACTTGATTTTAGGCACACTGCTTGTCTTCCTATTCGTTCGTGAAATTAAAAAAGGTGCGGACCATGATGATCACAAGGATGTTCCTGTATCAACGGATCCGTTCAGTCAGGAGGTCTACCATGGGGTCACTTCATGATCTTTGGTTTATACTCGTTTCGGTTTTGTTTGTCGGATTTTTCTTTTTAGAAGGTTTTGATTTCGGTGTCGGCATTTCGACCCGATTTCTTGGCCATAATGAATTAGAACGCAGAGTGCTGATTAACACCATCGGCCCGTTCTGGGATGCGAACGAGGTATGGCTGCTGACAGGGACGGGAGCGATTTTCGCGGCATTCCCGAACTGGTATGCGACGATGCTGAGCGGATATTACATTCCGTTTATCATCATCCTTCTTGCCTTGATGGGCCGCGGTGTGGCATTTGAATTCCGCGGGAAAGTGAATAATTTGAAATGGGTCAAAACATGGGACTGGGTGGTTTTCTTCGGCAGCCTTATCCCGCCGTTTGTATTCGGCCTTATTTTCACAAGCATGTTCCGCGGCATGCCGATTGACGGCCATATGAATATGCATGCTGGATTTTCAGATATTGTGAACGTGTATTCCGTTCTTGGCGGAGCCGCGGTCACCCTTCTTTCATTCCTGCACGGTTTAATGTTTGTTACACTGCGCACGATCGGTGATTTACAGGAGCGTGCGAGAAAAATGGCAAAACGCGTAATTGGTGTTATCTTTCTTGTTGTACTTGCTTTCTTTGCGATGTCTGCATACGACACGGATATGTTTACACGCCGGGCAAACATCACGATCCCCGTGTTCGTGCTGATTGTCATCTGCAACTTGCTTGCCGTTCTGTTTATGAGCAAGAAAAAAGACGGCTGGGCATTCGGTATGACCGGTGCGGGACTTGCGTTGACAGTCGCGATGATTTTCATCTCATTGTTCCCGCGCGTCATGGTCAGCTCGCTGAAAAGCGCGTATGACTTAACAGTAGCTAACGCGTCTTCCGGTGATTATTCACTTAAGGTCATGACAATTGCCGCACTGACTTTGCTGCCGTTTGTCATCGGCAGTCAGATCTGGAGCTACTACGTCTTCCGGAAACGCGTCAGCCATAAGGAGCCTATGACTTATTAATGGGAAAAGACCTGTTTCTTTATAAAGGAATGAAGCGGATTCTTGCGATCATTACGGGATTAACGATAATACAAACGGCCGCCATTATCTTGCAGGCGGAATGGCTGAACCAGGCGGTAACCGGATTGTTTAACGGGAAGCGGATTGCTTCTCTTTATCCGGTTATCGGCTTTTTCCTGCTTGCGTTTTTGGTCCGGCATGCGGTGACAGCGGTTCGGCAGAAAATCGTGTACCAATATGCCGCTCAAACCGGCGCGGACTTAAGAAAAAGATTTCTTGAGCAATTGTTCCGTCTCGGCCCCCGCTTTGCGAAAAAAGAGGGGACGGGCCGGATGGTAACGCTGGCGATGGAAGGCATCAGCCAATTCCGCCGCTATTTAGAGCTGTTTCTGCCGAAAATGGTCAGCATGGCGATTGTGCCGGCAGCCGTTGTCATTTACGTGTTTTTTCAGGATAAAACATCGGCTTTGATTTTGATTCTGGCGCTTCCGATTTTGATTGTATTTATGATTCTGCTCGGGCTTGTCGCGCAGAAAAAAGCCGATCGCCAATGGAAGTCCTATCAGACGCTTTCCAATCATTTCGTGGATTCGCTCCGCGGACTGGAGACATTGCGGTTTTTAGGATTAAGCAAATCACACAGCAAAAATATCTTTCATGTCAGTGAGAGATACCGTAAGGCGACGATGAGCACGCTCCGGGTCGCGTTTTTATCATCATTCGCCCTTGATTTCTTTACGATGCTGTCGGTGGCGACAGTTGCGGTGTTTCTCGGCTTACGGCTGATAGACGGGCATATTCTTCTCGGTCCGGCATTGACCGCGCTGATTCTCGCCCCTGAATATTTTCTCCCGGTCCGCGAGGTGGGAAATGACTACCACGCGACATTAAACGGGCAGGAGGCGGGAAAAACGATTCAAGCGATTTTGGCGCAGCCCGGTTTTAAAGAAGAAAAGCCGCTCGAACTTGATACGTGGACTGACGGGGACGAATTACAGCTTACGCGTTTGAACGTCCGTGAATCGATGTCTGAATTTAATCTGTCCTTTAAAGGGAAGAAGAAAATCGGGATTATCGGTGAAAGCGGGGCGGGAAAATCGACACTTATTGATGTGCTGGGCGGCTTTTTAGAGCCTGCGTCCGGTGAGATTAAGGTCAACGGTGAATCCCGCTCACATCTGCAGTCGGACAGCTGGCAGAAGCAGCTGCTTTATATTCCGCAGCATCCGTATATTTTTGATGACACGCTTTTGAATAATATCCGGTTTTATCATCCTGATGCTTCCCATGAGGAAACGGCGCGCGCCGCCGCTTCGGCGGGTCTTTCCGACCTGATTCGTAATCTGCCCGGCGGTCTTGACGGCCGGATCGGCGAGGGCGGACGGGCGCTCAGCGGAGGGCAGGCTCAGCGTGTCGCGCTGGCCAGAGCCTTCTTAGGGAACCGGCCGATTCTCCTTTTGGATGAGCCGACCGCTCACCTTGATATTGAAACAGAATATGAAATAAAAGAAACGATGAAAGACCTGTTTGAAAACAAGCTTGTCTTTCTGGCCACTCACCGTCTTCACTGGATGCTTGAGATGGACGAAATTATCGTGCTTGATCACGGCGCGGTAGCGGAAATCGGCACCCATGACGAATTGATGGCAAAACAAGGCGTATACGCCAAACTTGTAAAGGCGCAACTGGGGGAAAGAACATGAGGAAAGAAGAATGGATTCTGCCGTATATTAAGCAAAATGCCCGTTTGTTTGTTCTTGTGATTTTTTTAGGCGCGGTGACGATTTTTTCGGCGGCCTTTCTCATGTTCACTTCCGGTTTTTTGATCTCAAAGTCGGCGACAAGGCCTGAGAATATCCTGCTCGTGTACGTTCCGATTGTGGCCGTGCGCACCTTCGGGATTGCCCGTTCAGTCTCCCGATATGCTGAGCGTCTGACGGGGCACCATATCATTTTGAAAATCGTGTCCGACATGCGGGTGCGGCTTTACAATATGCTGGAGCCGGCCTCGCTCATGCTTTCCTCCCGTTTTAGGACGGGCGATATGCTCGGCATTTTGGCTGAGGATATTGAGCATTTGCAGGATGCGTTTTTAAAAACGATTTTCCCGGCGGTTTCCGCTTTGCTGCTGTATGCGGCATCCGTTATCGGGCTCGGCTTCTTTTCCTGGCCGTTTGCCGCTTTTGCGGCGATTTACCTGTTTGTATTGGTTGTATTATTTCCGGTTGTATCGCTTCTAGTGACGAGAGCGAAAAACATGAGGCTGAAAAGCGGCCGGAATACGCTCTACAGCCGGCTGACAGATGCCGTGCTCGGCGTGAGCGACTGGATGTTTTCTGGACGTCAGGCCGCCTTTATTTCCTCTTATGAAGAGAAAGAAAAGGCATGGTTTGACCTTGAGAGCAAACGTCAGCGCTTTACGAGGCTGCGTGACCTCGCCGCGCAATGTCTTGTCGGCGGTTTCATATTGATCATGCTGTTCTGGACGGCGGGCCAGTATGCGGACGGCAGCATCGCCAACACGATGATCGCAGCCTTTGTGCTCGTCGTATTTCCGCTGACGGAGGCTTTTCTGCCCCTTTCGGATGCGCTGACGGAAGTGCCTTCTTATCAGGATTCCATCAGCAGAATGAGTAAGGCGGCTCCGGAGCTGCGGGGGCGTGAGGTGAAGCAGTCAGATGAGAAACTGGATGTATCTGATGTGACACTGACATTTGATAACGTGACATTTTCTTATGATCAGCACAGTCATGTGCTTGACCATTTTTCCTTCACTCTCCGCCAAGGTGAAAAAATGGCGCTACTCGGCAGAAGCGGCTCAGGTAAGTCGACTTCTCTCGCTTTAATTGAGGGCGCCTTAGTTCCCGATTCGGGCAAAGTGACGCTGAACGGGCTGGAAACTGCGGCCGTGCAGGATCAGATTTCCTCAGCGGTAGCCGTTTTGAATCAGAAGCCTCATCTCTTTAATACGAGCATTATGAACAATATCCGTCTCGGAAACGGCAAGGCGAGCGATGAAGATGTCAGGCGTGCGGCGCGGCAAGTGAAGCTGCATGATTATATTGAATCACTGCCTGACGGGTATGAAACGTCCGTGCAGGAGACGGGGATTCGTTTCTCCGGCGGGGAACGGCAGCGGATCGCGCTTGCCCGTATTCTGCTCCAGGATACGCCGGTCATTATCCTTGATGAACCGACGGTCGGCCTTGATGCGGTCACCGAACGTGACTTGCTTGAGACCATTTTTGACGTCTTTAAAGAGAAAACGATTCTCTGGATCACACACCACTTAGCAGGTGTGGAAACAGCTGATAAAATCGTCTTTTTAGAAAATGGAAAAGCAGAAATGGAAGGAACCCATCAAGAGCTGCTTGCAGAAAACGAACGGTACCGGAAGCTTTACCGTCTTGACGTTCCGATCAGAACATAAACAGCCGCAAACGAGCGGCTGTTTTTTTTGTGCGGTTTAAAATTGCTCCTGATTTGGAATATAAATAGGAGACAGACGAGGAGGTACAGAGATGAACATACTTGATTGGACGGAGCAGGATGTGAAAGACACACTGCCGAAACGGGACGCAGACAGCCATAAAGGAACGTTCGGGAGGGCGTTATTGCTGGCTGGGAGCGAAGATATGCCGGGAGCCGCCCTTCTGGCCGGATTGGGCGCGATGAGAAGCGGTGTCGGCAAGCTTGTCATCGGTACGTCGGCAGGCGTCATCCCGCTCATCGTCCCGGTGCTGCTGGAAGCGACATACTGGCGTGACGGCTGGAAAAAAGCCGCGGACGGCCAGCCTGAAGAGAACATCCGGGCTGCGGCCATCGGGCCGGGACTCCCGCAAACGGATGAAGTGCAGCAGGCGGCTGATCAGCTGCTTTCTGCCGATTATCCCGTCATACTGGATGCGGGCGCCATTACGAAAAGAACCTATCCAAAGAGGGAAGCCCCGGTGATCTTGACGCCTCATCCCGGCGAATTTTCCAGAATGACAGGCCTTCCGATTCAGGAGATTCAGCAGAACAGAGCCGCATATGCCGCGGAGTGGGCGGAGCGGCTTCGTGTCACGATTGTCCTGAAAGGAAACGAAACCATTATCGCTTTTCCCGATGGGGAGTGCCGCAGGAATACAACCGGAAACGGCGCGCTTGCAAAAGGCGGGACCGGCGACACGCTGACGGGAATGATCCTCGGCATGCTGTGCTGCCATCAAGAACCGAAGCATGCCGTATTGAACGCCGTCCGTCTTCACGGCGCCTGTGCGGAATTATGGACGAAAGAGCGCTCCGCCCATACCTTATTGGCGCACGAACTTTCTGAACTGCTGCCGCGGGTGTGGAAACAGTATGAATAAAGAAGAGGCGTCTTTATATGGAAGGCGCCTCTTTATGTTTCAACCTTGATTTCATCAGGAAATAATACAGCAGCGACGGCACGGCCAGGCCGACAATCCAGGCAATGTCGCCTCCGCCGAATATTTCTGCGAGCGGTCCGATGTAAAAGGATGTATTGATGAACGGGATTTCTAATATAATCGACAAAACGAAGGCGGCCGCTGTAATCCAGTTGATCCTGCCGTATTGTCCGTTTACGTCAAACATCGATTTGACGTGGTATTTTCCGCGGCGGATAAAATAGTAATCCACGAGGTTGATCGCCGTCCATGGAATTAAGAAATAACTGATGAAAAAGATGAAATTTAAAAACAGTTCCATGAAGTTGCTTTGGCCCAAGAGACTTAACACAGTACCCGCTGCCGTGACACAAAGGATCATCACCACTCTTGTTTTCGGCGTCACCTTCAGTTTCAAAAACGGCTCCAAGGTGGTCGTGGTTGACATAAAGGCTCCGTATAAATTAAAGACGTTGATCGCCATTTGCCCGAACAAGACGATGATTAGCATAATAAAGGAAAACGGGCCGAACAATCGGACAATCTCATTTCCTGCATTAGCGGTAAATTCCGGGAGCGCCGTCGTCAAAATGGCGCCGAGAAGCATCATCCAGATGGAACTGACTGATGTGCCTGCATAGCTGTACCAGAAAGTATGCGATGCCGGTGTTTTGACCGGCAGATAGCGGGAGTAATCCGCCACATATGGCGCGTATGCCAGCTGCCATGTCGCCACCGCGCTGACCGCCACTAAGAAAACAGGCAGATCTAATGAGCCGGGCACCCAGCTTCCTGAGGGAATCGGCAGTTGAAAAATAAGAATCGTTGCTGCAAAAAAAACGGCAAAGGAGGTCCAAGAGAGGATTTTCTGCATTTTGTGAATCAGATCATGACCGTAAATCGTGAGTAAAAAACAGATGGCGCTTAAGCCGATAATACACCATGAAGCCGGAATCGGGACAAAGCTGCTCAGTGTGCCGGCTGCGAGAATCGTACTGCTCGCAAAGAAACCAAGATAAATAAACATGACCAAAAAGAGGGGCAGAATCGCTCCGATCACGCCGAATTGCGCGCGGCTTTGAATCATTTGCGGAATGCCGAGCTGAGGACCTTGTGCGGAATGAGACGCCATAAAAATTGCGCCGATAAAGGTTCCGATAATAATGGCGGCGATACTCCAAAAGAGATCGAGTCCCATTGTAACGGGCAGTGTGCCGGTGACTAACGTCGTGATATGCATATTCGCCCCGAACCAAACGGGAAACAAATCTCTGGCCTTTCCGTGTCTTTCGTGATGCGGAATATGTTCAATCGTTCGCCTTTCTACTTTCAATAGATAATCTCCTCCGTATGTTCTTCTTTAACATAAAGTCATAGCTTAACAGAATGACTTGCCGTTTACAAATTCCAGTAAAGTTTTTTTGAAAAACCAAACTGATACCGCAAAAACGATTTTGGTAGGGGTTAAAAGGTATGGATAGGTTTAAAAGCTAATATGTATCAAAGAGAAATGTGTCAATTCTTTGACGAATGGAATCATTATTCGTTAAGCTGGAAGAATAGTTTACTTTGTGTAAATTTCATTATTGAAAAGGGGATTGATGATATGTGTACAAGTCTTACATTGAAAACAGCAGACGGTAACCACTTATTGGCGCGAACGATGGATTTTGCTTTTCAGCTCGGCACGGACGTCATGCTTTACCCTCGTCAGTACAGCTGGAGAAGTGAAGCTGACGGCAGGCTGCATAAGACGAAATACGCATTTATCGGCATGGGGAGAAATCTCGGCAATATTCTGTTTGCCGACGGCGTGAATGAAAAGGGACTGTCGTGTGCGACGCTGTATTTTCCGGGCTTTGCGGGATACGAGAAAGCGGAACGGGAGGGCACCTCTCACATCGCTCCTCATGAGTTTGTCACATGGACCTTATCAAACTGTGGATCTCTTGAAGATGTAAAGGAAAAGCTTGGTTCCCTGACGATTGTAGAGAAGAAATTAATGTTATTGGATACGGTCCTGCCTCTTCATTGGATTTTATCAGACCGTACGGGCGGCTGCATTGTGATCGAGCCGACACCGGAAGGAATGAAAGTCTATGACAACAAACCCGGGGTGATGACCAACAGCCCTGAATTTCCTTGGCATGTGACCAATCTGCGCCATTATATCGGAATCAGGCCGCAGCAGTCAGAAAGCAAGACATTGGGCGGAATGACATTAACCGCATTCGGGCAAGGCTCAGGAACGATCGGGCTTCCCGGTGATTACACGCCGCCATCCCGATTCATCAGAGCCGCTTATCTGAAAGAGCATTTGGAGCCAGCAGCTCATGAAACGGAAGGGGTCACGGCAGCTTTTCACGTGCTGTCCAATGTGAATATTCCAAAAGGCGCGGTGATCACCGAGGAGAATGAAATTGATTATACGCAGTATACGTCGGTCATGTGCTGTGACACGGGAAACTATTACTTTCATCTGTACGACAACCGGCAGATTCATAAAGTGAGTTTATTCCATGAAGATCTTGACCGTCCGGAGCCGAAAGTATTTGCGGCTGTGGCGGAGCAGAATATACAGGAGCTCAATTAGCTCAACAAAAAAAACAGGACGCTGCTGTCCTGTTTTTTTGTTTAATACGGATCTGACGGATGGCTTTCCTGTTCAGCCTGCTTTGCGGCCTGTGCCGTATCCGTTGTGCCGATCGGCCCGCCGCTGTTGTTTTCAGAGGCTTTTTTCAGTCCTTCCGCAACGCGTTTTCCGTAGTCCGGATCTGCTTTTGTGAAGTTCTCGATCATTTGATCCTGAATTTCTTTTCGGCAAGAAGACAGCGTATTGACCAAGTTTGTAATCAATTCGTTCCGTTCAAATTCCGAAAATCGGCGGTATGTTTCTCCGGCCTGACCGAAGTTATTCGTCCGGTCGATCGCTTCCCGCTTCACGTCGCCTTCGACATGAGGCGTATGGTCTTTCCCATCCTGCTTCGCTTCTTTCAGTCCGCCCATAATGGACGGCTCATAGTTGACGTGCGGGTTTTGTCCTTCTGCCCGATCGACCCGATACTGCATTTGTCCGCCTTCCTGGTTGGTGGCGACATGCTTTTTCGGCGAGTTGATCGGAAGCTGCAGGTAATTTGCGCCGACGCGGTACCGCTGGGTATCTGAATAGGCGAATGTACGCCCCTGAAGCAATTTATCATCTGAAAAATCAAGGCCGTCCACGAGCACGCCCGTTCCGAATGATGCTTGTTCCACCTCGGCGTGGTAGTTTTCCGGGTTTTTGTTCAGAACCAATTTACCGATCGGCTTCCAAGGGAAATCGTCTTTATACCACAGCTTGGTCGGGTCAAGCGGATCAAAATCCAGCTCGGGATGCTCGTCATCAGTCATGATTTGCGCATACACTTCCCATTCAGGGTAATCGCCTTTTTCAATCGCTTCATACAAATCCTGTGTCGCATGGTTGAAGTTTTTCCCCTGAATCTCTTCCGCTTCCTTCTGTGTCAGGTTGCGGATGCCCTGTTTCGGTTCAAAGTGATATTTGACGAGCACGGCTTTTCCTTCTTCATTGACCCATCTGTACGCGTGAACCCCTGAGCCCTGCATCTGCCGGTAGTTGGCCGGGATTCCCCACGGTGAGAACAAGAACGTGATCATATGAGTCGCTTCCGGTGATTGGGAAATAAAATCGAATATTCGCTCGCCGTCCTGAATGTTCGTAACGGGATCAGGCTGAAATGCGTGAACAAGATCCGGAAACTTCAGCGGATCACGGATAAAAAAGATTTTCAGGTTATTGCCGACCAGATCCCAGTTGCCGTCTTCCGTATAAAGCTTAACGGCAAACCCCCGCGGGTCACGCAGTGTTTCCGGCGAATGTTTTCCGTGATTGACAGTTGAAAAACGCACAAACGCCGGTGTCTTCGTTCCTTTCTTTTGGAACACCTTCGCTCTTGTGTATTTCGAAATCTCCTCGTCTCCAAAACTTCCGTATGCCTCGAAGTATCCGTGTGCGCCGGCGCCTCGCGCGTGAACGACGCGCTCCGGAATCCGTTCGCGGTCAAAGTGGCTGATTTTCTCCAAAAAATCATAATTCTCCAATGTTGTCGGCCCTCTGTTGCCGACTGTCCTGACATTCTGATTGTCAGTGACCGGATGGCCCTGCCGGTTTGTCAGCGTGTCTTCTGACTCGCCTTTACCGGTCGTCTTACTGGAAAGCGTCTCATCGCTGTTATTGTTATTTTCCATTGTTGAACCCTCCTTTTTAAACGGTAACAATATGCCCAGCAGAGCCGTTTTTTAAAACCGGTTTTCCAAAAGAAGCGGTTATTCCGCGATCGGCGTCAAGGTTCCGCCATTCCACATTTCGCCCTTGTTCAGCGTCCAGCTGTTTTGATAAAGGCTTTGCGCGCCTTGATTGGCTGCCGGGCTTAATTGTTCATCCCATGTCAAAAAGTAGGTTGTCTCGGGATACTTTTGCCTGATCGCATTGATAAAAACAGCGTAATCAAAGCTTCCGATATTACCGGACGGACCGGTCTCGGCAAAGGCAAACGGTTTTTTCAGAGACAGCATTTCATCATAGCCTGATATCGCATACGGGTCGGTGAAGTAAGCATCCAGTCCGGTAATATCCACATAAGATGAGCCTGGGTAGAAGTCTGTTTTGAAGTCTCTGTTGGCATCAGGCGAATACACCCACAAAAGATTATCCAATCCTCTTGTCTCTGTCATATAGCGGTATATCTTCTTGTAAAGCTCTTTGTACAGCGAGATTCTCTCAGTGTCTTTTTGGTTGTAGCCTGTCAGCCCCCACCAGAACCATTCACCGTTCATCTCATGCAGCGGCCTGAACAGAACGGTGACGCCTTGATTTTTCAGCTGAGTAAGGCCGTCGGCGATTTTGCTGAGCAAGGCCTCAAGCCGCCGTCCTTCAACAGTTGAAGGGTTCAGGATATTTTTATACTGGCTGTTTGAAATGGCCGTTTTATAGTGTCCTGATGGAAAGGCCGGATTTGCGAGATGCAGGCTGACCTGAGGGAGGCCGCCGCTTTTCCAGTACGAAATGAGGCTGCTGTTGCAGCTGTAGTCGATAGAATCGGTGATATCCGATGTTTCCAGCCACCCTCTCCCATAATCACAGCCGTAGATGGCGGGAGACTGTCCCGTCGCGTTTTTCAAGCGGTTTTCCTCCGTCATTGAAAAGGTGACATCGCTGTACCCGCCGAATGCACCGGACATGACCCTGTTTTCTGAACGGTTGGGCAAATGCGCCAGCCAGTTCATGACGTCTTTTGTCGTCTGCTGGGCATTGGGATTGACAGGGTAAACGGTGTGAGCCGATATCGGACGGGCGGCTGAGATGAGTAATAAAATGATAGACAGACAGACTGCGAATTTTTTGAGCATAAAAAAGACCTCCTGATTTTTTAAGATGATGAAGGATGTGAAACGATAACCTCACAATCTCCTTCTATAACAAAATCTCCGAAATCCGCCGGCACAATAAAGTGCCCGCCTTTCTGAATGGAGCATCCATCCAGTTTTCCGCGTCCTTTAATGACGCTTGCGAGTAAATACCGGCCGGGTGCGGGGAATGATGCTTTCCCGCTCACGTTCCATTTATAAATTGAAAAGAAAGGTGTTTCAGCGAGTATCGTAATAAGAGCATCTCCGATCTGATGCTTTGTGCTTTTTACATTTTGATCGGTATGCGGTATGTCTGTTACGTCAATTGCTTTCTGAAGGTGAAGCTCGCGTTTATTCCCGTTCTCATCGGTACGGTCATAGTCGTAAAGCCGGTAGGTGGCATCAGAGCTTTGCTGGATTTCAAGAACGAGCGTACCTTCACATAAAGCGTGCAGCGTGCCGCTCGGGACATAGAAAAAGTCGCCGGGCTTAATTGGGATGCGGCGGAGCAGATGATCCCACTCGTTTCGTTCAATGAGCCGAACGAAATCTTCTTTTGTTTGGGCGCGGTGCCCTAAAATGAGCTCCGCGTCTTTTTGGCAGTCCAAGACATACCAGAATTCCGTTTTTCCGAGTTCTCCGTTTTCATGCCGATGCGCATATGCGTCATTCGGGTGCACCTGTACGGATAAGTCCATATCAGCATCAAGAATCTTTGTGAGCAGGGGGAAAGCGTCTTCTTTCGGATGTCCGAACAGTTCAGGATGTTCATTCCAGAGACGGTGTAATGATGTTCCGGAAAAAGGTCCGTTCCGCACGATGGATGCACCGTGCGGATGAGCTGAAATCGCCCAGCACTCTCCCGTCCGTTCAGAAGGAATCTCATACCCGAATGTATCGCGCAGCTTCGTCCCGCCCCATAATCTTTCTTTAAAAACCGGTTCTAAAAATAAGAGCTTCGTCATTTTCCCGCCTCCCGGTTTGCCGCCTCTAAGGCCTGCTCCGCCAATACGAGCGAACCGGCCGCGCCGGAGTGAATGCCCAATTGAGGGGGAACAATGCAGTTTTCAATATCGGGCAGATCAATATATTGATTCAGCCGCTTTTTTACGTGCTGACGGATATAAGAGAACAACTGCCGCTGCTTCATGACGCCCCCGCCGAGAATGATTTTTTCGGGAGAAAGAATGAGGATATACTGCACAAGCGCTTCAGCGATATAATAGCCCTCAAGCTCCCATACCTCTTTGAGATCCGTCAGCAGATATGCTTTTTTCCCCCAGCGTTTCTCAATGGCGGGGCCTGCCGCGAGACCTTCCAGACAATCTGTATGGTAAGGGCAATTGCCTTTGTAGCCGTCGTCCGGATGTCTTCTGACGTAAATATGGCCCATTTCAGGGTGTGACAGCCCTTGAACAAATCTGCCGTTCATGATGGCGCCCGCGCCGATGCCCGTGCCGACCGTCAAATAGAGGCAGCTGTCCGCGTTTTTGGCCGCGCCGAAAGAAGCTTCTCCGAGCGCCGCCGCATTGACGTCGGTGGTGAAGCCTGCGGGAATTTGCAGAGCGTTTTTGATCGTTTGGAGAAAAGGGCAGTTCCGCCAGGCTGTCTTCGGCGTCGCGGTAATGCACCCGTAAGTTTGACTGTCGGGACGGATATCAATCGGCCCGAACGACCCGATGCCAATGGCTTCTATCGGGAAATCTTTAAAATAACGGATGACCTGTCTGAGGGTTTCATCCGGTTCTCCCGTCGGAAACTCGATTCTGTCCAGAATGGTGCCGTCTTTTTGTCCGGCGGCACAGACAAATTTCGTGCCGCCGGCTTCAATACCTCCAAGCATGGCTGTAGCTCCTCCTCCGTTAAAAGCCGTTTTGATCGGAAACGGATTTGAACCAGCGTCCGCTTTTTTTGACGGTCCGTCCGCCCCCGTTTTCCAGATTGACAGATACAAAGCCGTAGCGGTTTTTATAAGCATTTGTCCAAGACCAGTTGTCCATGAAAGTCCACAGATGATAGCCTTTTACATTTGAACCTTCCCCGATGGCCCGGTGCACCCATTTGAGATGTTCTTTAATAAATTCAATCCTGTAATCATCCTGAATGATGCCGTCTTCATCGCGGAAGCGTTCCTCGCCTTCAACTCCCATGCCGTTTTCAGAAATAAAACACTCGATATTGCCGTAATGTTCTCTGAGGTTGGTGAGAATGTCATAGATTCCTTTTTCGTAAATTTCCCACCCGCGATGAGGGTTCATTTTCCGGCCGGGCATGACATACGGATCGAAGAAACGCTCAGGCAGGAAAGGGGCATGCGGATTCGGAACATGTTCTTTTGCTTTGACGCGTCTCGGCTGATAGTAGTTCACGCCTAGCAGATCGATCGTATGCTCCTGAATGAGGCGGAGATCATCCTTCTCATAACGCGGCAGAAATCCTTCCGCTT
Organism: Bacillus sp. FSL K6-2819; assembly: GCF_038008305.1. Taxonomy (NCBI): domain Bacteria; kingdom Bacillati; phylum Bacillota; class Bacilli; order Caryophanales; family Bacillaceae; genus Bacillus; species Bacillus sp. FSL K6-2819. The sequence continues at coordinate 3,742,504 of NZ_JBBOYV010000001.1, read as the reverse complement.
TGAGAATCTCAACAAGCTCACTAGGAAATTCGCCCTTTACTGCTGGATCTAAAAATGATCGGTTAAAAAAGGCGTCGGCAATCCGGGCCGCTTTCAGGTCTTCAGGATGAGAGCTTCTCGGATAAGAAGGCGTCAGATTCAGAATGATTCCGATTTGCCCGTCCTGCTTTAATTCTCTGTAGGCTTTAACAGCTCTTGCATTTGACAGCAGGGTGTGGAAACCTGCCTGCACTGCTTCTTGAAAATTAACGTGATTCGGATAGTGAAAATCATATAAATAGCCGCCTTCAATCGGCACAATCGGCTCATTGTGAGTGAACCATTTTTTTACCTTGCCGCCGAATAACGAAAAGCAGGTTTTGGCGTAATGCTCAAACGCGTCAACGGTGTTCCGGCTGACCCAGCCCCCTGAACGCTGAAGGGCGAGCGGCATGTCAAAATGAAACAAATTGACAAACGGCTCAATGTGATGGGCGAGCATTTCATCGATGACGTTCTGGTAAAACGCGGCCGCCTTCTGATTGATCTCACCCGTTCCGTCCGGAATCAGTCTTGACCAGGAAATAGACAGCCGGAAAGAGTTGTGGCCGATTTCTTTCATCAGCCGGATATCTTCTTTGTATTTGTCGTAAAAACGTGACGTGTCGCCGGGGCCGACTCCGTTAAAAAAACGGCTTGGCTCTCTTTCATACCAGTAATCCCATATGTTCTGGCTTTTTCCGTCTCTGTCGGCGGCTCCCTCGGTTTGGGTTGCGGAGGCGGAAGACCCCCACCAAAATCCTTCCGGAAAACGGTATTGAACAACTGATTCAGTCAATTGATTTCTCTCCCTTACTGCGATTTTTATTACATACTCACGCTGTCATCGCGGACTTGCTGCTGAGCTTCGGCTTCTTTTTCCTTTGCCATGTTTAATTTGTCCAGCGCTTTAAGAAACGGGAACCAGATGACAAAGACAATGCAGAGGTTGACCAGCTGCATAATGCCGCCCATGACGGAATTGGTCGCCATAATCCCGTTAATGAAAAGGGGGACGGTCCAAGGTACGGTCACGCCGGTAGGAGGGGGCACGAGCCCCGCCGACATGGCCAGGTAGGTGACAAGCGTGACAGCCATCGGTGCGATCACCCACGGAATGATAATGATCGGGTTCATTACGATCGGCAAACCGAAAATAACCGGCTCATTGACGTTAAAAATGCCTGGCGCGAGACCGAGTTTGGATATCTGTTTCATCTGTTTGCTTTTCATAAAAAGCAAGATGGCGATCACTATGGCCAATGTCATTCCGGTGCCGCCCATTCCGACGGTGTAAATCTCCATAAACGGTTTAGAAATAATGTGGGGAACCTCTTTCCCCGCTGTATAGGCAGCTAAATTCTCGACCTGTAATGTATTCCAGATCGGGTCCATCACGGAGTTGATGATGATTTGTCCGTGAAGACCGAAAAACCATAAAATCTGAATAAAGAAAACAGCGATTAATGTAGGAATGATGCCGCTTCCAAGTCCGACAAGCGGGGCTTGAACCGTGTGATAAATGACATCATGCAGATTGGTGTGAAAGATCTGGGTGACAGCCGCATTGATCAAGAGGAAAACGGTAAGCGTGATAAAAGCCGGAATCAATGCGGCGAACGATTTAGCAACAGCCGGGGGAACACCGGCAGGCATCTTAATCGTCAAGTTTCTCTGGACGATTCTTCTGTAGATTTCACCTGACAAAAACGCGGTAATCATGCCGAGAAACATCCCTTTTGCTCCAAGACGGTCAACCGGAATGACGCCTGCAACCGCTTTGCCCGTTTCCGGCTCTAATACAAAAGGAGTGAGCAGCAGAAAAGAAACCAAAGCGATCGCTCCGCCGAATACGGCCTCCACATCGTAGCTTTTGGAAAGGTAATAGCCGATCCCGAAGACGACAAAAATGGACATAATCCCCATCGTCGCCGTTGAAGCCCCGCCAAACCCGGATTGAAAGACAGACAGGGCGGAACTGCTCATGATTTTGTTTAAAAACGGCAGGTTCGTCAGCACGACGAACACTGAACCGAAAATGGTCAGCGGAAACGCCAGCATAAAAGCATCCCGTAAGACTTGCAAGTAGCGGTTATTGTTTAATTTGCCCGCGATCGGAACAAGGAATTGGCTGATTTTCTCAAACACGTCTTCACCCCCGGCTTTTTATAAATTCTTTGATTGAAATAAGTCGAGCATTTCTTTGACGATCTCTTTCATTGAGAGCGCTGACATTAAGTGATCTTCTGCATGCATGAAAAGCAGAGAGACATCCGTTTTGGCGCCGCTGGCTTCTTTTTGAATCATCTGAAAATGGATGTCATGCGCTTTTCCCAGCTCTTCTTCAGCCTTTGTCAGAAAGGTGTCTGACTCGTCTATCCGGCCGTCTTTATAAGCTCGTATCGATTGAATAATACAGCTGCGGGCATTGCCGCTGTGAAGAATCAGCTGAAAACTGATCTGTTCATCTGTGTATGTTTCCATGCTTATCGCCTCCTTTACCTGTTCTCTATCAAGACAACGGCCTGTTCATATGCTTTTTTGCCGTCTCCCATGCCGTATGCCATCATATCAATCACATCAACGGTGATGTGAAGCGGCTCCGCCTCTTTTTGAAGCTCACCTTTTAAAAAGCTCATCTGAGGGCCGATCAGCACGACGTCTGCGTCTTTCATCGCTTCTTTTGCTTTATCCTGTCCGACTGCCCAAATCTCGGCTTCCTCACCGATGGAGCGGGCGTAATCCTGCATTTTCGTGACAAGCAGGCTGGTGGACATGCCTGAGCTGCAGGCTAATAAAATTCTTTTCATGATAAATCCCTTCTTTCATAAAGTTAAAACGTTTTCATGAATATTATAATCTTTTCAATTTAAATGTCTATACTTTTAAAATATAAAAGTTTTACTTTTCGGATTTTTGACACAAAAAAACCTTTTAAGATTCAACTTAAAAGGTTTTTTCCTATCAGGAGAGCCATAACAGCCACAAATAAAGTCCGGTCAGCGTGATAAATAACGTCGGAATGGTTAATATCAGACCTGTTTTGAAATACATTCCCCAGGAAATTTTCACGTTTTTCCGGCTCAGCACATGGAGCCATAACAATGTCGCCAGCGACCCGATCGGCGTGATTTTCGGTCCGAGATCCGAACCGATAACATTCGCATAAATCAGCGCTTCTTTCATCAGCCCGTGAGTGTCCGTTCCGCTGATAGCTATGGCGTCAATCATTACTGTCGGCAGATTATTCATAACGGATGACAGGATTGCAGCAATAAAACCCATTCCGAGTGTCCCCGCAAACAGCCCGTGATCCGCCGCTTTCTGTATAAGCTGAGAAAGAAGATCCGTCAGTCCGGCATTCCGCAAGCCGTACACGACAACATACATGCCGACAGAAAAAAACACGATGGCCCATGGGGCGTCCTTGATGACTTGTTTTGCCGGGACGGCGGGGCTTCGCTGTGCCAGAATGAGAAAAATGACCGCGATGGAGCCGGCTACGAAGGAAACGGGTATCGACAGCAGTTCGCTGACGAAATATCCGATCAGCAAAACGGCCAGCACAACCCATGATAACCGGAAGAGGCGCTGATCCTTAATTGCAGATGACGGATGTTTGACAAGGCCGGTGTCATACCGTTTCGGAATGTTTTTTCTGAAATAGAGATACAGCACCAAAATGCTTGCAGATAAAGAAAAAAGGTTGGGCACCAGCATACGTGATGCATATTCAATATATCCGATATGAAAGTAATCCGCCGAGACGATATTGACCAAATTGCTTACAACGAGCGGAAGCGAGGTGGTGTCCGCGATGAATCCTCCGGCGATAATAAACGGAAAAACCAGCTTTTCAGGTAAATCCAAAGCCCGTACCATCGCAAGTACGATCGGCGTCAAAATGAGCGCCGCTCCATCATTGGCAAACAGGGCGGAGACAACCGCCCCTAAGACCGACACATAGAGAAACATCCGCAGCCCGCTGCCTTTGGCCGCCATGGCCATATGCAGCGCAGCCCATTCAAAAAACCCGATGCTGTCAAGAATCAATGAAATGATAATAATGGCGATAAAGGCAAGTGTCGCATTCCAGACGATCCCCGTCACTTCCGCAATATCATGAAGGCTGACTGCACCCGCGATCAAAGCGAGGACCGCTCCGCCGCAGGCAGACCAGCCGATGGATACATGTTTCGGCTGCCATATGACAAATACAAGTGTCAGCACAAAAATCAGTGCTGATAAAACCGCGATTCCCAAGAATAGATCCTCCTTACCGGCATGAAACAGTGACTTCTTTTAGCCGCAGTGTTTGTAAAACGCCGTCCTTTTCATCTATCTGCCGCAGAATCGAGCGGACCAGCGTGTATTCCGGACCGGACGGATGAATGGCATAGTACCGCCACTGGCCCTCCCGCCTTTCCCGCACAAGCCCGGCGTTCTTTAATTTCCGCAAGTGCTGGCTGATGCCGGGCTGGCTCATATCAAAAATGGCTGTCAGCTCGCAGACACAGTATTCCTTATCCGCCAGAAGCTTCATCATCAAAAGCCTCGTCGGATCGCTGAGAAGCTTGAGGCATTGACTGACCCCTTCGGAACTTAAGGCGTTTTGCTGCGGTTCCATGCTCTCACTCCTTTTCAAATCATTATATAAGCGTTTGGTTATATAAGTAAACAATAATATAAAAAAGCCGGCTTTGCAACTTTTGCAAAACCGGCTCATGTTTATTTTTGGAACAGCTTTTTCGCTTCATCCATTGCTAATTTATTTCCCAGTGCCGAATAATCAAGCCAAGGCTGATCGGCGATCTTATAGACATGATTTGCTTTAACCGCCTTCAGGCCTTTCCATACAGCACTTTTTTGCAATTCTTGATAGGCTTGCTGTGACTTGTCGTCTCTGTTAACGACGACGAAAATCGCATCTGCGTTGTAATCAGGCAGAACCTCTTGAGAAATGACCTCATAAGGGCGGGAGGTGTTCATTTCTTTAATGCCGTCAGCCGGCTTCAGCTTCAGATCATCAAACAGAATCGGACCCATCGGGCGGCGTGTGCTGAAGACGCGAAGCTCTTTTGCGTTCACGCGGATCGCCATAACTTTGGCGTTTTTCCCTAATTCCTTATTGATCATGGATCTGACTTGTTTTGTTTCATCTTCATAATTTTGAATAAAGGTTTTCGCTTCTTTTTCACGGTTGACGATTTTTCCGATGTCTTTTAAATGATCTCGCCACGTGCCTTTATCAAGGTCGAAAACGTGTGTGTTTCCGATTTTCTTGTATTTTGACACATCTTTTCCTGCAAATTCTTTATCAAGATAAATGTTATCAGGGTTCAGCTCGAGTAAAGCTTCCATATCCGGATCTGAGGCAGGGCCGAGTTTTTTCGTGTCTTTCAGCTGATTTTTCACATGAGGGAGAAAATCTTTTAATTCTCCGCCCACGACGGAACCGGCCGGTGTAACGCCGAGAGCCAGCAGATCATTTGTCAGGTGAATGGACATCGATGCGATTTTATGATCGCCGGATTTCTTCTTTGTCTCCGGCTGTGTTGAATCGGATTGGCAGGCAGCCAATAAGAAAATACACATGAAACTGACGAGCGCAATTATTTTTTTCATGAGAAAACTCCTTATTTTATGTTTTGATTTTCATGACCAGATAGAGAAAATACGGCGCCCCGATCGCTGCCGCAACCACCCCGGCCGGAATGGCGTTCGGCTGAAACAAAGACCGGCCGATGGTATCTGACGCGACAAGAATGACAAGGCCGATTAACCCCGCAATCGGGATAATATGCTGATGCATGGTGCCGACGAGCCGTCTCGCCAAGTGAGGGGCGGCAAAGCCGATAAAGCCGATTCCGCCCGCCATCGCGACACTCGCGCAGGATAAGCCGACAGCTATGGCGATCAGCATGATCCTTTTTCGCTGTACGTGTGCGCCGAGCCCCGCGGCTGCCTGGTCACCAAGCATTAAAATATTCAAAGACCGGGCGTTAAGCCAAGCCAGCGGTGCGAGAATGCCGATCCAGGGCAGCAGCGACCACACATGAATCCAGTCCCTGCCCCAGACGTTTCCGACCAGCCAGCGGGACGCGAATGTATAGGTTTCTTCATTCAGGCGCAGCGACATAAACAATGTAACGGCGCTGAAGCCCGCGGAAACGGCGATCCCGACTAACAGCATGCGAATCGTTAAAAAACCGTTCAGCCTGTCGTACGTAAGGACCACGATCAGCAGGGCAGCGAGGGTTCCGCCCGCAAACGTAAATAACGGGATGAACATCGACGCCTGCGCCTCCAGTGAATGAAAGAACGTGATATAAATCATCAGACCGAACGAAGCGCCGGCATGCAGTCCGAGAATGCCCGGATCGGCAAGCGGGTTTCGGGATACGCCCTGCAAAATAGCGCCCGACACGCCTAAACCGATACCGGCCAGCATCGTCACCAGAATCCGTGGAAGCCGATAATCAAATAAAACGGTTGTGCTTTGAAACGTGCCGTATCCGAACAGCGTTTTTCCCACCGTAAGAGGAGAAAGCCGGAATGAGCCCGTATGTAACCCGATCAGGATAATGCAAACGGCGATGACCAGCAGAATGAGGCCTGCCGCCGACGCTTTTTTTGTTTCCTTCTGAACCTTCACTTATAATTCTCTCCCTTCCTTGCGAGCAATATAAAGAAAGAAAGGGACACCGACAAGTGCGACCATAATGCCTATCGCCAATTCTCTCGGGGGACTGACTGTCCGCGAGGCCAAGTCGGCCAAAATCAAAAGAATCGCGCCAAGCAACGCGGACATCGGAATAATCAGCCTGTACGTAACGCCGACGATCTTCCGTGCGATATGGGGAATGACCAGCCCGACGAAGCCGATTGCACCGGCAGCCGAGACAGACACACCGGCAAGAACGACGGCGATCATTAATCCGGCGGCACGCGTCAGAGCCGTGTTCACCCCTAAATTCGCCGCAACGTCATTGCCCATTGAGAGAAGGGTGACGGACCGGCCCATGAATGTCGCGAGAATGATGAAGACCGTAATGACGGGAACGAGGACTTGTAAATGTGCCCACTTGATCCCTGATACCCCGCCGGCATACCAGAAGGCCAAATCCTGGCTTAAATCGTAATAAATCGCCACACCCGTACTGAGTGAATGCAAAAGAGCGGCTACAACCGCCCCGGCAAGCGTCACCTTTAAAGGTGTCATGCTGCCTTTTCCCGCCGCACTGATAAAGAAAATCAAGGCTGTGCTTGCCAGTGCGCCGAAAAATGACAGCACCATCAGCAGCGCGTATGACAAATGAGGGAAAAAAGCAAAGCTAAGCGCAACAACAAACATGGCTCCTGCGTTTACGCCTAAGACACCCGAATCGGCAAGCGGGTTTCTCGTGACACCCTGCATGAGGGCGCCGGCTGCTGCAAACGCGGCTCCTGTAACGGCCGCTCCGAGCACTCTCGGCAGACGCAATTCATGAATGATCTGCTGGCCCGTAATGTTTGGATTGTAATCAGCAACAGCCGACCAAACCGTATGTAAAGTAATGTCTTTCGCGCCGAATGAGACGGCGAAAAAAATAGAAACAAGCAGTCCGAGCACCGTAGCCAGGAAGAAAATCCCGTTTTTTAAGATGCTGAGCAGACGGTTTGCGGACGTGACAGAATCGCTCAAAAATCAATTCACCTACTTTTATGATCATTGTCCGGCATTTATTGAACATGAGAATCATTTTCAGTTGAACCATCATATTATAACCAGCCGATTTTCAAAACGCAATAGAGTGTTCAACATGACGCCCTTTTTTCTTTCATGTTTATATTGTAAAAAAGAAGTGAAAAACGTGAAAGAGGGAAATCGCTATATTCAGAAAAGGAGGAAGACGGATGACGGGAGAACGAAAGCCTTTGCCGATTGAATTTTTCCAGAGGCCGTCAGTGGAGCTTGCTCCTTTATTGCTCGGCTGTCTCTTGGTGAAGGAGACGGATGAGGGAACGGCATCAGGCTTCATCGTTGAAACGGAAGCTTATATGGGAGTGGAAGACCGGGCGGCGCACAGCTTCGGCAATCGGCGCACGAAACGGACTGAAATCATGTTCCATGAGGCGGGCCGCATTTATACATACGTCATGCACACCCATACATTAATGAATGTTGTCGCCGCTGACATCGGCATTCCGCAGGCCGTGTTAATCAGGGCGGCAGAACCTCATGAAGGACAGTTCCTGATGGAGCGCAGGAGACCGGGCAGACGCCCTAGAGAGTGGACAAACGGCCCGGGAAAACTCACAAAGGCGATGGGCATTTCAATGAGTGACTATGGCGGCATGATCACGGAACCGCCGCTGTTTATTACGGAAGGCTTTACGCCGGAGCATATATCAACAGGCCCGAGAATCGGGATTGAAAACAGCGGAGAAGCCCGGGATTATCCGTGGCGCTATTGGGTGACGGGAAATCGGTATGTCTCACGCTGACCATGTTTACAGCTGCTGATAACAGGGGAAAGACAAGGTAAAAGAAAGGGGATTCAGACATTGAAAAAATTTTTCAAAACAATTATCAAATGGGCGCCCGTCATCTATCCGATCATTAGAAAAATTATAAAAGAACGGAAGGCATCTAAGCGAAACCGCATGTCCGCATCCCGAACAGCCGGCTGATCCGGCTGTTTTTTTACGGGCTTTCTATCGGGCTGCCTCATTGACTTGAAATCCTCCCCATTATAGAATTTACATTACATTTACCCCTTCCTCATCCTTTTTGCCCATTTTTTACAACTGCATTTGATCTGATAGGAGGTTTTTCTCATGCTTCATGGGCGGCTTCGTGAACTTCTGCGCTTGCTTTTAGCTGCTGAAACACCGATTACAAGCTCAGTCATCGCTGCAAATGTAAAGGTAACGACGCGGACGGTCCGCAATGACATAAAGGAACTGCAAACCGTTGTAGAAAAAAACGGCGCTTCCATTCAATCTGTCAGAGGGAGCGGCTATAAGCTGCTGATCCGCAATGAGCAGCAATTTAAAAACTGGCTTCAGGACAATTTCCAGCAGAACAGCGCCGTGCCGATTTTTCCCGATGAACGGATTCATTATCTTATGAAAAGACTGCTTCTGACCGACGGCTGCCTCAAGCTGGATGACTTGGCAGAAGAACTGTTCATCAGTAAATCGACTCTTCAATCTGATCTGAAAGAAGTAAAAAAACGGCTCCGCCCTTATGACATCGTTTTGGAAACAAGGCCGAACTGCGGATTTAAGCTGCGCGGCGAAGAGCTCCGCCTCCGTTATTGTATGGCGGAATACTTAGTGGACGACCGCGAGCCTGAGCCTGATCTCCTGAATGAGAAGGCCGGTATTTTGCCGAAAGAAGACATTCATGTGATCCGCACAGCCATTATGAAGCAGGTTCGAAACCACAAGATCCCGCTTTCTTTCTTCGGCCTGAACAATCTCATCATCCATATCGCCATTGCCTGCAAACGAATCCGGACGGAATGTATCTCTCATCCCGGAGGATCTTCATGACATTAAGCTTGAAACAGAATATCAGTCAGCGGAAGCCATCGTAAATGAGCTTGAATCGGCGCTTTCCGTCACCTTTCCCGAACAGGAAACCGCCTATATCGCCATTCACCTGCTGGGGACAAAGCGCATGACCCAGTCACAAATTGAAGGAAAAGAGTTTACAAGGCTGATAGACGGGGAAACCAGCCGTTTAACGGAGGCCATGATTGAAGCCATTGAGAGGGAGCTGGAGCTCGGAATCACGGACGACAATGAGCTGAAAACGGGTCTTGCGCTCCATATCAAGCCGGCGATTAACCGAAACCGCTACGGAATGAACCTGAGAAACCCGATGCTTTCCGCTATAAAAGAAAATTATCCACTCGCATTTGAAGCGGGAGTGATTGCGGGAATCGTGATCAAGGAGCAAACCGGCATTGATATTCATGAAAATGAGATCGGATATTTGGCGCTGCATTTCGGAGCCGCCATCGAAAGGAGAAAGACGGAACGGCCGCCTAAACGCTGTTTGATTGTCTGTGCGTCCGGCGCCGGCAGTGCGCAGCTTTTAAGAGAAAAGCTGCGTTCCCGGTTCGGAAAGCGCCTTGAAATCGTCGGAACGGCTGATTACTACAGTCTTGACCAGCTTTCTTTTGAGTCGATTGATTTTGTGGTCAGCACCGTGCCGATCAAAATAGACTTGCCCGTTCCCGTATTAAAGGTTCATACGCTGTTGGGCGGCGGGGACTTTACCAAAATTGATGCCATGCTGGAAGAAAAGCGGGAACAATTGAACTTTCTGAAACCGGAGCTGATATTTTTGCAGCAGGATCTGGAGACGAAGGAGGACGTCATCCGTTTTCTCGGACAGAAGGTTGCAGAAGCCGGCCTCGCCTCTGATTCCCTGACCGATTCTATTTTTGAAAGGGAAGCGATTTCTCCTACGAGCTTCGGCAATCTCACGGCGATTCCGCATCCCCTCGTTCCCCAGACAGACACGACGTTTTGGGCGGTATGCACGCTGAAGAAGCCGATTGACTGGGCAAATAAGCGTGTCCAATTTGTCTGCCTGCTCTGCGTCGAGAAAGAAAACAAAGCCGACCTCCAGCATATGTACAAATGGCTCGGCGGCATGCTAGATGATCAGGCCGCGGTGAGCCGTCTTTTAAAATGCACAACCTATCAGGAGGTTTTACAAGTATTCAGAGACAAACGATCTGAGAAAGACCGGGATACACCTTTTTTCCGTTAGCAGCGGAAAAAGCCTGAGTAGTTATGAAAGCGATTTCATAATATGATGGTACTAACATCGAGACATACAAAATATCAAACTTTCAGGAGGTCTTTCACATGAATATATTACTCGTTTGTGCAGCAGGGATGTCTACAAGCTTACTCGTTACCAAGATGGAAAAAAGCGCGCAGGAACAAGGGAAAGAATATAAAATCTGGGCGGTGTCAGGCGATTCAGTCAAGCAGCATATTGATAAAGCGGACGTATTGCTGCTTGGGCCTCAAGTCCGTTATTTGCTTCCGCAGCTGAAAAAACTTGGTGAATCAAAAGGAGTGCCGGTTGAAGTCATCAATACCGTCCATTACGGCACATGCAACGGGGCGGAAGTTCTGAAATCAGCAGAACAGCTCGGAAACGCATCATAGAAAGGGGCGGGCCGTGTGAATAAGGTGAATCAGTTTTTAGAAGAGAAAGTCATGCCCATTGCCGGAAAAATTGCCTCTCAGCGGCATCTGCAAGCATTGCGGGACGGGATCATCCTCACCATGCCTCTTATTATCATCGGTTCATTTTTTCTGATCATCGGCAACCTGCCGATTCCGGGATATGCGGATTTCATGGCTAATACGTTCGGAAGCTCGTGGTCTCAAAAACTGCAATATCCGGTTGATGCGACCTTTGAAATCATGGGTCTTGTCGCCGCTTTCGGGATCGCCTATCGCCTGGCCGAAAAATATGGGGTAGACGCTTTATCGGCCGGTGCGATATCTCTGGCGGCGTTTCTTTTGGCAACGCCGTACAAAGTGCCGTTTCTGCCTGCAGGCGCTAAGGAGGAAATCATGGTGGGCGGCGGCATTCCGCTTTCTCTCATGGGAAGCAAAGGGCTGTTTGTCGCGATGATCATCGCCATGCTGTCAACGGAGATTTACCGCCTGATCATACAGCGGAATTTCGTATTTAAAATGCCGGACGGCGTGCCTCCGGCGGTCAGCAAATCGTTTGTCGCTTTAATTCCCGGCTTTGCCGTTATCTTTCTGATCTGGGGCGCGCGTTTAATTGTCGAAGCGACGCCATTTGAGAGTCTTCATAATATTGTAAGCGTTTTACTGGGGACGCCGCTCTCGATTCTCGGCGGAAGTCTCGGCGGAAGCCTGATAGCTGAAGCGGTTCAAATGCTCTTGTGGGCGTGCGGGTTACACGGAGCAAATATTGTCGGCGGCGTTATGGCGCCGATCTGGTACGGAGCGATGGATGCGAACCGGGTTGCTTTTCAGGCGGGCGATGCGCTTCCGAATATTTTTACCCAGCAGTTCTTTGAAATCTGGATTAACATCGGCGGAAGCGGCGCGACACTGGCGCTCGTGGTCACCATGTTTCTCCGCGCCCGAAGCAAACAGATGAAGCAGCTTGGGAAACTCGCCATCGGGCCGGCCATCTTTAATATTAATGAGCCGATTATTTTCGGAATGCCGATCGTCATGAACCCGATGCTTCTCATCCCGTTCATCATCACACCGCTCGTCACACTGACACTGACCTATATCGGCATGAGCACCGGCCTCGTCGCCAAACCTGCCGGCATTGCCGTCCCATGGACGATGCCGCCGATTTTTTCCGGATATCTTGCCACAGGCGGAAAAATATCAGGGGCTGTCATGCAGGCGATTAATATCATCACAGCCTTTATCGTGTACTACCCGTTCTTCAGAATGTGGGATTCACAAAAGCTGAAAGAAGAAAACGAACTTGAACAATCGCAGGCGTCAGCCGTACAGGGAGACGAAACAGCCGTGCTGTAGAGAAAGGGAGTGAAACACATGAATGAGAAAATGGAACAGACCATTTTTCAGATCATCCTGCATGGCGGAAACGGCAGAAGCGCCTCAATGGAAGCCATAGCCGCCGCAAAGCAGGGAGACAGAGCCCTGGCGGAAAAAAAGCTTCAGGAAGCCGCAAGGGAACTGACAGAAGCCCATCATTATCAGACAGAATTGATCCAAAACGAAGCCGGCGGAGAAAAAACAGACATGACGCTTTTGATGGTACATGCGCAAGATCACTTAATGAATGCCATGACCGTGAAAGATTTGGCCGCAGAGTTAGTCGCGATTTATGAAAAAGTGAGTCTGCAAGGGGGAGCAACAATATGACAAAAGGAATTAAAATCGTAACGATCGGCGGAGGTTCAAGTTATACGCCGGAGCTTGTAGAGGGCATAATCAAACGCTATGATGAACTGCCTGTCAGAGAATTATGGCTCGTCGACATTCCCGAAGGCGAGAAAAAACTCAATATCGTCGGCACGCTTGCAAAACGCATGGTCGAAAAAGCGGGGCTTCCGATAGAAATCCACCTGACGCTTGACCGCAGAGAAGCCTTGAAGGATGCAGACTTCGTGACGACTCAATTCCGCGTCGGCCTTCTTGAGGCCCGCGCCAAAGATGAACGGATTCCGTTAAAATACGGCGTAATCGGCCAGGAGACAAACGGTCCGGGCGGTTTATTCAAAGGGCTGCGCACCATTCCGGTCATTCTGGACATCGCGAAAGACATCGAAGAGCTTTGTCCGAATGCATGGCTTGTGAACTTTACAAACCCTGCCGGCATGGTCACCGAAGCTCTGCTCCGCTACTCGAATCTGACAAAAGTCGTCGGTCTCTGCAATGTGCCGATCGGCATTAAAATGGGCGTCGCAAAAGCATTGGATGTGGATGTCAGCCGGATTGAAGTGCAATTTGCCGGGCTGAATCACATGGTCTTCGGATTAGATGTTTTCTTAGACGGCATCAGCGTGAAGGATAAAGTCATTGAAGCCATGGGAGATCCGGAAAACGCCATGACGATGAAAAACATTTCCGGGGCGGAATGGGAGCCTGAGTTCCTGAAGGCGCTTGATCTGATTCCTTGCGGCTACCACCGCTATTATTTCAAAACGAAAGAAATGCTCGAGCACGAAATAGAAGCGTCTCAAACGGAGGGCACACGCGCCGAGGTCGTGCAGAAGGTTGAGAAAGAACTGTTCGAACTGTATAAAGACCCGAATCTCGCCATCAAACCGCCGCAGCTTGAAAAACGAGGCGGGGCGTACTACAGTGACGCGGCCTGCAACCTGATCAGCTCCATCTATAACGACAAACATGATATCCAGCCCGTCAATACAATAAACAGCGGCGCAATCGCCAGCATCCCGAGTGATTCAGCGGTCGAAGTGAACTGTGTCATAACGAAAGACGGTCCGAAACCGATCGCCGTCGGTGATCTGCCGGTGTCTGTCCGCGGCCTCGTCCAGCAAATCAAGTCCTTTGAGCGTGTCGCCGCTGAAGCAGCCGTCACGGGAGATTATCAAACGGCGCTTCTCGCGATGACGATCAACCCTCTCGTCCCGTCAGACACTGTGGCAAAGGCCATTCTGGATGAAATGATTGAGGCGCACAAAGAACATCTGCCTCATTTCTTTAAGTCGATTGAAGCATAAAAGCACCAAAAAAACCCGGATTCATTTCCGGGTTTTTTGTTTATTTTGATTTGCTTAATGAGGCGACTTCCGTCGTCCAGCCGAACACGTCGGCCTCCGCGCCTTTTTGAATGCCTGTAATGGTATCATACAATTTCTTCGAGATCTCTCCGGTTTCACCGCTGCCGATGACAAGACTTTCATCATTCCAGATCAATTCGCCGACCGGTGAAATGACTGCCGCCGTACCGGTTCCGAATGTTTCTTCCAAGCGGCCGTCACGATGCGCCTGAATGACTTCGTCGATAGAAATTTTCCGCTCAGACACAGTCAGTCCCCAATGTTTGAGAAGGGCGATGACGGAATTTCTCGTAATTCCTTCAAGAATGCTTCCGTTCAGCTCCGGCGTCACGATCTCGCCGCTGATTTTGAAAAAGATGTTCATGCTGCCGACTTCTTCAATGTATTTTTTTTCAATGCCGTCGAGCCATAACACCTGAGAAAAGCCTTTCTCTTCCGCAACCTGCTGCGCCTTCAGGCTTGATGCGTAGTTGCCGGCCGTTTTCGCGTTTCCCGTACCGCCTTTGACGGCGCGCACGAATTCATTTTCTACGGCGATTTTCACCGGTTTAATGCCTTCTTTGTAATAAGAGCCGACCGGCGAAAGAATGATAAAAAGCTTGTACGTATGGGATGCCGCTACACCGAGGAAAGGCTCGGTCGCAATGATAAACGGACGGATGTAAAGGGAAGTGCCTTCCGCTTTCGGAATCCAGTCTTTGTCGATGGCTACGAGCTGCTTCAGGCCTTCAAGAACAAGCTCTTCATCAATGAGCGGGATGCAAAGGCGGTCATTTGACTGATTCAGGCGCTCCATATTTTTCTCTGGTCTGAACAGAAGCACCTCCTGATCCTTCGTTACGTACGCTTTAAGCCCTTCGAAAACGGTTTGCCCGTAATGATAAACCATAGCCGCAGGATCCATTGAGACGGGCTGATAAGGGATAATTCTCGGATCGTACCAGCCTTGATCGGCGTCGTAATCCATGACAAACATATGGTCTGTGAAAATTCTGCCGAACGCGAGGTCATGGGGGTCCGGTTTCGGTTTTTTGGCTGAAGTCAATTCAACACGAATGTCTTGTTTCATAATGTTCTGTCTCCCTATTGGTGTTATTGTCAAACTTATTTGAAAATAATTTATATTCTATTGTATACCTTCAACAAATATTCGCAATAGTTTTCCTCAAATTTGTGAAAAAATCAAATCACATAAAAAGCAGGGGAGAAATGCCCCCTGCGTGTTCGTTTTTTCCGTATTCGATCATCACCATGCTCAGTGAACCGTCACCTTGCCGGTTTTGTAAAACTGCTCCATCGCTTTATCGACGTACACCCAGCCCTTCCAGGCGATATGGATGGTGTCTTTCATAAAGTACGGATCATATTCGTGACCGGATAAGTCGGCAACCTGAAAGCCCTTCGCTTTAATTTGCTTTGTGACTTTCTTGTAGTAATCAGTCCGGCCTTTTTTCGGGAAATCGGTGTAATCGTAAAACTTCCCATTTACGGGAATGACGACGAACATCGGCTTAGCCCCGGCATCCTTCAGAATATTAAGCATATCTTCAAAATCGCTGAACTCCAGTGACTTTTTATAGGCGTATGTTCTGCCTTTGTTTGAACCTTTGGCTTTAGGCACTTTGTTCTTGATCGTTTTATAAACAGAATCGTCTATGAAAAACGGATTAGAACGGGAGTGATCTTTACCATATTGAGCAGCAAGTTTTTCAAGCTGAGACCAGGATTTTCCCTTTAAATTGTTATTAATGTAACGCTTTGGTCCTTGCGGCTCTTCTATCGAATAATAAAGATCCTTCTTTTCTAAGATATTATAATAAAGCTTCGCAGCCGGTGTTAATGCGTTTACTTTCCAAGTCTGACCTTTGACAGATGCTTTATACAGTTCAGACAGGACTGCATCGTTCTTGACAACTTTGTAGTGCAGCATACGCTTCATCATTTGTTTTTTCAGTTTTGGCTCAATGCTGTGATTAAAAGCCAAGTCAAGAGCTTGTAATGATGAGAAATTAGGAGCAAAATGCTGCTCATTTGAACCGTGTTTTGTAAACCATTGCGGTGATACAATAAATACCATCTTTCTGCCTTTAAGCTGGTCAGCATGAGCGGCAAAATTTATGGCATGAATTAAAGATTGCGAACCGCCTTTTCCGACAAGATAAGGCGTAAAGCCTTGGTTGTTCACTTGAAAATAGTTGGACGGATGAAACTCATCCAGTCTTGAAAGCTCGGAAGAACCGAAAATCGGCAGATACTTCGAGTCTTCGAACATTTTGTTTTGCAGATAGAGCCCTTGGAACATATTCGGGTTTAGGGCCGCTGCCGACTCTTCGACACGTTTTTCAGGTATGAAGCGCGTAAGCCATGAAGCCGGAACTGCGATAGCTCCGACAAACAGGACAAACGCTAAAATAATAGGTCCAAAGAAACGCTTTTTCATTTACTTCAACTCAGTCAGTTTGTTTACAATGTTGTTTGGCGTGTTCCATTCGTCACGGTCAAATTCAGTGATGGGCACTGTAATGCCGAAACGGTTTTCAATGGCAACAAGCAGCTCTACAGTTCCGAAAGAATCAAGCAGTCCTTCTTCAAAGATTTCAATATCAGGATTTTCTTTAACAACGTCCTCCTGACAAACTTCCGCTAATACGTCCAATACTTCTTGTTTAAATTCCATGTGTTTTCAATCTCCTTTAGTGATGATGAAATGGTTTTCCTGAGAAAATATAAAATCCGAAACATACGAAATGGAATGTGATGACAATGGCTAAAAAGGCCGTAAAACGGTTGGCAGGCAGCCACTTGTATTTCTTATTCCACTTCTCAAAAAAGTTATACCCTGTCATTAACACGGCGTGGTACAGTCCGTACACAATATATTGCAGGGCAAGTCCATGCCAGACGCCCATCAGCATGAACAGCAGGAAATACCCGATGTTCGAGACGGCCATCCGGTTCTTTATCCATTTTTTCTTTGTCATCCAGAATACAAAGCGCATAAATACGTAGTCTCTGAACCAAAAGGATAAGGACATGTGCCAGCGGTTCCAGAAGTCTTTAATGTTTCTGCTGATAAACGGCTTATTAAAGTTTTCCGGAGATTTGATACCCATAATGTAGCTGACACCGACGGCAAACATCGTGTAACCCGCAAAATCAAAAAACAGGTACAAGCTGTATCCGTACATGTACAGCACATTACCCCACAGTTTGCTGTGGGTGATATGAGACAGATTCATAATGAAGTACGTGTTAATCGCATATCCGATAATGAATTTGTACAAGAAACCGATAAAAATTTTATGAATGCCGGTATACAATAAATCAGCGTATTCTTCCTTTGACCATACTTTCTGTTCGTCCTTGGCAAATCTGCGGTATCTGTCGATCGGACCGGAAGAAATGGTCGGGAAAAACATAATAAAGTACAAAAGACGGTGTATAGGCATTTTTTCTTTAATCAGCCCGTCTCTCGTTTCCATGATCAGCTGGACGCCTTTAAATGTCAAATAAGAAATCCCTAAGAAACTGATCAGGTTTTGAACCGGATGATGAGGCGCCGGCGGAAAGAAAAACGGCCATAATTTAGATAAAAACAGGGGTAAAATGGACGCGATCACGGCCATGCTGAAGACAAAGCCGCTGTTGGCTTTCAGTCTGTAAGCGAGATACCCCCTGATTAAAAGCACCTGCCAGAGCGTAAAGATACATAATGCGATTACGCCGTGCAGATCATGCGAGAAAATCAAAGCCAATACGATGATGGATATAAACATGTTGTATCCTTGGAATCTCTTGCCGTTCAGCCCTAAAATAATCGTCGGCAAGAGAAGGATTCCAAGTAAGATAAAGAAGAAAAACGAGCTGTAAGGCGTCATACAAGAACCTCTTCGCCAATGCGTTTACGGTCGATTTTTCCGTTCGCAGTCATTTGAATGTGATCCTGATAAATGAATTTTCTCGGAATCATGTAGGCCGGAAGCGAAGCGGCCAGTTCTTTCTTAATGGCGCTTGTCAGCTGGAATTCTTTTTCAAAATCATGTTTTTCAGGCACGATGGCGGCAATTAGATATTCCACAGTTCCGTTAGGCTGATACGGGATGACAACCGCTGAGCGTACATATTGAGACTGCCTTACATGGACTTCGATTTCTTCAAGTTCCATGCGGTAGCCGTGAAGCTTAATCTGGAAATCAAGGCGTCCTTGGCAGAAAATCTGACCTTCTTGAGCATAACCGGCATCACCCGTATGATATGCCCACTGTCCGTCAACAGAGAAAAACGCTTTTTCCGTCAGAGACGGCTCTCCGAGATAGCCTTTGCTCACGCTCGGGCCGGCGATGATGATTTCCCCTTTTTCTCCGTCCGGAAGCTTATTCCCGTTTTCATCCATGATGAAGATATTCATATCGGGTTTTGCAAAACCGACGGGCAGAGATTCGTTTTCATCGATGACCTGCTGCGTAATCTCAACAGAGGTGACGGCAACCGTTGTTTCAGTCGGGCCGTATGTATTGAATACGCGGGCCTTCGGAAAACGGTTTAACAGTTCCTGCGCCACGGCAGCCGGAAGGGCTTCTCCGCAAAACATAAATACTTCTGCGTCAGGCAGGAGCTCCTGCGTAAAGCCGGGGTCCATCAGGCACATTTGGACGAAAGACGGAGTCGATGTCCAGACGTTCAGTTTGGATTTCTCCAGCTCTTCGAATAATACTTTCGGCTTATTGATTTTGTCTTTCGTTACGCAGTGCAGCGTACCGCCCGTTTGAAGTGACGGGAAAATATCCATGACAGACAAATCAAAAGAAAACGGAGCTTGGTTTAAGAATGTCTTGCCTTCGCCCACAGGAAAATCCCTGCAGATCCAGTCAGTGAAGCTTTGCAGGTTATCAGCTGATATTTGCACGCCCTTCGGATTTCCCGTGCTGCCGGACGTGTAGATAATGTAAAAAGTGTCCAGCTCTTTTACCCAGTTCTCACGGCTGAGGTCTGCATCTCCGTCAGCTGCAAGTTCTTCGGGTGTAACGGTTTTAATCAGATTGCTTCCCGTATCGACTGCATCGCCCGATACGCTGATGAGCAGCTCTGCGCCTGAGCTTTCAATGATTTTGACGATCCGCTCCGCCGGAATGGATACATCGACAGGGATGTAAGGGCGGCCCGCTTTGACGCTTCCTAAGAAAGAAACGATCATATTCGGCTCCATATGTCCGTAAACCAGAACAGGCGTTTTCGAACCGTCAGCCGTATGTTTTTGAATGCCGGACGCGACCCGCTCCGACAAATCCCATAATTCCCCGTAAGTGAGGGAATGATCTAAGGAACGAAACGCTTCGGCCTGAGGCTTGACGTCTGCGTATGTTTTTATAGCATCAAGTAGTTTCATAGTTATCCTCCCCGATTAGAAATCGTTGTAAATATAAGTGCCGGTATTTGCTGTATGAAAACCATACATCCAAAAGAGCAATACTAATATCAGAAAATAAAATCCTGTATGAAACGTCCATTTGACCAATGTATTTTCATAAGCACGTTTTAATTTTTGCATCATGTTAAATTCCTTCCCGCGTATTCAATAATTACACCAGTATATGACGATTAGATTAACAAAAAGTTTCAAAATATGTCTA
Source organism: Bacillus sp. FSL K6-2819 (assembly GCF_038008305.1). Classification (NCBI taxonomy): domain Bacteria; kingdom Bacillati; phylum Bacillota; class Bacilli; order Caryophanales; family Bacillaceae; genus Bacillus; species Bacillus sp. FSL K6-2819. The sequence continues at coordinate 3,722,568 of NZ_JBBOYV010000001.1, read as the reverse complement.
ATATCCTAAGCTTAAAATTTCCTTAAAAATGAATGAGAAACAAAAGGCTGGAAAACACGCATGTAAAAATTGGCGAAAGATCATACTAAAAAAGCGCTGTGCAGGCGGGATTTTTAACTTATCGAAAATATAAATGAGGTAAAAAAAATTTGCCGGCTTTTTCTTGCGCCGGCTTGTGCCGAATCCCAATGGAGAAGGGCGAAAAGCCGTTTCCGGCAGGAAAGCTGATAAAGCGCCGCATCTTGTGAAATGAGGAAGAAATTATTATGATAGATAAGGTAGCAGAAAACATGAAAACCCCAATTCAACACTACTGTTATCGGCTGACTGTGAAAGCCTTTTAATAGAAAGGAAGAGGAAAATGAATCAAAACAATATGGGAGGCAGCCAAAAGACGCCTGAAAAAGAAAGCATGGGCCGTATTTTGTGGCAGTTAACCCGCCCTCATACATTGACGGCATCGTTTGTGCCCGTACTTCTCGGCACCGTATTGGCGATGTTTTACGTAAAGGTTGATTTCCTGCTGTTTTTGGCCATGCTGTTTTCCTGCCTTTGGATTCAGATCGCCACGAACTTATTCAATGAATATTACGATTTTAAACGCGGTTTAGATACGGAGGATTCCGTCGGTATCGGCGGAGCGATCGTCCGCCACGGCATGAAGCCGAAAACAATTCTGCAGCTGGCGCTCGGCTCTTATGCGATCGCCCTCGTGCTCGGTGTTTATATCTGCATGAGCAGCAGCTGGTGGCTTGCGGCAATCGGTCTTGCCGGCATGCTGATCGGCTACCTGTATACGGGCGGCCCGCTGCCGATTGCGTATACACCGTTCGGGGAACTGTTCTCCGGCATTTGCATGGGATCTGTATTTGTCCTTATTTCTTTCTTTATTCAGACAGGCGAAGTTAATGAACAGAGCATTTTGATTTCCATTCCGATCGCCATATTGGTCGGAGCGATTAACCTGTCCAACAATATCCGTGATATTGAAGAAGATAAAAAGGGCGGACGTAAAACGCTGGCGATTTTGATGGGGCATAGAGGAGCCGTCATAATACTGGCCGCATCCTTTGCCATTGCTTACATTTGGATCGTCGGTCTTGTCATCATGGGGTACACAAGTCCGTGGCTGTTCCTGGTCTTTTTGAGCGTGCCGAAACCGATTCAGGCCGTGAAAGGCTTTGTGAAAAACGAAATGCCGATGAACATGATTATTGCGATGAAATCAACAGCGCAAACCAATACATTCTTCGGATTCCTGCTTTCAATCGGACTCCTGATCAGTTATTTCCGCTGATCAATTAAAAAAGCAAGTGCCATAACCGGCATTTGCTTTTTTTTTTTATGAAATAATCTTCACGATTTTGTAAAGAACCTCACTGCGGACCGACCCGTCTAATACGTGGACAGCAAAGCAAGGAGATGAAAAAAATGGACTTGTCAACAGCCCATATGGATGATTTAAAAACAGTTATGGAAGATTGGAAAAATGAATTATTAGTTTATAAATTTGCTTTAGATGAGCTGGATACGAAGTTTTCTATCATCAGCCAGGAATATAATCTGATTCACGGGCATAACCCGATCGAGCATACAAAATCACGCGTGAAAAGTTTTGAGAGCATCGTCAACAAACTGATGCGCAAAGGCTGCGATGTGACGACGCAGGAAATGAAAGAGCATATTCATGATATCGCGGGTGTCAGGATTATCTGTTCCTTTATTTCCGATATTTATAATGTCGCTGAGGTTTTGAAGCAGCATAAGGACCTGAAAATTGTGAAGGTGAAGGATTATATCAAACATCCGAAGCCGAACGGCTACCGCAGCCTGCATTTGATTATTGAAATTCCCGTTTATTTGACGAATCGTGTGGAATATGTGAAGGCGGAAATCCAAATCCGCACCATCGCCATGGATTTTTGGGCGAGTCTTGAGCATAAAATTTATTATAAATTGAATAACGAAGTCCCGAAGCATCTGACCGACGAGCTGAAGGAAGCGGCGGAAATCGCCCATTATTTAGACGAAAAAATGCTTGGGATTAAGAAAGAAGTCGATTAGCATTACAAACAGCCGGACCGCTTTTATGAGCAGTCCGGCTGTTGTTTATCCGTTTACGTGCATCGCTTGCCTCCCCGGATTGTTACGCCGTTTCCTGCGGTAATAACGGTATGAAGGGCTCCCGTTTTCTCCCCGTTCGCTTTGACTCCGCCGCACCCGCCGATTTCCTGCCGTGGTACATTCTGACGATTGTTTTCGCTAAAATCATTTCCCCTTTCCTGATTTCAAATCAGAAATAAATTGTACAGAGAAAGCGAATATCAAATCGTAAACAGCACATTCCCGCGCAAAAAAATGTGTGAGATCAAGGTTTACTTTTTAAAAAAAGGGAAAGACATTTGTACAACAAAAAGGGAGATGAATATCAGTGGGAAAGAATGAAACAATGCATATCGTATCATGTGCCGATGATCATTATGCTCGTCATTTGGGTGGGATGTTCGCTTCTTTATTGATGAATATGGATAAAACAAGGGATGCGAAATTATATGTAATCGACGGCGGAATTACTGCCGAAAACAAGGACAAGCTTGAACAGACTGCGACGTCATTCGGAGCGCCGCTTGAATTTTTAGAAGTGGATGCTGATCAATACAAGCATGCCGTCGAAAGCAGCCACATTACAAAAGCGGCTTATTACCGCATTTCCATTCCTGATTTAATTAAGGATGAGTCTGTGAAGCGGATGATCTACATTGATTGCGATGCGATTGTGATGGAAGATATTTCAGCTCTATGGGATTTGAATATTTCCCCGGCAATTGTTGCGGCGGTAGAAGATGCCGGACAGCATGACAGACTGAAAAAAATGAATATCAGCGATACTGCCAAATATTTTAATTCCGGCATTATGATTATAGATTTCGAACCTTGGAGAAAACAAAATATTTCCGAAAAGGTGATTGATTTTATCAATGAAAACAGTTCGGAGGATTTTCTCGTATTTCATGATCAGGACGCGCTTAACGCGATCTTATATGATCAATGGCATGAACTGCATCCGCGCTGGAATGCGCAGACGCATATTATCATGAATGAGAAAACGCCTCCTGAACTGATTGACCGTATACGATACAGAGAAACACGTGCCGAGCCGGCCATCGTCCATTTCTGCGGAGGAGACAAGCCTTGGAATACAGGTACCGCGCACCCGTACCGTGATCATTATTTCCGTTATATGTCCTTTACGAAATGGAACACGATCGACCGCCCGGCTATGAACCAATAGGCAGGTGTGATGAAAACGCTTGTGAAGCCGTTATCCGGCTCATAAGCGTTTTTTAATGTTTCACCCGGATCGCGCGCACACGTTTTTGCAGACCGGTCTTTTCGGCAGACGGCTTCAGCCGGCTGACCGCCGTTTGTGCCGCTGATTTTGCCTTTTTCGTTTTGGTTTTTTCGGCCGTTTTCACTTTGTCTCTTGCTTGCTTCCGGTTGATCTTATCTTTTATCCTGTCAAGCCGTTTTTCCAGGGCGGTTTTTTCTTTTCCCGGCTGGAGCTCGCTGACTGCTTTTTTTGCTTTGGCGGCGTTGGTCTCAGAGGTCTTTTTTTCCGCCTGCTTGACGCTGGCTTCGGCTGTTTTCAAAAGGCCTGAGTTGACAGCATCAAGCCGCTTTTGCAGCCCTTTTTTCTCTGAGCCGGCCGCTAATTTGCGGATGGCGCTTTGGGCGGCATTGACGGCGTTTTTTTTCTTTTGTTTTTCGGCAGTCCGGACTTTGTCTCTTGCATCCGTCACATTTCTTGCGGCTTGAACTTTATTGATTCGCGTCTCAAGTGCGGTTTTTCCCTTTGACTTGGGAAGTTTGCTGACCGACGTTTTTGCTTGATTGATATCTGCCTGCTTTTTCGTTTTTTCCGCTTTTATGACGGCCCGTTCGGCAAAACTCTTTTGGTTCGTATAATATTGCACCAGCCCGTAACCGAATTGGCTGTCACGTCCGGGAGCGCCCAGGTCTTTGACGTTTTGCTGCATCTGCTGTCGGAGCTGCGTATTTGTTTCCTCCGGATATTTCTGCTTGAGCAGCGCGAACATGCCGGTGACGTGCGGCGCGGCTTGAGAGGTCCCGTCCGCCGTTGCATACATTTGATTCAGGTAAGTGCTTGTTATATTGGTGCCGGGTGCGGCGAATTCAATTTGTTTTCCGGTCGTGGAAAACGCCGCAAGCCCGTTTGTTTCGGTTGACGCTGAGACTGCCGTTACGCTGCTGTAGGCGCCCGGATAATTGACGGGTTTTTTGTTGCCGTCATTTCCTGCGGCGGCTACGATCACGATTCCTTTTTTGTATGCTTTGTCGACGGCGTCGTGAAGAATTTTGCTGTCTGCGTTTGTTCCGAGACTCATATTGATGATGTCCATTTTATTGGCGATTGACCAGTCGATCGCTTTAAGAAGGCTTTTAAGATCTCCCGCACCTTTTCGATCCAAAGCTTTAACCGCATATAACCGGACATCCGGCGCGATGCCATCAATGCCGTATCCGTCATGCTTGGCCGCAATGATTCCGGCGACATGCGTACCGTGTCCGTTGTCATCTTTGTATGAGGATGTATAGCTGACTGCGGAATAGCCTCCCGCAATGGAAAGGTCATCATGAGGATAAATCCCGCTGTCAATGACAGCCACTTTCACTTTTTTTCCCGTCAAGCCTTCTTTCCAGGCCTGCTTGACCTGAGTCGGTTCTATATCCCATTGCGGCAGCACGTAACTGCTGCTTGGAGCCGCTGATAACAGGTGTACATCAGAGCCGCCTGCTGCCTGAAAGGGTACATTGTCTTCTACATATAAGATGTCAGGATCTTGCTTCAGGTCTTTCACCGTTTGCGAATCGGCCGACACGGCGACTGCCGGGAGATGCTGATAGGTCTGTTCCACATCCGCTCCGCTGTCTATGGCGGATTCCTTGCCGTTTTGATTTTTGTACACTACGATAACGTCCCGGTCGTGCGTCTCGGCGTGCGCTGGCGCCGCGGCGGAAAACAGGCTGACGCACAAGGCAGCGGCCGTTATCGGTTTTAGGATGTGATGCATCGTGGTTCCCCCTTTTTTCTTTATATATCGGCAGTGCGGAATTCTTTTTTTCCTAAGGGGAAAGGAAAATTTCTGTATGCAAATGTAAACGCTTTCAAAATATGATGAAGAAAATGCAATAAGATATCTGCGCAATGAACTCAAAAAGGGGGTTTTTTGATAAATGAGTACGTTCAATCGGGTAATGGAAGAAAAAATCATGCCTGTCGCCGGAAAAGTCGCCGGTCAAAGGCACTTAAGAGCTTTGCGTGACGGCATTATTCTGTCTATGCCGCTTATTATTATCGGATCGGTTTTTCTGATTCTGACGAGTCTCCCGATTCCCGGTTACGCCGATTTTATGGCGGGTCTTTTCGGTGAACATTGGGTTGAAAAGCTCGGGTATCCGGTGAATGCGTCCTTTGACATTATGGCGCTCGTCGCCGCCTTTGGAATAGCTTACCGGCTTGCGGAAAGCTATGAGGTGGATGCCCTGTCGTCGGGAGCCATTGCCCTTGCTGCCTTTTTATTGGCGACGCCGTATCAGATTCCGTTTATTCCTGACGGCTCGGCAACAGAGATTATGGTGGGAGGCGGCATCCCGATTTCGCTGCTCGGAAGCAAAGGTCTGTTTGTCGCGATGATCATTGCAATGCTGTCTACGGAAGTGTACCGATTTATCATCCAAAGAAATATCGTCATTAAGATGCCTGACGGAGTGCCGCCTGCGGTCAGCAAATCGTTCGTCGCGCTCATTCCCGGTTTCTTTATTATTACGCTTGTTTGGTTGGCCCGTCTGTTTATTGAAATGACTCCATTTAAAAGCCTCCACAATGTCGTAGGCGACCTGCTGGGCACCCCGCTGTCTATTTTAGGCGGGAGTCTCGGCGGAAGCCTCGTCGCCGAATTCGTGCAAATGCTGCTTTGGTCCTGCGGCATACACGGCGCATCCATTATCGGCGGGGTCATGTCACCGATCTGGTACGGGGCGATGGACGCCAACCGTTTGGCTTTTCAAGCGGGAGAAGCGCTGCCGAGCATTTTTACGACACAGTTCTTTCAAATATGGATTAATGTCGGCGGAAGCGGAGCGACGCTGGCCCTTGTGCTGACCATGCTTGTGCGCTCCAGAAGCAAACAGATGAAACAGCTCGGCCGTCTCGGTATCGGGCCTGCGATATTTAACATTAACGAACCGATTATTTTCGGAATGCCGCTCGTCATGAATCCGCTGTTAATCGTGCCTTTTATCATCGCGCCGCTCTTGACCATTACGGCGACGTACATTGGGATGAGCACGGGGATGGTGGCAAAACCGGCGGGAATCGCCGTGCCATGGACGATGCCGCCGCTGATTTCAGGTTATCTGGCGACAGGCGGGAAAATCTCCGGTTCGGTGATGCAGCTGATCAACCTCCTGATTACATTTATCATTTATTATCCGTTTTTCAGAATTTGGGATCTTCAAAAATGGAGAGAGGAACGGGAAGCGGCGCAAAACGGCACAGAAGAAACATAAAAAACGGGCGCTTCCGCCCGTTTTTTTAACGCTGGAAAAATTCAATCCATTCGCCGTCAGGTCCTTCAATGTAAAAGTAGCGGTATCCGTTGGGAAGCGTCGTGATTTCTTCATCAATAAATACGGCGCCCTGACGTTTCGCATGCGTGAATTCCGCTGCGATATCTTCAGTTAATAAAGCGATATGATGCACTTTTCCTTCTGCGGGAAGCTCGCTGCTGTAACCTTGGATCAATTCAATCTCTGTCTCGGGCCCTTCCTGAAATCCGAGAAAGGCGAGTTCAATAATGCCGTTTGTATGGGTGATCCGGTCCTTTAACGTCATACCGAGAACGTCTTGATAAAAGGCGATGGATGTTTCAATATCTTTGACCATAATGCCTGTATGGTCGATTCTTTTGGCTGTCATGGTTTTCCCCCTGTTTTGAATTTTTCGGGACAATGCATGTTTTATGGTACGATAAGAGAAAGCAAAACGAAAGAGGAATGCACAATGAAGCTACTTACAGTGAAAGATACATTTGCCGGAAAGCTGAAAAAAGGATTCCCCCTGATTGAAAAAGACGCTCTGTCCGGAAGCTCGGCTCACTTAACAGAGGGCGATCTTTTTGATGTGACATCCGAGAAGGGCGAATTTATCGGGAAAGGCTATTACGGTTTGCAGAATAAAGGAGTCGGCTGGGTGCTGTCCCGTGCGAGAGATGAACGGATCGACGGACGTTTCTTTCTGGACAAGCTGAAAAAAGCGGCTGAAGCAAGGGCCCATCTGTTTAAGGCGTCTGATACAACGGCGTTCCGTCTTTTCAACGGTGAGGGCGACGGCATCGGCGGCGTCACGATTGACTTCTATGACGGTTATCTGCTGATTCAATGGTACAGCAAAGGCATTTACGCATATAAGGACAGTTTGATTGAGGCGATTGACGGGCTGGAGCTGTCTTATAAGGCGATCTACGAAAAGAAACGGTTTGATACCGCCGGACAATATGTGGAAGACGACGATTTTGTCAAAGGCGAAAGAGGAGATTTTCCGGTCATTGTTCAAGAAAACGGGATACAGTACGCTGTGGATTTAAACGACGGGGCGATGACGGGCATTTTCTTAGACCAGCGTCATGTGCGCAAAGCGATTCGGGACAAGTATGCAAACGGCAGACGGGTGCTGAATACGTTCTCTTATACGGGAGCATTTTCCGTTGCGGCGGCGCTTGGAGGAGCAGAGAAAACGACAAGCGTCGATGTCGCCAACCGCAGCCTGGCAAAAACGATTGAACAGTTCAGCGCCAACGGAATTGATTATGAGGCGCATGACATTAAGGTTATGGATGTATTCAAATACTTCGGCTATGCGGAGAAAAAAGGGCTGGCATTTGACCTCATCATCCTTGATCCGCCTTCTTTCGCCCGCACAAAAAAACGGACGTTCAGCGCGGCGAAAGATTATAAAAACCTGCTGAAGGAAACGATCGCCATCACCGCGAAAAACGGCATCATCGTTGCATCGACAAACAGCAGCGCCTTCAACATGAAGAAATTTAAAGGCTTTATAGAGGCTGCCTTTAAAGAAACAAACGAGAGTTACGACATTTTGGAAGAATATACGCTTCCGGAGGATTTTAAAACGATACCCGCGTTTAAAGAAGGGAACTATTTGAAGGTCGTTTTCTTGCGGAAAAAATAGGATTATCGTTTATAGCGTGGAGAGAGGGAAAAGAAACCCCTCCTCCGTCGCTTTAAATTGGGCCAAAATAATAATGACTTTCTTACTGTCCAAACGTTATTAAAGAAACAGTCCGCTATTACTTAGTATCTCATCCGTATCAAGTAAGGTGGCCTCTCTTATCCCCACATTGTTGGCTTTCATGAAGGATTGCACAGCCTGGTAGCCTACCGCATAGCCTGCAAATGGTGATAAGCCAACAGGCTGATAACCTTGTTGAGCTGCAAAAGTGTCACCAAACATGTAACTGCTGACCTCATCAAATCCTTTAATATGTAATGAGTCTTTGAAGATTTCTTTTGAGTATTCTAGGTCTTCTTTTTCAAAGGAAGTAACCCAAGGACCTAAAAGCGTTTCTCCGTAAAGTTCTTTGGCAAATGATTCTGCTAACCCCTCTATAATTAAGTAATCACCGACCGTTACGTTCCCATAATCCCAATTGAAATATGAAAAACGAATATTATGATGAAATTCATGAGCAATGACAGCGGGCAGTCTTGGTATATTATATGAATTGGGAAATATACAAATTTGAATAAACCCTGGAATTCCTCCAAATCCACAATATCCTTTATGTAATTCAAGCTTTTTTTGATTAGCTAGATACATCCCAAATCTTATTTCATCAGCATTTATTTTTAAGTTGTTTTGTTCGATAAATTCAACACAATGAGTTAAAGTGTCAAATGCAATCTGATGAGCTTGAATTTCTTTTAGGTTCTCTAATGCTTTTCTGCCGGTTTCCGTTTCCGTTACGCTCAGATAGCCCATCATATTTGTCGCTACTATTACATCATATCCGTTAGGGTGCTTTGCCTTTAAGGGAACATTAATCTGTTTCCACATGTCTTCAAAAGGTTTCATCATTGAATATCGATAGTAATCTTCTCTATTTTCAGTCATTGAAAATAACTTTTCGTATTGCCTAATTGTATCCTCCATAATGATTTTAATTGGTATCACCCTTTTTTTTGACTGTCTATAAAAAATTTAATGGCATCACTCATAAGCTTCGCCAACCCTTCACCATACTGATCGATGTTTTTAGTGAAGCGTGTATCTTCAATATAGAGTTGACCTAATCCATAAAAGGCATCAAAAGAATATTCACCAAAATTCTCATTTAGAAAATCAAACCATTCTTTGATAGCTGTTTGTACTTCTGGAGACTTCGGGGATTGATTAATAAGAAGTGCAAATGTATTGAACATTGCAGTCCACTTATCAGATAAATCTTTTTGCTCGTCATCAGTCATGTTTTTCAATCTTATATTTACCTCATCGACGGGTTGATCGCCCCACCGTTTGCGAGCTTCTTGTTCATAAAGATTATGCTTAAAGTGAATACCTTCAAACCTCTCTTTGTTTGTCATGGAGATTTCTCCCTTGATATGTTTGATTGATTTATCTATGGTTTCAATCATCTTGTCTACTCTATTTCGTTTCTCAATCAACATTTTCTTTTGTAATAGTAATGCCTCCCTTCGGTTAAATGAAGGACTATTAATGATTTCTTTAATCTCTTTTAAGGAAAAATCGAGCTCCTTGAAAAATAATATCTGTTGCAGCTGTTCAAGATTCTCATCAGAATAAAGCCGATAACCGGAATCAGTGGTTTCTTTAGGAGTCAATAATCCAATTTGATCGTAATGATGGAGAGTACGGATGCTTACTCCAATCAGTTCAGCTACTTCTTTTACTTTCATACCCGTCACTTTTTCCACCTCCTCAATTGCTACTCTAAAGTATTACGCAACGTAAGAGTCAATAGTTAGCTGTACATTTTTTGTAAAAGGGGAGAATAATTATTGATTTTAGTTATGAAAACAAAAAAAAAAAGCCGGGCGTGAACCCCGGCCTTTTTTCTATTCAATAATTTGCTGCACCCGGCCGATTCGTCCGTCTTCTAGGCGAACCTTAATGCCGCGCGGGTGGAAGCTTGAGTTTGTCAAAATATCTTTCACGATTCCTCTCGTCAGCTTCCCTGAACGCTGGTCGGCTTTCAGGACGATATCGACTTCAAGTCCTTTTCTGATGCTGCTTCGCTGCTGGCCGTTCATATGACACATCCGTTCTTCAGTCTTTTCACTTCATGTCTTATCATATCGTGTTTTCGTCTTTTTATGAAGGACGGACAAAACAATTCTTACGGCCAAAAAAAAGACCGCTCTGTAAGGAGCAGTCTTTTATGACATAAACGAAAGCAAAATCGGGGCCGCGCACAGCGTCATAATCGCGGCGAGAATCATGGACACGCTTGAGATCGTTCCTGATACGGAGCTGAGCTCAAATGCTTTAGATGTTCCCGCTCCGTGCGCGCTTGTTCCGAGCAGCACGCCCCGGGCAATTTCGTTATCAATGCGGAAATAGCGGATGACCATCGGCCCGATGATCGTTCCCAGTAAAGCCGTTAAAATGACAAAAACCGCTGTAACGGCCGGCATGCCGCCGATCATTTCTGATACGTTCATGGCAATCGGCGTCGTCACGGATCTCGGTACGAGACTGTCGACTAAGCTGCTGCCGAGATGGAACCATTTCGCGATAAAGGCCGTTGACAGAATGGCGATACATGAACCGACCGCCACGTTCAAAATAATTTCCACGGCGTATTTCTTTAAAATCGGGAAATATTTATAAAGCGGGATCGCGAACGCCACTGTGGCCGGCTGAAGCATATCGGTCAGCACTCCGCCGCCGAGATTGTATGTCTGATACGGGACATTGACAAGCAGCAGCAGTCCGACCAAAACGGCGGGCGTAACCAGAAGCGGCGAGGTATACACCCGCGGAAATCGAATGTAGAGTTTTTTCGCTCCTAAATACACCAAAACAGTTAAGAATAAACTTAAGATTCCGATGAACACGTTTGTTTTTTCTCCTTTCTTTTTGCTATAAGCTGTGTAAGCGTACCTGTTGAAACCATCACAACAAATGTGCTGATGACGACGACAAGTAAAATGCTTACGCCGAATTTAGACATAATATCTCCGTATTCAATCACTCCGACGGCAGACGGGATGAAAAACAACAGCAGCTCGCCAAGGAGCCATGCTGCGCCAAGCTCAATCCATTCAAGCTTGATAATCTTGAAATGCAATAATGTGAAAAGAATCACAATCCCGATTATACTGCCGGGAATATTTATATGAAGAGCCGCCGTGACCCAATTGATCAGACGCGCAAATATAAACAGCAGAGCGATTTGAATAACGGTAAGCAGCAATTTTTTCATCATGATGCCTCCCTTATATTTATATTGTACATAAGGTTTTGCTATAGGTAAAATATATATAAAGAATAATATCTATTCCTTTTGTCTATAGAAAGGATGAAATGAAATGGACATCCGGCACTTAACGTATTTCTTAGAGGTGGCCCGTTTGAAAAGCTTTACGAAGGCTTCGCAGTCGCTGTATGTTTCGCAGCCGACCATCTCAAAAATGATTAAAAACCTGGAGACGGAGCTCGGCATCAAGCTCTTTTACCGCAATGGCCGGCAGGTTGAACTGACGGACGCCGGACAGAGCATGTATGTGCAGGCGCAGGAAATCACAAAGTCATTCCAAAACCTGACGTCAGAGCTGAATGATATTATGGAAGTGAAGAAAGGGCATGTCCGCATCGGACTTCCGCCGATGATCGGGTCCGGCTTTTTCCCGAGGGTGCTCGGTGACTTCCGCGTCACATATCCCGATGTGACGTTTCAGCTTGTAGAAGACGGCTCTATTAAAGTGCAGCAAGGGGTGGAGGACGGCTCGCTTGATATCGGCGTTGTCGTGCTTCCCGCGAATGAAGAGATTTTTCATACATTTACAATTGTAAAGGAAACCCTTATGCTCGTCGTCCATCCGTCACATCGGCTTGCTGACGAGAAAGAATGCAGTCTGCACGAATTGAAAGACGAGCCTTTCATATTTTTCAGGGAGGATTTTGTCCTTCATAATCGAATTATGACGGAATGTGTGAAAGCCGGATTCAGACCGCACGTCATTTATGAAACGTCACAGTGGGACTTTATCAGTGAAATGGTATCGGCCAATCTTGGCATCGGCCTGCTGCCGGAAAGAATCTGCCGCGGTCTTGATCCTGAGAAAGTCAGCACCATTCCGCTCGTACATCCGGTCATTCCGTGGCATTTAGCCATTATTTGGCGGAAGGACCGCTATATGTCCTTTGCCGCCAGAGCCTGGCTGGAACATACGAAATCGTATTTATGGAATCCGAAAAAGAGAAAAAAGGATGATTAAACCATGGACGCACAAACCGCAGCTCAAAACTTGAGTAAAGTGCGGGAGCAAAGCCCGCTCGTTCACAGTATCACGAATAATGTCGTCACGAACTTCACCGCTAACGGCCTGCTCGCGCTCGGCGCATCGCCCGTCATGGCATATGCAATCGAGGAAGCAGCCGACATGGCGAAAATCGCCGGAGCGCTCGTCCTGAATATAGGCACTCTCAGTGCGGCTTCGGTTGAAGCGATGATCGCAGCCGGAAAATCGGCTAACGAAAACGGCGTTCCGGTCATTTTTGATCCGGTCGGCGCCGGCGCCACACCGTTTCGGACAGCATCAGCCCGCAAGATCATACAGGAGGTGCGCTTGTCCGTCATTCGCGGAAATGCCGCGGAAATCGCCAATATTGCCGGCGCCGCCGATTGGAAGATAAAAGGCGTGGATGCAGGGGAAGCCGGAGGAGATCTGATTCAGCTCGCCAAGACCGCTGCAAGCAGGCTGAAAACGGTCGTTGCGATTACCGGAAAAACCGACGTGATCTCCGACGGCACCGACATATACGCCGTACATAACGGCGATAAACTGCTGACGAAGGTAACGGGGGCGGGGTGTCTGCTGACATCTGTGATCGGAGCCTTCTGCGCAGCGGAGCAGGACGTTCTGCAAGCAACCGTTTCAGCCGTTTCTGTATACGGAAGCGCAGCTCAGCTTGCCGCTCAGAATTCGTCTCATAAGGGACCGGGCAGCTTCCAGATTGAGCTTTTAAACAAGCTGTCGGGCATCTCGGAACAAGAAGCGGCCGAGCTTGCTGCAATTGAAAGGGTGACAGAAAAATGACTCGTATTTCTCGGGAAATGATGAAGGATATTTTATCGGTTTATTTTATCATGGGATCAAATAATACAAGCGCAGACCCCGTTTCTGTGGTGAAAAAAGCCATAGAGGGCGGCGCTACGCTCTTTCAATTTCGGGAAAAGGGGAGCGGTTCTTTAACAGGAGAGGATCTTGTTTTATTTGCAAAGCAGGTGCAGGATGTCTGCAGGCGGGCCGGCATTCCTTTCATTATTAATGATGATGTTGAATTGGCCTTGCGCCTTGAGGCCGACGGAGTGCACATCGGCCAGGATGACGCGGACGCCGAAGAAACGAGAGCGGCAATCGGTGATATGATTCTCGGTGTATCGGCACATAACGTCTCCGAGGTGAAGCTGGCGGAAGCGGCCGGAGCCGATTACGTCGGAATGGGTCCGGTTTATCCGACCGAAACGAAAAAAGATGCTGAAGCTGTGCAGGGCGTTACATTGATTGAAGAGGTGCGACGTCAGGGCATCACCATTCCGATTGTAGGAATCGGCGGCATCACAGCTGACAATGCGGCGCCCGTCATTGAAGCGGGAGCTGACGGCGTCAGCATGATCAGCGCCATCAGCCAAGCCGAAGATCCAAAGGCGGCGGCGCGCAGGTTTTTTGAAGAAGTTCGGCGCTCCAAAGCAAAAAGCTGACATGTTTCTGTCAGAAGGGCCGTCCCGTGAGGACGGCCCTTTTTCTGTATGCGCAACTTTTTATTGACAAAGGCTGATATCGGACTATGATTATGATATATAATGATAATCATTTTCAACTACAGGAGGTGCATGATGGCACGGAAGATTGCTTTCATGTTATTCAGCCTGCTCGTCATTTTCAGTTCTTCTGCCGTGGCGAAAGGCGCTGATCCCATCGATTCACTTATCAGCCTGAATCAGCAAATGATTCAATCTGCAAGAGACGGAAACCTGCAATCCGTCGAAAAAACATTTTCACAATTCAAAACTGTATGGAAAAAGGAAGAGCCTGCTATCAAAAAAGCAAATATATCTTCCTACTCAAAAATGAACTCCAATATCGCAATGATTTCACTTTCTCTGATTAATAAAGATACAAAAAAAGTACAGGCGGCGCTTTCTGAGCTTGGGTCCCACTTGGAAACCTACCGGCAGGCCGTCACATTAAAAGACGCAGCCGGAGGGAGCTCAAGACTTACACTCTCTGCCTATATTCAAAGCTTAAAAGAGACGAAACAGCTGATAAAAAGCAGCCAAACCGCTGAAGCCCAAACAAAAATCGATCAGCTTGTCACGAATTGGCTGGCAGTCGAAGGAGACGTCGTGTCCCAATCAAAAGCGGCCTACACGACTTCAGAAGAGAACCTGGCGCTTATGAAGGCGGAAGCTGAAAACCGCCCGGATCAGGCCATTAAGCATATTGACGAAATGATTCAGCTCCTTGAGCCGATTGCGTCGAGCAGCTACAGCTGGCTGGACGCCGCTCTTATCCCGGTAAGGGAAGGAATGGAAGCGCTTCTTGTGATCGGCGCGCTTTTGACGATGACGAAAAAAGCCCGGGTAACCCGTTCATCAGCTTGGATTTGGGGCGGAGCGTCACTCGGCATGCTCGTCTCTCTCGGTGCGGGAGTCGGCGTCACACTGCTGTTTTCCTCGAACATTTTTGGCGAAAACAATTTTCTGCTCGGCGGCGTGACCGGCATTCTGTCTGCCGTGATGCTCCTGTATGTCGGCGTCTGGCTCCACCGGAACGCTTCAATGGATAAATGGCGGGAAAAAATCAATACGCAAAAATCGCAGGCGCTTAAAAAAGGCAGTCTGCTGTCCTTCGCGCTGATCGCCTTTTTGGCGGTCGTCAGAGAAGGGCTTGAAACAGTGATCTTTTTTATCGGCCTCGTCGGCAAGCTGCGGCTTACAGAATTAATAGGAGGAACCGCGGCGGGATTGTTGATCCTTGCGGCAGCGGGTTTTCTCATGATTAAGCTCGGAATGCGGATTCCGTTAAAGCCGTTCTTTCTGCTGTCCATGGCTGTCGTGCTGTATATGTGCGTGAAATTTCTCGGTACGGGCGTCCACAGCCTGCAGCTGGCGGATATTCTGCCGTCTGACGCCGAAAGCTGGCTTCCGTCGGTATCATTTCTCGGCATCTATCCGTCGATTTACAGCACAATTCCGCAGCTGGTCATCATCGGATTTTTAGCCGTCGCACTCGTTATGGAAATCTTAAAAATAAAATCGAATAGAAGGGAAGTTGCAAAATGAAACATATCCAGAAAGCGGCTTTGTCAGCCGGCCTGCTCCTCGCTTTGTGCTCGGGCTGCGGCGCTCAGCAGTCAGCGTCTGACAAAGGAGCCGAAAAAAACAGTGTAAACCAGGAAATCAAAACATCAGTTGACAAAATGGAGGATATTCTCACCAAACTGAATGAATCCGTTAAAAAACAAGACCGGAAAGGCATTCAGCAAAAAGGGAAAGAACTGAACAGCTACTGGCTCTCATTTGAAAATAAAATCCGCGGCGATTATCCGTTTGAATACACAGATATCGAAAAGCACCTGCAGCCGATTTATACAGAAGCACAAAAAGATAAGCCTGATACAGAGAAGATTAAATCGGAATCCGTATCGCTGACAGCCTCGCTGGAAGAGCTGACGGGCGCTGAAAAAAGCAGCAAAAAGGCGAGTGACCAGCTCAAGAAAGCGGCTGATGACTATAAAACATATGTGAAAAAACAGAGCGATCAGCTTGTAAAGTCGGCTGAAGCGTTTACAGACGCCGTCAAGGCCGGGGACATCGATAAAGCAAAATCACTTTATCCGCAGGCGCGCGTCTATTACGAGCGAATTGAACCGATTGCCGAAAGCCTCGGCACGCTTGACCCGAGAATCGATGCCAGAGAAAATGATGTGGAAGAAGGCGACAAATGGACGGGCTTCCACAAGCTTGAAAAAGCCCTCTGGAAGGACAATAAGATTACTGGCGAAAAAGAAACGGCCGCCGTCCTGTTAAAGGATGTGAAGGAGCTTGACGGCTCTATCGCTTCTCTCAAACTGACGCCGGAACAAATCGTCGCCGGCGCCATGGAGCTTCTCAATGAAGCGGGCATCTCAAAGATCACGGGTGAAGAAGAACGTTACTCCCGAATTGATTTAACAGATCTGGCCGCTAATGTCGAAGGCTCAAAAGCCGTATATGAAACTGTGAAAAGCGCGCTTGTGAAAGACCATTCCGACGTCACGGAAAAGCTGGATACGGAATTCAGCGAATTTGAAGTTTTGATGTCGAAATACAAAACGGGTGATCACTCGTATACGTCTTATGATAAATTAAGTAAAGATCAAATCAGAGAGATAAGCACAAAGCTGACGGCCCTTTCTGAAACCATGTCGAAGATTGCCGATGTGCTTTAAAAAGGAGTTATAACACAGCATGAGCGATGAACAAAACAAGGAAAAACAGATTCACAGACGGGATGTTCTGAAGTGGGGCGCCGTAGCGGGCGCCGCCGTCGCTGTCGGAGCGAGCGGCCTCGGAGGACTCGCGCCGCTTTTCAAACCGGCGGCCACCGCTTCAAAGAAGAGTCAAGGGAAAAGTGAAAGTGATCAAATCGTTCCTTTTTACGGAAAGCACCAAGCGGGAATCACAACGGCGCACCAGACGTATGTGTATTTTGCGGCGCTTGATGTCATGTCAAGCGACAAAGCTGATGTCATCTCCCTTTTCAGAAATTGGACCAGTCTGACGCAGCTGCTGACCTCAGGCGCCGCCCTGTCAGGCGAACAGAAAAATAAATATATGCCTCCGCAGGATACCGGGGAGTCGCAGGATCTGGCACCGGCGAATTTAACCGTTACCTTCGGCTTCGGCCCCGGTTTTTTCGAGAAAGACGGGAAGGACCGCTTCGGACTGAAGGATAAAAAACCGAAGCACCTCGCCGATATTCCGCCGATGCCTAACGACAAACTCGATAAGAAACAAGGCGGCGGTGATATCGTCATACAAGTCTGCGCGGATAATGAACAGAGTGCGTTCCACGCGGTGCGCAATCTGATTAAACAGGCCGTCGGCGTGTGTGAAGTCCGCTTTCTCAATAAAGGTTTCTTAAGCGGCGGAAAAAACGGCGAAACCCCGCGCAACCTTTTCGGATTCAAAGACGGCACCGGCAACCAAAGCACGAAGGATGAAAACCTGATGAATTCAATCGTTTGGGTTCAATCAGGGGAGCCGGACTGGATGACGGGCGGCACGTACATGGCGTTTAGAAAAATTAAAATGTTTTTAGAAATATGGGACCGTTCATCCTTGAAAGATCAGGAAGACACGTTCGGACGAATGAAAAGCTCGGGCGCGCCTTTCGGACAAAAAAAGGAAACCGATCCCGTCAAGCTGAATCAAATTCCCGCCGACTCACATGTCAGCGTGGCGAAATCAACCGGCAGACAGATTCTGCGGCGGGCATTTTCCTATACGGACGGAATTGATCCGAAGACGGGCTATGTTGACGCAGGCCTGCTGTTTATCAGCTTTCAAAAAGACCCGGACCGCCAATTTGTCCCGATGCTGAAAGCTTTGGCGGCAAAGGATGCGCTGAATGAATACACACAAACGATCGGCTCCTCCTTATTCGCCTGTCCCGGCGGCTGTAAAAAAGGAGAATATATCGCCCAGAGGCTGCTGGAATCGTGACACCTTCCATAGGGAGGGTGTTTTTTTAAAAAAATACTTGTAACTATTTATGTTACAACTTAAAATGAAAAAGAAAGGAGATTTACAATGACACTGCAGATTAAAGTATATTCTGATTATGTATGTCCGTTTTGCTTTGTCGGCAAAGCGGCGTTTGAAGAAGCAATTAAGGACAAGGACGTACAGGTGGAATGGATGCCGTTTGAATTGCGTCCGAGCCCCTCACCGAAACTTGATCCGGTGAATGACCCCGCCAAGCGGCAGATGTGGGAAAACTCAATTGAACCGATGGCGCGGTCTTTAGGCGTTGATATAACGTTCCCCCGCGTATCACCGCATCCTTACACGGATTTGGCGTTTGAAGGCTTCCATTTTGCGAAGGAACATGGGAAAGAAAGCGAATACCATACACGCGTTTTTCGGGCGTTCTTTCAGGAAGAACAAAATATCGGTGACATTAACGTCCTGACAAAGCTTGCGGAAGAAGCCGGACTTGACGGCGGCGCGTTCAAAGAGGCGCTTGAGACAAGGGCGTACAGACACATGCAGCGGGAAGCGCTCCGCCATGCCTATGAGGAAGCCGGCATTACCGCAGTGCCGACGTTTATCATCGGCGATGAAAGAATCCCGGGCGCAGCGGGAAAGGAAACCTTTGAACAAATCATTGAGCGGGAATTGAATAAACGGTAACTGTAAAAAGCCCTCTGCATCAGCAAGAGGGCTTTCCCATATAGTGTTTGACAAATGTTTGTCTGTCCGCTTCATATGCCGCGGCGTCAAATGAATCACCGCAAAAATGAAGGCACCAAGGCTCTTTCTGGCAGGCGACGCCGACTTGATAGCCGTGTTTTTGAAATTCAAGCGACTGTGATGTGTCGTAAAAATGAAAGCCGCGAAACAAATCCTCCCGCCACTCTACGTCATATTGAGCGGCCATTAACAATCCGTCAATGGCGTCAGCATGCGTAAACAGGCCGTTTTCTTCGCTGTTTTCAAATTCCAGAGGGCGGTAACCATTCACCCGGTATTCAATCACTTTTCCCAGCCGATGCCCGCTTTCCCACCAAATACCGTTCGGCGGCAGAGTTTTGCAGCCGGCGACACCGAGAAGGCCGAGCTCCCGATGAGATTGAAAGATATGAAGCATGTCTCGCAGGAAATGCTGATGAATGATAAATGTATCCTGATGCAGATAAATTTTATATTTGGCAGGGTGTTTCAGCGCTTTGTTGTAGGAGGAGGTCATGCTCTCTGAATCGTATACCGGCATGATATCAACGGAGTGTGAGGGGGGAACGGTAAGCTGCAGGATATGGTTTTTGCATTGGGAGTAAAGCGATTCATCATTCACACAGACGACAAACAGAAACGAATGCGCATCCATTACATGCTCCTCTCAGCCTCAATCACATATTGATAGGCCGATGCCTCTGTCAGAAAATCATGTCTTATGCCAAGCTGTACGCAGACTTCGTGCAAAGATGCGATGGCCTTGTGATAAGAGGGATGATCAACACGGATCGCCTCAATGCTTTTCACCTCATAACCGGAGGCTTTAAATAAGGAAAGAGTCTCTTCACGCGTAAAAAAACGCAGGTGGGTCTGATCCATTAATCCGGCATCTCTGTAAGTCCATTTGCCGGCTAAAAGCTCAAGCACCACCGAGATATGGCCGACATTCGGTATGCATGCAAGCACTGTGCCGTCTTTTTTTAAATAAGGGCGAAGTTTTTTCAGCACTGACCACGGGTCGACAAGATGCTCCAGTACGTCTCCGAACAGCATACAGTCGAATTGCTCTGATTTGTACGGAAGAATGGCGGATTCAATGTCGCCGCAAAGCACGTGGCTCAATTTGTTTTCCGCCTTTTCAGCTGCTTCGGGATACGCTTCAATACCGTAAACCGTTATTCCGCGGTCTTCAATTGCCGCGCCTAAATTACCGGTGCCGCAGCCGACATCAAGCACTGTACGCCAGTTTTTGTCTATTTTTTTTAATAAATAAGGATTCAGGCCTTCGTAGTAGTTCTGTTGTTTTTCATCATAATAGGGATTCGTATCCATCTGTGTATCACCTCGTAAATCGGCATAATACACAAGATATGCAGCGGGGGGATCTCATATCACCATGTTTGGCTGTTCAGGTAGCGGAATGCGGGCGGGAATGGTTGTCCGGTATACGGTTTTATTCTCTGATTCCCCTCATAAGATTGCGGGTGTTCCTTTGAAAACTCGGGTGCGGGCGGACTGTGTTAAATAGTAAAAGGATCCGCCTGTAATCTTACCGCTGGCGGATGGTGTTTTTCATTGGTGTTTTTTTCTTCACCGCTTTTTCAGCATTTAAGAATCGCCTTACATCGTCAATGTGCAAACCCATGATTCTAGCCTCTTGAATTAACAAATGCCAATCTTGATCTATCTCTTTCATTACATGAGTTTTCATAAGAACCTCCAATTGAAAAATTGATTTGCCCAGCTACAGCAGCCAATGTATAACAAATATCACACATAGTTGGCCGGTAATCCCAAATTGAAGATGAATTCACCTACCTATTCCCTAAGAAAATGACTGAAATACCCAAAATCCTTCAAGAAATCTTACATATAATAATAAACAATTAAATACTGACTGGATAGTATGTAAATGAAAATAAACCATCTGACCTATTAACATTTACCCTTTGAACGTCGAACTAACATATTCTTTTTACATAAAAAATACCGCAAAAGAATGATTCGGTGTAAGATAAAGTGAAGATCAAACAGCTGGGGTAAAAAATGAAAAAAAACAAATTTCAAATTAAGAGAGAAGAAACATTTGAAAGTTTTATTGACGCAGGCCTTCATTTGTTAATTGACCGAGCTTACGATACAGTATCGATAGATGAAATCAGCAAAGCCGCGGGTTACAGCAAAGGCGCGTTTTACGTTCATTTTGAAAGCAAAGAAGATTTCCTGAAGCATTTGTTAGACAGGCATCAGATCAAAAAAAGGATCATTACCGGCTATCTCGACGAAATAGAACGGCAATCAGCCAGGCCGCTGACACTTTATGAAGCGGCAAGAAGCGCGGCTGACTTGCTGATGCATCTTATTAACAGCAAACCGGCATGGAACATCGTGTCCTTTGCCCTTCACATGCCCAATTACAAGGTGGTACAGGAATATGAAGCCTACATCCGTCTTTACGAGCTATGGATTGAAGAAAGCTGCTTGTACATAAATTGGCTCAAATCGAGAAATTTAATAGAAGAACAAATTGATACGGAATACACCGCCAGAATGATGTGCGCGCTCATTGACGGCATGATTAAGCAATCAAACGTGCTGGGGCGCTCCGTCACCTTCCGCAGCCTTTTTGACGCGCTCTCTGTTTTTTTCAGTAACAGAAAATCAGGGTAAGTTCGTCTTTATTTGACAAAAGTTTTAGAAAAGTTTTTCAGAAAGCGAGGAATTGCCATGCGCTACAGAGAAATTATGATGTATATCATTATGGGTGTTTTCACGACGATCGTGAACATCGTCAGTTTTTACATTCTGACGTCGGTGTTTCAGATGGATTACAAGATGGCGACCGTCGCTGCGTGGATTCTGTCCGTTCTATTTGCTTATGTCACGAATAAACTGTATGTATTTCAGCAAAAAACCGCGGGGATGCGGAGTCTGATGAAAGAACTGACAGCCTTTTTCAGCGTGCGGGTATTGTCTCTCGGCATAGATCTCGCCATGATGATTCTTCTGGTCAGTCAATTTCATATGAACGAAACTTTGGCGAAAATCGCCGACAACGTCATTATCGTAGTCGTCAACTATGCGGCCAGCAAGTGGATTGTCTTCAGAAAAGCGAAAGAAGAGGGCGTGTCATAACGGTTTCTTTCCGAGCCTTGGGGGAAAGAGTAACGGGAAAGGGGATACGTATGAAACACAAAATAAAGAAAGCGTTTGCTGATGTATTCGGGGAATCGGAGGACCTGCGTATTTTCTTTGCGCCCGGCAGAGTGAATCTCATCGGAGAGCATACGGATTATAACGGAGGCCACGTCTTTCCGTGCGCGCTTACGATCGGTACATATGCAGCCGTCCGGGAGAGAGGGGACAGGCTCGTCAGAATGTACTCTGATAATTTTAAGGAAGCAGGCATAAAGGAATGCAGTCTCGATGAGATCCGCTACCAAAAAGAGGACGGGTGGGCCAATTATCCGAAAGGCGTCATGGCGGAATATCTCGGCAGCGGTTTTTCTCTTCCGCACGGCTTCGATATTGTATTCTTAGGAAATATCCCGAATGGCGCAGGGCTGTCATCATCAGCTTCCATTGAACTTGTCACGGCGGTCATTCTCAAGGAATGCCATGGGCTTGATGCGGATATGATCGACTTGGTGAAACTCGCTCAGGCGGCGGAAAATTCCTTTATCGGCGTCAGCTGCGGCATTATGGATCAATTCGCCATCGGGATGGGAAAGAAAGATCACGCGATCCTGCTGAATTGCGGGACGCTCGCCTTTGAATATACGAAACTCGGGATGTCTGGACTGTCGATCGTTATTGCGAATACCAATAAAAAACGAACGCTTGCAGACTCAAGCTATAATACGAGGCTCAAGGAGTGCCGGGAAGCGCTTTTTGATCTGCAGAAGCACCTTTCCATTCAGTCACTCGGGGAGCTGTCGCCTTCCGCTTTTGACGCTCATGCGGAGCTGATTCAGAATGAAGTGAACAGGCGCCGGGCAAAACACGCCGTCTATGAAAACCACCGCACCCAAAAGGCGGCCGCGATGTTCAGCAGCAATCAGCTTCATCACATCGGCGAATTAATGAGGGATTCGCATCTTTCTTTACGCGATGACTACGAGGTGACAAGTCTTGAGCTGGATACACTGGCAGAAGCGGCATGGCGCCATGCCGGGGTTGTCGGGTCAAGGATGACGGGAGCCGGTTTCGGCGGCTGTACGGTCAGTATCGTCAAGGACGAGGCCGTTTCAGATTTTATTGAAACGGCAGGGGCCCATTATGAGGAACAGACCGGGAGAAAGGCTGACTTTTATACGGCGGATATCGGGGCCGGAGCGAGAGAACTAAAGGGGGATGACAATGGCGATTGAGCGGCACGTAGAACGTTTAATCCGGTACGGACTGCAAAAAGAGCTGATTTCATTTCTTGATATTGAATATACAAGAAACCGTTTATATGAAACGCTGCACATAACCCATCCGGAGCCTTCAGAACAGATAGAAATTGACTCGGCGGCGCCTCTGCCGGACATATTAGCCCCGATTTATGAATGGGCCGCAGAGACGGGCCGGATTGCAGCCGATACAGACACATATCGCGATCTGCTAAGCGCGAAGATCATGGGCTGTTTTGCCCCGCAGCCGTCAGAGATTGTCCGGCGTTTTGAAGAAACAAAGGCAGTGCACGGTCCGGAGCAGGCGACAAAGGCGTTTTACCGATTTTCAGAGGATGTGTATTATATCCGTTCGGACAGAATTCAGCGGAATATCGGGTGGACGGCTGAGACGGCTTACGGAAAGCTGGACATCACGATCAACCTTTCAAAACCGGAAAAAGATCCGAAAGCAATTGCCGCTGCCAAAGAGCAGCCGCAATCCGATTACCCGAGATGTGTTCTCTGTAAAGAAAATGTCGGATATGAAGGAAGGCCGGATCATCCCGCGCGTCAAAATCTTCGCGTCATCCCGGTGATTCTCGGTGATGAGCAGTGGTTTCTGCAATTTTCTCCGTATGTGTATTACCGGGAGCATTGCATCGTTTTGAAAGACCGGCACGAACCGATGAAGATCAGCAAAAAAACGTTTGACAGGCTGCTGTCGTTCGTCAGCCAGTATCCTCATTATTTTCTCGGTTCCAATGCTGATCTGCCGATTGTCGGCGGCAGTATTTTAAGCCACGATCATTTTCAAGGTGGCGATCACGAGTTCCCGATGGCGCAGGCGGAGACAGAAAGCCGTTACAGGCTGCCTGATTATCCGAATACGGCTTTGGGTGTCGTGAAGTGGCCGATGTCGGTCATCCGTCTGCAAAGCGAGAGCGCGTCTGAGCTTTCTGACGCGGCGGACTCCATCTTACGGGCATGGCGCGGCTATTCCGATGAGGCGGCGGATATCCTCGCCTATTCAGGGGAGACACCGCACAATACAATTACACCGATTGCCCGGCGGAGAAACGGTTTATTCGAATTAGATCTCGTCCTCAGAAATAACCGCACCTCAGATGAGCATCCGCTGGGAATTTTTCATCCTCATCAGGAAGTTCATCATCTGAAAAAAGAAAATATCGGACTGATTGAGGTGATGGGGCTTGCGATTCTGCCGGGGCGTCTTGAAGAAGAGATGATCCGCACGGCTGAAGCGCTGTGTTCACCGGACCCGGAGGCGGCTTTAACGGCCGATCCTTCTGCGGCCAAGCATAAGGAGTGGGCGCTCAGCGTGCTGCACAAGCGGAAGGTAACGAAAGAAAACGCGGAACAGATTCTAAAAGAAGAAATCGGACATGTTTTTGCCCGGATACTGGAGCATGCCGGCGTCTTTAAACAGACAGAAGAAGGCAGAGCGGCTTTCCGGCGTTTTATCAGCCATTTGGACGCTCTACCGGAAAAAAGCCTCATCCCATAAGGGACGAGGCTTTTTTTATCCTCTGCTTCTGGCGATGAGGCTGAACAGAAATACCACGATCGCCGCTCCGATGATTGCCGGAATGATGGCAAAGCCGGCAAGGTGCGGACCCCATGTGCCGAGCAGGCCGTGCCCGATCCATGCGCCGATCAGACCGGCGATCATTGACCCGATAATTCCCCCGGGCATACTTCCTTTTACAAATAAACTTCCGATCCAGCCGATAATAATAGCTACAATCAGAGATACGATAAAACCCATAAATATCACTTCCTATTTTTTATTATTTATGCCTATATGTTTCCTTCGTTTTGTCCATATTAAACATATGAATGTGTTTTTTATAATGAACATATCAACGCGCGTTCATCTCTTTTTTTTCACCATGCGTTGCGTTAAAATGGAAAACGTGTGAAAAGGTGTGAGCAAAGGAAAAAATATTTTCTTTGTGGAATGGTTAACAAAATGAAACTTTTTGTTGACCAGCGTATTTTATTATGGTAAACCTTTATTTGGTATTATTCGTTCTCACTATCTTTTTTCTCTATATATGCTAAATGATCTAAAACTTTTTAACTTTGATTTATGCAAGTGGAAAAAGTTCATGCATTTTTTGTCGATTTTGTGACATCAGGGCGAAAAAAAGATGAACTTTAGAAAAAAATAAAGCTAATAAGGGCAGATTTTGATAGCATAACAAGGTAGATAGAGAAAAGATTTTGAGAAAGTACATTTCAGATTCACTACATCAATAGGAAGGATGGTGATCTTCTTGTTCAGAGCATTTAAACCGTTACTTTTATTAGCGATGTTGGCTGTTGTTTTCGTACTGGGCGGATGCAGCGACATTTCCGTGTTAGATCCGAAAGGACCTGTTGCAGACCAGCAAAAAGATCTGATTCTCTTGTCAATCGGATTTATGCTGTTCATTGTCGGCGTCGTATTCGTACTATTTACAATCATTTTAGTGAAATACCGCGACCGCAAAGGCAAAGACAGCGGAAATTACAAGCCAGACATGCACGGCAACACGTTCTTAGAAGTAGTCTGGACAGTGATCCCAATTTTAATTGTCATTGCACTTTCTGTGCCTACCGTACAGACGATATATTCGTTAGAAAAAGCGCCTGAAGCGACTAAGGATAAAGAACCTCTTGTCGTTTATGCTACTTCGGTAGACTGGAAATGGGTATTCAGTTACCCAGAGCAGGATATTGAGACGGTTAACTACCTGAACATTCCTGTAGACCGTCCGGTTTTATTTAAAATTTCTTCAGCCGATTCAATGGCGTCGCTATGGATTCCTCAGCTCGGGGGACAAAAATACGCGATGGCAGGAATGCTGATGGATCAATACTTACAGGCTGACAAAGTGGGAACATATGAAGGCCGCAACGCGAACTTCACCGGCGAACACTTTGCCGACCAGAAATTCAACGTAAAAGCAGTTACGCAAAAAGACTTTAACAACTGGGTGAAAAAAGCCCAAAGCGATTCTCCAAAGCTGACGAAAGAGAAGTATGACGAACTGATGCTTCCGGAGAATGTCGGTAAATTAACGTTCTCTTCTACACACTTAAAATACGTTGACCACGGCCAAGATGCCGAATATGCGATGGAGGCGCGCAAACGCCTTGGCTACAAAGCCGTATCACCGCACTCTAAAACAGATCCGTGGGAAGATGTTAAGAAAAACGAATTTAAAGTATCCGACGATAAACAAGATTGAAATTGAACAAGAAAGGAGGAAGCCCGAATGAAATTGAGATGGGATGAATTTTTTGTAACAGGTGACCCATTAATTCTGGGCGCACAAGTTTCCATTGCGCTTTCCACTATTGCTATCATCGTAGTACTCACATACTTCAAAAAGTGGAAGTGGCTCTGGTCTGAATGGCTGACGTCTGTAGACCATAAGAAACTTGGAATCATGTACATTATCTCTGCTGTTATCATGCTGTTCCGCGGCGGGGTCGACGGCTTGATGATGCGTGCCCAGTTAGCGCTTCCTAATAACAATTTTTTAGACTCAAACCACTATAATGAGATCTTTACGACTCACGGTACGATCATGATTATCTTCATGGCGATGCCGTTTTTAATCGGTCTGATCAACGTTGTCGTACCTTTGCAGATCGGTGCGCGCGACGTAGCATTCCCGTACTTGAACAACCTGAGTTTCTGGACGTTCTTCGTAGGTGCGATGCTTTTCAATATTTCTTTCGTTATCGGAGGTTCTCCGAACGCAGGCTGGACGAGTTACATGCCGCTGGCAAGTAACGACATGAGCCCTGGGCCTGGTGAGAACTTCTACTTGCTCGGTCTTCAGATTGCCGGTATCGGTACGCTGATGACGGGTATCAACTTTATGGTGACGATCCTGAAAATGCGTACAAAAGGCATGACGCTGATGCGTATGCCGATGTTCACATGGACGACGCTGATTACAATGGTTATTATCGTATTCGCCTTCCCTGTTCTGACAGTGGCATTGGCGCTGCTATCATTTGACCGTTTGTTCGGCGCTCACTTTTTCACGCTGGAAGCCGGCGGTATGCCGATGCTTTGGGCTAACTTATTCTGGATTTGGGGACACCCTGAAGTTTATATCGTTATCTTACCGGCTTTCGGTATTTTCTCTGAAATTATTTCAGCGTTTGCAAGAAAGCAGTTATTCGGTTACAAAGCGATGGTCGGCTCTATTATCGCCATTTCCGTCCTGAGTTTCCTTGTATGGACTCACCACTTCTTCACAATGGGGAACAGTGCGTCTGTTAACTCTTTCTTCTCGATCACAACGATGGCGATTTCGGTTCCGACCGGGGTTAAAATCTTTAACTGGCTCTTTACAATGTATAAAGGCCGAATCAGCTTTACAACACCGATGCTGTGGGCGCTTGCGTTCATCCCGAACTTCGTTATCGGCGGGGTAACAGGGGTTATGCTCGCGATGGCTGCAGCGGATTATCAATACCATAATACGTACTTCCTCGTATCTCACTTCCACTATGTGCTGATCGCGGGTACGGTATTTGCATGTTTCGCAGGATTTATTTTCTGGTATCCGAAAATGTTCGGCCACAAGCTGAACGAGAGAATCGGAAAATGGTTCTTCTGGATCTTTATGATCGGATTTAATGTATGTTTCTTCCCTCAATACTTCTTGGGGCTGCAAGGTATGCCTCGCCGTATTTACACATACGGACCGAATGACGGATGGACTACATTGAACTTTATTTCAACTGTCGGAGCCTTCATGATGGGTGTCGGATTCTTAATCCTTTGCTACAACATCTACTACAGCTTCCGCTACTCTACTCGCGAGATCAGCGGAGATTCATGGGGCGTGGGACGTACGCTTGAGTGGGCGACTTCATCTGCGATTCCGCCGCACTACAACTTTGCGGTGCTTCCTGAAGTGAAATCTCAAGATGCGTACCTGCAATTGAAAGAAGACAAAGTGGATATTCATCCGGAAAGCAAGTTCAAGAAAATCCATATGCCGCACAACTCCGGCAGACCGCTTATTATGTCAGTGGCGTTCGGTATTGCAGGCTTCGGACTTGTCTTTGAATGGTTCTGGATGGGCATTGTCGGCTTGATCGGCATTCTGCTTTGCATGGTGCTTCGTTCATTTGAATATGACAATGGATACTATATACCTGTTGAAGAAATAAAAGAGACGGAAAGAAAGATTTCCGAATAAAGGAGGCGTGATTTATGGAACATGCAGAACACGGCAATTCTAACGCGCCTATGGAATATCAATCTGAAACCGGCAGACTCAATATTCTCGGGTTTTGGATCTTTTTAGGGGCAGAGATTGTGTTGTTCTCAACACTATTTGCAACCTTCTTCGTTCTTCAAAGAAGAACAGCAGGAGGAGTCTTACCGGCTGAATTATTTGAAGTGAAGCTTGTCATGATCATGACATTCCTGCTTCTGATCAGCAGTTTTACCTGCGGGATCGCTGTTCATGAAATGCGTCGCGGAAGTTTAAAAGGCGTCGTCATATGGACGATCATTACGCTTCTTCTCGGCGCAGGCTTCGTAGGATGTGAGCTTAACGAGTTCATTCACTATGTACATGAAGGAGCATCTCTCGGTACAAGTGCTTTCTGGTCTGGATTCTTCGTCCTTCTGGGAACGCACGGAACGCACGTAACGATCGGTATCTTCTGGATTACCGGCATCTTGCTGCAATTGAAGAAACGCGGATTAACGCCGCAGACGTCTTCAAAAATCTTTATCTCAAGTTTATACTGGCACTTCTTAGACGTTGTCTGGATCTTCATCTTTACAGGCGTCTATCTCATCGGATTGGGGGGACTATAATATGGCAAACAAATCTGCTGAACACAGCCACTTTCCGTGGAAGCATATCGTAGGTTTTGCGTTGTCTATTATTCTGACCCTGCTGGCCCTTTGGGTTGCGGTATATACAGATTTAAGCTCATCAGCAAAACTCTGGATCATTTTCGGATTCGCATTTATTCAGGCCGGCCTGCAGCTTCTCATGTTCATGCACATGACAGAAAGCGAAAACGGCGGAATCCAAGTCGGAAACACGCTCTTCGGATTTTTCGGAGCGATTGTTATCATCCTTGGTTCTATCTGGATCTTTGCGGCGCACTACCATCACGGTGACCATATGGATGGAAACCCTCCGGGCGGTGCGAAGCAGCATTCCGAACATCACGAATAAAAAGAAACCCTCTTCGTTTAGGCGAAGAGGGTTTTTTGTGCCTTTATTGGCTTCTTCTCCGGCGCAGGCGCGGAAGGCCGTAAATGATAAAGGCGGCGATATGGGCAACGATGACGTTGACGGCAAACAGGATAATCATGAGTGTGTGGCCGAGGGGGGATAGGCTGCTGGTTGCGTAAAAGTAGAAGAAAACCCACATTAAAATGATTGGCGGTATGGCCGAAAGAGCCACTTTTTTGTTATCAAGCCAGATAAAGAGGGGTGTTGCGCTTGCGACCAGTAAATAAGCAAAAAACATGTCCATCTTACGTGTCTCCTTTCATTTTATGGGAGCGTTTCCAAAATGAAATACAGAGAATAAAATGTGTCTGTTTTGTGGTCGTTTTTTGAACATTTTGTTACAATTATTATACCATGTTTTCCAATTTTTGATACCGCTTTTTCGAGAAATGTATTGCAACTATTGCCCCATTTTTGGATAGGTAATAGAAATCAGAAAGGTCAAATACCCTGTCACATTTTCAGACAGTGCGATGGCGCAGCCTTGTGAACCTTTGTTATGTTTAAAGAAAACATGCACACTAAGGTAGGTTTTGAAATGAACATAAATAAAGACGATGTTACAGCGCCGGATGTTATTGCGCTTTTGCAGGATCATCTGAAGAGCATGACCCTCTGCTCTCCCCCGGAAAGTATACACGCGCTCAATACGGACCGCCTGCGTCAGCCTGACGTTACGCTTTGGAGTGCGAGGGAAGACGGCGTCCTGCTCGGCTGCGGTGCCTTAAAGGAGCTTAACAGCCGGCACGGTGAGCTGAAATCAATGAAAACCTCCCCGCAGCATGTCAGAAAAGGCGTGGCCAAACGAATTCTTCACCATATAATTGAAGAAGCAAAGCGGCGGGGCTATCAGCGTCTCAGCCTAGAAACCGGTTCTGTGGAGGCTTTCCTTCCCGCCAGACTGCTGTATGAAAAAGCCGGGTTTCAATATTGTGAACCGTTTGGGGACTACAATGAGGACCCGAACAGCTTGTTTATGACATTAAACATGAGGTAAAGTCATTTGAATTCATTGGTTTCTATATTCCCGCTGCCCCTTTTCTGGTGAGAAGGGGTTTTTTATCGGAAAAGTTTCATCATGACCGAAACATTTCCTTTTCTGACACGTCATATGTCGTGTAGTCTCCAAACCGTAAAAAATAAAAAGGAAACAACCTCATCATGTTTTCTTGAACGGTGTTCATGTATAATAAACAATAGTGACTTCCGATGAAAATGTAAGGCGGGATAGAATGAGTCGATATAAGAAACAGCAAAATCCCTATTATCAGGGGGATTTGATTTTTATATTTGGTGTGTTTTTAATAATTAGTGTCGCTGCGATTTATGCGGCCGGACAGTTCGGGCAGTATGGAGGCAGCGCCTGGATGAAACAGATTGTCTTCTATGTTATAGGGGCGGGATTCATCGGATTATTGCTGTACTTTGATTTAGAGCAGCTTGAGAAACTGAGTCTGTACGTATTAATTGCCGGCGTGCTGTCGCTGCTCCTTTTGCGTGTTGCGCCGGAATCTATCGCGCCGATTAAAAACGGGGCGAAAAGCTGGTTTCAAATCGGAACCTTTACCCTTCAACCCTCTGAGTTTACGAAAATAGGAATTATGATGATGGTCGCGTCCATTATATCGAAGGCGGGACCGAAAGATCAAAGATCACTTCGGGAAGATGTGAATCTGCTCTTGAAAATTGCGGCATGGACGGTTATTCCGATCGGACTGATCGTTTTGCAGGATGCCGGAACGGGTGCGATCTGTCTGTTTATCGTGATGGTGATGGTGTTTATGTCAGGTGTAAACTGGAAGCTGATCACCATTATCGGCGGTTCGGCCGCCCTTGTTATCGGGCTTTTCTTAGTGCTCGTGATTGAATTTCCCCATGTGGCGAATTCAATCGGCATTGCGGATTATCAAATCAACCGGATTACATCGTGGATGTCTGACTCCAGTGCGGCAACGACTCAGGCAGAGAGTGATAAAAGCTGGCAGGTGGATCAGGCCGTTATGGCGATCGGATCAGGCGGCATTACCGGAAACGGCGTTCATAATCTGAAGGTGTACGTACCTGAGGGGCAGACCGACTTTATCTTTGCGATTTTGGGTGAAAGTTTTGGGTTTTTAGGCTGCGCGATTGCCGTTGTTATGTTTTTCTTTTTAATTTACAGGCTTGTGGTGCTGATTGACCGCTTGCATGCCTTTAACCGATTCGGCGCGTTTTTTTGCGTAGGATTTACTGCACTTATCGTGATTCACACCTTCCAGAACATCGGGATGAATATCGGCATTATGCCGGTTACCGGAATTCCGCTGCTGTTTGTCAGCTATGGAGGGAGCTCGGTGCTGTCTACATTAATCAGCTTCGGGATCGTATACAACGCAAGTGTGCAGCTGACGAAATATAAAAGCTATTTGTTTAATTCTTAATGTCAGACGGCTCGTTTTTCGGGCTGTCTTTTTTTGGTTAGAGCATTTCGCTTTTGGCATGATTCTCTTTCGGATATGATATATAGAGAAGGAGGCTTTTATATGAACAATACCATTGAAACCATACTTAATCATCGGTCGATCCGATCATTTACTGACGAGCTTCTGACAGCGGAAGAGATAGATACATTAGTGAAAAGCGCCCAGGCGGCGTCAACGTCCAGTTACGT
The DNA here is from genome assembly GCF_038008305.1 of Bacillus sp. FSL K6-2819. Lineage (NCBI taxonomy): Bacteria > Bacillati > Bacillota > Bacilli > Caryophanales > Bacillaceae > Bacillus > Bacillus sp. FSL K6-2819. The sequence goes on along the minus strand of NZ_JBBOYV010000001.1, from coordinate 3,690,464 downwards.
GCAGGCGTACTCCATCATCGGGGTAACCGATCCGGAGAAAAAAAGAAAGCTGGCGGCGCTGGCCGGAAATCAGCCTTACGTCGAGAATAACGGGCACTTGTTTGTGTTTTGTGCTGATTTGTACCGCCATAAAAAACTTGCGGAAGAAAAAGGCGAAAACATTACAGAGCTTCTTGAGAATACGGAAATGTTTATGGTCAGCGTCATTGATGCCGCACTTGCCGCACAAAACGTAAGTGTTGCCGCAGAATCAATGGGCCTTGGCATTTGTTATATCGGAGGCATTCGGAATGAACTTGATCAGGTGACGGAAGTGCTCGGTACGCCTGACCATGTGCTGCCGCTGTTCGGTCTGGTAGTCGGCCATCCCGCGCATCCGTCCGGCCAAAAGCCGCGTCTGCCGAAACAAGCCGTATATCATGAAAACACGTACGATACGAATGAAGAAAACTTCCGCAGTTATATGAAGGAATATGATGAAACCATCTCCGCTTATTATGATAAACGGACAAACGGCAAGCGGGTTGAAACGTGGTCTGATCAAATTCTGCAGTTCATGAAACAAAAACCGAGAACCTATTTAAATCAATATGTTAAAGATAAAGGTTTTCAAAAAAATTAAGAAATAAAACCTCTCCTGACGGGAGAGGTTTTTTTATGTTTCACGTGTAACATATTTCGACAAAATGGAACATCTGCGATGATGTACAGTTCTAAAATTTGATGAGCTGCTGTTCCGGGTTTTGAACTTTCACATATCGTCTTTTTTTCATTAATAATCGAGACTGCATTCAATACACAACAGAGCAGCTCTGTTTGCCTTACCGAAGTTCTAAAACAGTGAATAACGTGTATATGGCTGATTTCTGTATATAAGTGAAGTTAATTGACTTAACTGGCAGTCATTCCTCATCGTCTTATTATAATTCATAGCAAACGGACGCCTGCGTTTCCAGAACCGTGCCAATAAACTTGGCGATGTCCTGATGAACCGGGTGTGTAAGGTACTTTTCCATATCCCCCAAGGATGCAAACTTAGTGATCAGAATCAAATCATATCCTGAAGGGGCAGGGCGAATGTTAGCTTCAGCCTGAACATCGAGAAGAACGTCTATTTTTCCCTTCATGCCCAGCAGAACGGTTTGAACTTGCTTGATATGCTCTGGGCTCATGTCCTTCAGCTTCAGCAGCACGTTATTTACTATCATTTTTATGTTCCTCCTGGTTTCTTATCTGGGTTACCGTTTCTGTTTGTTCAGGTCCTGTAGAAAGCTGGATCGCCAGCTGCTTAATCTTGTGATTATGAATCTGAAAATAAAAATCTAAATAGAGAGGGTTCGGCAGGCTGGTTTTGTCAAAATCGCCGTCAACCTTAAAAACCGCCGTGATTTCCCCCTGATCCTGTCTATGCCTTTGTAAGTCAAGCGTTACGTTTGCATCAAAATGATGTTCGGCACTCCATTTTCTTATAGCGGATTTGCCTGCCCACACTTTGCCCTCATCAAAGATCAAAGCATCCTCCGAAAAACAGTCGATATAGGCATCCGGATCGGGTTTATTGGAAGCGGCTATAAACTCTTGTATAACTTGCGGAAGCGCATTAGGCTCCATAAGATCAACTCCTTTGTCATTTCGTTAAACGGTGCGGATGGTTCCGCCGTCAATAACATATTCACAACCCGTTACATAAGAGGCTCTGCTTGACGCAAGGAATGCGGCAAGCTCGGCAACCTCCTCAGGTTGAGCCGGACGGCCGAGGGGAATGCCGCCAAGCTCGTCCATTAACTGCTCACGGGCGGCTAGATAGTCGGTTCCGGCTTGTTTAGCCATTCTCTCAATTAACTGTTCAGCTGCTTCTGTTTCGGTAAACCCCGGTGCTAGTGCGTTGATTCTTATCCCCTCAGGGCCGAATTGGGTCGCCAGGTTTTTACTGTAGTTAACTAGTGCAGCTTTGGCAGCCGAATAAGGCATGGTCATGTTGCCCGGCAGCTTTCGTTGAATAGATGATATATGGACAATCACTCCGCTTTGCTGCTTGACCATGTAAGGCAGAAATCCGCGATCGAGGCGGACGGAAGAAAACAGGTTTGCGTTAAACGCTGTCTGCCAATCCTCGTCTGTTAAAGCTAAAGCCCCTGCCGTGCTACTTGAGTAACCTCCCACATTATTAATCAAAATATCCAGACCGCCGAATGTATGAATTGTTTCCTTAATGATATGATCTGCGCCTTCTGGAAGGCAGACATCGGCTTGAATAAACCCTGCGCCTTCAGGCAATGCCTCGGGTAATGATCTTGCCGTAGCTATAACTTCAGCTCCTGCCGCATGCAGCCGTTTGACGATGGCTCTGCCGATTCCCCGTGTTCCGCCGGTCACTAGGACCCGTTTACCTGCAAATTCTTTGCTCATATTTAATAAGTACGGACTGTTTTCCATCGTTCTGCTGAATCCTCCTTCAAATGTTGAGTACAAGGCTAGTTTAATCAACAGAACCTGACAGCATCGTGTCCAGTTACCTCAAATATTTTTCGGCCATTCTGGCAGTGCGGTTTTTCATTTCAAGTCTGACAGACGCCGGCTCAATGACTTCCAGTAAATCTCCAAAGGAAAGCAAATAGTGATAAAGCCATTCACCGGGAGGAATCTCTGAAGTGACCCGGAAAGACCCGTCTTCCAGTTTTAAAATGTCCTCTTCTTTAAACTCATCCACGATTCGATAGGCTCCCGCTTGGTCTATTTTTAATACCAGAGGGATTCTCTGCGGTTTTTTAACCGATTCTTCTGCAGAAGAAGTCACGGAAGGCTCCGACCAGCCATGCTGAAGGTGAAGTCCCATCTCCTCTCCGTTTAAAAGTCGGACATTCGACATTCTGTTAATCTTAAAGGTTCTTAAAGCGTTTTTTTCGAAACTGAAGGCTTCAATGTACCACGCTCTATCTTTAAAGAGCAGTTTCATTGGCGCGGCTCTCCGGCTTTTTTGTTCTCCGGCAGCACTCAAGTAGGTAAATGAAATCACTTTCTGCTCCAAGATTGCCTGTTTCAGAAGTACAAACAGCTCTTTTTGTTTTTGCCCGCTTCCCCATGAGGAAAAATCCACTTCAATCCAGTTGATGTTGTTTTTCCTGAAAAGGCTGCTCAATTTCTCAAAAATCGCATTAGAATCAGGGTATTGGGCGGCGGCTAAGCTTTGGAGAGCAAAAAGGATCTCATCCTGCTCCTTGTCGGTAAGCATAGATTTGTTCAGAACAAACCTGTCGGAAAGGGAAATGCCGCCCCCTTTCCCTTGTATGGTATAAATCGGAATTCCAGCCTGGCTTAAAGCCTCAACATCCCTATAGATCGTTCTGACAGACACCTCAAACCGCTCAGCCAGCTCGGGTGCCGTAACGGTTCCATTTTCCAATAAAATATAAATCACTTGAAATAATCTGCTGATTTGCATCCGCTCACCTCTGGGTTTTTAGTATATCCGTTAAAACTTGACAACAAGATGTCAGGTTAAGATCATTTCTTAACATCTCCCTCTTTGTAAATATTAACATGGCTGTAGTTCCGAGCCGCTCGTCTACGGACACACAGCCAGCGTGCCGATATCGCTTGCGATGGAAACAAAAGAAGCAATCAGGTGGTATTGCAGTATTCCTTGAGGTTAAAGATAAAGGCAGCCCGTTTGGCATTTGTGAGGTCGCGAGGAAGCTAAATCATCGTAATAACAAACCAAGATGACGAAGAAAGTCGCCAGACTTCATATGATCGGCTTAGCAGTGGTACGATGTTGAGGAGGTGACAGTGATGATTTCATTAAGTATATTAGATCAATCTCCTGTATCAGAAGGGAGTTCTGCGGAAAGCGCGCTGCGGGATACGGTGAGGCTCGCGCAGGAGGCAGAGAAGCTCGGATATAAGAGGTTTTGGGTGTCAGAGCATCATTTTTCAGAGCGGCTGGCGGGTTCAAGCCCTGAAGTGCTGATCAGCCATATTGCGGCGAAAACGAACGACATTCGTGTAGGCTCAGGCGGTGTCATGCTTCCGCATTACAGCGCTTATAAAGTAGCGGAGAACTTCCGCATGCTTGAAGGGTTGACGCCGGGCAGAATCGATCTCGGATTGGGGAGGGCGCCGGGCGGAATGCCGATTGCATCATGGGCGCTGAATGACGGCGGGAAGCGCAATGCTGATCAATACCCGCAGCAGATTCGTGAGCTGGCGATGTATTTGCATGATGAAGCCGATGACAATCACCGTTTTCCGAATCTGACGGCATCCCCGCTTATTAAGACGGCGCCGGAAGTCTGGCTGCTCGGTTCATCGGGGGAAAGCGCGCTTCTGAGCGCAGAAACGGGAGCAGGCTATATGTTTGCCCATTTTATTAATGGAGAAGGCGGAGAAAGCGCGACGGCACAATATAAGCGCCGATTTAAACCTTCTGTATTAGGAAAAGAACCAAAAACGGCCGTGGCGGTGTTTGTGCTGTGCGCGGACACTGAGGAGAAAGCGGAGGAACTCGCTGCCGTCATGGATTATACGCTGCTTGCGGGGGAACAGGGGATTCCGCTTCATGGCGTACCGTCTTACGAAACCGTCCGCGGCAATACGTATACACCATATGAACAAAGGCGAATTGCCGATAATCGGAATCGAATGATCATCGGAACAAAGCAGCAAGTGAAAGAACAGATTCTGGCTCTCAGTAAAGCATACGGTACGGAGGAAGTGATGGCTGTGACCATTACTCATCATTTTGAAGATAAACTTCAGTCATACCGGCTGCTTCGCGAAGCCTTTGCCGAATGATCAGAAAGAAACCCTGCTGATGCTCCAGCAGGGTTGTTTGGTTATTCAATGATAAATGGTTTTTCAGTCAGCACCTGGCTTGATTTCCCTTTGTTCGCGGCATAGGCCAGCATATAATATTCTCCTGCCGGCAGTGCGGTGTCACCATTGACTTTGCCGTTCCAGTCGAAATATTGATAGCCTTTATCTTGTTTTTTATAAATGCCGGCTTGGCCGACAAAGTCAAGATTGCTGTTATACACAAGGAAGGCTAGCTCTTCGGCGCCCGCCGGCAGATAGGTTTCAATTTGATAGGAACCTTGCGCTGTGCCGTCCTGTACGTCGATCGAAGTCACGCGCGGATAGTCCGGTTCTTTTACAATCAGAAGCGTCGGCACTTTTGCGACTGTTTTTCCGCCTTCACGCACTGTGACTGTTCCCTCAAATGTGCCTGCTTTTACTTTTTTGGCATTGACCTTTACCTTCGCATTGACTTTTCCTGTTTGATGAGCGGGAATCACGACCCGGTCTGTGCCTGAAACGGTAATGCCTGTGCCGTTGAAAGAGTATTCCAGCTGATATGACTTTCTGATGGACGATTGGTTTTCAATCGTAAATGTTTCTTTTTTCGTTTCATTGCCTTTGTCTTTCATAAACGTTCCGTAAGAATAACTTCCCGGGGCGACGAGAGAATCTGCTTTGATCGCCTTCATGATTCTGATGCTTCCGGCGCCCTGCGCATTATGCGGGTATACGTCACCGTCCGCATCCGTTAAGGTTTCCGCCGTGTTCATGAGTGCGGCTTTTATTTGCTCCGGGCTCCATTTCGGTTTAGCCTGCTTGATGACAGCAGCTGCGCCGGCTACATGCGGTGAAGCCATGCTTGTTCCCTGCTTCGATCCGTAGCCGTACGGGTTGGCCGGATCATGGGTCGGAATGGTGCTGACGATGTTTACGCCGGGAGCGGAGACGTCAGGTTTTATCATCCACGTGTCCATAACCGGACCGCGTGAAGAGAAGTCTGCCATTTGTTCAGTGAGCGATTTAGCCACGGATAAATTGAATGTCGCTTTTGTGCCGCCCGCTTTTATTTGGCTGACGAGCTTTTCGCCGTCTTCTGATGACAGCTTAATGGTCGGCACGGACATGCCCGGTACGTTGGCTTCAATTTCTCCTGCGGCGTTGTTATACACAACCATACCGATCGCGCCCGCTTTTTTGGCATTGTCGGCTTTATCCACAAAGGCGATGCTGCCGCGTTTGACAACCGCGATTTTTCCTTTCAGATCTTTGCCTTCAAAGTCTTTTTGCTCGCCGATACCCGCTTCTGCGAGTTCTACTTCTTTTTTATTCAGCGCTTTTATGTCATCTTCTTTGTTGTAGCCCATCACTTTCGCTGAGGAATAAGAACCGAAGGAGACGGCATATTCGTTCAGCGGCAGCTGTGTCGCTCCGACGGAGATGGCTTCTCTGGATGTTCCCGGAGAGCCGACGGTCCAATTGTTCGGCCCGCTGTTTCCGTTTGACGTAACGGCCGTAACGCCTTCTGACATTGCCCAGTCAAGCGCAGTGCTTGTCGCCCAGTCCGGATTATTCACAGAATTGCCGAGCGAAAGGTTCATGACATTCGCTCCGTCCTGTACGGCGCGTTCGATGCCGGCGATGACGTTCTCCGTTGTCCCGCTTCCGCCCGGACCAAGCACACGGTAGGCCAGAAGCGTTGCATCAGGCGCGACGCCTTTAATCGTTCCGTTTGCAGCAACCGTGCCCGCGACATGGGTTCCATGGTCAGTCGCAGCGCCTCTCGGATCACCGGCCGGCGTTTCTTCAGGATCGTAATCGTTATCCACAAAATCGTATCCTTTATATTGCCCGAAATTTTTCTTTAAGTCAGGGTGTTTGTATTCGACGCCTGTATCAATAATGGCAACTTTGACGCCTTTGCCCGTATAGCCGAGCTTCCACGCGTCATTTGCCCCTATATAAGGCGCGCTGTCATCCATCTGCGGAGACACGGCATCCTTGGAAAGGGTGATGTCTTTATCTTTCAGCTGATCGGTATGATAGGTGACATTCGGATAAACCGCTTTGACATCCTGATCACTCAGCAGTTTCGGGATTTCATTTGCCGGGAGTTTCATGGAGAAACCAGAAAACACTTGCTCATATTCCCTGTTGATCTTTCCGTGTTTAATCGTTTTGAGCGCTTTATTTTTCACTTTTGCGCGTTCGCTTTTCAGCTTGTTTTTTGTTTGTGTTTTGCCGAGTTCCTTTGCTTCGGCCAGTGATTTTTCTTTCAGCTCCACGATGACCGTCGTTTGTTTGCCGGTGGTCATATCAATGTCACCGAACACCTCAGCCTTCTCGAGATCAGGAGCTTGCGGTTTTGAAGCCGGCGCAGCCTGTGAACTTGTGGATAAGGTAAAGGATAAGACAAAAGCCGGAAGCAGATAACGGATGATTCCTTTTTTCAATCGTGTTTCCCCCTTTTTCTTTATCTAAAATTAGAAATCTAGTATATATTTCTCGAAAATTCAAAATATTCCTTGTGACATAGGACTCATTTATGGAAATTGATCTGTGAATAAGGAGGAAGTTATACACAGAATCATGTGTATAAGTGAATAAATCTGTGTATATATATTGTTGGGAACGAATGTTCCTATACAAAATATAGATTTGTTTTGTGGATATGTGGATATGTCCTGTGTTTAAGCTGTGCTTAACCAAGGGATAAGATGTGCATAACTTTTTTTAACCGCTTCTCCATTTTTCAGGTCATTTCCATCAGCTTTCAACAAAACTTCTTAAAACTAGTTTGTTTTTTCACTCATATTGTGACAAACAATTCGTCCGGCCGCGTCTATCATAGAGTCATAGGGTTGCTAGACCCGCTAGTTTTTAGCGGAGAAGGATCGGCCGCCTTTTCCGTTAAAGCGGAGAGAAAACAGGCCTGCGAACAAGCTGTCTGTCAAAAAGAAGCGGAGGGATGATTTGCAATGAAACGTGTGCTAGTATCTTTACGGGTGTGGATGGTCTTTCTGATGAACTGGATGGCGCCGGGTGACGGAAGATTTCAATTAGCCGCCGTGTACGGAAACCAAGTTGTCTATCATAAGAAAGCGAAGCTGACGGCTGAGGCGTTTTCGTTTGTGAGCCGGGTACGATCGGCGGATCTGACCGATGAAACGAAATCGGCCTGCGGCAGGCTGGATAAAAATCGATGGATACCTGTCCGCAAAGAATTGCCGAAACGGGAGCGGGCTGGTCCGGTATCTTTACATCATATGAAAAAGAGGGTACAATCCCACTAAACATATGAACGGGAGCGAACCTCTTGAGAATAGACAAAGTATTAAATAACAATGCGGCGTTAATAAAAGAAGACGGACGGGAAAAGATCGTAATGGGTCCCGGAATCGCTTTTCAAAAGAGAAAGAATGATTTGATTCAAAAACATAAAATTGAAAAAATATTTGTCGTGCACGACGAAAATGAAAAGTTCAAACAAGTGTTAGAAACGCTTCCCGAAGAGCATATAGAAGCGGCTGAAGATATCATCAGCCATGCGGAGGGAGAGCTTGCGGCACCTTTGAGCGATCATATTCATATTGCGCTGGCGGACCATTTATCCTTTGCGATCGAAAGGATTCAAAACGGCCTTCATGTGCATAACCGATTGCTTCATGAAATTAAGGCGCTCTATAAAAAAGAATATGAGATCGGCCTTTGGGCAGTCGAACATGTGAAACAGACCCTCGGTATATCATTGCCTGATGATGAGGCGGGGTATATCGCGCTTCATATCCACACTGCCAAGGCGGATGCCAAAAGCATGTATTCGGCGATGAAGCATACAACCATGATCAAAGAAATGATCGAAAAGATCGAATCCTTTTTTGAACAGAAGGTGGATGAAGACAGTATTTCATATCAGCGCCTCGTCACGCACTTGCGGTATGCGGTCAGCCGGTTGGACTCAAATGAAGCCCTCCATTCCATGGACGAGGAGATGCTTTATTTCATCCAAAAAAAGTATCCGTTTGCTTATCGGTGTGCGCTTGAACTGGCGGCGTTTTTAAAAAATGAATATGATTTGGAACTGCCGGAATCCGAGGCCGGCTATATTACGCTGCATGTCCAGCGTCTGCAAAAAAACCCGGAATAACGCGTCTGTTTGGAGAAACAGACTTTTTTTTGATAACATATTGACGAAAGCGCTGTCATGAAATAAAATGAAAGCGCATCAAAAAACTGAATCCGGCGGGATTGTGACTGGTTATGCAGGCAAGACCTAAAATTTGCGTACATGAAAAAGGGATCATGTTGTCCTTTTTCGTTGGCGAATTTTAGGTCTTTTTTGATTTTAGAAAGGGGGATACATAATGGATTATCAAGAAATTGCAAAAGAGCTTGTCAAACATATCGGAGGGAAATCAAACATCATCAGTGCGACACATTGCGCGACCAGGCTCAGGCTCGTCATTCAAGATGAGCAGAAGATCAGCCAGGCCGGCATTGAAGAAATAGAAGGAGTAAAAGGGGCTTTCAGCAGCTCGGGACAATACCAGATTATATTCGGTACCGGCCTCGTGAATAAAGTGTATGACGCGTTTTCAAAAGAAGCCGATCTGGGGCGGGAGGATCGTGAGACACATCAGGACGCAGCGAAAAAAAAGCTGAACCCGGCAGCAAGATTTGCGAAAACACTGTCTAACATATTCGTTCCCATCATTCCGGCTATCGTAGCAAGCGGCCTTTTAATGGGATTGCTCGGCATGATGAAGGCCTTTCACTGGGTGTCTGAACAATCATCGCTGTTTCGGCTTCTCGACATGTTTTCAAGCGCGGCTTTTATCTTCCTGCCCGTATTCATCGGATTCAGCGCGGCGAAGGAATTTGGCGGAAATGCATATCTCGGTGCGGTGCTCGGGGGAATTATGATCCATCCGGCGCTTTTGAATCCGTGGGGGCTTGCGGATGCATCGCCTGATTTTATGGAACTCTTCGGCTTCAACATTGCGCTTCTCGGCTACCAAGGGACGGTCATCCCCGTACTGTTGGCCGTTTACATTATGAGCAGGGTGGAAAAAGGCACGAGAAAAATTGTGCCTCACGCATTCGATTTATTGGTCACGCCGTTTGTCACGGTGATTGTGACCGGATTTATTACCTTTGTCGCAATCGGTCCGCTTGGCAGAGCGATCGGATCAGGCATTACCGTCTCGCTGACATATGTGTATGATCACGCGGGCATTGCTGCCGGACTTCTTTTCGGAGGGCTTTACCCGCTTATTGTGCTTACCGGTGTGCATCACAGCTTTCATGCGATTGAGGCCGGCCTCATCGCTGATTTGGGCAGAAACTATATCCTTCCTATCTGGTCGATGGCGAATGTCGCTCAGGGCGCGGCGGGACTGGCTGTATTTTTCCTGACGAAAAAAGCGAAAATGAAAGAAATCGCTCTGCCTGCCGCGTTTTCCGCTTTTCTCGGCGTAACAGAACCTGTTATTTTCGGTGTGAACCTCAGATACCGCAAGCCGTTTATCGCGGGAATGATCGGCGGAGCGCTGGGGGGCGCCTATGTCGTGGTGACCGGTGTCGCCGCCAATGCCTACGGACTGACCGGAATTCCGATGATTGCCATCACGGCTCCGCTCGGTTTAGGAAATCTCATAAACTATCTGATCGGAATGGGCATCGCCTCTGTGTCGGCGTTTATTGCCGCTTACATTATGGGAGCTAAAGAAAAGGAGGCCGCCAAATGAGTACACTTGATCAAGAGCTGCGGCTGCAGGCTGAGGAAGCGAAAAAGAAGCGGGGGGAAACCGCTGCATCAGATCCGTATCGTCAGAACTATCATATTATGCCGCCGGTCGGGCTTTTAAATGATCCGAACGGCGTGATCCAATGGAACGGTGTATATCATTTGTTTTTTCAATGGCAGCCATTTCATACGGGACATGGCGCGAAATTTTGGGCTCACGTGACGACGAAGGATTTTGTTGATTGGAAAGAGGAAGAAATCGCGCTTGCGCCGGGGGAATGGTATGACAAAAACGGCTGTTATTCCGGAAGCGCCATCGAAAAAGACGGCCGGCTCTGCCTGATATACACAGGCAATGTCCGTGACGAAGAAGGCAATCGGGAAACGTATCAATGCCTCGCCGTATCCGAAGATGGGAAAGTATTTGAAAAAAAAGGAGTCGTCGCGCGTCTCCCGGCAGGCTATACCGCTCATTTCCGTGATCCGAAGGTTTGGAAGAAAGACGGGACGTATTACATGGTGCTCGGGGCGCAGACAGAAAAGCTCACCGGGAGCGCTGTGTTATTCACATCAGAGAATGTAACGGATTGGACATTTGTCGGTGCGATTGCGGGGGCAGATTCCGGCGGTCTCGGGTCATTCGGCTATATGTGGGAATGCCCGGACTTGTTTTCTCTTGACGGAACCGACGTGCTGCTCGTATGTCCGCAGGGGCTTGACGCCGACGGGATGAAATATCATAACAGCCACCAGGCGGGCTATTTCCTCGGCAGGCTGGATATAGAGCCGCTTGAGTTTAAGCATGGTGAATTCACGGAGCTTGACAGAGGGTTTGATTTTTACGCGGCTCAGACGCTGGAAGATGATAAGGGGCGGAGGATTCTGTTCGCGTGGATGGGCGTCCCTGATCAGGAGGAGGACAAACATCCGACACATGCGTATCATTGGGTTCACTGTTTGACGATGCCGAGACAGCTGTCACTGTCAAACGGCAGAATCATACAGCGTCCGCTCCCGGAAATGAAATCGCGCCGTACGGATGAACAAAAGCGCCGTCTCCAATTGGAATGCTCGTCTGCAGCCCTTCCGGTGAAAGATGCGTCCCGGGCTGAAGTGCTGCTGGATGACATCACTTATAAATCTGGTTTTGAAATCTCTATTCGGGGCGCGGCCCGGTTTATATTTCATCAGGAAAAGGGACTCGCCGTGCTGGAGCGCACCGCTTTTAGCGGAGAGGAAAAAGAAACGAGAAGCTGCGCCATAAGTGAGGTGCATTCCGTGCAGCTATTTCTGGATGCATCCTCCATCGAATTGTTTTTGAATGATGGAGAAGAGGTATTCAGCGCCAGATATTTTCCTTTCCCGGGAAATGATGAGGTAACGGTTACATCGACAGGGAGCACGGAAATAAATGCCTCAATTTGGACACTTTTGTAGAAAATCGTCCTTTTTTCTTATGTGAAACCTATGCCATCTGTGCTATTCTTCAAACAAAAGACTACTATTCTCAGGAATAAAAGGAGTTGTTTTCTCAGTTTTGAAGAATCAGAAGATGACGCCGAAATGTTTACTTGTCAAAGCCGCAGAGCAAGTGGAAGATAAGCGGGAAGAATATAAAGAAGTATTGCTTCAGCTGAAACGCATGCTCAAGAGAGCCGAGCCGCACAACGAATGGAGTGATCGGCTTAGCCATACATATGAACAGATGAAGGAATATGCGCTCTTTGTGCAATCGATTGAAATGTTTTTACGGTCATCCGCGAAAAAAATGAAATAATCCCCCTCAGGCGATGAGGGGGATATTTATTTTATTTTCCGCTAAGACGCATCGCCGAATGTTTAGTCGGTCCGATGTATTGGTTCAGCGGAAAGGATTCTTTGATCGCGGCGGTGATAAATTCTTTTGCCGCATAGATGGCTTCTTTCACTTCAGCGCCTTTGGCCAGTTCCGCAGTAACGGCTGCGGAGAATGTGCATCCGGCTCCGTGTGTGTAAGGCGTATCAATCATTTCGCTTTCTAATACTTCCGCGGTTTTCCCGTCATACAGCACGTCAACCGCTTTTTCGTGTTTGAGTTTGCCTCCGCCTGTAATTAATACATATTTCGCGCCGAGTTCGTGAATTTTCTTGGCCGCTTCTATCATGTCTTCCACCGTTTTTAATTCATCCATACCGCTCAGCTGGCTTGCTTCAAACAGGTTTGGGGTGATGACGGTTGCCAGCGGGGCCAATTGGGTGCGCAGCGCTTCGGCATGCTCCGGATACAGCACTTCGTTCGCTCCTTTGCAGACCATGACCGGGTCGATCACGACATTTTTCAGTTGTTTTTCTTTAATCGTTTTCGCCGCAAGCTCAATGATCTCCACGGTAGGGAGCATTCCCGTTTTCATGGCGTCTACGCCGATCCCGTCAACGATCGTCGCAAGCTGTGCGCGAATCGTATCGGCATCGATCGGAAACACTTGATGATCCCAGCTGTTTTCCGGGTCCATCGCTACGATAACGGTCAAAGCCGTCATTCCGTATACGTTTTTTTCTTGAAATGTTTTTAAATCGGCCTGAATTCCCGCGCCGCCGCTGGAATCAGAACCGGCTATAGTAAGTGCTTTGTGCATTGACATATCAATGGCCTCCATCAGTGTTTTATATCTCATTATAGTTAGATTTTCTCCTGATCACAATACGGAAGGCTTAGAGGAATGATTTGACAGTGCTTGTTCCGCCGGCCTTGATCTGTTTGTGCACGTGTTATGCGCTGGTGTTGGTGCCTGTTTATCAGTCAAAACTTTGGAATGTCATGGATGCGGGCAGATTTGATATCAAGGCGGTATGCATGGTTTGGGGAGACCTTCTGATCATTCTGGTTTTGCTGGCGGGCATGACCTGGATATGTGTCTGACCGGGTGAAATAAAAAATCCCCCCTGATCTCTCAGCCGCTTTATGTTTTAATAGAACATGAGAAAAAGCAGAAGGAGCGGATCATGAATATATCAATTGTCATAGTCACGTATAATCGGATTCCGGCTTTGTGTGAGCTGCTGGAGTCAATTTCCAGGCAGACCGTAAAGCCTTATGAAGTGATCATCGTAAATGATGCGGGGGAATCGGTCGAGCAAGCGAAGCAGCTGTACAGCGATCTGCCGATTCAGATTATTGATTTAGAACAGAATGCCGGTCATGTGGAAGCTCGAAACGCCGGTGTGAAACAAGCGTCAGGTGATTGTATCATGCTGTGCGATGATGATGATTTCATTACGCCGGGCCATTTGGAAAGAATGGCGGCTGAGCTCGCTGATGCCGACTTTGTTCATGCTGACGCGGAAATTGTGTCATTTGAAGAACGGGACAACACGAGATATCCGGTATCACGGAAGCCATTCGCCTATACGGCCGATTATGAGGATATGCGGGTGTTTTCCACGTATGTTCCGTCAGGCAGCATGTACAGACGTTCTCTGCATGACACGTTAGGATATTTTGATCCGGATGTCCATAATTATTGGGACTGGGATTTTTATTTACGCGCTGCGAAACAGCACCGTGTGAAGCGTGTTCCTTGCGCGAGCGTCATCTATGCGTTTTTTGAGGGAGGCGGCAATCAGTCCGCGGATCTCGGCGCCAAACGGAAGCAGTACTTAGACCGGTTAAGCGAAAAGCACGGGCTTGGGGAGCTCCCGACGAAAAACTTCGCGGTTCTTCTTGAAGAGCCGGATATGAAGAGGCGGGAGGCGCCGACTGACATTGTGTGGGACGGAAAGCCCGTCTATTCGAGACTGCACAGTTCATAAGGGGGACGGACAGTTTGAAACAGCTTTTAAAAGACAGCTGGTGGAATCAGCTGAAAGATGAATTCGACAAACCGTATTATCAAGAGCTGAGAGAGATGCTGAAACAGGAATACAGCAGCCAAACGATTTATCCTGACAGCCATGATATTTTTAATGCCTTGCATTATACGTCCTATGAGGATGTAAAAGCGGTCATTCTCGGACAAGATCCGTATCACGGTCCCGGACAGGCGCACGGGCTCAGTTTTTCCGTTCAGCCCGGCGTCAGACAGCCGCCGTCATTGAAAAATATTTTCATAGAGCTTCAGGATGATATCGGCTGCTCCGTACCGAATCACGGATCACTCGTCAGCTGGGCGAAGCAGGGAGTGCTGCTGTTAAACACAGTGCTTACGGTTCGCCGCGGCCAGGCTAATTCCCACAAAGGCAAGGGATGGGAGCGGCTCACTGACCGCATCATTGATGTGGTGAATGAAAGAGAAAAGCCGATTGTCTTTATCCTGTGGGGACGTCACGCACAGATGAAAAAAGAGCGTATTGACACATCGAAACACGTTATTATTGAATCGACTCACCCGAGCCCGTTTTCGGCAAGGAACGGCTTTTTCGGGAGCAGACCGTTTTCCCGTACAAACGCCGCCCTTGAAAAAATGGGGGAGCAGCCGATTGACTGGTGCATCCCCGATCTGCCGCAATAACCGGTTTTTTGAGGCGTTTCCGCCCGGCGGAAACGCCTTTTTTGACGCCCGGGGCCGTATGCTGTCAGAAAAAATAACAAACTCATTTCTGCGATTCGGTCAGAAATTTGATAAAATGCAGGAAGAAGACAAATTACTGCTGGAGGATTTACTCATGAACATACATATCTCTGCTTTGATTCAGAAGATGGAAGAAGAACTGAGGCAGGCAAAAACGGCGTCCCGCGCCGAGGAGATCAAAATGCACGTGGCCGCCGTCCGCTCTCTGTGTGACGTCGTGCTCGGCACCCAGACGCACACCGCTGTGGCGCCTGTGCAGAATCCGATTCCGAAAGAGGCGCCGAAGCCTTCCGCGTCTCCTTCGACAGACCCGCTTCTGCTTGAAAAAATGATGGGCAGCGCCGGGCTGAATCAATATCAGAAAAAAACGAAAGACGAACGCGGGGAAGACGGAAACGGGGATTCCATTTTCGATTTTTAACAGGAGAGGTTGATTGACTTGAAACTGATACTCGGGGGTTTGCAATGGACGGCATTTATGATCGCGGCTGCGATTGTGGTTCCTGTCGCCATCGCACAATCATTTCACTTGAACCATGCCGATTCTGCCGCATTGATTCAGAGTACATTTTTTGTGCTCGGCGTCGCCGCGGTCATCCAATGTCTTCAGGGACATCGTCTGCCGATTAATGAAAGCCCGGCAGGCTTATGGTGGGGCGTGTATACGATTTACGGCGGACTGACGGGCACGGTGTTCGCGACATTCGGCGAGACGCTGCGGGCGCTTCAGGGGGCGCTGTTATTAAGCGCTGTCTTTTTCTTTTTGTTCAGCCTTTTTAAAGTGATTGAACGGCTGGCCGTACTGTTTACGCCGGTTGTGACTGGCGTGTATCTGCTGCTTTTGGTCATGCAGCTGAGTCAGCCGATAGTAAAAGGTCTTTTGGGCATCGGCTATTTAAAAAACAGCGTCGACGGCCTTGTCTTTGGGCTTGCCATGGTTGTGACGGCCGCAATGTTCATCATGTCCCGATCACATGTTACGTTTTTAAGGCAGTATGCGATTCTTCTTTCGCTTGCGGGCGGATGGATATTGTTTGCGGTCTTCGGCGCTGCCAAACCGATTCAAATACCGGACCGCATCATTCAGCTGCCGACTCTCTTTCCGTTTGGAAAACCTGTGTTTGACAGCGGACTGATCATTACATCACTCTTCATTACAGTGCTTTTGATTGTCAACATGCTTGCGAGCATTCGGGTTGTTGAAGCGGCGGTGAAAAAATTCGGCGGCACCGCAGGGAAGCGGCGTGAGCGCCCGGCCGGGTTTGCGGCCTCGATCAGCCACCTTTTGAGCGGATTGACGGGAGGCATTGCGCCTGTGCCGATCTCAGGGGCGGCCGGTTTTATTGAGACGACGAAGCTTCCTTCGAAAAAGCCGTTTCTTTTGGGCAGTGTATTTGTCGCTATCATCAGTATGATCCCATTATTTATGAATGCGTTTGCGAGTCTGCCCTCACCGGTCGGCTTTGCGGTGAATTTCGTCGTTTTCTCCACAATGGCGGGTCTTGCCTTTACGGAGTTTGACTCTTATGAGAAAGCGGAGCAAAAACGAATCCGCTCCATTATCGGTCTGGCGCTTCTGACGGGAGTCGGTGTGATGTTTGTGCCTGAGAGCGCATTATCAGGCATGCATCCGATTCTGATTTCGCTCTTAAGCAACGGTCTTGTGCTCGGAACGCTGCTGGCGATAGCGGTCGACCGGATCTATCTTATCAAAAAGAAAAAATCCGACAATCTCGTGTCATCGGAGGACGGGCGTTGAATTTTCCCGATGTTGGGTTATGATTGAATTGGAAACTTTAACGAAAAGGCGGGAGAAGAATAGATGAAAGTGTTTATTATTCTGGGTGCGATTAACGCCTTATTGGCTGTGGCGCTGGGTGCTTTCGGGGCGCACGGGCTTGAAGGGAAAATCCCTGATAAATATTTGCAGGTATGGCACACAGGCGTGCAATATCATATGTATCACGCGCTCGGCCTTCTGGCTGTCGCGTTTTTAGCCGAAAAGCTCTCTGGCGTGGGGAGCGTTTCTGTCGCGGGCTGGCTGATGTTTGCGGGCATCGTTCTGTTTTCTGGAAGCTTGTACGTATTGAGCGTGACGCAGATTTCCATTCTCGGAGCGATTACACCGCTCGGCGGCGTGGCGTTTATTATTTCGTGGATTATGATTGTCGTCGCGGCCGTCAAATATTTATAAAGAAAAAAAGCCAATCCTCTGCCAAGTGAGCGATTGGCTTTTTGATTTATCTCGGAGAATAAGAAGACATGGAGTACGGATAAGTATAAGCAATTTCCTCATCAAACGTGATGTAATCAAGGTAAATGGTCAGAAGCAGATAACGGGTACCCGTTTTCGGGTCGCTGATGATGATATGATCACGCCCCGCAGCCTGAATCACGCCGCGGAAAATCTTTGAATTCCATTCTTTGCTGTTTTCAAACGTCATATAAATCGTCGCCGTTTTGCCCCGATTCAACCGCAGAATATTTTCAATGTATGACTCTTCAATCGGCAGCATGCCGGGAACGTTTTGTGACGATGATGGACCTGACGGGATCTGAAAGCTGCTGCCGCCCTGCTGCTGCGGCTGCGTCTGGCCGGGGAACCCCCCGCCGAAGCTCTGCTGGCCTTGCTGCATCGGCATCGACATCTGCTGCTGCATCGGCATCATCTGTGATCCTTGGCCCTGAGGCTGCGGATAAGGATTAGGCCCGAGCTGCGGCTGGAATCCCTGCATATCCATTCCCATCCCCATCCCCTGCATTTGCTGATATTGATTCTTTTTCGGTTTCATATTGTTCCTCCTTTGATGAAAACCTCGTGATGCTGGAACCTCCTGACAAGTAATCAGACAGCCGTCAGAGCGGCTGCTGTTTTTATCTATTCCACCATATGAGCCTTTAGAAAGATTTATGCGAAAAAAGAAAACACGCTGCCTGAGACCGGCCATCAGAGCCGGCCTTTTTTGTGCGCGCAAAGCTGACTTTTCACATAATAGTCTGTATTCCTAGCGCATCTTTGACATAAGGAACATATGATAGCGGTAGTTTCAGGTACGAAAAGGGGGTGACGAGTTGCCTAAAGTGTCAGTGATCATGACGAGCTATAACAAAAGTGACTATGTGGCCCGCTCAATTAAAAGTATTCTGTCTCAGACGTTTACAGACTTTGAGCTTTTCATTATGGATGACAACTCAAATGAAGCGACATTGGCGGAAATACGCCCTTTTCTCACGGATCCCCGCGTCCGGTTTTATCAAAGCGATGTATCGGGCGTCAAAGAAAGAACGGAAAAAACACGCTATGCGGCCTTGATTAATCAGGCAATAGAAATGGCGGAGGGCGAATACGTGACGTATGCGACCGACGACAACACGTATGTGCCGGACCGGCTTGAGAAAATGGTGAAAGAGCTTGATGACGACCCGGAAAAAGCCGTTGTGTATTCAAGTTCCAAAACCTATCATCTGAATGAACAGAAAGAGACGGTGAAGGAAACGGCCAGGCCCGCCGAACGGATCGTGTGGAATGCGCCGTGCGCCATTGACCATTGTTCGGTCATGCACCGGTTTTCCGTGCTGGAACAGGTCAAATCGGCATTCGGCTCCTATTGGGATGAAAGCCCCGCGTTTTACCGGATCGGTGACGCCCGTTTCTTCTGGAGAGTGAATCATTTTTATCCGTTTTACCCGATTGCTGAGGAGCTTGACATCAATTATATTACCGATCAATCCATCCATTATCAGCTTTTTGCGGCGGAGAAAAACGAGTTTGTGAACAGCCTTCCGCAGCAGACCACGTGCCGAGAGCTGAGGGAATCATTAAAAAAGCTTGGAAAGGGGTGAGGGCTTGTCGGCATACTTAGCGAACTATTGGGTGCTGTACCGGCAGTATATTGACCTTTTTCATTCACTTCGCTACAAAGACATCCCGCTCGCATTGATCAGTAATTTTTATCAATATATCAGTCCGGCGCTTCGGGAGAGCATGGAGCAGAACCCAGAGCTTTTCGGCCCGGCTGACCGGCATATTCCTGAAGCCAATATTCAGTCTTATTTTGATCAAAAGAAGCAAACCATTAAGAAAACAGATGAGAAACCGGTAAACGGAAAAGTCATTCTGCATTTTGACCACCTTCGATTCACCGAGGGAAACTACCGGCAGTTTGATCCGGCGAAAACGGCGGTTTTAGCCAGATGGAGTCTTCCTGATCATCACGGGCTGCCCGTTATCAGCAAATTGGAGCTGACGGGAATGGACAAAAAAGGGAACCCCGTCCCTTATATTGAAAAAGCCCATTCCATTCTGAAAGAGCACAGCAGCCATCCCGCTTTCGGAAACAGAGCGTTTCAGGAGCGTTTGTATAAAGACATTCCGTTATTTATTGAAGCGATTGATGCCATTGATATTTTGTTTACGGCCGAGAACATTTCCGCCGTTGTAGTCGGCACGACAGAGGATATTTACAGCCGTGTGCTGGCGCTGATGTGCGCGAAAAAAAACGCCGTCAGCATCTGTCTTCAGCATGGGGCGCTCATGGGAGATGAAGCGTTTCTGCCCGTGTTTACGGACTATCAGGCTGTGTTCGGGGCTTATGAAGCGGAGTGGTATAAAGCAAAAGGCTGCAGGGAGGAACAAATCATCATCACGGGTCATCCCCGTTTCGACGAGATTTTCTCAAGAGAGCCGATAGATAAGGACACGTTTTACCGAAAGCTTTCCTTTCTCCCGTCAAAGCGGACGGTGCTGATCGCCACTCAGCCGTTCTCTGATGAATTTTATACGGGAGTTCTTGAAGAACTGATCAAGCATAAGAACATGCAGCTTATTATTAAACCGCATCCGTGGGAAATCGGCAAAAACAAGCTGGATGCTTACCATCAGGTGCTGCGGAAATATAAAGCCGGCAAAATCATCAAAAAAGAAATGGGGCTTTATGATATTCTCCCGTATGTTGACGCCGCGGTGACGCAGACATCAACGGTCGGCCTTGAAGCGATGCTGTTTCAGAAACCCGTACTGATCGGAAAATCAGCGGGAACCCGCCAATACCCTTATTATCATTCTCTCGGGGAATTTGCTTTTGAGGACCCGCAGGCGCTTGCTCAGGAATTGATTCGGGTATGCGAAAGCCCCGACGAATATCAAAAGGCAGAAAAGGCGCGCCGCACTTTTATCGCCGCGAACTATCCTGTTCAGGATTCGCTGGCCGCTTTATGCCGAGTGCTTCAGGAAAAAACCGGAGTCGACTTCAGACGGGTTGACCCTTCATAAAAAAGATAGGAGCGCAAAGAAAATGGTGCAAAAAAGATCATCTTTTCTTCCGTATTCATTGCCCATGATCGGGAAGGACGAAATTCAGGAGGTTATTGATACGCTTGAAACGGGCTGGCTTTCAAAGGGACCGAAAGTGGAGGCGTTTGAAAAAGCTTTCGCCGCCTGGACGGGAGCAAAGCACGCGATCGCGCTGAATTCATGTACCGCCGCGTTGTTTTTGGCCCTGAAAGCGAAAGGGATCGGTCCCGGCGACGAGGTCATTACGTCTGCCGTGACGTTCAGTTCAACAGCCAATACAATCGTGCATACAGGCGCAGTTCCGGTGTTTGTAGACATTGATCCGCTTACCTTGAATGCGGACCCTGAGAAAATTGAGGCGGCTGTGACCCCGCAGACAAAGGCGATTGTGCCCGTTCATTTCGCCGGCCAGTCGTGTGAGATGGATCAGATTCTGGCCATTGCCGAAAAGCATCAGCTGTTTGTCTTAGAGGATGCGGCCCATGCCGTGTACACCACTTATAAACAGAAAATGATCGGATCAATCGGGGACGCGACGGCATTCAGTTTCTACGCGACAAAAAACCTGGCAACCGGAGAAGGCGGCATGCTGACGACGGATGATGACAGGCTTGCCGACCAGATCAGGGTTCTCAGCCTTCACGGCATGAGCAAAGGCGCGTGGAACCGTTATTCTTCAAACGGAAGCTGGTACTATGAGGTCGAAACGCCCGGCTATAAAATGAATATGTTTGATCTTCAGGCGGCGCTTGGGCTTCATCAGCTGAAACGGATTGACAGCATGCAGGAAAGAAGAGCCGAAATTGCGGCCCGCTACCAGGACGCCTTCAGAGACATGAAAGGGCTGACCGTCCCATATGTCAGTGAGAACGGACGGCATGCATGGCATTTGTATGTTATTCAAGTAGAGGAGCAGGAAGCAGGAATCAGCCGGAACGATCTGATTTCCGCTTTGAAAGACCAATATAATATCGGCACAAGCGTTCATTTTATTCCGGTTCCGTTCCATCCGTATTATCAAAAAACATACGGATATAAGGAAACTGATTTTCCGGCCGCGGCCGCGTATTATCACCGCACCGTATCACTCCCTCTTTATCCGTCAATGACAGATGATGACGTTGAATACGTCATTGCAGCCGTTACGGATATCATCAAAGGGGCTGATTAGGTGTACAGACTGAGGGAAAATCTTACTCAAGACATGATTCAAGCCTTTCTCCATCAAAAGGGCATTCAGCCGGAGGCCTATGAATCGTCGCTCTGTTTATTGGAAGAAAACAGCCTTCAAGGCGTGATTTTATACGAAAACTCTTCGTGGGAAAGTCAATTGTTCCAAAAAAAAATCATCAATGTGAAGCTCGCAGCCGCAAACAGCACCGGGCAGCTCAAAAGGCTGTTTCAGGAGTTTTACGCCTCAAGGCGGGCTGACGGCACCGATTTTATATTTATTAAAATACCGGCTGAAGATGTCGGAGCTATGCAGGTCGTTCAGCAGCTTCCGACCGCCTGTTTTGTCGGGAGTTTGTTCAAGCTCGTCAGTCCGGTGCGTGTTTATAACAGTGCGCCGCCGTTTGAGATTACAGAAGCCGGACCCGGCGACACGGAAGCGATCAGCCGGCTGGCCCGCGACGCCTTTACAAAAAGCAGGTATTACCAAGACCCTCATCTCAGCTATGAAAGTGCAAACCGCCTGTTTGAAGAGTGGGCGCGGAATAATGCGGAAGGCAGAGCTTCCTTACAATTCGCCGCCAAATACAAGGGAGAGACCGTGGGCTTTGTTCAAGGGCTGTCTAAAGGCGATGAATTTGTCCTTGATCTGATGGCGGTAAAACCGGGATTTGAAGGAAAGGGCGCGGGATACCATTTAGCGGCGCGCATTATTGAACAATCACTGCGCTTTCAGCATAAGACTGTATCAGCGGGAACGCAGCTTCACAATGTAAGAGCCATCCGCCTGTATGAAAGAATGGGATTTAAAGCGGATGCGTCTTATTACTATTATCATGTGTGGCCCGGGAAGGAGGCGGACTGATGGCATCATGCAAAATCGGATCGAAGTCAATCGGCGAAGGTTCGCCCGTTTTCATCATCGCCGAAGCCGGGATTAATCATGACGGAAAACTGAGCCAGGCGTTTGAATTGATAGACGCGGCCAGTGAGGCCGGTGCGGATGCAGTCAAGTTTCAAATGTTTCAGGCGGACAAAATGTATCAGAAAGACCCCGGCTTGTACAAAACCGCAGCGGGTAAAGACGTCTCAATATTTTCTTTAGTGCAATCAATGGAAATGCCCGCCGAATGGATAGAACCGCTGCTTGACTATTGTAAGAAAAAAGGCGTGCTGTTTTTAAGCACGGTATGTGACGAAGGCTCTGCGGACTTATTATATGCGACATCTCCGTCAGCTTTTAAAATCGCCTCCTATGAGCTGAACCATCTGCCGTTATTGAAATATGTCGCGGGGCTGAAGACCCCGATTATCTTTTCAACCGCGGGCGCTGATATTTCAGATATTCAGGAGGCTTATAAAACTATTACCGGCGAGGGGAACAAAGAGATTGCGATTATGCACTGTGTGGCGAAATATCCCGCACCGCCTGAATACAGCAATCTGAGCGTCATTCCCATGCTCGCCGCCGCTTTCCCGGATGCTGTGATCGGCTTTTCCGACCACAGCGCCCACCCGTATGACGTCCCGTGCGCAGCTGTCAGGCTCGGAGCGAAGCTGATCGAAAAGCATTTTACGATAGACAAAAACCTGCCCGGCGCCGATCACTCCTTCGCCCTCAATCCGGATGAATTAAAGGAAATGGTTGCGGCGATCCGTTCAGCTGAAGCGGAGCTGAGACAGGGGCATCACGCTCCGGTGCCGGAAATACTGTCGGGAAGCTCCCATAAAACCACGACATCAATTGAGGGGGATATCAGGAAATTCGCTTACAGAGGCATTTTTTCAACAGCGCCGATTCAAAAAGGCGAATGTTTTACAGCGGATAACATTGCCGTTCTTCGTCCCGGACAAAAGCCGCAGGGGCTTCACCCGAGGTATTTTGAACTTTTAACTGACGGGGCGCGTGCGGTCAGGGATATCCCCGCCGACACGGGCATCACCTGGGATGACCTTTTGACGAAAGGCAGCTCTTATGATGACTGACATTCTGTTTATCATTCAGGCACGGATGGGAAGCGAGCGTCTTCCAGGCAAAGTGCTGAAGCCGATCGGCGGATATACCATTCTCGATATGATTGTCAAAAGAGTTCGGCAAAGCGCGTATTATGATCAATCACGGGATAATCTGATCATCGCCACGTCTGACAATAAGACCGACGACATACTGTCCGCACACTGCCTCAGCAAGCACTACCGTGTGCACCGCGGCAGCGAGCAGCGCGTGCTTGACCGGTTTGCACAAGTCATCGAACAAGTAAAACCGGCCATCGCAGTCAGACTGACGGGGGATAACCCGTTTGTCGATCCTTCGCTGCTTGATCTTCTGATTAAATCGCATTCAGACCAGCACGCGGATTACACGTATATCGGGGGTACGCCGCTCGGCATCGGCGGCGAGGCGGTAAACGCGAATCTTTTAACAGAACTGAGCGCCGCCAAAACGCTGGCGGACAAATATCAGGAGCATGTGACACTTTTGATAAGAGAATCTCCTGAGAAGTATCGGCTCCTCTTTCCAGAACCCCCGCAGGAACTTCGTGCTCCTCACTTGCGGCTGACCGTCGATACCGAAGAGGACTACCGGCTGGCCTGCGAGCTGTACGCAAAAGCAGGAGCGCGCCCTGATATTCCGGCAAAGGAATTAATTCATCTGCTGAATAGCGATCCGGAGCTCAGAGCCATTAATCAGATGATCCGGCAAAAAGAGGCTGATTAAGATGCGGGTTTTGATATTCTCAGACGGGGGCTATGAAATCGGCATGGGGCACGTCGTCCGGATGAAACTGCTTGCCGATGCCATTAAGACCAAATGCTCCATTACGTTTTATACCAACAAAGAGGCTTCCTCTTATCTTTCTTCTGACAAATGGGAAGTAATCATCAAGCCTGACAAGGGACAGAAGGAATTTATTGTCCGGGAAATAAACCGGCAGGCTCCTGACCTGCTCATATTCGATCTGCTCGATATACCGTGTGACTGGCTTGAAGAAATCAAAAAGCACTCATCTGCCCGCATCGTCTTGTTTGAAGAAAAACGGGAACATGTTATTCATTTATGCGATGCCGTCATAAACGGCATATATGGCGGACTGAAAAGCCGGATGGTTAAAATGGGCAGCGCCGTTGTATATGAAGGCCCGGAATATATGATTCTTCATCCGGGTTTTGAAAAAGCCAAACAGCTCTATCAGCTCAGAAAAGAATGCCGGACCATTTTGGTTTCTTTAGGAGGAAGCGACCCTAAGAAGCTTGTCTTTAAAGTGATAGAAGCATGCCGCCGCATTCCGGATATTCAGCGCAAACAGGTGATCATCGTCATGGGCGGCGCCGCTCCACACGCTGATGACGTGCGCGCGCTTATTGCGCAAATGCCTTATGCCGGGTTGGTAAGGCAGACAAATGACATGGCCGCGCTTCTCACAAAGGCTGATATGGCCGTCGTGTCCGGCGGCATTACTTTATATGAAACCATTTGTACGGGTTGCCCTGCATCGTTCTATCTCAAGTGGCGCATCAAACCGTGACGGCAGAAAAATTCGCCGGACGGGGAGCCGCCGTTCATCTCGGCCTCGGAGAACGCATGTCAGCGGACGTTCTTGCTCGGCATATGTCTGAGCTGACCGCTGATTATCAGATGCGGCTCGGACTTCATCAGAACGGAACGCCGCTGGTTGACGGGAGAGGCATCAAACGGGCGGCGGCGATTCTTTTTGAATTGTGATAAAACCACACGTAAGGAAGTGTTGATGTGAAAGGTGTTATCTTAGCCGGAGGCACCGGCTCACGCCTTATGCCGCTGACGAAAGCGGTCAATAAGCATTTACTCCCTGTCGGTCCATATCCGATGATTTACTGGTCGATCATGAAGCTGGAAGAAGCGGGAATTAAGGATATATTGCTGATTACGCAAAAAGAGTATATTCCGCAATTTCATAAACTTCTTGAAAACGGAGAAGAGCTCGGCGTCTCGATCACATATCAGGTTCAGCCCGCCGCATCCGGCATTTCGGACGCTTTATCGTACGCAAAACGGTTCACCGGACGCGACCCGTTCGTTCTGCTTTTAGGAGATAATATTTTTGAAGATTCATTAAAACCTTATACGGAACGCTTCGCACAGCAGGGAAAAGGAGCGAAAGTGCTGCTGAAGGAAGTTGATGATCCTGAGCGCTTCGGCATCGCCGAGATTGATGAAAAAAACAAACGGATCAAGTCGATCATTGAAAAGCCGGAGCAGCCGCCGACCAGCCTATGCGTCACAGGGATCTACATGTATGACGCCGAAGTGTTTTCTTATATTGATCAAATTTCCCCTTCAAAACGCGGCGAGCTGGAAATTACGGATGTCAATAATTTATACATTGAACACAGTGAGCTGACGTATGATGTGTTAAAGGGCTGGTGGGTGGATGCGGGCACGCATGAATCGCTCTGCCTCGCCGGAAGCCTGGCGCAACAGGCGATACAGAAAGGACAGGAACATTAATCATGCCAAAATCATATTTAATTACAGGCGGCGCCGGATTTATCGGCCTCACCTTTACAAACATGATGCTGAAAGAAACGGACGCGCAGATTACCGTCCTGGATAATCTCACGTATGCAAGCAGGCCGCTTGAAATAGAAGCCTTAAAAAAGAACGGCCGTTTCCGTTTTATTAAAGGTGACATCTCTAAAAAAGAGGACATCGACAAAGCCTTTTCCCAAATGTATGACGCCGTCATTCATTTTGCGGCTGAATCTCATGTGGACAGAAGCATAAATCAGGCAGAGCCGTTTATCACAACAAATGTGATGGGCACATACCGACTGGCCGACGCGGTGTTACAGGGAAAGGCCGGCAGACTGATTCATATTTCAACTGACGAGGTGTACGGAGATTTGGGGCCGGATGATCCCGCTTTTACGGAGACGACGCCGCTTTCGCCGAATAATCCGTATTCCGCAAGCAAGGCAAGCTCAGACCTGCTCGTCATGTCCTATGTGAAAACCCATAAGCTTCCCGCCATCATTACGAGATGCAGCAACAATTACGGGCCTTATCAGCATCACGAGAAAATGATTCCGACCATTATCAGACACGCCGTAAACGGCACGCCGGTTCCGCTGTACGGCGACGGGATGCAGATCAGAGACTGGCTGTTTGCCGAAGATCATTGCCGCGCCATTAAACTTGTACTGGAAAAAGGAACGCTCGGCGAAATTTACAATATCGGCGGCGGAAATGAACGGACGAATAAAGATCTGGCGGCTTTTATCATGAAGGAGCTCGGAGTCGAGGGACGGTTTGCCCATGTCGAAGACAGAAAAGGGCATGACCGCCGTTACGCCATCAATGCCACAAAGCTGAAACAAGAGCTGGGCTGGCGGCAGGACGTAACGTTTGAAGAAGGAATGAGAAGAACCATTCGCTGGTATACAGGCAGCCAAGACTAATCGGAAAGAAGGGGATCCGATTGACAAAGGTATTAGTAACCGGAGCGGCCGGCCAGCTGGGGCGGGAGTTATGCCGCCGACTGAAGCAGGAAGGGTATGAAGTGATCGCCCTGACAAAAGCGATGATGAATATATCCGACCAGCAATCGGTGCGGCACTCGTTCAGCCATTACAAGCCGGATATCGTCGTCAATACGGCGGCATACACCTCCGTTGACAAATGTGAAACGGAGCTCGACAAAGCGTATTTAATAAACGGAATCGGAGCCTATTATACATCGCTTGAGGCTGAAAATACCGGAGCGAGATTTATTCACATCAGCACCGATTACGTCTTCAGCGGCAAAGGAACACGGCCTTCTCACACAGATGATCCCGCAGACCCCGGAACGATTTACGGAAAAAGCAAAAAACTCGGCGAAGAACTGATCCGGTTAACGGGAAAAAACCACACCATTATCAGAACATCGTGGGTGTACGGCAGCGGCGGGAACAACTTTGTCAATACGATGCTGAAGCTTGCGGATACACATGATCAAGTGCGTGTCGTAAACGATCAAGTCGGCGCACCGACCTACACAAAGGATTTAGCCGAAACGGTGATCGGTCTCTTTGACAGGCCGCCGGGCACGTACCACGCCGCAAACAGCGGAGTGTGCAGCTGGTATGAATTCGCCAAGGCCATTTTTGAAGAAAGCGGCAGGACCGCCGATGTGCTGCCCGTCACGACGGAGGAATACGGAAATAAGACGCCCCGTCCCGCTTACTCGGTGTTAAGCCTTGAGTCGATTGAACGGCAGGGGCTTGGCATGAGGCATTGGCGGGATGCGCTGCGGGATTATTTACAAAGGGAGGGACAGTGCAAGTGATCGAAGGCGTAAAAATCAAAAAGCTGATCAAACACAGTGACGACCGAGGTTTTTTCTCAGAACTCGTCCGTGACGATGAACAACTTCTGGAACATTTCGGGCAGGCTTCCTGGTCAAAAAGCTATCCCGGCGTCATTAAAGCGTTTCACTATCATGAGAAACAGGATGACCTGTGGTTTTTCCCGACGGGCCATGCCCAAGTCGTGCTGCATGACCTTCGCGAAGAGTCAGCAACCAAGGGAGAAACGGATGTCTACTACATGGGAGAAGACAATCCGATGCTGCTTCTCATTCCCAAAGGAGTCGCGCACGGTTACAGAGTGCTGGGAGAAACCCCGCTGACTATTATTTATTTTACGACAATGTCCTATAATCCGGATCAGCCTGACGAAAAAAGAATCCCGTGGAATGATGAAACCATCGGATTTGACTGGAAGACGGCTCATCGGTAGCGCACAAGACGGAGACAGCGGATGTCTTCGTTTTTTGATTTTCAGCTGATGTGAACCTTTGAAAATAAAAGATAGAATATTCTTAAAAAACAATTTACTTACATGGGTAAAGGTGGTAGATTATTCTCAGGAAAAGAGAAACTCCAATTCGCGCGAATGGAATCATCAGACACGCTTTTCCGGCAGAGGACGCTCTGAATCCCATATAATCTGGAGGAATCAATGATGTTAAAAAGAAAATCATTTTCTGCTTTTTTCATCAGTGCTGCTGTATTTTTAGCTGTGTTCTTGCCATCTTTTCATGCGAATGCCCAATCTGCCGTTATTGAAGCGAAAACCATCAACAGTACGAAAGAATACGCGACGTCTGATATTGAAGTCACATACAAGCCGAATGCGCTGCTTGCCGTCGGTGCCATTGAATTTCAATTTCCCGACGGGTTCAACGCCACTGTGAGGGACTCTGTAAACGGAAGAACATTGAAAGAAACGCAAATTCTCAACTATGGAAAAACGGTCAGACTCCCGCTTACCCTTGACTTGCTGGGAGCGACTGAATACAATCTCGTTCTGGTGCGTAAAAACCTTCCGCGCGCCGGCACGTATACAATCAAAGGCGATTACGTAAACGGTTTGGGTGCCGGCAGTCTTTACGCCGAAACAAAACTGGTCATTGACCCGCGTTAATCCGGGATGAAAGAGGCTGCACAACAGCCTCTTTTTTTATGCGCAAAATCCTGGCATGAATCTTGCATATAAAAAGGGGCGTAACGACAATGTGAAAGGGATTGATGGGTTTTGGTGTAAAAGCGCTTACATTTTTGTTCTGCCGGTAATTGAAGCTTACACGTAAAATACGATGAGGTGATAAAACATGTCAGCCAACCCGCTTTCTAAAAGCAATCAGAAAGATGAAGAAAAAGAAGTTCTTAATTTGTTCTTGTCAACACAATCGATCATTAAGGAAGCCCTGCGTAAACTGGGGTATCCCGATAATATGTATGAATTAATGAAAGAGCCGATGCGGCTTTTGACCGTCCGCATTCCGGTCAAAATGGACAATGGCTCAGTACAGGTTTTCACGGGCTATCGTTCACAGCATAATGATGCGGTCGGCCCGACAAAAGGGGGCGTGCGGTTTCACCCTGAAGTCAGTGAAGAAGAGGTCAAGGCGCTTTCCATCTGGATGACTTTAAAATGCGGCATCACAAATCTTCCTTACGGGGGCGGAAAAGGAGGCATCATCTGTGATCCGCGGACGATGTCATTCGGGGAGCTGGAACGGCTGAGCCGCGGATATGTGCGGGCGATCAGCCAGATCGTCGGCCCGACAAAGGATATTCCGGCTCCCGACGTATATACCAACTCGCAGATTATGGCGTGGATGATGGACGAATACAGCCGGCTGAGAGAATTTGATTCACCGGGATTCATTACGGGCAAACCGATCGTTCTCGGCGGTTCACAGGGGCGGGAAACGGCGACCGCGCAAGGCGTCACGATTTGTATTGAGGAAGCCGTTAAGAAAAAAGGGATTCCATTGGAAAATGCGCGCATCATCATTCAAGGGTTCGGAAATGCCGGAAGTTTTCTCGCTAAATTTATGCATGACGCGGGCGCCAAGGTGATCGGCATCTCAGACGCCCACGGCGCTTTGTATGATCCTGACGGCCTTGACGTTGATTACCTGCTGGATAAGCGGGACAGCTTCGGCACGGTGACGAATCTTTTCTCAGATATCATAACGAATCGGGAGCTGCTGGAGAAAGACTGTGATATTCTCGTGCCTGCCGCGATCTCCAATCAGATTACGGCTGAAAACGCTCATAACATTAAAGCCTCGATCATTGTGGAAGCGGCGAACGGGCCGACAACGATCGACGCCACGAAAATCCTGAATGAAAGAGGCGTGCTTCTTGTGCCGGATATTTTGGCAAGCGCGGGCGGCGTGACAGTGTCTTATTTTGAATGGGTGCAGAATAATCAGGGATTTTACTGGTCAGCGGAGGAAGTCGCCGGAAAACTGCGCAGTGTTATGGTGAATTCATTTGAATCCATTTATCAGACAGCGCATACCCACAAGGTCGATATGCGTTTGGCCGCATATATGACAGGCATCAGAAAATCGGCTGAAGCCGCCCGTTTCCGCGGCTGGGTATAAGTGTTATCCGCAAAGGAATTTTGCGCCGTATATATAAAGGATCGCAAAATTTCTTTGCGTTTTCTGGATGAAGCTGACAGATTCGGACAAGCTTCGTCCGCTTTCGGCAGAGATTTTCTTTTTTTTATCACAGCTTGTTATGCTGGTATGCTTCTTGCATCTTCATAAAGCGTGAGCACACATTACAAAATACGAGGAGGAATTCTAATGACAGTTTCATACGCACACGAACCGTTTACAAATTTTCAGGAAGAGACAAATAAACAATCGTTTCAAGAAGCGCTGGCTTATGTGAATTCACAGCTGGGCAAGCATTATCCGATTATCATCAACGGTGAATCGATTGAGACGGATAAAAAAATCGTTTCCGTCAATCCGGCCGATAAAAAAGAAGTGATCGGCACTGTATCGGCGGCCGGCAAAGAGCTTGCGGAGAAGGCCATGCAGGCGGCGCTTGAGGCATTTCAAACATGGAAAAAAGTACGGCCGGAACATCGCGCGAACGTGCTGTTTAAAGCGGCGGCGATCATCCGCAGAAGAAAGCACGAATTTTCCGCGTACCTTGTGAAAGAAGCGGGAAAACCGTGGAAGGAAGCGGATGCGGATACGGCGGAAGCGATCGACTTTTTAGAGTACTACGCCCGTCAGATGCTGAAGCTGAAAGACGGTTCCCCTGTAAAGAGCCGTGACGGAGAATTTAATCAATATCATTATGAGCCGCTTGGTGTGGGAATCGTCATTTCTCCATTCAACTTCCCGCTTGCGATTATGGCCGGAACGGCGGCAGCGGCTATCGTAACAGGCAACACAATATTGCTGAAACCGGCGGATGCGGCGCCTGTCGTGGCGGCGAAATTCGTTGAAGTGATGAAGGAAGCGGGTCTGCCGGACGGCGTGCTCCAATTCATACCGGGCGACGGAGGAGAAATCGGAGACTTCCTGGTTGAGCATCCGAAGACGAGATTTGTGTCATTTACAGGCTCCCGTGCGGTCGGATGCCGCATCTATGAACGAGCCGCAAAAGTGCAGCCGGGCCAAAAATGGCTGAAACGGGTCATCGCTGAGATGGGCGGAAAAGATACGGTGCTTGTAGACAGAGATGCTGATCTTGATCTGGCCGCTTCCTCAATCGTGTATTCCGCTTTCGGATTTTCAGGCCAAAAATGCTCGGCCGGTTCCCGCGCGGTCATTCATCAGGACGTCTATGATGAAGTTGTCGAAAAAGCCGTCGCTTTAACAAAATCACTCACCGTCGGAAGTCCGGAAGATTTTGATACATACATGGGGCCTGTCATCCACGAAGCGTCTTATAATAAAGTCATGAGTTATATCGAAATCGGCAAAACAGAAGGAAAACTTCTGACGGGAGGCGAAGGTGATGATTCGAAAGGATACTTTATTCAGCCGACTATTTTTGCGGATGTAGATGAAAACGCCCGCCTGATGCAGGAGGAAATTTTCGGGCCGGTCGTCGCGATCTCTAAAGCCCGGGATTTCGACCATATGCTTGAGATCGCCAACAATACGGATTACGGCCTGACAGGCGCTCTGTTATCGAAAACCCGCGCGCACATTGAACGCGCCCGTGAAGACTTTCACGTCGGAAATCTATATTTCAACCGCGGCTGTACAGGTGCGATTGTCGGATACCAGCCGTTCGGGGGCTTCAATATGTCAGGAACGGATTCAAAAGCCGGAGGACCTGATTATCTGATTCTTCATATGCAGGCAAAAACAACATCTGAAGCCTATTAATCTTTCGGAAATAGCGCGATGACAAAGAGAGTCGCGCTATTTTCTCTATATGAGGGTAAGGAGGATGAAACATGTATCAGCAGCTCAGCAAAATGCTTCCGGAGGAGAAAATAGAAGCCATTACGAAATCGCTGGTGGCATTAAACAGCATTAACGGCACATTGGGAGAAGGAAAGAAGGCCGACTATATCAAAGATATGATCAAGAGCTTTCCCTACTTTCAGGACAACCCGTCACATGTGTGGGAGCAGGCGATTCCTGAGGACCCTTACGGCCGCAAAAATATTTTCGCGTTTATTGAAGGAAACGGTGACAGCCTGAATACGGTCATTTATCACGCCCATCTTGATACGGTCGGCATTGAGGATTTCGGCCCTTTAAAAGATATCGCTTTTGATTCCGATCGTCTCGCGGAGTATTTCTCGAGCTATGAATTTGATCGGGAGGTGCAGCGGGACGCCCGCTCAGGCGAGTGGATGTTCGGAAGGGGATCGGTTGATATGCAGAGCGGTATTGCCGTTCATCTCGCCAATCTGCTTCACTTTTCTGAACGGCGTAAGCAATTGCCGGGCCATATTCTGTTCATGGCAAACCCGGATGAAGAAAGCCAGCATTCCGGCATCTTAACAAGCATTTCTGAATTAAAACGGCTGAAACAAGAAAAACAGCTTCGTTATTTAGCGGCGATTAATACCGACTTTATCACGCCGCTGTATGACGGTGACACGACACGGTACATATACACGGGCGCCGCCGGGAAGCTTTTGCCTTGCTTTGCGATTTACGGACGGGAAGTGCATGTCGGGGATACGCTGTCCGGCATAGACCCGAATTTGATCGCCTCAGAAATCACCAGAAGAATCCATAACAATATTCATATGGCAGAAAACATTGAAGGAGAGCTTGTGCTTCCGCCGACCTGCCTGTACCAGCGTGACAACAAGGAAGCGTATAACGTGCAGACCGCCGTCAGCAGCTACGTCTATTTTAATTATTTTATTACGAAAAAACCGCCAAAGAAATCATGGATCAGCTGACTGCCGTGGCTGACGAAGCCTGCAAAGAGACAGAGCGAAAATTATCTGATTATTACGACGAATATCACAGGAGAACGAGCCTTCCGAAAAAAGAGATCTCATGGAACGTTCAAGTGTACAGTCTGGAAGATTACCTGAAAAGGCTGAGAAGCCGCGGCATAGACCCGGCGCAGTGTATAGAGCAGACGTTTAAAACGTATGAACATCTTGAACTGCGGATGAGATGCTTTAAAGCCGTAGAGGAACTGCAAAAACTTGATCCTGAGCAAGGAGCCAAGGTCATTATTTTCTATGCGCCGCCTTACCTTCCGCACAATTATTTAAAGGAAGAGAGCACGCGGGACCGGCTTTTGCAGCATGTCATTCAAGAAGCCGTCGATAAAACAGCGGCGTCAACAGGAGAAACATTCGCTTTTAAAAAGTTTTTCCCTTATTTAGCGGACGGAAGCTTCTTATCGCTGCATGAAACAGACGCTGAGGTCTCCGCCTTTACCGATAATTTTCCGGGATGGGATGTCATCGGCATGATTCCTTTTAAAGAAATCAGGGAATTAAATATTCCATCGGTCAATATAGGGGTGTATGGCAAGGACGGCCATAAATGGACGGAACGGGTGTATAAACCGTACACATTCCATGTGCTGCCTGAACTCATTCAGCAGACGACGCTGCACCTTTTGCACAGCTACCGATTAGACATACGCACAAATGGCTGACATAACGGGATAAGGGGGATGTATATGCAGGGAGATACCAATCAAAATGAATTACAGCGCACGATGAAGGGCCGGCATTTATTTATGATCGCCCTCGGCGGCGTGATCGGGACGGGGCTGTTTCTGGGCTCAGGTTTTACGATCAGTGAAGCGGGGCCGATCGGCGCGATAATGGCTTATGTGATCGGCGGATTTTTAATGTATCTGGTGATGCTTTGTTTGGGGGAGCTTGCAGTCGCCATGCCGGTCGCCGGTTCGTTCCAGGCGTATGCCGCAAAGTTCCTGGGGCCGTCGACGGGTTTTACGATCGGATGGATGTAC
This sequence comes from Bacillus sp. FSL K6-2819, assembly GCF_038008305.1. Lineage (NCBI taxonomy): Bacteria > Bacillati > Bacillota > Bacilli > Caryophanales > Bacillaceae > Bacillus > Bacillus sp. FSL K6-2819. Next base: position 3,656,164 of record NZ_JBBOYV010000001.1, on the reverse strand, counting down.
GCATTCAGCTGGGCCAATACAGTGGGGCTTGAGCTGACGTCGGCGGGGATTTTAATGCAGCGGTGGTTTCCGGACGTTCCGATTTGGGTGTGGTGCCTTGTATTCGGCGTCGTCATTTTTTCCATTAACGCGCTGTCTGCGCGGAGTTTTGCGGAAATGGAGTTTTGGTTTTCCAGCATTAAGGTCATGGCCATTGTATTGTTTATTATTCTCGGCTGCGCTGCCGTGTTCGGCTTTGTCGGTTTTAACGGCGGTCAGACGGCGCCGTATCTGTCAAACTTTATGACGGACAAAGGGCTTTTCCCGAACGGGGCACAGGCTGTGCTGTTTACGCTTGTCATGGTGAATTTTTCTTTTCAGGGAACCGAACTGGTCGGAATCGCCTCGGGAGAAAGCGAAAACCCGGAAAAGACGCTTCCCCGCTCAATCCGAAACGTCATATGGCGGACGCTGTTTTTCTTTGTGCTGGCGATGTTTGTTCTCGTATCCATTTTGCCGTACCAAACGGCAGGCGTCATCGAAAGCCCGTTTGTGGCTGTGTTAGATAAAATCGGCGTTCCCTATGCGGCTGATATCATGAACTTTGTCATTCTGACCGCCATGCTGTCGGTGGCGAATTCCGGGCTGTACGCTTCGTCCAGAATGATGTGGTCACTATCAAAAAGCAAAATGGGCCCTGCTTTCTTAACGAAACTGACGAAAAAAGGCGTGCCCCTGAAAGCTCTTTCCATCACCATCGCTATCTCCGGTTTATCCCTGCTGACAAGTGTAGTCGCGGCTGAAACGGTGTATGTATGGCTGATTTCCATTTCGGGTATGATTACCGTCGTCGCGTGGATGTCAATCTGCGCTTCACAATTCGTTTTCCGCAGGCGCTTTCTCGCTGAAGGAGGAAATCTGGAAGACCTGGCATTTAAAACGCCTCTTTATCCGCTCGTGCCGATTCTCGGATTTTCGGTCTACGGGCTGATCTTAATCAGTCTCATCTTTATCCCCGACCAGCGTATCGGTCTGTACTGCGGCGTCCCGCTGATGATCATCTGTTACGCGTATTATCACTTCGGTATCAAAAAACGCTTGAAGCGTGAGCCGGCTTCTTCGGAAAAAGGCGCCGCAGGATAAGAAGAAAGCCCTCCGCAATAAGCGGCGGGCTTTACTTTGTTTTCCGTTTTGCCGACAGAGCGTAGGAAAGAACGGCAAAGAGCTGAAAACCGAAAATGCTGACAGCCATCGGCCAGGCGTTTTCTTCTCCGGCTATTCCGACCAGTGGGGCGGCAGCCGCGCCGCCGATAAATGGCAGGAGTCCGAGAAGAGCCGCAGCGCTCCCCGCGCCTTTCTCTTGTTTTTGCATAGCCAAAGAAAAGCCTGTCGTCGTGACGACCCCGACTGAAGAGACAATAATAAATAAAGAAATGCAGACCGCTGTCAGGCCTAATCCCAATGCAAGCGATAAAAGCAAAGCGATGCTCCCGATGACGGCAATGAACAGCCCGGCGATAAACAGCTTCCGTTCATCATGTGTTTTGGCCATCCGCCCGGTGATTTGAGCAGCGCATATGATTCCCGCTCCGTTTACGGCGAACAGCAAGCTGAACGTTTGCGCTGACACGCCGTAGATGTTTTGCAGCACAAACGGCGACCCGGCAATATATGCGAACATGCCGGTCATCACAAACGCCTGGCTGAGCGCAATTCCCATAAACATCCGGTCGCCGAGCAGGCCCCGAAACGTCATCAGCGTCTCCCGGAGTCCGCCGCTTGTCCGTTTTTCAGGCGGAAGTGACTCAGGCAATGCCGTAATTACTGCGGCAAAAATGATACAGCCGATCACCGCCAGCACGATAAACACGATTTTCCACCCGGCGAACTGAAGGATAAATCCCCCTGTAATCGGCGCTAAGATCGGCGCCGCCCCATTCACAAGCATCAGTAATGAGAAAAAAGCCGTCAATTCTTTTCCGGAATACATATCGCGTGCGGAAGCCCGTGCGATGACGATTCCGGCCGCCCCTGTGAACCCTTGAATAAACCTCATGACAATTAAAAACGAAACAGAAGGGCTGAAGGCGCATAATAAAGAAGACAGCATATAAAGCAGCAATGACAGAATCAGAGGCCTCCGGCGCCCGATCATATCACTGAGCGGCCCGACAACAATCTGGCCGATCGCAAGCCCTAAAAGACAAAACGTCAGGCTCAGCTGCGCAAGTGACGCTGACGTATGGAGGTCGGCCGCCACTTCAGGCAAAGCGGGCAGATACATATCGAGTGAAAGCGGCCCGAATGAAGCCAGCGTCCCGAGAATCAATACCATGCCGAGGCCTGCGCGGCCGGCCTTTGAATAACCGTTATTCATTTCATGACCCACCTTAACAAATGATTCTATCACTATAGCATAACCGGATGGCATATTTTATAACATTTGCTGAATATAAACTAAATATTTTATTTAAAATCTGAATGTAAATAAAAAAATGAAATTAGTTTTCGTATGAAATGTAAAATGAAAAATAAGGATGCTAAACTATAAAACAACAAAAGGTAGAAAAGTTTTACGGAAGAGGTGTTTAAAGAGCATGAACAGCAAACAAACCGAACACATCGAAACGAAACGCCGATTTCCGGTCTTTCTCGCGCTTGCTTTGACATTAGGCGTATTTGCCGCGGGTTCTGAAGAGCTGGTGATTTCCCCGCTGCTTCCGGATTTAGCGCAGGCTTTCAGCTCGGATGTCAGTGTGCTGGCGCTTTCCATCAGTATTTACGGAGTGATGATTTTTATTGGGGCGCCGCTTTTGGTTCCGCTGGGAGATAAATATTCCCGTGAACTCAGCCTGATGGCGGGGCTTCTTATATTTACGGCCGGCACGGTGATCTGCGCGCTGGCGCACAATATCTTTTTCTTCTTTCTGGGCAGGGCGCTTTCCGGGCTTGCGGCGGGTGCGTTTGTGCCGACAGCTTATGCGCTGGTCGGCGACCGTGTGCCTTATGCGCATCGCGGCAAGGTGATGGGTCTGATCGTTTCGAGCTGGTCGCTTGCTTTGATTTTCGGTGTTCCGATCGGCTCTTTTATCGGCGGTGTTTTGAATTGGCGGTGGACATTTTGGATTTTCGCCCTGATGGCTGTCCTCGTTGCTTCGCTCATTTTCATTGAGGCGCGCCGCAGCACGGCGGATGGGGACAAAACAGAAGAGGAAAGCGGACGGCAGGCAGGCACCTTCCGGGATGCGCTGAAGGTGCCCCGTGTTCCTGTATACCTCACGATCACTTTTTGCAACATGATCGGTTTTTACGGCATGTATTCATTTCTCGGCACGTATCTTCACCGCGTGCTGCCGGGAGGAAATACCGCTTCCGGGCTGATGATCATGGTGTACGGAATCGGGTTTTCCATGAGTGTGTTCACGGGGAAAATCGCCGACAAGGCGGGAAAAATGCGTTCCCTGATCGCGGCATTGGCCGTTATCAGCATATGGCTTGCCTGTCTCGCTTATGCGCCGTCATCAATGCCGTTTTTGGTCATCGGGTTATTCGTCTGGGGCTTGATGCAAAGCCTGACGGTGACCTTGCTCAGCACCATTTTAAGCGATTGCTCACAGAGCCGCCGGGGCAAAATCATGGCATTCTACAGTCTGGCGTCCAATTTGGCCGTGACCCTGGGTTCGGCTGTCATGGGTCCGGTCTACGTCGGATACGGATATGCAGCTGTCGGGTTTATCTGTGCGGCCGTCACCCTCATCGGCTTTGGCCTCAGCGTTTTTGCTTACAGAAGATATGGCAGACATGAGCATACGGCTGACCAATCATTGTATCGGTAAAATAAAGTTTCTATAATTTTGTAAATGTTAATTTTTAACACCTTAGTTTATAAGGTGTTTTCTATTATATAGGAATAATTATCAATATTTTCAAATAATATTGACAGTTTGAATCTCTATGGATAATATTTACTTAAAATTTAACAGATTGGTTGGTGCTCATGATTATATTGGATAATAGCATTCAGACGAAAAGCAAGGCTTATTCAATATCTAAACTGATTACGATCAACACGCTCGGTCCTGAAGGGACAAGCAGTGAGTACGCAGCAAAAAACTTCATCACCAATTTTACCCTCCTCCAAGGGGTGAACAGCAAGTTATCTCTGCATGATACATTTGAATCGTGCATTGAAAAAACGCTTCAAAGTCCGTTGGAATACACAATTGTGCCTCACGCGTATGACGGTATTAAGCATTTCTACATGAGACCGGATCTGCAGCTTCTGCAAATTTTCAGGTGCGACACCCCAATGTACGGCCTGGCTGTCCGGCCTGATTTTGAATATACCGATGACATGCTTGATAAGGCTGTTATCGTATCCCACCCGTCTCCTATCAATTTGATTAAGTATTTTACCCGTAAAGATGTCACGTTTGATCTGGTGAACTCAACAAGCGCAGCCGCAAAAAGAGTGAAGGACGGTTTGTCCGACATCGCGCTGACAAATGAACTGGCCAGACAAAAGTACGGCCTTCAATTTGTAAAAACATTTAAAAGCATTCCCATGAGCTGGTCATTATTCGGAAAAGGAGAGATTCATGATGAAAACTAAACAAGACTTGCAGGAACTTTATTTCCCGACGCCTAAATTAATAGAATGGGAAAACGGAGTAAGACAATATTCATCCGTCAGAGGCGATACGGAAGTTCTGCTCTCTTACGTTCCGCCGCATACAAACGTCGAACCGCATCAGCATAAGGAAGTCCAAATCGGCCTTGTCGTTTCCGGCGAGCTGTCCATGACAGTCGGAGACGTCACAAGAAAGATGACGGCGCTGGAATCAGCCTATATCGCGCCTCCTTATGTGCCACACGGCGCAAGAAATGAAACGGATCAAGAAGTGATCGCTATTGATATTAAACGCCTTAAAGCCGGTGAAACCTACACAAGCCCCGAGGATTATTTTTTGAATATTTTTAAAACGAGAGACTTATTGCCTGGTATGGAAGTCACATTCTTCGTGGAGGACTGGGTGGAAATCATGCTTGCCAACATTCCGGGCAACGGCGGGGAAATGCCGTTCCATAAACACCGCAATGAACAGATCGGCATCTGCATCGGCGGCGGCTATGATATGACCATTGAAGGCTGCAAAGTGGATATGACATTCGGAACAGCTTATTTCTGCGACCCGAGAGAAGATCACGGCGCCATCAATAGATTTGAAAAGGATTCAAAATCAGTCAATATCTTTTTCCCTCCGCGCTATAACAGAGCAAAAGCGAAAAAATTAGAGGCGAAAGAGTCATGAACCTGACAGATAAAACCGTCCTCATCACAGGGGGCGCATCAGGCATCGGTTATGCTGCGGTTCAGGCGTTTCTGAATCAGCAGGCAAATGTGGTCGTCGCGGATATTGATGAGGCGCAGGGAGAAGCGATGATCCGGAAAGAAAATAATGACAGGCTGCATTTTGTCCAGACGGATATTACAAATGAACCGGCATGTCAAAACGCCATCCTGTCAGCGGTTGACAAGTTCGGCGGATTGGACGTGTTAATCAATAACGCCGGCATCGAAATTGTCGCCCCGATTCATGAGATGGAGCTGAGTGATTGGAACAAGGTGCTTAATGTCAATCTCACGGGCATGTTTCTCATGAGCAAGCACGCGCTGAAGTATATGCTCAAAAGCGGCAAGGGCAATATCATTAACACGTGCTCCGTCGGTGGAGTCGTCGCATGGCCCGACATTCCCGCATATAACGCATCTAAAGGCGGCGTTTTGCAGCTGACGCGTTCTATGGCCGTCGATTATGCGAAACACAACATCCGCGTCAATTGCGTGTGCCCGGGAATCATCGACACACCTTTGAATGAAAAGTCGTTCCTTGAAAATAACGAAGGCACGCTTGAAGAAATCAAAAAAGAAAAAGCGAAAGTCAATCCGCTGCTGAGGCTCGGCAAGCCTGAGGAAATAGCGAACGTCATGCTGTTTCTCGCCTCGGATTTATCAAGCTATATGACCGGAAGCGCCATCACCGCAGACGGTGGATACACCGCACAATAGAGAAGGAGTGTTACATATGGAGAGAAAAACAGTATTGGTTATCGCTGATCTTGGGGGCTGCCCGCCGCATATGTTTTACGAAAGCGCAGCCGAAAAATACAACCTCGTCAGCTTTATTCCGAGACCCTTTGCAATTACAGCCTCTCATGCGGCCTTAATTGAAAAATACTCGATTGCGGTCATTAAAGATAAAGACTATTTTAAGAGTCTGGCTGATTTTGAGCATCCCGATTCGATTTACTGGGCTCATGAAGATCATGACAAACCTGAGGAAGAAGTCGTCGAAGAAATCGTCAAGGTGGCCGACATGTTTGCGGTTGACGCCATTACGACCAACAATGAACTGTTTATCGCTCCGATGGCAAAAGCGTGTAAACGTCTCGGCCTGCGGGGAGCGGGCGTACAGGCCGCTGAAAACGCGAGAGATAAAAACAAAATGAGAGCCGCCTTCAACCGGGCCGGCGTCAAATCCATCAAAAACAAACGGGTGACGACCCTGGAAGATTTCCGCGCCGCGCTTCAGGAAATCGGAACGCCGCTTATTCTGAAGCCTACATATCTGGCGAGCTCGATCGGCGTGACGCTTATCAAAGAGATGGAAACGGCCGAAGCTGAATTCAACAGAGTCAATGAGTACTTGAAATCGATTAACGTACCGAAAGCGGTCACGTTTGAAGCGCCGTTTATCGCGGAAGAATTCTTGCAGGGCGAGTATGATGACTGGTACGAAACAAGCGGTTATTCCGACTATATCAGTATCGAAGGCATCATGGCCGACGGAGAATACTTCCCCGTCGCGATCCATGATAAAACACCGCAAATCGGATTCACGGAGACAGCGCATATTACGCCGTCCATCCTGGATGATGACGCCAAGCGGAAAATCGTCGAAGCTGCCAAGAAGGCGAATGAAGGACTCGGCCTCGAAAACTGTGCAACGCATACAGAAATAAAATTAATGAAAAACCGGGAAGCCGGACTGATTGAGTCAGCGGCCAGATTCGCGGGATGGAATATGATTCCGAATATTAAAAAGGTCTTCGGCGTCGATATGGCGCAGCTATTATTGGATGTTCTCTGTTTTGGAAAAGAAGCCGATCTGCCGAAAGGATTATTAGAGCAGGAGCCATGCTATGTCGCAGACTGCCACTTGTATCCTCAGCATTTCAAAGAGAACGGCCAGCTGCCTGAGACGGTTGTCGATTTCGTCATTGAAAGCATTGAAATTCCTGACGGCGTCTTAAAGGGAGACACTGAACTCGTTTCTTTCTCAGCGGCGGAGGCGGGTACGTCAGTGGATCTGCGGCTGTTCGAAGCGTTCAACAGCATTGCGGCGTTTGAGCTGAAAGGAAGCAATTCGAACGACGTGGCCGAATCAATCAAACAAATTCAGCAGCAGGCGAAGCTGACTGCAAAGTATGCGTTATCGGTATGAAACAGCTGAAACCGAACTCTAAGTATTTGCTTTTCGGGCAGGCGCTTTCGTTTATGGGAGACTATTGCGTTCTCCCGGCCCTGCTCATTTTGTCTACATACTATCATGACTACTGGGTGACGTCCGGCGTCATCGCGGTCCGCAGCATTCCGATGGTGTTTCAGCCGTTTTTAGGCGTGCTTGTGGACCGGCTCGACAGGGTGAAAATCATGCTGTGGACGGATGTGATCAGAGGTGTCATCTTCTTGGGGCTGACATTTCTCCCGAAAGGCGAATATCCGCTGCTTTTTCTGGCGCTGCTGTTTGTCTCTTACGGAAGCGGCGTGTTTTTTAACCCGGCCCGTCTCGCGGTCATGTCGTCTTTAGAAGCGGATATTAAAAATATCAATACCTTATTTGCCAAAGCCACGACGATTTCGATTATTGTCGGCGCCGCAGCCGGCGGTCTTTTTCTATTAGGCGGTTCTGTCGAGCTTGCCGTCGCCTTTAACGGGGTAACCTACCTTGTCTCCGCGTTTTTCATCAGCCGTATTAAGCTTCAATACGTGCCGATTCAGTCAGAAAACGTGAGAGAAGCCTTTCAGTCGTTTAAGGAAGGCCTGAAGGAAATCAAAACAAATGCTTTCGTGTTAAACGCCATGTTTACGATGATTACGATGGCGCTGTTATGGGGTGTCGTCTACAGCTATTTTCCGATTGTCAGCCGCTTTTTAGGCGACGGGGAAATCGGCAATTTCATTCTGACGTTCTGTATCGGCTTCGGCGGCTTTATCGGCGCCGCCCTTGTCAGCAAATGGGGCTTTAACAATAATAAAGGGCTGATGTATTTTACAGTGTTATCAATTGTCTCGCTTGCGCTGTTTTTGTTCACCCCGATTTTCGCCGTGTCAGTCATTGCCGCCATTCTTTTCTTTATTGCAATGGAATACGGCGAGGTGCTGGCGAAGGTCAAAGTTCAGGAGAATGCGGCGAACCAGATTCAGGGCCGGATCTTTTCCGTGGCAGAGGCGTCCATCGGATTGTGCATCGCCGTCGGTTCCATGCTGATCAACATTGTAGATGCGGCGGTTATCATGGCGTTTATCGTGCTTCTGGTCAGCGGGTTGTTTCTGCATACAAAACTGGTCAATAAATCGTTTTCAGAACGGAATAACGAATCGGAGCAAATTCATTTATAAGGAGCCTTTCAGATGGAAATCATACCGTCCGACGTCATCAAGACACTTCCGAAACAGGAATTTTCGCTCGTTTTTCAAAAGGTAAAAGAGTTGGAGAAAACGGGGGCCCGGATCATCAATCTAGGGCAGGGGAATCCCGATCTCCCCACTCCGCCGCATATCGTTCAATCATTGCGGGAGGCTGCGCTGAATCCTTCGTATCACGGATACGGCCCGTTCAGAGGCTATCCGTTTCTGAAAGAAGCCATCGCGGAATTTTATGAGAGAGAATACGGTGTATCGGTCAATCCGGAGACAGAAGTTGCGCTGTTCGGCGGAGGAAAGGCGGGTTTGTACGTTTTGACGCAATGCCTGCTGAATCCCGGCGACATCGCCTTAGTCCCGAACCCCGGCTACCCTGAGTATTTATCGGGAATTACAATGGCCAGAGCGGAGCTGCATGAGATGCCGCTTCATCCAGAGAACGGCTATCTGCCGGATTTTGAGCAGATTGATCCCGCCGTCCTGAAAAAAGCAAAGCTGATGTTTTTGAATTATCCGAATAACCCGACGGGCGCGACAGCGGATCAGGCGTTTTATGAAAAAGCGGCGGCGTTTGCTAAAAAACATGACATCCATCTCATTCACGATTTTGCATACGGCGCGTTCGAATTTGATCAGAACCCGGCCAGTTTTCTCCAGGCGAAGGAAGCCAAGACGGTCGGCGCGGAGCTGTATTCATTTTCGAAAACCTTCAATATGGCAGGCTGGAGAATGGCGTTTGCCGTGGGGAATGAAAAGATCATTCAGGCGGTCAATGAATTTCAGGATCACGTATTCGTCGGTATGTTCGGCGGCCTTCAGCAGGCGGCAGCGGCGGCGCTGTCAGGAAGCCCTGAACATACAGAACGGCTGAAGCGCACATATCAGGAACGGATTGATTTTTTCACTGAGTTATGTGAAAAGGAATTGGGCTGGAGTATTGAAAAGCCGAAAGGGACTTTTTATGTCTGGGCTGAAATTCCGAATGAATTCGAGTCTTCACACCAATTTTCGGATTATCTGCTGGAGCATGCCCATGTTGTCGTGACGCCCGGCGAGATTTTCGGCAGCCGCGGAAAGCGTTATGTCAGAATATCAATGGTGGCCAAGCAGGGGGACTTGAGGGAATTCGTTTTGCGGATTCAAAAGCTCGGTTTGTCCTTTGCTTCATTACAAGGAACATCCCGCTGACAGCGGGATGTTTTTTATATGCTTTTCATGCTTCCGCCGTCGGCCGACACTTGCTGCCCCGTAATATAAGAGGCTTCTTCCGAGGCGAGAAAGGCAGCCAGCGCCGCGGCTTCTTCTGCGGTTCCGACACGCTTCATCGGAACGCCTGAGGCAATCCGTTCTTCCGCTTCTGCTTTGGAAATGCCGTTTTGCTTCATGACATTCTGCACGAATTGGTGATAGCGGTCTGTGGCGATAAATCCGGGATTCAGACAATTGACAGTGATGTGAAAAGGCGCAAGCTGAATGGCGATATTTTTGCTGGCATTAATTAAAGCGGCGTTCATCATGCTGTTGGTAAACATGTTGGCGCCGGGCTCTTTCCATAGGTTTCCCACAATATTAATGATTCGGCCGAATTCGTGCTGCTTCATGATCGCTGCGGCTGTTTTCATAGAATCGATATAAGCGATTGTTTTATTCGTAAAGGTATTTGTCATATCCTCTATATCGCAGTTTTCAAAAGTGTCCGGCGAGCCGCCCGGTATGTTGTTGATCAATACATCAAGCCGTCCGCATTTTGATCTGATTTCTTCAAAAATGCCGCTTCTCGTCTTCTGATCCGACATATCCCCGGCCAGAACGGTGACGCCCGCATCCGGATGTTTGGCGAGAATCTCTTCTTTTACGGATTCAATATTTTCGGGAACTCGTGAATTAATGACGGTATGAAAGCCATTGTCCGCCAGTTTCAGAGCGATCGCTTTGCCGATCCCCTGACTGGCTCCCATAATAAATGCGGTTCGTTTAGACAACTGTCTGCACCCCTTTACCAAAATGGAATCTCTTTTACATCGTAAAAAAAAACGAAGAAAATAGCAAATTTTATTTAAATTCTGATAAATGAAAACCCGCCAAAGAGGCGGGTGGGTATTACACGTGTAAAAACTGCGGAAGCGTGTCGAGAGACAATCGGTTTCCGACAAAAAATGAACCGAATTCGCCGTAGCGCGCGCTGACTTCGTCAAAGCGCATTTCATAGACAAGCTTTTTGAACTGAAGCACATCATCACTGAAGAGCGTGACGCCCCATTCGTAATCGTCAAAACCGACAGATCCCGTGATAATCTGTTTGACTTTGCCGGCATAGCTCCGTCCGATCAGGCCGTGGCTTCTCATCAGGCTTTTGCGTTCATCCATAGAAAGCATGTACCAGTTGTCATTTCCGTTTCTTCTTTTATCCATCGGATAGAAGCAGACGTATTTCGCTTCCGGCAGCTCAGGATACAGGCGTGCGCGGACATGCGGATTTTCATACGGATCGCCTTCTCCGCTAGCCAGGTAGTTGCTCAGCTCCACCACGGACACGTAAGAATAAGCCGGGATTGTAAATTCAGCAAGCTTTGATTTATTAAATTCAAGCTCAATTTCGTTCAGCTCTTCCATTGTCGGGCGAAGAATCATTAGCATAAAATCGGCTTTCTGTCCGACGATGCTGTAGATGGTTTGCGAGCCTTTGCCTTCTTTTTGGGCGACGCCCCATTTTTCAAGCAGTCCCGTAAATTCGTGAATAATCGACAGGCGCTCATCGCTGGATAACAGCTTCCATGACGTCCAGTCCATTGTGCGGAAATCGTGATGCGCGTACCAGCCGTCAAGCGTTTGGGCGGCTTCGTTCGTTTTTTGCTGCTCACTCATGTATCTTCACTCCTATATCTTTTCATTGATGCCTTCACTATATCACAGTTTAACCGTTTCAGCTGTGGAGAAACCTTGAATAATCCATAGCCTTGTGTCAGAAACTAAGCCGTGAACAAACCGTCAGTTAAATTAGTTAGAAAAATAAGATTTTTCTTTGAAAGCGCTATAATGAAAGTTGGTTATTTGAATTTAACAGGAAGAAGAGTATGCTGTAAAAGTAAGCGTTTTTTGTCAACATAGAGGAGGGTATATCGTGGCAGATTTATTTACAAAAGTACAAGAAAAAGTAGCAGGAAAAGATGTAAAAATCGTATTTCCTGAAGGAATGGACGAACGTATCCTGGTTGCGGTCAACAACTTGGCGGGCAACAAGGTATTAAAGCCGATCGTAGTCGGCAATAAAGAAGACATTCAAGCAAAAGCGAAAGAATTAAATCTTACGCTTGACGGCGTTGACATTTTTGACCCGAATACATATGAAGGCATGGAAGAACTCGTTCAGGCTTTTGTAGAACGCCGCAAAGGCAAAGCGACGGAAGAACAGGCCCGCAAAGCCTTATTGGACGAAAACTATTTCGGCACAATGCTTGTGTACAAAGGTCTCGCGGACGGACTTGTCAGCGGAGCTGCACATTCTACTGCCGATACGGTTCGCCCTGCACTGCAAATCATTAAAACAAAAGAAGGCGTGAAAAAAACATCAGGCGTCTTCATCATGGCTCGCGGTGACGAGCAATATGTATTCGCTGATTGCGCGATCAACATTGCTCCTGACAGCCAGGACCTTGCCGAAATCGCCATTGAAAGCGCCAATACGGCTCAAATGTTTGATATTGACCCGCGCGTTGCCATGCTCAGCTTCTCTACAAAAGGATCGGCGAAATCAGACGAGACGGAAAAAGTGGCCGAAGCGGTGAAAATTGCGAAGGAAAAAGCGCCTGAACTTACGCTTGACGGCGAATTCCAATTTGACGCTGCATTTGTGCCGTCTGTTGCGGAGAAGAAAGCGCCGGACTCCGAAATTAAAGGAGACGCGAATGTATTTGTATTCCCAAGCCTTGAAGCAGGAAACATCGGCTACAAAATCGCTCAGCGCTTAGGCGGATTTGAAGCGGTTGGACCGATTCTGCAAGGATTAAATATGCCTGTAAACGATCTTTCCAGAGGATGTAATGCGGAAGACGTCTACAATCTTGCGTTAATTACGGCGGCTCAAGCGCTGTAATCCGGAAAATGCCGGCCTTTACGAAGGCCGGCATTTTTTTATAGAAAGAAAGTCACTGCCGCCCAGCCGAACAGGGATAAACAGAGAGAACCGATCAAACCAGCCGCGAGCGCCCGCCAGCCGTTCTGACGAAACGCCGATATATGGACTTTTAAACCGAGCCCCGCCATCGCCATGCCGATTAAAACATAAGACACTTGCACAAGAAACGCGGAATGCGTGGCAGAAATGACGCCTGATGTGTGGATGGCGCTCATTCCGAGAAATCCGAAGATAAACCAAGGGATGGGCAGCGAAGCGGCAGAAACTGTCTCTGACTTACCGCTGCGGCGGGCCCGCATGCCAAGCATGAATGCGGCCGGAACGAGCAGCGCGACCCGGGTCAGCTTGACGATCACCGCCATCTCGACGGCTGTTTTTCCTCCGGCGCTGCCGGCCGCCGCCACATGCGCCACCTCATGAAGCGTTGCCCCGCAAAAGGCCCCGTAAGCCGCGGGCGAAAAGCCCAATACATGATAAGAAAGAGAATACACAACAGTAAAAACGGTTCCTAATAATGAAACGGCGGCTGCACTGATGGCTGCTGCATTTTCATTTGATCTGATCTGCGGCGCGATCGCGGCAATGGCAGCCGCCCCGCAGATCGCTGTGCCGCAGGCCGTTAATATGCTGATTGTCTGATCCATACGAAACAGCCGGGACAGTCCGTATACAACAGCGCCCGCAAACATCATACAGCAGACGGCAATTGCAAATACGTGCCAGCCGGCATGATAGATATCCGCCAGGTTCAGTCTCATGCCAAGCAGGATAATGCCTGCTTTCAGCAAGTATTTGCTTGAGAACGCAATCCCCGGCTCTAATGCCGCCTGATGTCCGAAAACGGCGCGCCAGAGCATGCCGATCAGCATCGCGAGGACAAGCATTCCGAGCATTTGTAAAAAAGGCAGGCGGCTGACATAGAAAGCCGCAAACGCAATTCCTGCGGTAACTGTAACACCCTTTACCATCTTCATTTCAGTCACTTCCCATTTGTTGATAACTCCACTTTACTGCGGTCTTAATCATTAGTAAAATATATTTATATGATCTAAACGATTAGGAAAAATAATAATTAGGGGCGATGCTTTTTGTATTATGGGGAACTGAAAACATTCATTGCGGTCGTGGAAGAAAAAAACTTTACAAAAGCGGCGCAGAAGCTGATGATTTCTCAGCCGAGCGTCAGTCTTCACATTAAAAATCTGGAGAAAGAATTTCAAACCGCCTTGCTGAACCGCTCGCCTAAGCACTTTACGACAACGCCGACGGGAGACATTCTCTATCAGCGCGCCAAGCAAATGGTCTTTTTGTACGAGCAGGCGAAAACCGAAATTTACGCCCATCACCATTATGTCAAAGGGAAGCTGAAAATCGCAGCGAGCTTTACCATCGGCGAATATATTCTGCCGCCGCTTCTCGCAAAGCTTCATGCCGAGTATCCCGAGCTGAACCTGGACGTCATGATCGGAAACACGGAGGAGGTCAGTGAAGCGGTTCGGATGCTTGAAGCCGATATCGGATTAATTGAAGGGCATACGGGGAAAAACGAGCTCGACATTCAGCCGTTTATGGAGGACGAATTGTGCATTGCCGCTCCGAACGGACACCCGCTCGCCGGCAAAAAAAACATATCGGTTACAGATTTGCAAAATCAAGCGTGGGTGACGAGGGAGAAGGGTTCGGGAACGAGGGAATATTTAGACCACGTCCTTCATTCAAACGGACTGCGGCCGAAATCCTTGATGACGATCAGCAGCAACCAGGGCGTCAAGGAAGCCGTCATCAGCGGAATGGGCCTTTCCGTCCTGTCAAAAAGCGTGCTGCAAAAGGATCTGCTTCACCGCAGCATTTCCGTGCTTGAGATAAAAGGATTCTCCTTGAAGCGGAAACTGTCTATCATTCAATCTTCCATTATGGAGAGCACAAAAAACAAAGAAATCTTTATCGCTCTTTTGAAAAGCCAATTTCAATCATCTTAAGCGGAGTGATATAATAAATGCATGAAAAGCCTATGACGAAAGGGATTTAATATAGATGGGAAAGCAACCGATTGATTTATTGATGCAGCCGAGCTGGAGAATCATTGACCAATCCAGCCTCGGCCCTTATTTTGATGCGAAGCAGTCATTCGCAATAGATGATACGCTGTGCGCCTCCGCAGGCAAAGGGGAATCGCCTGCGACAGCACGATCTTGGGTGCACCACCGGACAATCGTGCTCGGCATTCAGGACACACGGCTTCCATTTTTAGAGGACGGCGTGAAATTGCTGAAGGACGAAGGCTACCGTGTCATTGTCCGCAATTCCGGGGGCCTCGCGGTCGTTCTCGATGAAGGCGTATTGAATATCTCGCTTATTTTTGAAGATGAGAAAAAAGGCATCGACATCGACAGAGGCTACGAGGCGATGACAGAGCTGGTGCGGCGGATGCTGAGTCCGTACAATGCTGAAATTGAAGCGTATGAAATTAAAGGATCGTACTGTCCGGGGAGCTATGATCTCAGCATCGGCGGCCGAAAATTCGCGGGAATCTCACAAAGACGGCTGCGGGGCGGAACCGCGGTTCAAATTTATCTCTGCGCCGATAAAAGCGGCAGTGAAAGGGCCGACTTGATCAGACGTTTCTATCAATCCGCTTTAAAAGACAAAAGCAATGATACAAAAGGCGTATACCCCGACATCCGGCCCGAAACGATGGCATCATTAAGTGAATTGCTGCAAACGGACATTTCCGTACAGGACTTAATGATGGCGCTTTTGACCGAACTGAAGGAACTCAGCGGCCGCCTGTATGCGTCCGGATTATCACCGGAAGAAGAAATCGTATTTGAAAAAAATCTGACCCGAATGCTTGAGCGGAATGAGAAGGTGTTTGGTACGCAGGAAAGCTTGGACTGAGTCCGGGCTTTTTTTATTTTTGGTAATTATATACTGTTTATTTATAGTGAAAAAAGAAGCATTATATCAAAACTAGTTTACAATATATACCTTATTTGATTAATATATTGATGTAGGTTCCAAATAATTCTATAAACTAAAGGAGATGGAGATATGAATTTTAAAAAAATAAAAGAAGAAAAAAGAATCACGATCCCGACACATTTGTTAGCCGGAGATGCAGAGCAATCAGGCAATACTTTCGCTTGGAGCGGCTGGGTGCTTGTAGTGCCAAGCCAAGAAGACAATCAAAACCCGAATTTGAATTTCTCTGATCTAGCCACTCAAAAGTAAATTATCAGCTGTTTGGAACCTACACATCTGAGACAAGGTGGTGAAAAATTTGACCCAAGCGTACATAAAAGAAATTAAGCGGGGAGCACTGTCATGGATCGTTGAGAATATTCATTTCTTTGATATGAATCATAAAGTAGCGAATGATTTCAGATGGCGGCTTAAAACATTTATAGAGCTCATTTTTCTTACCAATTACCTGATCAGAAATCAGGCAGATGATAAGGAGGTTACGGTTTTAACAGACTTTATTACAGAAAGGCTTCACAATGAAAAGCTTGAAGAATTTATTCATTTTGATCCGGACGGTCTTGCTGGATTGGCTATTGCGGGGGAATTTCTTACCTTAACTGATCACCCGTCCCGGGCTTCGGTGATATGGGAGCTGAAAAAATTCACGGCATCGCGTTTTGATGGCAGCCTTGCTAAAATTCCCTTTCGGAAAATGGATCTGAAGTACAGTCTGGAAAGAGCGGGCGTGACTTCAGAAATAACGGATTTTTCTGACTTATATAACTACACAGCAGCTGGTCAGAATATCCCAAATACATATATGACTGATCATGATGCGTACAGTATAACTCATACGATTTTTTATATAACAGACATGGGATGTTCTTCGCTTACAGATAAGGAGTATAATCTGCCGTCTTTGAAAGAAAAGGTCCTGAAGTTTCTCGGGATTTATATATGTCTCGAGAATTTAGATATTACCAGTGAATTATTGATGTGCAGTTCTTTTTTAAATATTGACATGGAAAGAGAAAATCATAAACCGCTCTATGAGGCAGCATGGAATAAAATATACCAGGGCCGAATGAAAGAGGGGAATGTTCCAGGCATCACCTATCAACATCAACCCGGTTTGAAAGATGAACAGCGAAGAGAAGATGTGTTTAAACATTGCTACCATACAACACTTGTTGCTGCGGGAGCTGCGCATGCCTGTCTTAGAGCAGAAAGGAACTATTAACTTGAACAGATTAGCTGAAGAGACGGATCAATTTTTATTATCTTTTGCCGAACAATCGCTTCCGGATATGAAGTGCATTCAGCTGTTTGCAGGCTTCTGCAAATACTACAGAAAGACGAGCCATTCTTCCGCTGTAAAAGAACATATTGAACGGATTGCGTCTGCTTTCGTTGATAAGTCATGCTGGGAAGATCTGTTTCACAGTAACACAGCCATTGTGAATGAATTGATTCATATTTATTTAACTGCAAGAGCCTATAAAAAGAAGCAGGGATTAAAAGCGGATGATCAGATTATACGTCATGGGTTGCAAAACGGCTATTCTATAAAAAAAGAATGGCCATATTTTAAATACGCTGAATTAGTCGGTTTGCTGAACGAGTTGGGAATGTCTTCTGATGATGAGAAAGTGCGTTTTTACAAAGATTCGATGTTTCAGCCTTTGCTTCATGACGCATGGAAAAGGACAGCTGAAAACGAGCTGGAGTTTATTGAGTATTGTCTTCTTTATTTAGATGAGGGAGAGCATCAGCTTCATCCCGGCTTGAAGGCTTCCATTCAAAAATGGCTTGTGTTTTGTCTCGGCAGCAGAAATATGAAACAGCTGTGCACTATGTTATTTATTCAATCATGTATCGATCCTTTTTTTTATGGCTGTCAAGCAGCTCTTCATTATATAAATAACGAAAATCCATCCATTCATTGTGCCCCGGCTCTTCTGCCGGCGATTGAGATTCTGAATCTGGAGGGTGAAACATGCAGATAGTAGAGGAACATTTTAATATAAAAAAAACAGAAGAATGGCTGCTGGTTTTTTGGAAGAACCTTCAGCTGCACCCGGAAGAAATGGAAGCAGAGGAGCTCATGCACCTGTTTTGCGGTTTAGCGGCATGTCATCATTTCGAAAAAAACAAGGATACGGAAGAAGTCATCCTCTACTTAGACCGTTATTTTGGAGAAAAAACGCACGAATGCCACCCGGTCCTGTTCGCGTACGCGTATCATGTATACCGCAAGATGTATGCCGCCAAAAGCCTTTTTTTTCATAACGGTCGTGAACAAATGGTCAGCGGTTTAAAAGATGAGTTGAAATCAGATCCTTCTTCTATGATCCTAATGGTGTTAGCAGCTTATTTTAAAGCGGTGACCCCGGAAGAGCTGATCGTTTTCTTAGAAAACGGCTTGGAAAGGGAGGCTGATTTGCTTATGGCATCGAGCGGCAGGCAGGAAGAATTAGCGGATGCCCTTTATGTTGTCACTTACTTGCAGATGAAAGAATTGCAGCCTTTTCTCATAGAATGGTACAAAACATCAGACTTTGCTTTCTCAGGCTTAATGTTAGCTGAGTGCAGAAGGTATCACATCGACGCCGTTGCAAAATACACAGCCATTATGAAATTTCTCCAGTTCGATGAGGCGCTTTTTATACGGGAAGGGCGGGAATTTCTATGCTTTCAGCAGCGAAGCAACGGGGGCTTCGGTTATTTAAATCCATTGGCTATGGACCAAGGGAAGGTCAGCGGCAAAATGCTGGACCGTCAGTATTTTTTGCCGTCCGCTCATTATGCCGCCGCCACTCTGTCTATGCTGTAATGTCTCTCTTTTGAAAGACGGTAAATGAAATCAGCAAACAAATAAGAAAGTAGATTGCTATAACTGTCATAGAATAGGGGATGTTTAATGTTGAAATCGCATCACCGGCGCTTTTATTTACATAAGCAACGAGATTTAAATGCGGAAAGAGCGTAAATTTATACCACGTAAATTGAGCAAGCAAATCAGTTCCGCCCAATATACTGCCGGCAAACAGCAGTAAAATGGATAAGCAAAGGGAGAGAGCCTGACTTTTGAATAATACTGACAAAGTGAATGCGATGGTGACAATGCTTATAATTGATATGAAACGTAAAAGAAGAATGATCCCGGATGCTTTTAATGAACTGATGGTATACAGGCTGTCATTTAAATGAGAATAGACGAGCGGATATGAGGCATTAGAAAAACTGAATAACACGCCGCCGATCAGCAAACAGCTTATACAGTAAAATAAGTAAACCATGCCGGTAAACAGGAGGGATGCCAGAAATTTTGATGTTAAAATCCGCCATCTTCGGTTCGGACTTGTAGCGATAAACTTAATCGTCCCAAGAGCAAACTCTTTGGAAACAATCCCGCTGACGGTTAAAATTGCGGTTAAGCTTACGAAAATTTCAAGCCCGTTTGAAGTAACCGTACTGAAAAACCTCCAGCCGTTCCATTCATAGGGGTTAATGTTATGCTCCAAATAATAGTCTTTATTTTTAACATCAGCTGAATAATAAACGCCCGTCGTTTCAGTCGGTTTCTCGATTTCTTCTTGTTTTTTTTCGGCGAGAAGCCGTTCTTTCCAATTGTTATCCGAAGAAGCATCTACCTCATGATTCACGATAAGGCCGGTCAGCAAAACGATGAGAAACAGGAAAAAAAGAGATAAAAGTGTGCCTTTTTTTCGAGTTATTTTTATGAATTCGTTCTGCGCCAGATGAAATATGCTCATACCGCGTCCTCCTTATCTGTTATTATCATGTATTTTTCTTCCAGGGATAAAGTTCTTGCGGAGACGCGGGAAATCAGAATCCCTTTCTCTGCTAAAGATTTAATGACATACGGGATGATGTCTTCTTCTGCTTCAAATTCAATGATGCGGCTGTCTTTTTGCTGTACTTGAAGAATACCTTCCTGTTCTAATATTTCTCTCGCCCTTTCAGGATTATTAACCATGACGGTAAACAGCTTTTTCTGAGCAGGGTCATTTCTTTTTTTCATCTCTTCAATTCCTAAAATCCGTCCCTTTTTGATATAGGCAACCCTGTCGCAAATCTCCTCCATTTCCGACAATAAATGGATTGATATTAAAATAGAAACTCCCTGCTACGCTAAATCAGAAAGAATGGTGCGCAATTCTTTCATCCCTTTAGGATCTAGCCCATTCATCGGTTCATCCAGAATTAATAACTCAGGGTTGTGGAGAAGAGAATAAGCGAGCCCCAAACGCTGTTTCATGCCTAATGAGAAATGTTTTACTTTTTTGCGGGCAGCCTGCTCTAATCCGACTTTTATGAGAATATTCATAAGGTCATCCGTTCGGAGCGAGGCGCTGCGAAGTTTAGTGAAATATTTCAGGTTTTGCAAAGCGGTCATATTCGGATACATGTCCGGCCCTTCGATGATAACCCCGATATGTTTCATGAAATATTCAAAGTCGCTGTCCGGTCTGCCCTTGAATGAAATGGCTCCTTCTGTTTTTTTAATAAGCTGTACGATCATTCTGAAAATAGTGGTTTTTCCTGAGCCGTTCGGTCCTAAAAGGCCGAATATCTCACCTTTTCTCACATCGAAAGAAATTGACTGTACAATAGGAGTATGATTGATGGTTTTAGAGACATTTTTCAATATCAGGGCTGGTTCAGTCATGATATTTGCACACTTTCCTTATGAATTAGGATAAAAGCCGTCAAAACCGAAGAACATGCTTCCGATCAGACCGGCAGCGATTAAAATGAGAGCAATGCTATACCACATTTTTCGATTCAATGGTTTCCCTCCTTACAACGCTGACATTCCATTTGAAATAGCGTAAAAAGACACGGAATATCAGCTTCGAAAGATCAAATCCGGCCATAAACACCGCCATACCCGCTCCAAGGACAATACATCCGTTAAAAATGGCTGTAACAATCGGTACTTTCACAAGAAGAAAGAATGACCCGGTTATCAGCATTAGCCCGATCGCCATCAAACTTAACACCGTAACAGAGGCAAAAAGAAACGGTGTCAGCACAACCATGAAGTTAAACAGGCTCATGCCTAACAGCAGGCCGAATGCTTTGAAAAAGGAGCGCCATGTTTTCTGCTCCTGGGCATCATTGATGAAAATATCAGCTTTTAAGGTGCGCGCAAGTGTTTTGGGATCTCCTAAATTGTTGGCGATTTGTTCGTCGCTTTTTCCTTCAGCACCGCCCATTTGGAATATTTCGCCGATATCCGCGAGTATCTCTTTTTGTTCAAGTTCCGGCAGATCTTTTATTTCCCGCCGGAGCTGTTTTAGGTATTGGTCTTTAAACATTCAGTTTCCCTCCTTAATGATGTTGTTCACTTTTTCGGACAGATCGAGCCATTCTGCTTTTAATGTGTGATAGTAAAAGGCGCCTTCTTCTGTTACTTTGTAATATTTGCGTGACGGGCCTTGATCTGAGTCTGCTGTATATGTTTTTAAATAATTATTTTTTGTGAGTCTCCGTAATATGGGGTAGATGGTGCCCTCCGACACAGGGAACGTTTCACTTATGACCTTGATTAATTCATAACCATATAAATCTTCATAAAGAAGCAGAGATAACACACAAAGTTCCAAAGCTCCTTTTCGTAATTGGCTATTCACTTTACTATCATTCCCATCATATCTAATAATTGTATTATTTATACAGTGTATTGCACAGTAGTTAATTGATCAATAATTCCCAAGAACCATTTAGGATGAGGAATTGAATCTTTATGCTTATGTACGGACGGGGACTGAGATGCGCAGGCCTTGTGGAAGAAGGCCCCTCGGACAATATTTACATTAATATAGATCAGCATGCGCGTCATTGACAAATGACAAAAACCCCTTTTTCCGTGATAAGGAAAGGGGGTTTTGCCGTTATTCGGCCATTTTTTCTAAGTTGCCGTTCCGATCCATTTTAAAGGACGGGGAGGCGTGTTCGTCTTCTTCAAATAAAACTAGTTTTCTGGCTCTGTTCATAATTTTAACCAAGGTTTCGTAGTCTTCCTGAATGGTTTTTTGATCTTTTTCAAGTTTTTCGACAGCCGCTTCCAGCTTCTCGGTTTTAGACTGCAGTTCTTGGTTTTCCCGTTTTAAACGGTCATTTTCCATTTGCAGGGCAGAGGTTTGCTTTCCGCTGCCTTCATAGCTCTGCAGAAATTGAATGACGTCTGCCATTGTAAGCTCAGTTGTTGGGCTCGGCTGCTGTGGCGCCAGCAAATGTGATAAACTAGCTAACTCTTCCTTGAAGCTTTCATCGACATAAGGCATATGTTCGCCGGACATGACGGCTTGCGGCTCATCTTTTGGCGCTTCTGTTTGAACCGTCTTTTCGGCTGCGGTTTCTTGAATGATATCCGAATCCGGTGCAGGCGGCTGATATAATAATTTCTTCTTGGCCGGCTGGCCGTTGCCAAGCGCGCGCATCCGCTGTTTCCGCTGTTTTTTGGCGAGCTGAAGCGCTTTTTCGTATTGATGGCGGACGACGGCATTCCATCTGAATCCGCATGCTGCCGATGTTCTGTTTAATTTATCGCCTACCTCTTCAAAGGCGTTAAGCTGCGTGCTTCCTTCCCGAACGTGCCGGAGCACGGTTTCCGCAAGCAGCAGATCATTTTCCTCTGACCAGGCGTCCTGTCTTTGCTTTGTCAATGTTCTCAACCCCCAATAATCTTGATGGTATTAGAATGTCCAGATTGGAAAATATTTATACAAATTGGCTGAAAGAATGAGAGATACGCAGAGCCTTGCAGGATAAGATGAATCCTTGTACAATGGAATGTGATGTGATTTTTTTCGTTTTTAAAAATTAAGAATTAACATAGAGGAACATTGAATGAAGGGAAGCGTACATCATGGCTAATGAATTCCGAGTGTGTGATGATTGCCAAGCCACCAATATTAAAACATTGCTGCCGCGTTTAAAAGAAGCTGATCCGGATGCAAAAGTGGAGGTCGGCTGTCAGTCATATTGCGGGCCCGGACGCAAAAAATCGTTTGCTTTCGTAAACAACCGCCCGCTGTCTGCGCCGACTGAGGACGAGCTGATTGAGAAAGTGAAAAAGAAGATCAAAAAGTGAATTTGTGTGTTTACGACAGCCTCGCCCGATGGGTCAGGCTTTTTTGCTTCAAAAAAATCAGTTTCGGAAAACTGGAACAAAACGCCGGACAAATTCAAGGATGTTTTCAAATGATTGAGCCGATATAATAGAATCACGGCTAAAAAAAAGAGGGAATGACGATGGCGTATCCAAATGGAAAATTATCAGAAGAAAAAGTGTTTAAAGATCCTGTTCACCGCTATGTTCATGTGCGGGACAAGCTGATCTGGGATTTGATCGGCACCCGTGAATTTCAGCGGCTGCGCCGGATCAAGCAGCTCGGTACGACGTATTTGACGTTTCACGGCGCGGAACACAGCCGTTTTAACCATTCTCTCGGCGTCTATGAGATTGTCAGAAGAATGGTTGACGATGTCTTTAAAGGGCGTCCTGAATGGGATGACAATGAACGCGAACTCTGTCTCAGCGCAGCGCTTTTGCACGATTTGGGGCATGGGCCGTTTTCGCATTCCTTTGAAAAGGTTTTTCATCTGGATCATGAAGATTTTACGAGGGAAATCATTCTCGGCGATACTGAGGTGAATCAGGTTCTCAGAAAGGCGGGTCCGGGATTTGCGCAGGATGTTGCTGAAGTCATTGCCAAAACATACAGAAACAAACAGGTGGTCAGCCTGATTTCGAGCCAGATTGACGCCGACCGGATGGATTACCTTCAGCGGGACGCGTACTATACGGGCGTCAGCTACGGACATTTTGATATGGAACGGATTTTAAGGGTGATGCGTCCCCGTGAGGACCAGATCGTCATTAAGCAAAGCGGCATGCATGCCGTCGAAGACTATATTATGAGCCGCTATCAAATGTACTGGCAGGTGTATTTCCACCCTGTGACGAGAAGCGCTGAAGTCATTTTGACGAAAATTCTCCACCGTGCGAAGCAGCTCCATGAAGAAGGGTATATCTTCACTCATGCTCCCGTTCATTTTTATTCCATTTTTGAAGGGAAGCTGACGCTTGAGGATTATCTGAAGCTTGATGAAGCAATTATTTTGTATTATTTCCAGGCTTGGGAGGAAGAAGAGGATCCGATTCTGTCCGACTTGTGCCGCCGGTTCATTAACCGCCAGCTGTTTCAATATGCCGAATTTAACCCGAATGAAGAAATGTCGGCTTATTTTGAGCTGACCGCTCTGTTTAAAGAGGCGGGAATTGATCCCAATTACTATTTGGTGGTCGATTCTTCATCGGATCTGCCGTATGATTTTTACCGTCCGGGTGAGGAAGAAGAGCGTCTGCCGATTCATCTGTTAACGCAGAACGGCCAGATAAAAGAGCTGTCCAGGCAGTCCGCCATTGTCGAATCCATTTCGGGCAAACGGCGGACGGATCATAAGCTGTACTATCCGATGGACCTCATTTTTGACGATTCAGAAAACCCTGAAGCAAAATTAAAAATCCGGCAGCTGCTGGGACTGACATAGAAGGATTTTGGTAAAGAAGGAAAAGGAGATGTCGGGAATTTGTTGAAAGAACATGCAAAACTGATGAAGGTGTTCTCGGATTCTGGAGAAATCATCGGGCGGAAAAAGCTGCAGAAAATCATTTATATCGCGAAGAAAATGCAGTATCCTTTCTACGAAAAATATGATTTTCATTTTTACGGCCCGTATTCCGAAGAACTGACGCTTCGAATTGAAGAGCTGTGCAATCTTGGGTTTCTGGATGAGGTGAAGGAAAAAAAGGGCGGCTACTTTCAATACCGGTACTCGCTGACGGAGACGGGAGCCGAGTTTTTACATCATGCGGAGCTTACGATGCCGGATATGAAGAATTACATCGACAGCGTCAACAGCCGCTCATCCCGGTTTCTGGAGCTGGTGTCCACGATTTTGTATTTTGACGGCCTTGAAGCAGAGGAAAAGAAAGAGAAAGTGTTTACGATAAAAAGCAAACAGAAATATACTGATGAAGAATATGAAGAGGCGCTTCACTACATAGAAGAGCTGAAACACATTTGTTAAAGGCGATGGCTTTCGTCTTTTTTTATGCAAAAACCAGGCCGCAAAAAAGCGGGCCTGGTTTTATTTATTTTCTCAATTTGCTGTGCTTGTACGAATATAAAAAGTAAACGATTACGCCGATGATCAGCCAGACGATAAAATAAAGCCATGTTTTCAGCGGCAGATTGACCATTAAAAACAAACAGCAGATAATGGCCAAAATCGGCAGAACGGGTACAAACGGCACTTTGAATCCCCGAGGCAGATCCTTATGGGTGCGGCGAAGGATCAGTACGGACAGACTGACCATGGCGAATGTCAATAATGCGCCGATGTTTGAGAGATCTGACAGCTCTTTCAGGTTAACAAAACCCGCAATAAATGCGCTTGTCAGGCCGATCACCCACGTATTAAAGATCGGAGCTCCCGATTTCTTTCCGACAATCGTGAAAACTTTCGGCAGCATCCCGTCTCTTGCCATTGCCAGGGATATGCGGGTCGCCGCATATGTATGGGCGAGAACGACGGCCATCAGCCCGATCACCGCTCCGGCAGCGATAACGCCTGCCACCGCGTTTTGTCCGACAGTCTGTAATACATAAGACATGGCTTCCGGCACATTAAGCTGTGAATACGGAACCATCCCGGTCATGACGAGACAGACAATGACGTATACTAATGTACAGATCACCAGTGAACCGATAATACCGATCGGCAGGTTGCGCTGCGGTTTTTTGACTTCTTCAGCCGAAGCGGAAATCGCGTCAAACCCGAGAAACGCAAAAAAGACGGCAGAAGCCCCCGTGATCACGCCTTTGATTCCAAAAGGCATAAAAGGATGCCAATTGCCCGGCTTCACAAAAAAGCTGCCTGTGATGATAAACAGCAAAACAATTCCGATTTTTACGAGAACCATTATATTATTAAATGTTTTGCTCTCTTTGGATCCGCGCGACAGAACGACCGCAATTAGTAGAGTAATGATGATGGCAGGAAGGTTGACGATGCCCCCCTGGCTCGGCACGTGCAGCAGACTGTCCGGCAAAGGCATGCCGATTTCGGCTAACAGATTATTGAAATAACTTGACCAGCCGCTTGCCACCGCAGACGCCGTCACCATATAAACGGATAAGAGCGTCCAGCCCATTAAATGGCCGATAATTTCCCCCATGGTGGTGTAAGAGTAAATATAAGCGCTTCCGTAAACCGGGAGAACAGAAGCGATTTCGGCGTAACATAATGCTGCAAGACTGCAGACAACGGCTGCAATGATAAAAGAAAAGATAACGGAAGGCCCGGCATTTTTCGCGGCCGTAATGCCTGTAAGGACCATGACGCCCGTCCCGATGACGGCGCCGATGCCCAGTAATGTTAAATCAAATCCACCCATCGTTTTGGCAGTCTGCCTGTTTCTGCTTTGTTCAAGCAGCTGGGTGATGTCTTTTTTTTGTAGGATATTCCGCAACACGCATCCCTCCATCCGAAAGCAAAAGCCGAGAGGAACTCTTTGGCTTTTACCCGTGTCACATCTTCTGTGTAATCAACAATCCTGTGTTCTGTTTCCCCGTTTGTTCCGTTTCTTTCCCATCATATTGTCTGTCGCATCAGATCAGTCTTTCCGTCAAACGCAGTCACCCTTAATGATTTTACCTGAATCATGTCTATAAAACCAGCATTGCATAAAAGGGACTGGTGAAAAAAGAGGGAGACAAAAGTCTGTACAGGGCAGGATAAAAGTTGCGGGTGTTCCGACCGGAATTTTGACTTTCTCCGTAAGGTATCAGTAAAATGTAATAAAAACAATTAAATGATGATGGATGCATCTTGAAATGGGGAGTTTCTGCATGAAGCACGATAACTTGCAAGCAAATGTACTGGATTACGCTCTCACAAAATACTTAAAGAGCACGAAAAAACTTGATGAGGCGACAATTCCGAAGAGTATAAACAATATCAGAGGATTTATTCTCAGGATTATTTACCGGCACGGCACGTGCACGATTAAAGATATATTGCAGGAAGTCACATTATCGCCTTCCGCCACGACCACCGCTCTCAATCATTTAGAAAAAGAAGGGTTCGTGGAAAGGTCGAGAAATAACGAAGACCGCCGCACAGTGTGGATGACGCTTTCCGAATCAGGGAAAATGGCAGCCATGCAAATGATTGAAAACCGGCAGCTGCTGATTGACGAGCTGTTCGAAGCATTGACAGAGGAAGAAAAGAAAACCTTTTTCAGCCTGGTTGAAAAGGTAGTGAAATAAGCCGGCTTGCGTACAGCAGCGCCGGCCTTTATCAAGGATTACTCCGTGTCGCTGATCCGTTTGCCGGCGACGGCGTAATGATCCTTTCTCATTTCTTCAATCATGACAATGATTTTTTCTTCGGCTGCGCCTGTCGTTTCTTTTACGGCTTCTGTTACTTTTTCAACCAGATTCCGTTTTTGTTCATCTGTGCGGCCTTCAAGCATTTTAACGGTTACGAGCGGCATGGTGCTGTTCCTCCTTTTCGTTTCCTCTCTTTGGAAGAGAGGTCACTTATAGTATACTGAACGGAGGACAATCTTGCATTTTTAAAAAAAGGGGATTTTTACACTTGGACAGATTTTTATATTATCCGCTGGAGCTTATGCCCTATGTCGTGATTACGCTGATCGTGGCATTTACGATGCACGAACTGGCGCACGCATATGTCGCGTATCGGTTCGGTGATGATACGGCGGCGAGACAGGGAAGATTAACGCTCAATCCGATTAAACATCTTGATGTTTTCGGAACCATTCTTATTTTGGTCGCGGGCTTCGGCTGGGCACGGCCGGTGCCGGTGAACCGCCGCGCCTTTAAAAGACCGCGGCTGGCGGGAGTGCTGGTTTCCGTCGCCGGGCCTGTAAGCAACCTGCTTCTTGCCTTTATCGGTTTCTTTTTGCTAGTGTTGATGCATGCTTACGGAATGGAGCTGCTTTCGGCATTCAGCATGGGGCTTGACCGCTTTTTCTCTATTTGGATACAGCTGAATCTCGCGCTGTGTTTATTCAACCTGCTGCCGCTTCCTCCGCTTGACGGCTACCGGATTATTGAGGATCTCGTGCCGCCGCGGGTGCGCGCCAAAATGACTCAATTTGAGAGCTACGGGATTATCGTGTTCCTCGTGCTGTTTGTGACACCGGTCGGCTCCTATGTCGTGTGGCCGCTGTTAAGCGAGGGGAGAGACTGGATTCTCAGAGTATTTGCCATTATATTTCAACCGCTTTTGTAGGAGGGTATTTTCATGGAAGAAGGAAAAAAGAAGAAATCAATCGGGTTTAATATCATTAAAAGTGATCCGACCGACGGACATGGCGGTTTCGGCGCCGGATCGCTGAGCCTTGACAATATTTCTCCGGTATTTGTCGATGTGGAAGAGAAGGAAGCCTTCGTCGATATCGGCGCCATGCACGCCCGCAGTGTCGTGGAAAAAGGCATCAAATTCCTGCCGAACAAGGATGAAGTGCCGAACGGAAAACCGTACTGGCTCGTATGGGTCACCATCGACAGAAAAGAAGAAGGCCCTTATTACGCGGGTGTGACGGCTTGTGAAATGACCGTGGACAGAAGTATCCGCAGAGGCTATAAGTCATTGCCGGAGCATGTGAATTTAATGGATAAATCAATGAAGCGCCGCATTATCGTGGACAAAATGGATGACAGCTCAAAGCGGGTGCTCGCTGAATTTTTGCAGAAGCATGACCAAGGGCTCTGGGACCGTTCATCCGATGAATTGAAAACGGGTCTGCTTCCGGAAGAAAAATAATTTGTGAACTTTTTGTGAACTTTATAAATATTTGCACTATTTCGCAATTGTACTGAGTAAACTGTTGTTACAGAATCAGGACATGGAAAGTCCCGAGCCGAACCAAGACTCGGGGTTTTTCATGTTTAAGCGGAGGTTTCATCATGTTCACCGTATTTGACATCGGTCCTTGGGTCATTGAGGCGGATGCGGCGGAAACGAGAAAACAACACGAAAAACCATGGGACGATCGATGCGATTGCGCGAACTGCCGGAATTTCTCCGAGGCGATGAATCTCCTTCCCGCCGAGAAAACAAGATTGTTTACACAGTTTGGGATTCGTCCGTCTGTCTGTCACGACGTGGGGGAGATCGGAAAGGAAAACGGCCTGCATCATTATGCGGGCAGTTATCCGATTGTCGGCCGCCTTGGCGAAGGCTGGCCGAAGTCTCATATTGAGAAGGCGGGAGATATCCGCTTTTCGTTTTCTTTGCCGAGTACAAGGTTTTTTATACCGAAGGATTTTCCTGATCCTATTATTCATCTCGACTTTTCACTTTTGCTCCCATGGGTGCTTGAGGAAGATGCGGATTAAAGCCCGGTGCGCGATGCACCGGGCTTAGTCTTTTTTGCCGAGCCACTTATCCCACCATTTTTTTTGCCGAGGTTCTTTACGGGCGGGGGCGTGTTCCTTCTCTTTTTTAGACGGTTCCGGACCGAAGCACACATCCGCGGGCTCTGTGCCTGCGATAAAATACGTATAATGCTTTGCGGCGCATCCTGGTCCTGATGTGTAGCCGGAAGCGGGATCAATGTAGACGCCCGTGACGCCCTTCGGCGGTTTAAACGCCATTTCCGGTTCTCCTTTGAGCGCTTTCTCCATAAAATCCGCCCAAATGGTCTTCGCATAGCTTTTTTCCTCAACTGAATCAATCGTGCTGCTTTTGTCATAGCCTGTCCATACGCCGGCAGCAAGAGCGGGATTAAAACCGATCATCCAGCTGTCCGCGCTCGTCGTGCCCGATTTCCCGCCGTAGGTTCGGGTCAGCCTGTCTGAAATGGTGCGTCCTGTGACGGAAGTATAGCCGTTTAAATCCTTATCAAACATGCCAGTCATCATGCTTGCCGTTACAAAAGCTGCTTTTTTATCAAGAACCTGTTGATGCCTGCGCGGCTGTTCATACAAGACGTTGCCGGCGGTATCCGTCACTTTTGTGATAAATGAAGGGGTGATTTGTTTTCCCCCGTTTGCGAGCATCGCGTAGGCATTGACCATTTCAATCGGGCGCACGGGTTCAGTTCCGAGCGCCAGAGACGGAAGGGGCTTTAAATGCTCGCTGATGCCGAATTCCTTCGCCGCTGACACGAGCTTATTCATGCCGAGAAAGAGATGGGTCTTCACGGCATAAATGTTGTCTGATAACGCAAGCGCCTGAAGCAGGGTAATCGGTTTATTGGCGTAGTAGCCGTTGTAATTGCTTGGAGAATAGGTGTCTCCGTTGTCGTCAATCTGGAACTCTGTTTCTTCGCTTTTCATCAGCGTGACCGGTGTAAAGCCGCTTTGAATTGCTTTGTAGTACAAAAGCGGCTTGATCGTGGAAGCCGGCTGCCGTTTCGCCTGTGTCGCCCGGTCAAACGGGCTTTTTTCGTAGTCACGTCCGCCGAGCAGCGCAAGCACGCGCCCTGTTGCCGGATCAATTGCGGAAAAGCCGACCTGAATGTCAGAGCCGGTACGGATCGTATGTGCCACAGTGTTTTCTGCGATCCGCTGCATGCGCTTATCAAGCGTCGTATAAACACGAAGCCCGCTCGTTGCCAGCTGTTCGCGCGTCATGCCGAGCTTTTTCTCAAGTTCTTTCATCGCATCATCGTAAAAATAAGGCGCCGTTTTCGCCGCGGTTCTGTTTTTCAGCGGCTTGTAGGCAAGCGGGGCTTTCTTAAGGTTTTCCGCTTTTGCTTTTGATATCATTTTCTGTTCGGTCATCAGTCGAAGAATGGTTTTCTGGCGCTGTTTGGCTTTCTTTTCGCTGATATAAGGCGAATAGCCGGACGGGCCTTTCGGAATGCCCGCCAAAAGCACGGCTTCCGCATCGTTCAGATCTTTGGCGTGTTTGCCGAAATACAGGCGGGAGGCGGCTTCAATTCCGTATGCGCCGTGGCCGTAATATATCGTATTTACATAACCTTCTAAAATCTCGTTTTTAGAATAGTTCTGTTCAAGGCGGATCGTGTAAAATGCTTCATTCCATTTTCGTTTCCATGTCTTATCATGCTCAAGGTAGAGATTTCTCGCGTATTGCTGGGTAATGGTGCTGGCGCCCTGAACCTTGGCCATTGCCTTTATGTCAGCAAGCGCGGCGGCGGCCATCCGCCGGTAATCAAAACCATGGTGGCTGTAAAAGTTTTGATCCTCTACCGCAATGGCGGCCTGCACCGCTATCGGATTGATATCTTTCAACCGGACCCAGTAGCGTTTTTCCCCGAAATCGGTCTCACCCAGCTTTGAGCCGTCATTTGCATAAAGAATCGTAGACTGAGGAACCCGGACGGAGGGGGCTCCCTGCCATTTCGCTGCAAGAAGAATGGATGTGAAGCAGACGCCGGCCAGCATTCCGCCCATCAATGTCAGAAAGATGCAGGCGCGGATGATTTTGAACGTGATTCTGAGCTGTTTTCCAGATACTTTATCCACTTTTGGGAACCCCCTTTTTCATGATTCTATTATTATGTGAAAAAAGGGGGTTTTTTAAACATCGCAAGCCGGACACATCTTTACTTTTTCCCTCCCATCCTCTATACTTTTTCCTTAGGTGAAAATGAGATTTTAACCGGAATAAAAGCGAAACAGACGCTTACAATAAATGAAATAAGCCTTGAAAGGGAGATGACAATTGAGCGAGCTTTGGTATACGGAGAAGCAGACGAAGAACTTCGGCATTACATTAAAGGTGAAACAAACATTACATACGGAACAGACTGAATTTCAGCATCTGGAAATGGTGGAGACAGAAGAATTCGGCAACATGCTGTTCTTAGACGGAATGGTCATGACTTCTGAAAAGGACGAGTTCGTCTATCATGAAATGGTTGCGCACGTACCGTTATTTACACACCCGAATCCGGAAAACGTCCTCGTTGTCGGCGGCGGAGACGGCGGCGTCATCAGAGAGATTCTGAAGCACCCGGGCGTAAAAAAAGCGACGCTTGTCGACATTGACGGCAAGGTCATTGAATACTCTAAAAAATTCCTTCCATCTATTGCGGGCAAGCTGGATGATCCGCGCGTAGACGTGAGAGTCGATGACGGCTTCATGCACATCGCGAAATCAGAAAATGAATACGACGTCATTATGGTTGATTCAACAGAACCGGTCGGACCGGCCGTCAATCTGTTCTCAAAAGGTTTCTATGCCGGAATTTCCAAGGCGTTAAAAGAAGACGGCATCTTCGTCGCGCAGACGGACAATCCGTGGTTTACACCGGAGCTGATTACAAACGTACAGCGCGATGTGAAAGAAATCTTCCCGATCACCCGTCTGTATACGGCTAATATCCCGACGTACCCAAGCGGTCTGTGGACATTTACGATCGGTTCTAAAAAGTATGATCCGCTTGAAGTGGAAGACAGCCGTTTCTTTGATATCGATACGAAGTATTACACGAAAGAGCTTCACAAAGCGGCATTTGTTCTTCCGAAATTTGTGAGCGACTTAATTAAATAAAAACGTACGGCGCAGGAGCGAATCTTGCGCTTTTTTACAGGAAAGCGAGGGTTTTATCATGAGGTTTGATGAAGCATATTCAGGAAAAGTATTTATCGCAAGCCGCCCCGATTGGAAAGAGGCGGACGCCATCCTCTACGGCATGCCGATGGATTGGACGGTCAGCTACCGCCCGGGTTCACGGTTCGGCCCGGGGAGAATCCGCGAGGTGTCTATCGGTCTTGAAGAATACAGCCCGTATCTCGACAGTGACTTGGCTGATTTGAATTTCTTTGACGCCGGCGACATTCCGCTTCCGTTCGGCAATCCGCAAAGAAGCCTTGATATGATTGAGGAATACGTGGACAGCATTTTAGAAAAAGGAAAGTTCCCGCTCGGCATGGGAGGGGAGCACCTTGTGTCATGGCCTGTCATTAAAGCCATGTATAAGAAGTTTCCGGACCTTGCCATCATTCATTTTGACGCGCACACAGACCTGCGCACGGATTATGAAGGCGAGCCGCTTTCCCACTCTACACCGATCCGCAAAGCGGCCGAGCTTATCGGGCCGCAAAACGTATTTTCATTCGGCATCCGTTCCGGAATGAAGGAAGAATTTGAATGGGCGAAAGAAAACGGCATGCACATTTCTAAGTTTGAAGTGCTTGAGCCGCTGAAAAAAGTGCTGCCGCAGCTCGCGGGACGTCCTGTTTATGTCACCATCGATATCGACGTTCTTGACCCCGCTCATGCGCCGGGAACGGGCACGGTTGACGCAGGAGGCATCACGTCTAAGGAATTGCTCGCGTCCATCCATGAAATCGCCCGCTCAGAAGTCAGCGTAAAAGGAGCTGACCTTGTAGAAGTCGCGCCGATCTATGACCACTCCGAACAAACCGCAAACACGGCAAGCAAGATGATTCGTGAAATGCTGCTTGGGTTTGTGAAGTAGAAAGAAGAAAACCCGGAATAACAGGGCAGAAGCAGCCTTTGTTCCGGGTTTTTAATAAGGAAGAACAGATAAAAAAACAGCCGTAAGATGTTGGCTGCTATCAAGTTTAATTTTTAAATCATTCCGCGCTGAGCAACTTCAAATTGATGTTCCGGTGCACTTGCGATGTCGGCTGAAACAAAAACAGTGCCTACAGCTAAGCAAGTAAGTACTAATTTATACTTCAATTTCATACAACTTCACACCTCCTTGAATTTGCTGTCTTGTTTCTTCCACTTTTAAAAAATATGCGGAAGCCTTCTCGAAATTTTCTCTCTCGTGGTAATATTTTGCCACATCTAAGGCAAAATCTTCAAGATCAGCATACATCAATTTATCCTTGAGGAAGTCAAAACATTCCATAATTGCTTCTTCATCAGGCTCACCGACGTACAAAGATTCTAAAAATTCATACTCCGCTATATATAATGAATCTTCCGCCTCCTTCGCGTAAGATACTCCTTTGTCATGATATTGCCTGGCTATGGCCATATTTCCGATTTTATAATGTATTTGTGTGATTAAGAAATAGGCTTGCGGAAGAGAAGTGATGATGTTCCCATCTTCAAAAACAGCTATTGCCCGTTTGATGTAGTCAATGGCTGGTTTGTAATTTTCTTGGCTGTTAAAACAAAGCCCGATATTATATAGAGTCCGGCCCATTAATTGAGGCTGCTGTTCTGCCTCTGCCATGGCATAAGCTTTTTTAAAATGCTGAATTGCTTCATCATATTGCTTTAAGTCAAGAAAGTTGGTAGCGAACAATGAATGGCACTGAAGCACCCTTATATTATATGCCTCCTGCTTATGATAAATTTTATAAGCCTGCCGGGCATAATCCATAGAAAAATAAGTCTGCTTCATATAATAGTAGGACTCTGACATCTTAAAGTAAAATTCCGCTTTTTCTATCTGATCTGTAACGTACGTCAATTTGCTTTCAGCTTTCTTAAAAAACTGAATCGCTGAAAGATATTCACGGCATTCCAGCTCATACATCCCCCGGAAAAAATTAAAATAATAATCAAGGCGTCCGGTCAGCCGGGCCTGCTTTTTATCAATATCCGCGAGCAGATCCGATAGTCTCGGCTGTTCTTCTATCCGCTGCGATTCCAGCGGTTCGAGGTATTCCAGCATCAGATTGTGGCGGAATTCCATGAGAGAATAGTACAGATGAAGATCCTGGTCATCTTCCAGGCTTGCAAGCTCTTCTTTGATTTCTCTCCGCAAGTACTCGGCGTCCGGGATGCTGAACCTTCGAATGTACATATACCATTCGTTGATTTTTTCTCCAACCGCTGAAGACGATACAACACTCGCCACTATTCCGAATCCCTCCCTTCCACGTTATGTATATGACATATTTTATCATTTTCATTCGGAAGGATAGCGCAAAAAAACCGCAATGTTTTCTTTTTAAAACCGCATGTCTGCGGATATCACTTCAAAAATCCGCTATTATCCCCGACAATTTGTACAAGCAAACAAATACATCTTCCATATTCTGTTGTATCTGCGTGAGCAGTGTATGTCTGAAAAGGAAGTGAAGATATGAGAAATAACATGCTTTCCTTTAAAGAAAAAGCAGGAGCCGCACAAGAAGATTGTTTATGTTTTTGCGAGGAAGAAGCAAGCCGTGAAGCGATGTTTCAAGCGCCGATTGAATTGCCTGAGGGGTTTGTTGTTGATCCGGCTGAAGCTGTTGCAAACGTGACGTGGAATGCAGACAGCCTTTCTTGTGTCATTGAACGCTGTTTCATTGAGACGGGGCCTGAGCCTGATGAAATCGGTGTTCAATTCGCAGTGCGCCTGCAGGGAACTGTTACGCTTCTCGTCAGTGTCTCACCAGTGCGAAATCAATATGGACAAGGGGACGGGTCTGTTTCTGTCATCCGCAATGCAGAGATTGACCAAGTCGTCTATTATTCTGATGAACCCGATGATTGCCCGGATGTCAGTGACATTACGATCGAGAACCTTGTTGTCGTTCCGCCATTCTATGGCAGTCCTTTATCGGTGACAGGCACGATTGTGCTTGTGCCGGAACCGGATCATCGATCTTACGTGTTTACTGCAAACACTGGAGACAGCACGGTTTCTGTCATTGATGCTGACGTGAATACTCTTGTAAGTACCATTTCTTTATCTGATATCCCGACTGATTTGGGTGTTACCTTGGATAAAGCGTATACGTATGTTCTCCATAGGAATGCGAATCTTGTGTCGATCATTAACAACGAAACATTAACGGTTACACAAACCATCCCTCTTGTAGGAGCCCCAAGAAAAATCCAGTTTGAAACTGGGGGAGAATTTGCTTATATTCTCGCAGGAGGCAGCTCCGTTTATGAAATTAATATTTCCTCGCAAACCATTACCAATACGTTCACGGTGTCACCCGCTGCGGACGATTTTGCCCTAGACCCTAACGGACAGTTTTTCTATACGACCAACTCTGTAATTTGGGTCGTTAATAAATATGACTTAAACACCGGACAGCTGATCGAAAGTTTAAGTAACTTTGAAACACCAAATTTAATTGTAACCCCGATAATAGGGAATTTTGCTTATCTGGAAAATGGTGAGCTAGGGCCGAATGCCGTTTCTGTGATAGATTTGACAATATTTAGCGAATCTTCACGAATTAACAGACTGTTTGACGGTTTAATTACAATTGTTTTTTCTGCTGATGGGACTCGTGCGTTTTTCCTTGAGCCCTATTTTGAGGCATCCCCAGAGAATCTCACTGTCGTAGATACAGCGCAGCATACTTTTATAACAACTGCCTCTCTCCCCGGCGTCTCTGATCTCGCCGTAACACCTGATAATCAGTACATTTATGCAGCACAGCCCGACGACAATACCGTGACCGTGTACCGCACGAGCGATTATACAGCTGTGACGGTGATCCCGGTTGGCGCGGGTCCGTCTGCGATTGCAATGTAGCGATTTCATAGATCGAGAGAAGCAGAGCTGGGATAAGACAATCGTTTATAAATAAATGAGCCGATCTGCTGGATGGCAGCCAGGATGATCAAAAACAGCAGTTCACTTATGGTGAAACTGAGCATCCACCAAACCCCGGCTCCTGTCAGCGCTCCCGCAAGCCCTTTTTTGAACAGGCTGTCATGCTGGAAAAGCTGCAGCAAGTTCGTCCGCATAAAATACAATAAATACAAAATCAGTAACACCGCGAGTCCCGTTGATACGGCAAGGGACGGCCTTGACGATTTCGAACACGCAGCCGAATATGATGACTTGGCATAATACAGAAGCCATCACGTGTGTTTGGCGGACGTTTTTATAGCTCCTGCACAATCTATGTTGCTGGAAGTCGCAGCAGCTTCGATGAGACTGTGTGAGTTTCTGAAAAGCTGCTGTCATGTTTTTCACGGATTGGGTGACATAGTGATATGATTTTCTCTTCTCATAAGGAACTGCTTTTTATGAGGTTTATCTTCAAATCTAATGAGCAATGATGGTAAGATAGAAGCAGTTGAAGTTTACAAGCTGAATGATTATACTATTCAAGTCAAAGTGGAATGATGAAAAGGACGTGTCAAAATGAAGCAAGAGACACCGATAACACTCCATGTGAAGTCTGTGATCGAGGATGACGGAAATGAGGAAGTCATCGAATTCCGTACTACCGGATTTTACTATGTAAAACAACAAAAAGTGTATCTATCTTATTATGAAGAACACGACCTAGGCAAAGTAAAAACGATTGTGAAGGTGAGCGAAGGCGAAGTCCTGATCATGAGGTCAGGCGCTGTTAAAATGAATCAGCGTTTCATAACGGGAGCTTCCACAATTACGAAATATAAAATGTCATTTGGTGAGCTTGAGCTGGAAACAAGCACAAAATCGATTCAATCTGATCTCGGTGAAGAAAAAGGCCGAATCAGCATCGCATATGACATGCATGTCGGAGACGAGCAGCAGCATTTACATAATATGACGATCACGTATGAGGGAGGAACTCACGCATGAATATTGCGGAACAAATGAAGGACGTGCTGAAGGAAGAAATCAAAGCGGCCGTTCTGAAAGCGGGCCTGGCGGAAGAAAGCCAGATTCCAAGCGTACTGTTAGAAACGCCGAAAGACAAAACACACGGTGATTATTCCACAAACATGGCGATGCAGCTGGCGAGAATCGCCAAAAAAGCGCCGCGCCAAATTGCCGAGGAGATCGTGGCGGCATTTGATAAAGGCAAGGCTTCCATTGAAAAGATGGATATTGCGGGGCCGGGCTTCATCAACTTTTACATGAACAACGGCTACTTAACAAAACTGATTCCGTCCGTGCTTGAAGCCGGTGAACATTACGGAGAGACAAACGTCGGACAAGGCGAAAAGATTCAGGTGGAATTCGTGTCCGCCAACCCGACGGGAGATCTTCACTTAGGCCATGCGCGCGGCGCGGCAGTAGGTGACGTGCTGTGCAGCGTGCTTTCTAAAGCGGGCTATGATGTGAGCCGCGAATACTATATTAATGATGCGGGCAATCAGATTAACAATCTGGCGCTCTCCGTTGAAGTCCGTTATTTTGAGGCGCTCGGTCTTGAAAAACCGATGCCGGAAGACGGCTACCGGGGCGAAGATATTATCGCTATCGGGAAAAAGCTTGCCGAAGATTTCGGTGACCGCTTCGTACATGAAGAGGAGAGCGAACGTCAGGCGTTTTTCCGTGAATACGGCTTAAAGTACGAGCTTGATAAACTCCGCTCCGACCTGGAGAATTTCCGCGTGCCGTTTGACGTATGGTATTCTGAAACATCACTGTACGAAAACGGAAAAATCGATCAGGCGCTTGAGGCGCTTCGCGAAAAGGGCCATGTATACGAAGAGGACGGCGCGACATGGTTCCGTTCCACAACGTTCGGTGACGACAAAGACCGTGTGCTGATCAAAAAAGACGGCTCATACACTTATCTGCTTCCGGACATCGCATACCATAAAGACAAGCTTGACCGCGGCTTCGACAAGCTCATCAATGTGTGGGGCGCGGATCACCACGGCTATATTCCACGTATGAAAGCG
Source organism: Bacillus sp. FSL K6-2819 (assembly GCF_038008305.1). NCBI lineage: Bacteria > Bacillati > Bacillota > Bacilli > Caryophanales > Bacillaceae > Bacillus > Bacillus sp. FSL K6-2819. The sequence goes on along the minus strand of NZ_JBBOYV010000001.1, from coordinate 3,617,768 downwards.
GCAATTGAAGCGCTCGGTTACAAAAAAGGCACATTGGAAGTTGAAATCATTCAGCTCGTTCATTTATATAAAAACGGCGAAAAAATGAAGATGAGCAAACGTACGGGGAAAGCCGTAACGATGCGTGACCTGATTGAAGAGGTCGGCCTTGACGCGGTCCGTTATTTCTTCGCGATGCGCAGCGCCGATACGCATATGGATTTTGACCTGGATCTTGCCGTATCTACATCAAACGAAAACCCTGTGTATTACGCGCAATACGCGCATGCCCGTATTTGCAGCATGCTACGCCAAGGGGAAGAGCAGGGACTTAAACCGGCGGCAGATCTTGATTTCAGCCATATTCAATCAGAAAAAGAATACGATCTGCTGAAAACGATCGGCGGATTCCCTGAAGCTGTGGCGGAGGCGGCGGAAAAACGCATCCCGCACCGGATCACCAACTACATTTATGATTTGGCATCCGCTCTTCACAGCTTCTACAATGCGGAAAAAGTCATCGATCCTGAAAATAAAGAGAAGAGCCGCGCGCGTCTGGCTTTAATGAAAGCGACGCAAATTACGCTGAACAACGCGCTTCAGCTGATCGGCGTATCGGCTCCGGAAAAAATGTAATCATCATGAAAGGACAAAGTCTTCGGGCTTTGTCTTTTTTTTGCATATAAAGCGTGTGATGTAATTCACAATCCTGTACACCGAGTTTTTGTATGATAAGACTGATATTGAATCAGTGAAAGGGGCAAGCCGAATGATCAATCGTCAACATATTCAATTATCATTGCAGTCATTAAGCTTAGTGGCAGGGTTTATGGTGTGGGTGCTGATTTCATCACTCATTTCCCAAATGACATCAGATATTCATTTAAGCAAAGGCGAGATTTCATTGGTGACGGCGATTCCCGTTATTCTCGGATCGCTTCTCCGCATTCCATTAGGGTATTTGACGAACAGGTATGGGGCGCGGCTGATGTTTATGATCAGCTTCATCCTGCTTTTGTTTCCTGTGTTTTGGATCAGTATCGCGGATTCTCTGTTTGATTTAATCGCGGGCGGCTTTTTCTTAGGGATCGGCGGAGCGGTATTCTCCATTGGAGTGACCTCCCTTCCGAAATATTATCCGAAAGAAAAGCACGGTGCCGTCAATGGAATTTACGGTGCCGGAAACATCGGCACCGCCATTACCACATTTGCGGCGCCGGTTATTGCTCAAGCTGCGGGATGGAAAGCAACCGTGCAGATGTATCTGGTTTTGCTGGCTGTATTCGCATTACTGCACGTTTTATTCGGCGACCGGCATGAAAAGAAGGTCAAAGTTTCCGTAAAAACTCAAATGAAAGCCGTTTACCGAAATCATGTGCTTTGGTTTTTGAGCCTGTTTTATTTTATTACGTTTGGCGCCTTTGTCGCCTTTACTATCTATCTTCCGAACTTTTTGGTTGAGCATTTTGGGCTGACCCCGGCGGATGCCGGTCTGCGGACGGCCGGCTTTATTGCGGTCTCTACGCTGCTCAGGCCTGCGGGAGGATTTCTTGCTGATAAAATGAACCCGCTCCGCATTTTGATGTTCGTTTTCGCGGGTCTTACGCTATCAGGCGTTATGCTGTCATTCTCGCCGGCGATCGGCCTTTATGCGTTTGGGTCATTAACGGTGGCGGTCTGCTCAGGTATTGGGAACGGAACGGTATTTAAACTGGTGCCTTTCTATTTTTCAAAGCAGGCGGGAATTGCCAACGGGATTGTGTCTGCTATGGGCGGACTGGGCGGCTTTTTCCCTCCGCTGATTCTGGCAAGTGTATTTCAGGCAACAGGCCAATATGCCATCGGCTTTATGGCGCTTTCGGAGGTTGCGTTGGCGAGCTTTGTCCTTGTGATCTGGATGTATTGGCAGGAAAAAATGAAAACACATACAGAGAGAAGCAGTCAGAGCCTCCATTCATAATGATCCATTCACAAGATTGTTAGTTTTTCCTGGATGAGTGCAAATCAAGTCACGTTACAATAAACATACGCAACGTGACTTTCTTCGAGGTGAGTTCATGAATATTCTCTCTGTCCGAAAATCTGATAAAGAACTTCTTTCCCGCGAACTCCATGAATTGCTGAAATCGATCAGCACGAAAAGGAAAATGAAAAAACACACGTATTTGTTTCAAGAAGGAATGGATGCAGAAGAGCTTTATCTGATCCAATCAGGACTTATTGAAATCGGCAAGCTGACATCTGACGGCAAAGACCTGACGCTTAGAATCTGCCAAAAAAACGATATTGTCGGGGAACTGACATTGTTTACAGAAGAGCCGAGATATATGCTCAGCGCAAAAGTGTTAGAGGGTGGCGAGGTGCTCGTCATTAATAAAAACAAGCTGGAAAAGGAATTAATCCAAAATGGTGATTTGACTTTTGAATTTATGAAATGGATGAGCACCCATCTCCGGAAAATTCAGTCCAAAATCAGGGATCTGCTTCTTCACGGCAAAAAAGGGGCGCTCTATTCTACTCTTATCCGCTTATCAAACAGCTACGGGGTGGAACGAAGCGACGGGATTCTGATCAACATTGTGCTGACAAATCAGGATTTGGCTAAGTTTTGCGCGGCGGCGAGAGAAAGCGTCAACCGCATGCTGGGAGACCTTCGCAAACAAGGGGTTATTTCGATAGACGAAGCCGGGAAAATTATTTTGCACAAGCGGGACTATTTACGATGTGAGATCGAGTGTGAAAACTGTCCGCTGGAGATCTGTAATATTGACTGAAAAAACAAGGACAGCCGCTGTCCTTGTTTTTTATTACGCCATATATGTACACATGACCGCGAAAAAGAAGCCGGCGTTTGCGATTTCAAGAATGCCGATTTTTTTCGCGGACCAATCTCTCCCGTGAAAATACCATGCCCGCAAACTGCTTGGGATAAAAGCAAAAAACGCCCAGCCTGCACCGAGAAGAGCCGATAATAAGGGAAGGAGCAGATGATATCCCCATGACCAGTATGCAAATGTTCTGTTTTTTCTCTCACGGATGACTGATTTCACATAAAAAGAACTTCCGATAAAAAATAAAGCAGATTGCAAGAATAGAAACCAAGCCCAGCCGTCAAGGGCTCCCGTTCCCAGCCAGCAGCTCGCAAGCCCGCCTGAACAAAAGAACAGGACACCCGCAGCATCGTTCGTCAGCGCTCGTTCGTTTTTTCGGCGGGCATAATGCATATGGATAAGAAACAGCGGCAGTAAAGAAACGCCCACCCAGATGAGATGGGGCTTATGAACGGCAGAAACGGTCAGAAAGCAGCAGGCCGGTACACCGTAGTACCATATCCACTTTTGATAGGGTTTGAGCTGTTTCTTTTTCAAGGCAAGTGAAACGGGATAAACCGTCAAATAAAGGAAAAGCCAGCCTAGAAAGAGCGGAATATGCCAGAAAACCGGGCCTCCCTTGACCATGCCGAGTAAAAATGGAATCAGCAGCATCGCCCATGCGCCGTGCTGCTTCGGAATCATCGCCTTCATCAAAATCCTCCTTTTTACTTCATTATAAATGCAGGCATCCTCCTGATAAGTGACATTCATCATACAAGCTGTGAACTATATCACTGCCGTGCAGGCTCAATCGGGCTACACTAAAGCTATCCTTAGCACGGGAGGCTTTCCTATGAATCAGTGTGACTATTTATTATGTCTGAAACAACTTCCTATGTTTAATGAAGTGCCTCTGTCCATCGTCGCAGCCTTATTGAAAAACGGGACGTTTATCCGCGGCTCGTCTGATCAGTCTCCATCCTTTCTTCATTCACAATCCGTATATATCGTATTAAAAGGCAGTATCCGTTTTAAGGACAGCAGGCTCCCTGAAGGCTCGCAAACCGTTGCGCTGTGGGAAAAAGGCGCTGTGTTTCCGGTTGATGAAAAAGGCGGACTGTCTCTATCGCCTTTTATCTCAGTTAATGCTTCCCCGGACATTCTGGCACTCCATATTCCATATTCTATGTTCAAGCAAATGATGTCTTACCATCCGCGGCTGCAAATGAACTTTTTGGCGATGCTTCAGCAAAATGTCTTTTGTTCCTATCAATTGTTTTTACGGTATCTCCATACATCACAGGATGAAAGCGCAGAGCCCGGTTCTTAAATAGAGCCGGGTTTTTCTTTGAATCTAAGGCGGCTAAATGATTCAGGCGCCCTTCCTTCTTCTGTATGTGGACGTTTTGTGAAAAAAGCAGAGTGTGTGACATAGTTCACAAGGTAACATGATGTCTCTGTTTATAGTGTACATAGCATCACCTGACTCGGAAGGAGTGAACGATCATGAAGAAAAAGAAAATGAGTCCGTTGTTCAGGAGATTAAACTATTTTTCTCCTATCGAACATCATTCAAATAATCATAGCCAAACCACCCAAGAAGATCGTGATTGGGAGAATGTATACAGAAACAGATGGCAGTACGACAAAGTCGTTCGCTCCACCCACGGTGTCAACTGCACGGGGTCTTGCAGCTGGAATATTTACGTGAAAAACGGAATTGTCACGTGGGAAGGACAAAACTTGAATTATCCATCTACAGGTCCGGATATGCCTGATTTCGAGCCGAGAGGCTGTCCGCGGGGGGCCAGTTTTTCGTGGTACATCTACAGCCCGCTGCGTGTGAAATACCCATACGTGCGCGGTGTGCTGATCAATTTGTGGCGGGAAGCATTGCAGGCTCATCAAAATCCATTGGATGCCTGGAAATCAATCGTCGAACACCCTGAAAAAGCGAAGTCTTATAAACAGGCAAGAGGGAAAGGCGGTTTTGTGCGCGCTGAATGGCCGGAGGTGCTGAAGCTGATCTCGGCCTCTCTGCTGTATACAGTGATGAAATACGGGCCTGACCGGAATGTCGGTTTTTCCCCGATTCCGGCGATGTCCATGATCAGCCATGCGTCAGGCTCCCGGTTTATGTCTTTAATGGGCGGCCCAATGCTCAGTTTTTATGACTGGTATGCGGATCTTCCCCCGGCGTCCCCGCAAATTTGGGGTGACCAGACGGACGTTCCGGAAAGCAGTGATTGGTACAATTCCGGCTATATCATCACATGGGGCTCAAACGTTCCGTTGACGAGAACGCCTGATGCGCATTTTTTGGCGGAAGCCCGCTATAAAGGCGCCAAGGTCATTTCAGTCAGCCCGGATTTTGCGGAATCCTCCAAGTTCGCCGATGACTGGCTGAGTATCCGCCAAGGGACTGACGGGGCGCTTGCGATGGCAACGGGTCACGTCATTTTGCAGGAATTTTACGTGAATCAAGAGACAGAGCATTTTATCAAGTATGCAAAGCAATACACGGATTTTCCATTCCTCGTTACCCTGTCAAAAAAAAATGGCGTGTATACAGCGGGGCGGTTTCTGCATGCGAAGGACATCGGGCGGCAGACAAAGCATGATCAGTGGAAGCCCGCGGTCTGGAATGAACAGACAGGCGCGTTTGCCATACCGCAAGGAACAATGGGCTCCCGCTGGGACGGTCAGAAGAAATGGAACCTGCATATGATCGATGAAGACACCGGGGAACAGATCGAGCCCCGTCTCTCTGTACTTGGAATAGAGGACGAAATTGGCACGGTGCGCATTCCGTATTTTTCAAATGACGGAAACAAAGTGCTTGAGCGGGATCTTCCGATTAAAAAAGTAAACCTGAATGGCGAAGAGGTGTACGTCACGACCGTGTTTGACTTGATATTGGCCAACTACGGCGTGAACCGGGGCATCGGCAAACAAGCAGCTGTATCCTATGATGATCCTCGTCCGTTTACACCTGGCTGGCAGGAACGGATCACAGGAATTAAAAGAGAAGCCGTCATTCAGATTGCCAGGGAGTTTGCCCAAAATGCGATCGATACGGACGGCAGATCCATGATTATCGTCGGGGCGGGGATCAACCACTGGTTCAACTCCGACACGATCTACCGTGCGGTGTTAAATCTTGTTTTACTCGTAGGCGCGCAAGGCGTAAACGGCGGAGGCTGGGCTCATTATGTGGGACAGGAAAAGCTCCGTCCCGCTGAAGGATGGCAGACGATTGCAACTGCAAAGGACTGGGAAGGCGTGCCTAAGCTGCAAAACGGCACCTCATTTTTCTACTTTGCGACAGATCAGTGGCGTTATGAGGACCAGCCGATCAGCGATTTGGCTTCACCGATTGCTGCGTCATCCCGCTACAAGCATCACGCTGATTACAATGTGCTGGCTGCCAGATTAGGATGGCTGCCGTCTTATCCGACATTCAATCAAAACGGCATTGATTTGTACAAAGAAGCTGAAAAAGCGGGGGCGGCGGCACCAGAAGACGTCGGTGCGTACGTGGCCTCACAGCTTCAAGAGAAAAAGCTGAAATTCGCGATTGAAGATCCTGACAATGAAGTGAACTTCCCAAGGAATCTCTTCGTATGGCGGGCCAATCTGATCTCCAGCTCAGGAAAAGGGCACGAATATTTTCTCAAGCATCTGCTGGGGACGACAAACGGTTTGATGAATGACGACAGCGACAGCATCCGTCCTGAAGAAATCAAATGGCGGGAGCAGGCGCCGGAAGGAAAGCTTGACTTGTTAATCAATCTTGATTTTCGAATGGCGGGTACGGCGCTGTATTCCGATATCGTGCTGCCGGCGGCGACATGGTATGAAAAACACGATCTCAGCAGTACGGATATGCATCCGTTCATTCACCCTTTTGCTCCGGCCATCTCGGCACCGTGGGAATCGAGGTCAGACTGGGATATTTTCAAAGCCCTCTCAAAAGCGGTTTCCGATCTTGCGGAAGAAGTCGAGATGGAGCCGGTGAAAGAGGTTGTCGCGACGCCGCTCCTTCATGACACCATGCAGGAATTGGCCCAGCCGTTCGGCAAAATCAATGACTGGAGCAAAGGTGAATGTGAAGCGATTCCGGGAAAAACGATGCCGAATATCCAAGTCGTCGAACGGGATTACAAGCATATTTTTCATAAAATGACCGCGCTCGGTCCAAACGCTGCTTTAAAACCGAGCGGAACAAAAGGCATGAGCTGGTCGATAGCCGATGAATATGAATCACTCAAAAAGAGACTGGGAGAAACCGAAACGGACAGTGTTGCAAAGGGATGCCCGAATATAAGTGAAGCAAAGCAGGCGGCGGAAGCGATTTTAACCCTGTCGTCCACTTCAAATGGAAAAGTCGCCGTCAAAGCATGGGAGTCACTTGAAAACATCACAAATCTGAAGCTGAAAGACCTTGCGGAAGAGCGGGAGGAAGAATGCTTTACGTTCGAGCAAATTACAGCCCAGCCGAAAACGGTCATCACCTCTCCGGCCTTTACCGGCTCAGAAAAAGGGGGGCGCAGATACTCGCCGTTTACGACAAATGTGGAAAAATTAATCCCATGGCGGACACTGACGGGCAGACAATCCTACTATGTCGATCATGAACTGATGATGGAATTCGGTGAAACGATGGCGACATTTAAACCGATCCTTCAGCACCGTCCGTTTCTGAGCAAGCGGCCTGATCAGGAGGGGAAAGAAATCGTCCTCAACTATTTGACGCCGCATAATAAATGGTCCGTCCACAGCATGTATTTCGATTCCCTGCCGATGCTGACGCTGTTCCGCGGAGGGCCGACCGTGTGGATGAATAAAGATGACGCAGAGGACACGGATATCAAGGACAATGATTGGATTGAATGTTTCAACCGAAACGGTGTTGTCGTCGCGAGAGCTGTTTTGTCCCACCGGATTCCTAAAGGGATGGCGTTTATGCATCATGCTCAGGACCGCCACATCAACGTGCCCGGCACAAAGCTGACGAATAACCGGGGCGGCACCCATAATAGCCCGACAAGGATTCACGTCAAGCCGACACAGATGATCGGAGGCTACGCCCAGCTCAGCTACGGCTTTAATTATTACGGTCCGACAGGGAACCAGCGTGACCTGAATGTCGTCATCCGCAAGCTGAAGGAGGTCGATTGGCTTGAAGATTAAAGCGCAAATCGGTATGGTCATGAACTTGGATAAATGCATCGGCTGCCACACATGCAGCGTCACCTGCAAAAACACGTGGACAAACCGCTCCGGTGCGGAATATATGTACTTCAATAATGTAGAAACAAAGCCGGGCATCGGCTACCCGAAGCAATGGGAGGATCAGGACAAATATAAAGGCGGCTGGACTTTAAAAAAAGGAAAGCTCGGGCTGAAATCCGGCCCGAAAACGAATCGGCTGGCAGGCCTTTTCTATAATCCGAATCAGCCGACGATTGATGATTACTATGAACCTTGGAATTATGATTATGAAACATTAACAAACAGTCCGCAGAAAAAACACCAGCCGGTGGCGCGCCCGAAATCGTCACTGACGGGGGATTTCATGAATATCGAATGGGGCCCGAACTGGGAGGATGATCTCGCGGGCGGCCACATTACGGGGCTTGAAGATCCAAACGTGCAAAAAATGGAGGAATCGATCAAAACGGAATTCGATGAAGTCTTTATGATGTATCTGCCGCGTATTTGCGAGCACTGCATCAACCCGGCGTGCGTCTCATCCTGCCCGTCCGGCGCCATGTACAAACGCGAGGAAGACGGCATTGTGCTCGTGGATCAAAACGCCTGCCGTTCATGGAGATATTGCGTCTCATCCTGTCCTTATAAAAAAGTCTATTTTAACTGGAAAACAAACAAAGCGGAAAAATGCACACTCTGCTTTCCGCGTTTGGAGGCGGGACTGCCGACCATCTGCTCTGAGACGTGTGTTGGCAGAATCCGCTACCTCGGCGTCATGCTGTACGACGCGGACAAAGTGGAGGAAGCGGCATCTGTTGAAAATGAAAAGGATCTCTATCATTCCCAATTGGACGTTTTTCTCGATCCGAATGATCCTGAGGTTGCCAGACTGGCAAAAGAACAAGGCATCCCGGATGAATGGATAGAGGCCGCGCGAAAATCGCCGATCTATAAAATGATCATCGACTGGAAGATTGCGCTCCCGCTTCATCCTGAGTACCGCACGCTGCCGATGGTTTGGTACATACCGCCGCTCAGCCCGATTATGAATCTCTTTGAAGGAAAAGGCAGCCGGCAAACGGCGGAAGACATTTTTCCGGCTATCGACCAAATGAGAATCCCGATTGACTACTTGGCGCAGCTATTAACGGCGGGAGACACGGACCATATTCGGTCAACGTTAAAGAAAATGTCTGTCATGCGCCAGTATATGAGAGCAGTCCAGACGAATAAATCCATTGACCCGGCACTCATCTCCAGTGTCGGTCTGACAGAACGGCAAATTGAAGACATGTATCGGCTGCTGGCGATCGCCAAATATGACGACCGCTTTGTGATTCCGAGCAGCCATCGGGAAGAAGTGTCAGATTTATACGCTGAACAAGGGAGCTGCGGCTTATCATTTTCAGGCGGCCCCGGGTCTTGTTTCTAATTTTTGAAAAATGAGGTGTAACAAGATGAACACCATAGACCGGCAAATTACGTTCTCCGCTCTTTCCTGTCTTCTCTCTTATCCGGACGAAGACTGGAGAGCTGAGCTTCCTGATTGGAAGACTCTTCTCCTTGACATCAGCAGCCAGGAAATCCGGGAGAAGCTGCTGCGCTTTTTGAAGGCGGCAGCCGGATTTTCTCAGGAAGCGCTGATTGAACACTATGTCTATACGTTCGATTTCGGGAAAAAAACGAACATGTATGTCACCTACTTTAACTCAGGCGAGCAAAGGGAACGCGGCATTGAATTGCTGCATTTAAAGAACACATACCAGCAATCCGGTTTCCTCCCGACAGAGAAAGAACTGCCTGATTATCTGCCGCTTATGCTTGAATTTGCGGCGATTGCGGAAATTGAAGCCGCAAGAAGCGTATTTGAGAAATATCTGTCCAATGTGAGGGAGCTGGCGTCCCGCCTCGAAAAAAATGACAGCATATACGCCGGGCTGCTGCATGTCCTGCTTGCCGCGCTGGAAGATATCGGCGTACATGAAAGCAAAGAAGGGGCTGTTCAGGCATGAACGGGCAGATCCTCTGGGGCGTGATGCCATACATTGTATTGACGATCTTTATCGGCGGACATATTTACCGCTATCAGCATGACCAGTTTGGCTGGACGGCTAAATCAAGCGAGCTGTTGGAAAAGAAAAAACTTGCGGCGGGCAGCACCCTTTTTCATTGGGGCCTGCTGTGCGTCATCGGCGGCCATATCATGGGAATTCTGATTCCGGAAGCCGTGTACTCCGCCATTGACATTTCCGAGCATACGTATCACAAAATGGCGATTGGCGCGGGCCTGCCTGCAGGGGTCGCGGCGTGTATCGGCCTGTTCATCCTGACGTACAGAAGGCTGTTTGACAAAAGAATCCGCAACACCAGCTCGCCGGCGGATTTTCTCACGCTCATTCTGCTGCTGTTTATGATGCTGACGGGCGTTGCGGCCACGTTTCTCAACATTGATTCGAAAGGCTTTGATTACCGGACAACAGTGGGGCCGTGGTTCAGGGAGCTCATTTTGTTCAGGCCTGATGCCTCTTTGATGGAGAGTGTCCCGCTATGGTTTAAGTTTCATATCATCATTGGATACATCGTTTTTATCCTCTGGCCGTTTACGAGATTGGTTCACGTGTTCAGCCTGCCGCTCAAGTACTTGACTCGCAGCTATGTTGTATATCGAAAACGCTAAACACCTCCTTGCAAAAGGGGAATAATTTTTTCAACGGTTGCTGAAAACGCTCTTCTCCTTCATCACAGGAAGCCTCATCATAAGCCTTTCCGCTCGGGCGGGGAGGCTTTTTCATATGTTTACAGGCCGGAGAATAGAGGGTATAAAGAGATATCGGATCAGATTGGAGAGAGTCGGGATGCTGAAAAGGAGACTGGAATTTTGCTTTTTATATATGATGCTGATCGGAGCATATGTCATATGGTTTTTTCCGGTTTCCAGGCTTGAGTTTTACGGCGGATTGCTTTGCTATGCAAGCATTATCCTGTTCAGCATTTATTCGTTAATCTTAGAAAACCGCACCTCGCAGCACACGCTGTTATGGATCCACATTCTTATCTTTTTTCCGATCGCCGGGTACTTATTTTACCTATTCTCCGGCCAGCTTTATGAAAAAGGCAAGCTGTTCAGGTCAAAACGGACGTATAACCGGGAAAAGCTGAGAACGATATTTGATATGGAGCAAACTCCCGACCTGTCCGGATTGAAAGGAAATCAGAAGCGTTTCTTTCAATATTCAATCAAAGCTGCCCACATGAATATCAATACAAAAAGCAGGCTGAAGGTGCTCAAAAACGGGGATGAAACTTTTCCGGAGCTGTTTGAAGCGCTCCGGGGGGCAGCATCATTTATACATATTGAATATTACATGTTCAAATCAGACATGCTCGGGCACAAGATGATGGAGATTATGATGGAGAAAGCGCGTCAAGGCGTGGAAGTGCGGTTTTTGTTCGATGCGGCCGGCAGCCTGAAGCTGTCCGGAAAAGATATTAAAAAACTGAAACGCGCGGGCGTGAACATCGTCCCGTTCCTGCCGCTGAAATACGGCTTTTTCAACCAGAAATTCAATTTCAGAAATCACCGCAAGATCGTCGTCGTTGACGGGGAAATTGGTTTTGTCGGCGGGCTGAATGTCGGCAAGGAATATATCAGCAAAGACAAAAACGTCGGCTTTTGGCGCGACACCCATATGAAAGTCGAAGGAGAAATCGTTCAGACGCTCCACAGCATTTTTATGCTTGATTGGGAATACGTTTCTGATGAGGTGCTTATTGATCAGAAAGCATACAGCCGCCCGGTTCCGGCAGAAAGCGGCGGCGTCTATCAAGTCGTTCCGACAGGCCCCGATATGAAGGAGCGGATGAGCGATCTGTATTATGCCATGATCGCGGCGGCCGAATCGTCTGTATGGATCGCGACGCCTTATTTCGTGCCGAATGAGCCGATCCGCACGGCGTTAAAGGAGGCTGCCGCAAGAGGCGTCCAAGTGCGTGTCATGGTGCCGGAAACCAATGACGGGTTTCTAACCCAGTATGCGACGAGGTCTTATTTCCCCGAGCTTCTTCGGGAAGGAATTGAAGTCTATTCCTATCAAAAGGGCTTTATGCATCAAAAGGTACTCATCACCGACGGAAACCTTGCTTCTGTCGGGACGGCGAATATGGACATGAGAAGCTTTCAGCTGAACTTTGAAGTCAATGTGTTTTTTACAGATCAAGAGGCGGTCAAAGATCTTGAAGCGCATTATCTGGAGGATATGAGAGAGTCTGAGAAAATCAGCCCCGTCCGTTTTTATAAGCGCGCATTATGGGAAAGAACGAAGGAATCCTTCGCACGGCTATTTTCAGGCGTTTTGTAAAAAACGCTTTAAAAACTCCTTGTGTATAGTATAATTGAGAAATATTATCATTGAGTGCGAGGCGCAAGGAGGACAGAATCGTGCTGCGACAATTTTTTTCTTATTATAAACCGTACAAAAAGCTGTTTTTTCTCGACTTCTTTTCTGCCATCGCAGGCGGGTTGATGGAGCTGAGTTTTCCTCTGATTGTCAATTACTTTATCGATACATTGCTCCCGGGGCGGGATTGGAGTCTGATTATTTTGACTTCTATCGCTTTGTTCGGGGTGTACGCTCTCAGCTCGGCACTTCAGTATGTTGTGACGTATTGGGGCCATATGCTCGGTATTAACATTGAAACCGATATGCGGAAAAAGCTTTTTGACCATCTGCAAAAGCTTTCGTTCAAATTTTACGATAACAACAAAACGGGCAGTTTAATGTCTAAGCTCACCAATGATTTGATGTATATCGGAGAAACGGCCCACCACGGACCCGAGGACCTGTTTATCGCGATCATGACGATTTTGGGCGCTTTCGGCGTCATGCTGTTCATTAACTGGCAGCTCGCGCTGTTGACCTTTATCATTATGCCGGTCGTCATTTGGCTTGCTTTGTATTTCAATAAAAAAATGACCTCCGCGTTTACAAAACTGAACAAAGATGTCGGTGATTTCAGCGCGAGGGTCGAAAATAACATCGGCGGCATCCGCCTTGTCCAGGCTTTCAGCAATGAAGCGTTTGAAAAGCAGCGGTTTGACGTGAACAACCAGCGGTTCCGCAAGACAAAACTGACGTCATATAAAATCATGGCCAAAAACGGTTCAATCAGTTACATGCTGACAAGATTCGTCACGCTGTTCGTCCTGTTGTGCGGCACATGGTTCGTCATTCGCGGATCATTATCCTACGGAGAATTCGTTGCTTTTGTGCTGCTGACGAACGTTCTGTTCCGTCCGATTGATAAGATCAACGCAATTATTGAGATGTATCCGAGAGGCATTGCCGGTTTTAAAAGCTTTATGGAAATACTGGAAACGGAGCCTGATATCAAGGATGCCCCGCACGCGAGACATGTACCCGGTTTAAAAGGGAATATCCGCTATGATCATGTGTCATTCGGCTATGAAGAAAACAATCCGGTGCTGTCCGGCATCAATTTATCCATTCATGCGGGGGAGACAGTCGCATTTGTCGGGCCTTCGGGAGCGGGGAAATCAACGCTGACAAGTCTGCTTCCGCGTTTTTATGAGCCGTCTGAAGGCGTCATATCCATCGACGGCATCGACATTAAGGACATGACGCTGTCATCTCTGCGGGGACAAATCGGCGTCGTCCAGCAGGATGTCTTTCTGTTTTCCGGCACATTACGGGAAAACATTGCTTACGGGCGGCTGGACGCGTCTGAGGAAGAGATCTGGCAGGCCGTCCGGCAGGCGCATTTAGAGGATTTGGTAAACGGGTATCCCGACGGTTTGAACACGGTGATCGGCGAGCGCGGCGTGAAGCTGTCAGGCGGGCAGAAACAGCGGCTTTCCATCGCCAGAATGTTTTTGAAAAACCCGTCGATCTTAATTTTGGATGAGGCTACATCAGCTCTCGACACAGAAACGGAAGCCGCCATTCAAAAGTCTCTGCAAAAACTGTCTGAAGGACGCACGACTCTTGTGATCGCCCATCGGCTGGCTACGATTAAGGATGCGGACCGGATCGTCGTCGTTACGAAAGAAGGCATTGCTGAACAAGGACACCATAAGGAACTGCTGGCATCCGGCGGCATGTACCAGAGACTTCATCAGGCGCAATTCGGCGAGCTGATTCATTAATAAAGAAAAAAGGAGAGACGAACGGGGCCGAGCGGCCTCCTGTCTCTCCTTTTTTTATGTATCCGTATTTAATGGGCTTCTTTTTGCGCAGGTTCGATCATATGTTTGAAACGGTCAATAAGCTGAACCGCTTTCTTTCCTTCCACTACAATTAAATATTCTTGTTCTTTATGAGCCATTCTGAAAGTTTCCAGTTCGATGATATCTTTGATTTTGCACATCGTTTTTTTAGAGTAGATATACAGCTCGTGGCCTCCTGTGTGGCAAAGCTGATAAAGCTGAAGCATGTTTCTTAAAGTGAATTTCTTAGCGGCTATTTTCAAAGATGTAATGTTTTTCATGTGTTTTCTCCTCCGTCTGATGGTCTGTTATTTCGGAAATTCCCCAGATAATCGGGTGATAAACCTGGTTATGATTTCCACCTCAGCACGCCTCCCGCCAGGCGTTTGACTCCGCGGATGGCGCTTAATTCTTCGACGAGCCGAAGCAGCGCCCGGTCTTTCTCTTTTGCTTCAATCATAAAGTCGATGTCCGTATCCCATTGTCTGAACCGCTCCAGCACCGGCAGGATGAAATTCGCATCCACATAGTCGGCATGACTGCGGATAGCTGCTTCTGATTTTGGTGAGGAGAGGTGGACTTTCGGCCTTAAGCCGATCCGTTGCCATGTTTTAATCATCCGCGGGAGAATGTCATCCAAATCAGCGTCATCGGTCGGATTGGCGTAAAAATGGTGGTAATCAAACACAAATGGAATGCCTTCTTGTTCACATACACTGAGTGTTTCTTCAGACGTATACGTTTTATCATCGTTTTCCAAAGTCATCCGCTGTTTGATAATATCGGGGAGCTCTTTCAAGTTCATGCCGAAACGGCCAAGCGCGCTTTGTTTGTCGCCGTAAGCGCCCCCGACATGAATGTTAATGACGGCACGATCCGCGATGCCCATAGCGTCCAGCATGTCATAATGATAGGCCATATCCTTGACCGCATTTGCGGTAATCTCCTGTTTCGGGCTTGTGAAAAGGGTGAACTGGTTCGGATGAAAACTCGTTCTGAGATCATATTTTCTGACCAGCTCGCCGATCTCGCGGAACTCCTGGCGAAACGGCGTGACAAAATCCCACCGCACATCCGGATGGGTGGCGAGCGGCACAATCGAGCTTGAGAACCTGTACAGCGGGATGCCGTGTCCGATCACATAGTGGATGGTGCGCAGCGTATTGGTAAGATTTGCTTTCGTCACAGAAAGCAGGGCCTCTTTCCGTTCGCTTGCGGAAAGTGTTGTATAGCGCGCATACGTTAAGGTTTTTGCGGGGGATGCGTCCCAAAGACACGTGGCGTTTGAGACGAATCCGAATTTGAACAGCATAGGGTTTCTCCTTTATAAAAAATAAGATATGGCCTTACCCAGCCATTCTGCAGGAAGCTGTCTGACGGAGCGCTGTTTCACTTTTTCTAAGGTGAGGAGCTCGGATTTTTCGATGTCCTGCTTTATGGTTGAGAGCACTTCCTCAGTAAAGGTCTCATCATTAATGATGACATTCACTTCTTCATTCCAGAACAGGCTCCGTTTATCAAAATTCGGCGTGCCGATAATGCTGATACGGTCATCAATAATGAGGGCTTTGACATGATAAAAGCCTTGATAATACCGGTAGATGAGGCAGCCGGCCTTCAGAAGCTCGGGATAATAGGCAAAAGCTGTTTCCCGAACGAGCGGGTGGTCTGACTTCATTGGCACAATCAAAGTCACTTTGACGCCTTTTCGGCAGGCCGAAATAAGCGCTGCCTGAAGCTTTTTGCTCGGTACATAATAAGGCGTGCAGATAATGATGTTTTTCTCCGCTTTAAGGATGCAGCTTTCATAATGCGATTCAAGCGAAAAACCGTCAGACGCATATGTCCTATGAGTGATATTCCCTTCGGATAACGGCGGATAAACCTCGGGTGATTCCAGTGTTTTTCCGGTGCTTCGTTTCAGATCGTTTGCAAAAAGAGTCTGGAGATCCGCAGTGCCTTCGCCGGTCATCCGCAGGTGATAATCCTCCCAGTTTCCGAACTTCGCTTTTTTGCCGAGATACTCTTCCGCGATATTAAATCCGCCGACATAGCCGATTTTGCCGTCAATGACGGTCACTTTCCGGTGATTCCGTTTTTGCAGCCTGAAAAAAAGATACGGAAATCCCGGTTTGTTCAGAAAATGAACGTGAACGCCGGCTTTTTTCATTGTTTGAATGGAAGGTTTTTTCACTTGACGGCTGCCCGCCCAATCGAGCAGCAGATATACGGAGACGCCGGCCTGCGCCTTTTCTTTCAATAAATGAAACATATCATGGCAGACTTGGTCGTTCTTCATAATAAAAAACATCATATGAATAGAAGAGACGGCTTGGCGGATATCATCCGTCATTTGCTGCACAAGCTCGCCGCCGCAGTGAATGAGTCTGATATCACTCTTTTTCGGCGCGAAAACGGGTTCGTACGCCTGTTTTTTGTACGCCGCCCGGCCAAGCAGCATATCAAGCAGCATAAGTGCGATGAATATAATGAAAATGACAAGCAACACAAAAAAGACCTTCATACCGACGCCTCCTTTCCGAAGTATCGGTAGTGTGCCCCGAGAATCCGAATTTAATTATTGACTGAACACTCATTCATTATTTATGATAAAGTAAAGATATGACAATGAAGAGGGGAATCAGAACAAAGGGGGAGACAAGATGAACGCTTTTCTCATGGTAAACGCGCTGCTGTTCTTAGCTGTAACCGCTTACGCCGTTTATTTATTCGTTTACCTGATCAGAACGAGGATTGCTTATATTAAGCTCGGCCAGAGGGAAGAATTTGATAAACGCCTGAAAGAACGCTTGCAGAAGATATGGGTGAATGTGTTCGGACAGAAAAAATTGCTGAAAGATAAAAAAAGCGGAATCATCCACGTTCTGTTTTTTTACGGTTTTATACTCGTTCAGTTCGGCGCTATTGATTTTATTCTGAAAGGGCTGCTTCCTGACCGGCATTTGCCGTTCGGCCCGCTTTATCCGGCATTTACCTTTTTTCAGGAAATTGTCACGTTTCTTATTTTAGTTGCCGTGGTCTGGGCGTTTTACCGGCGCTACATTGAAAAACTCGTCAGACTGAAACGAGGGTTTAAGGCGGGGCTTGTCCTCCTGTTTATCGGCGGACTGATGGTGACGGTGCTTCTCGGGAACGCCATGAACCTTTTATGGCACGATCATTCTCTGTCTTGGACTGAACCGATCGCTTCCTCGATTGCGTTTGTGCTCGGCGGTCTTTCAGCGCCGGTGGCAGCCGCCGTGTTTTATGTTTCATGGTGGCTTCATCTGTTGTTCCTGCTCAGCTTTTTAGTGTACGTGCCGCAATCAAAGCATGCGCACTTAATTGCGGGTCCGGCGAATGTGTTCCTCAGCAGGCTTGATTCAAAAGGAAAGCTGGAAAAAATCGATTTCACCGATGAGACAAAAGAAAGCTACGGCGTCGGAAAGATTGAAGACTTCCGCCGCTCTCAGCTTGTTGATCTTTATGCCTGCGTCGAGTGCGGACGCTGTACAAATATGTGTCCGGCCTCCGGTACGGGCAAAATGCTATCGCCGATGGATCTCATTTTAAAGCTCAGAGACCACCTGACGGAAAAAGGCGCTGCCGTGACGTCAAAATCTCCGTGGGTGCCCGCGCCCGTTTTTCAGCACACGAAAGCGAATCAGCTCGCAGCTGCTTCCTCAGGGGGAGGATCGCGTGAAGCGGCGGCAGCCATTGACTACAACCCGAGCTTAATCGGCGAGGTTATCACGGAAGAGGAGATCTGGGCGTGCACCACATGCCGCAATTGTGAAGATCAATGCCCGGTCATGAATGAACACGTTGATAAAATTATCGACCTGCGCCGCTATCTCGTGCTTACGGAAGGGAAGATGGACAGCGACGCGCAGCGGGCGATGACAAGCATTGAAAGACAGGGAAACCCGTGGGGCTTAAACCGGAAAGAGCGGGAAAACTGGCGGGAGCAGACCGATACGGAGATTCTGACGGTGAAAGAAATGAAAAAACAAGATAAAGAGTTCGAATACTTGTTTTGGGTCGGTTCAATGGGTTCCTATGACAACAGGAGCCAAAAGATTGCCGTCTCATTTGCAAAGCTGCTCAATGAAGCGGGCGTATCCTTTGCGATTCTCGGCAATAAAGAAAAAAACTCAGGCGATACACCGCGCCGTTTGGGCAATGAGTTTCTGTTCCAAGAGCTGGCGGAACACAACATCGGCGAATTTGAAAAACACGGGATCAAAAAAATCGTCACGATTGATCCGCACGCCTATAATATGTTCAAAAATGAATATCCGGATTTCGGATTCCGGGCCGAAGTCTATCATCATACTGAATTATTAGCCGAGCTAGTGTCGCAGGGGAAATTAAAACCGCTTCACCCGGTGAATGAAACGATTACTTTCCATGACTCATGCTATTTAGGCAGATACAATGAGGTGTATGAGCCGCCGAGAGCGATTTTAAAAGCTATTCCGGGTGTTCAATTGAAAGAAATGGAGCGAAGCCGTGAAAACGGAATGTGCTGCGGCGCCGGGGGAGGACTCATGTGGATGGAAGAAGAAACGGGAGCGAGAATCAACACGGCCCGGACCGAGCAGGCGCTTTCAGTCAGCCCGACGGTCATCAGCTCCGGCTGCCCTTACTGCCTGACCATGCTCGGTGACGGTACGAAAGCGAAAGAAGCCGAAGACGAGATCGGCACTTATGATGTCAGTGAATTGCTCGCCATGTCTGTATTCGGCGCGGAAAAACAAGAGTCTTTATAGAGAAAAGCAGGCCGCCCGCGCATATGCCGGCGGCTTTGTTTTCGCGCATCGGCCGAATTATGAAGGAACGGCTCTAAAATTTCTTAAATTACACTGTTAAGGGTAGCATATTCTGTTTTAATTTGTTTATAATGAGAGGTATGGTTTGTGAACAAAACAATACAAAATCGTTCTTATTATAGGATAGAAACAGATACATATAAGTAATAGAAAGGGAGTGTCCGACCTTGAGTATCAAACAATATTCTCAGGAACAGCTGAAGCAGATGGCTTTAGTTGAAATCGCTCACGAAATTTTCTCAGAACATAAAAAACCGGTTCCGTTCCAGGAGCTGCTGAATGAAATTATCTCCTTGCTCGGTGTTACGAAAGAGGAACTGGGTGACCGTATCGCCCAATTTTATACCGACCTCAACATTGACGGCCGCTTCATTGCTCTGTCAGACCAGACATGGGGGCTTCGCAGCTGGTATCCGTACGATCAGCTGGACGAAGAAACACAGCCGACTGTAAAAGCGAAAAAGAAAAAAGCGAAAAAAGCCGTTGAGGAAGATCTTGATCTTGACGAATTCGAGGAAGTTGATGAAGACGACATCGATCTCGATGAAATGGAAGAAGATATTGACCTTGACGCAGACAGCTTTGACGACGAAGATATCGATGAAGAAGATGACGACGAGCTTGAGATCGAAGACGATATGATTGAAGAAGATGAGGAAGAATATGATGATGAAGACGAGGATCGCAAAGACTGATCCCATATCAGCAAAACGATCTTGACTTTCATTGTCGAACTATGTAGTATGTATTTTGGGCTCTTCAAAAAGAAGAGAATTCATAAGAGTGCTACGCTCCCTTTCAAGAAATTGAAAGGGAGCTTTCTTATTTTCATCTCCCAAATTCTTTTACACATCATTTGTTTTTAGTGAAATGATTTTCTATAAAACGGCACATTTTAAAGAATGTAGCGCAGACCGAAGAGAGGAGCAAACGAAATGACGAAATACATTTTTGTAACCGGGGGAGTTGTATCTTCACTCGGAAAAGGAATTGTGGCAGCATCACTGGGCCGCCTTTTGAAAAACAGAGGCATGAGCGTCACTATCCAAAAATTTGACCCTTATATCAACGTTGACCCGGGAACGATGAGCCCGTATCAGCACGGTGAGGTATTCGTTACCGATGACGGTGCTGAGACTGACCTTGACTTAGGGCATTATGAGCGTTTCATTGACATTAATCTGAACAGATTCAGCAACGTGACGACCGGTAAAATCTACTCTGCCGTCTTGAAAAAAGAACGCCGCGGGGACTACCTCGGGGGAACGGTGCAGGTCATTCCGCATATCACAAATGAACTGAAAGACCGCGTTTACCGTGCCGGCAAAGAAACAAACGCGGATGTTGTCATTACTGAAATCGGCGGAACAGTCGGAGACATCGAATCTCTTCCGTTCCTGGAAGCCATCCGTCAAATGAAAAGCGACATCGGCCACGAAAACGTGATGTACATCCACTGTACGCTTGTGCCGTACATCAAAGCGGCGGGCGAGCTGAAAACAAAACCGACGCAGCACAGCGTAAAAGAGCTGAGAAGCCTAGGCATTCAGCCTAATATCATCGTCGTGCGCACAGAGATGCCGATTTCTCAAGATATGAAAGATAAAATCGCACTGTTCTGCGATATTGACACGAAAGCGGTTATCGAATGTGAAGATGCGGACAACCTTTACTCCATCCCGCTTAACCTTCAGGAGCAGGGACTCGATAAGCTTGTCTGCGATCATATGAAATTAGAGTGCAAAGAACCAGATATGACGGAATGGAAAGACCTTGTCACGAAAGTGAAAAACTTGTCTAAAACCATTACAATCAGTCTCGTCGGAAAATATGTCGAGCTTCAGGACGCTTACATTTCAGTCGTTGAATCACTCCGCCACGCGGGCTATGCGTTTGACGCCGATGTGAAGATCAAATGGATTAACGCTGAAGAAGTGACAGAAAGCAATATTCAAGAGCTGACAAGCGGCACAGACGGAATCATCGTGCCGGGCGGTTTCGGAGACCGCGGCGTAGAAGGAAAAATCATCGCCGCCAAGTATGCGCGTGAACAAAAAATTCCGTTCTTCGGCATCTGCCTCGGTATGCAGATTGCATCCATTGAATATGCCCGAAACGTATTAGGTCTGGAAGGGGCTCACTCTGCGGAGATCGATCCGTCTACTCCTTATCCGATCATCGACCTTCTTCCTGAACAAAAAGATGTCGAGGATCTTGGAGGAACGCTTCGTCTCGGACTGTACCCTTGTAAGCTTCAGGAAGACACGAAAGCTTTCGAAGCCTATGCGGATGAAGTGGTATACGAGCGCCACCGCCACCGTTATGAATTCAACAACGAATACAGACAGCAAATGGAAGAGAACGGTTTTGTGTTCTCAGGCACAAGCCCTGACGGCCGCCTTGTGGAAATCATCGAGCTGAAAGACCATCCTTGGTATGTCGCTTGCCAATTCCACCCTGAGTTCAAATCAAGACCGACAAGACCTCAGCCTTTATTCAAAGACTTTATCGGCGCTTCCGTACAAGCTGCAGAAGAGAAGTAATAAAAAAAAGACTTGCCTCCGTTAAGCGGCAAGTCTTTTTTCTGCATTAGGCATATTCCTGCATCATTTCCTTTAACGTAAAGGACAGTGCGTGATAGATATACAGGCCTGTCATTAATGAAGGAAACCCGTATCTTGTTCCGTCTTCATCGGGCAGAAGCGGCATTTTTAATTTGCTGTCAATATGAACATCGCAAAATTCCTCAATCCCGGTTTGGTCCTTGATGACGGGAGATACGCAGACGAGGCCGACGCCTTTTTCATAAAGCTTTTGAGCCAGCGCCTGTTCCTCAGCCGTGCCCGGACTCGAACAGAACATCAGCACTCTGTCGCTTTCTGTAATCGAATCAGCTGTATCCGGAAACGCTTTGACGGCAGGCATCGGTTCGGAGCCGAGTTCCGCCTCGCACAAAATGCCCTGCATCTCATTTGCGCCGTATAAATAAATGGAATGGCCGCTGACGGCTGCCTGCGCCAGCAGCCGCGCGCCGTCTTCTATTGCTTCGGATTCCTTATCCTGAATGCGGGAAAAAATGCCTGCAAGCTGCGTCGTAAAGATCTTTAACATGAGTGAAACCTCCTTTACACATACAAGAACAGTATACAACAAAAGAGAAAATGCTCAGAAAATGTCGGAAAGTAGACTATTATAATTAAAGGAAATGTGAAAATCAAACAGAATACATAAACAACTGCTTACTTTTGACGAAAATGATAATATTGGGGTGTAAAATGATGAATGAAAAGATTTTAATCGTAGATGACCAATACGGTATACGTATATTGCTCAATGAAGTGTTTCATAAAGAAGGGTACCAGACGTTTCAGGCTGCCAACGGCATTCAGGCGCTGGACATCGTAACGAAGGAACGGCCCGATCTCGTGCTTTTAGATATGAAAATCCCCGGCATGGACGGAATCGAAATTCTCAAACGAATGAAAATGATCGACGAATCCATTCGCGTTATTATTATGACCGCTTACGGAGAACTCGATATGATTAAGGAATCAAAAGAGCTCGGCGCGCTGACCCATTTTGCCAAACCTTTTGACATTGATGAGATCAGAGACGCAGTGAAAAAATATTTACCTCTAAAATCGAATTAATAAAATTAGAAACAATTATGTCATTGTGTTGCCGATTTGTCGAAAAGTTGGTATCCTAGAGATGGAGAAAAAGCGATCTGTTGTTTTACATATGACAGGTTTTTATGGTCATGCTATAGGGTGGAAAGCTTTTTTCGAGAAGAAGCAAATCAGGCTACATAAGGAGGACTTTCGACATGCCTTTAGTTTCAATGACGGAAATGTTGAATACAGCTAAAGAAAAAGGATATGCTGTTGGACAATTTAACTTAAATAACCTTGAGTTCACTCAAGCTATTTTACAAGCAGCACAAGAGGAAAAATCCCCGGTTATTCTTGGTGTTTCAGAAGGCGCGGGACGCTACATGGGCGGCTTCAAAACAGTGGTTGCCATGGTTAAAGCTCTTATGGAAGAATACAAAGTGACAGTACCTGTTGCCATTCACTTAGACCACGGTTCAAGCTTTGAATCTTGTGCGAAAGCGATTCATGCGGGTTTCACTTCTGTAATGATCGACGCATCTCACCATCCGTTTGAGGAAAACGTAGCAACTACAGCTAAAGTGGTTGAGCTTGCTCATTTCCACGGCGTTTCAGTTGAAGCTGAGCTCGGAACTGTCGGCGGACAGGAAGATGACGTTATCGCTGAAGGCGTAATCTATGCTGACCCTAAAGAGTGTCAAGAACTTGTAGAGCGCACTGGCATCGACTGCCTTGCACCTGCATTGGGTTCTGTTCACGGTCCTTACAAAGGCGAACCGAACCTTGGTTTCAAAGAAATGGAAGACATCGGCAAAACAACCGGCCTTCCGTTAGTACTTCATGGCGGTACAGGAATTCCGACTGCCGACATTAAAAAATCAATCTCACTTGGTACGGCTAAAATCAACGTAAACACTGAGAACCAAATTTCTTCTGCAAAAGCTGTCCGCGAAACATTGGCAGCTAAGCCGAACGAATACGATCCTCGTAAATATCTTGGACCTGCTCGTGAAGCGATCAAAGAAACGGTTATCGGCAAAATGCGTGAGTTCGGTTCTTCAAACCAAGCTTAATCCAAATGTAACACCCATAACCGCCTGACAGCTTTGACAGGCGGTTTTATGTCTTACCTTTAGAAAGCGCAATCATGTTTTACAGTTCTGAAAATTTATTACTGGGGAGGCTTTCCTTATGTTATTTTTCATTGATACAGCAAACATTGACGAGATTAAAGAAGCTTATGAACTTGGCGTTCTTGCCGGAGTTACGACAAACCCTAGTTTAGTGGCAAAAGAAGCTGACGTGTCTTTCCATGACAGACTGCGTGAGATTACGGAAGTCGTGAAAGGATCTGTAAGCGCGGAAGTCATTTCCCTGAACGCTGAAGAAATGATTGAAGAAGGTAAAGAACTTGCGAAAATCGCGCCGAATATCACGGTAAAAATTCCGATGACGTCTGAAGGATTAAAAGCCGTAAAAGCGCTGAGCGACCTGAACATTAAAACAAACGTGACGCTCATCTTCAGCGCCAACCAGGCGCTTTTGGCCGCCAGAGCCGGAGCGACTTATGTTTCTCCGTTCTTAGGCCGTCTGGATGATATCGGTCATAACGGTCTTGAACTGATTTCAGAAATAAGACAGATTTTTGACCTTCATGACATTGATACACAAATCATCGCAGCTTCCATCCGTCATGCGCAGCACGTGACTGAAGCCGCTTTACGCGGTGCCCATATCGGTACGATGCCGCTGAAAGTTATTCACCAGCTGACAAAGCACCCGTTAACGGATAAAGGCATCGAGCAATTCTTGGCAGACTGGAATAAATAAGGGCGAAAAGGGCGGCAAACCGGTTGCATCCGTTTGCCGCACCCTTATGTTTTCCTGTTTGACGGCGGGCCTTCAATATCAAAGTTCCCCGGAATGTAAACCCGGCGGGTCTCTGTGCATCCTATGTTAAAAATGCCCCGCAAAGCTTCGCTATTTTCTTCCTGTTATTTTATAATGTCCTTGTATTCTTTCTCTTCGAATTGGCTACATTTTGGACAAGAGCTTTATTTGCAGAGACAGAATAAAATGCCATTTTATTTACGCTCCGCAGCTATCTTCTTATGGAAGGAGACTATCATGGAAAAGTTGAATATTGCCGGCGGCGACCCGTTGAACGGAACCGTACATATCAGCGGCGCGAAAAACAGCGCCGTCGCATTGATACCCGCAACCATTCTGGCAAATTCCGAAGTAACGATTGAAGGGCTTCCGGAGATCTCAGATATTGAAACGCTGCGTGACCTGCTGAAAGAAATCGGCGGAAACGTCCATTTTGAAAAAGGAGAAATGGTCGTTGATCCTTCACCGATGATCAGCATGCCGCTTCCTAACGGCAAAGTGAAAAAACTCCGGGCTTCCTATTATTTAATGGGTGCGATGCTCGGGCGTTTCAAGCAGGCGGTCATCGGACTGCCGGGCGGATGCCATCTCGGGCCGCGGCCGATAGACCAGCACATAAAAGGGTTTGAGGCGCTTGGGGCAGAAGTCACCAATGAACAAGGCGCGATTTATCTGCGCGCCGAAAGGCTGAGAGGCGCACGGATTTATTTAGATGTCGTCAGCGTGGGAGCGACGATCAATATCATGCTTGCCGCTGTACTGGCTGAAGGAAAAACCGTGATAGAAAACGCCGCCAAGGAACCTGAGATTATTGATGTTGCCACATTGCTCACCAGCATGGGCGCAAAGATAAAAGGCGCCGGAACCAATGTGATCAGAATCGATGGCGTGAAAGAGCTGCACGGATGCAGGCATACCATCATCCCGGACAGAATTGAGGCGGGCACCTTTATGATCGCCGGCGCCGCGATGGGGAAAGAAGTCATTATTGATAATGTCATACCGACTCACCTGGAGTCTTTAACGGCAAAGCTCAGGGAAATGGGTTTTCACATTGAGACGAGTGATGATCAGCTGCTCATGCTCGGCGGGCAGAAGCAGATAAAACCGGTCGACGTGAAAACGCTTGTTTACCCGGGATTCCCGACTGACCTTCAGCAGCCGATGACATCTCTGTTAACGAGAGCGAGCGGCACGAGCGTCGTGACTGATACCATCTACTCGGCCAGATTTAAACATATTGATGAACTGAGACGGATGGGCGCCAACATGAAAGTGGAAGGCAGATCGGCTATTATCACCGGTCCGGCCGAGCTTCAGGGCGCAAAAGTAAAGGCGAGCGATCTGCGGGCGGGCGCTTGTCTGGTCGTAGCAGGGCTGATGGCTGACGGCGTAACCGAAATTACCGGTCTTGAGCATTTGGACCGCGGCTACAGCAATCTTGAGAAAAAACTCGAAGGTCTGGGCGCCACAATCTGGCGGCAAGGGCTGACGGACGAAGAAATAGAACAGCTGCAAAATTCATAGAAATGCGGACTTTTGAGAGGAGATCGTGTTGAAATGGAAAGAAGCTTATCAATGGAATTGGTTCGAGTTACTGAAGCGGCGGCTTTAGCATCTGCCAGATGGATGGGCCGCGGGAAAAAGGATGAAGCCGATGATGCGGCGACAAGCGCAATGCGTGACGTGTTTGACACGGTGCCGATGAAAGGCACGGTCGTGATCGGGGAAGGCGAGATGGACGAAGCGCCGATGCTTTACATCGGCGAAAAGCTCGGAAACGGATACGGCCCCCGCGTCGATGTCGCCGTCGATCCTCTTGAAGGCACAAACATCGTAGCCAGCGGCGGCTGGAATGCACTGACGGTGATCGCGGTCGCTGATCATGGAACACTGCTGAATGCTCCTGATATGTATATGGAAAAAATCGCGGTCGGACCTGAAGCGGTAGGCTGCATCGATATCGAAGCTCCTGTCATTGATAACTTAAAAGCTGTTGCGAAAGCGAAAAACAAAGACATTGAAGATGTCGTGGCGACCATTTTAAATCGTGACAGACATGAAAGAATCATCTCTGAATTGCGTGAGGCGGGCGCCAGGATCAAACTGATCAATGACGGTGATGTCGCGGGCGCCATCAATACGGCCTTTGACCATACGGGCGTAGACATTCTTTTCGGTTCAGGCGGGGCTCCTGAAGGCGTGCTGTCTGCCGTTGCGTTAAAAGCGCTCGGCGGAGAAATCATCGGCAGGCTTCGTCCGCAAAGTGCAGAAGAGCAAGCCCGCTGTGAGCGGATGGGCCTTGATGTGTCCAAAGTGCTCCGTTTGGAGGACCTTGTGAGAGGTGACGACGCCATTTTTGCCGCAACGGGCGTAACGGACGGAGAGCTTTTGAAAGGCGTTCAGTTCAAAGGCTCCGTCGGCACGACCGAAAGTCTGGTCATCCGGGCGAAATCAGGAACGGTCCGATTCGTTGACGGAAGGCACAGCCTGAAGAAGAAACCAAATCTTGTCATCCGGCCATAAATAGAGAAAAGCGGGACGGGAAGTCCCGCTTTTCTTTTGCAAAAAAGAGTCAACCCTATCATTTATATGTCAAAGCATTATTTAAGTTGAATAATTTTTTAAAATGAGGTAAAAATAAAGAGTGCTGCGATTTTTCTGTGTAATTCCTTCTTTTGAGTACTGGGAAATTTTCAAATTCTACCGCATACAGACGATATAAATATTGATCTTCTCAAGTTTTTGTCCTCGCTTCCTTCAAAACTCATTAAGACATTCCTTTTTTAAAAAAAGCGCCGATCATGGGTGGAAGTGTTACCGATAGAAGTTCCTGAACGTTTTATAAAAGAATGTGCTTTGGCGGAATCATGCAAAGCAGCCGATTTTGAATGAAAACAGCAATACATTGACTATGAAAAGCGTGGTGTTTTTATGAAAGACGTATCTATTTCCTCTTTGGAAAATATGAAATTAAAAGAACTATACGAACTGGCAAGACATTATAAAATCTCCTACTACAGCAAACTGACCAAAAAAGAATTAATCTTTGCGATACTGAAAGCCAACGCCGAGCAGGAGGATCTTCTGTTTATGGAAGGCGTGCTCGAAATCATCCAATCGGAAGGATTCGGCTTCCTCAGACCGATTAATTACTCGCCAAGCTCAGAAGACATCTACATTTCTGCTTCCCAGATCCGCCGCTTTGATTTAAGAAACGGTGACAAAGTATCCGGCAAGGTGCGCCCGCCGAAAGAAAACGAACGCTATTACGGACTTTTGCACGTTGAAGCGGTAAATGGTGATGATCCGGAATCTGCGAAAGAGCGCGTCCATTTTCCTGCGCTGACTCCGCTTTACCCGGATCGCCAAATGGTGCTCGAGACGAAACCGAATTATCTCTCAACACGAATTCTCGATATGATGGCTCCCGTCGGATTCGGCCAGCGCGGTCTGATCGTAGCGCCGCCGAAAGCCGGTAAAACTATGCTGTTAAAAGAAATCGCTAACAGCATTACGACAAATCAGCCTGACGCTGAATTGATCGTTCTCTTAATTGACGAAAGACCGGAAGAAGTAACGGATATTGAACGTTCCGTAGCGGGCGATGTCGTCAGCTCGACGTTCGATGAAGTGCCGGAAAATCACATCAAGGTAGCTGAGCTTGTGCTGGAACGGGCGATGCGTCTCGTTGAACACAAAAAAGACGTTATCATCCTGATGGACAGCATTACCCGTTTGGCGCGTGCCTACAACCTTGTCATCCCGCCTAGCGGACGTACGCTTTCCGGCGGTATTGACCCGGCTGCATTCCATCGTCCGAAGCGCTTTTTCGGAGCCGCGAGAAACATTGAAGAGGGCGGCAGCCTGACCATTTTGGCGACGGCGCTCGTAGACACGGGCTCCCGGATGGATGACGTCATCTATGAAGAATTTAAAGGAACGGGCAACATGGAGCTTCACCTTGACCGTTCTCTTGCGGAAAGACGGATTTTCCCGGCGATCGATATCCGCCGCTCAGGCACACGGAAGGAAGAACTGCTCGTGCCGAAAGAGCATCTTGACCGTTTATGGGCGATCCGCAAATCGATGTCTGATTCTCCGGACTTCGCAGAGAAGTTTATGAGAAAAATGAAAAAAACGAAAACGAATCAGGAATTCTTCGATCTGATCAACCAAGAATGGAAGCAGGCAAACCTTTCATCATCAGCCCGCCGCTGATAAAAAATGTATTTGCAAATGCAGTAAATGACTGATATAATTCTCTCATATGCGTTCCGGATTCAATCCGGAATAATAACTCTGTTTCCACACGGGATTCAGGGCGGAAGGAGATGGATACAATGAAAGCAGGAATTCATCCTAATTTCAAAAAAGCAACAGTTAAATGCGCTTGCGGAAATGAATTTGAAACAGGCTCAGTAAAAGAAGAGGTACGCGTTGAGATTTGCTCTGAATGCCACCCATTCTACACTGGACGTCAAAAATTCGCTTCTGCTGATGGTCGTGTTGATCGCTTTAACAAAAAATACGGTCTTAAGTAATAATAGATTTTACAGGCAGGCAAGAATTGCTTCTTGCCTGTTTTTTATGTCTATAAACAGGAAAAAAGGGGAGCGGATAGCCTATGTACATAATGAAGCAAAGCGGATGGCTTGAGCTGATATGCGGCAGCATGTTCTCTGGAAAGTCAGAAGAGCTGATCCGCAGAGTGAAAAGGGCGACATATGCGAAGCAGGAAGTCAAGGTGTTCAAACCTGCCATTGATAATCGCTACAGTGAGGAAGCCGTCGTTTCTCACAATGGCACATCCATGACAAGCCACGTCATCTCGTCCTCGGCTGAAATATGGGATCATATCAGTGAAAGCACGGACGTCATCGCGGTAGATGAAGTGCAGTTTTTCGGCGAATCAATCATTGATGATTTATCCATGCTTGCTGATAAAGGCTATCGTGTCATCGCGGCCGGACTTGATATGGATTTCCGGGGAGAGCCGTTCGGCGTTGTGCCGGACCTGATGGCGGTTGCCGAATCGGTAACGAAACTGCAGGCGGTCTGCTCTGTCTGCGGGTCACCGGCAAGCCGTACGCAGCGTTTAATTGACGGGAAGCCCGCTTCCTATGATGATCCGGTCATTTTAGTCGGCGCGTCGGAGTCATACGAAGCGAGATGCAGACATCATCACGAAGTCCCGAAAAAACAGACTGATAAATAACCCTTTTCATGAAAACATCGGAAAAAAATCCGGTGTTTTTTTATCGTTTTTTCAAAAATTGTAGTTAAATAATTTAAAAAAGAGTATGAAAAAATTAAGTAATTTTCATCTCTTGAATTTTCATTTTTACAGGCATAAAATGACTAAGTAATGTAAATAGTTATGAGACATTGTTCGAATAATTGTCAAAAAAAGATATAGCAGATCGCGATCGCACTAGCCAAAACGGGTAATTACTTAACTTTGTTAACTATTTGAAGAAAGAAGGAGATTTTCTTGAATAATATTAAAGTAACGAAGGAAGGCAACTTAGAAACTACTTTAAGAGGAAAAGAAGTTCTATCTATCCCTACTTTAAATAAAGGTGTTGCGTTTTCAGCAGAGGAAAGAAAAAGCCTTGGATTAGACGGGCTGCTTCCTCCGACAATTCTGTCTCTTGATGAGCAGGCAAAACGCGCATACGAGCAGTTTCAGGCTCAGCCGGACCGCCTTCGCCAAAACGTGTATTTGAACGATTTGCAAAACCGTAACGAAGTTCTTTTCTTTAAATTGCTTCAAAACCATCTTCGTGAAATGCTGCCGGTTGTTTACACACCGACTGTCGGTGAAGCGATTCAAGAATACAGCCATGAGTACAGAAGACCTCAAGGAATTTACCTTTCTATCGACAATGTGGAAGGAATTGAAGAAGCATTTGAAAATCTTCATGCCACTGCGGGCGATATTGATCTGATCGTTGCGACAGATTCAGAAAGCATCCTCGGAATCGGTGACTGGGGCGTAGGCGGTATCAACATCGCCATCGGTAAATTAGCCGTATACACAGCTGCTGCCGGTATTGACCCAAGCCGTGTTATTCCTGTTGTTCTTGACGTCGGTACAAACAACGAGAAACTTCTGAACGATCCTTTATACATCGGTAACCGCCATGAACGTATCCAAGGCGAACGTTACGAAGCTTTCATTGACGCTTATGTAAAAGCTGCGCTTAAATATTTCCCTAAAGCTCTTCTTCACTGGGAAGACCTTGGAAACAAAAACGCGCGCAATATCATGAAGAAATACAATCACGAAATTCTTACATTCAACGATGACATTCAAGGAACTGGTGCGATTACGCTTGCAGGTGTTCTTGCGGCTATGAAGAAAACAGGCGCGTCTATTAAAGATCAGCGTGTGGTTGTCTTCGGTGCGGGATCTGCCGGAATCGGAATCGCTGACCAAATCCGCGACACTATGGTGCTTGCCGGTCTTTCTGAAGAAGAAGCCAACAAAGCGTTCTACACAATGGACTACAGAGGCTTGCTGATTGAAGGCATGGAAAACATTCTTGATTTCCAACAGCCGTACCTGCGTACAGCTGAAGAAATTAAAGATTGGAAACGCGATGAAAATGGACAAATTCCTTTCATTGAAGTCATCCGTCAAGCGAAACCGACTATCTTAATCGGTACATCAGGCCAAAGCGGCGCATTCAGTGAAGAAATCGTGAAAGAAATGGCTAAACACGTTGAGCGTCCGGTCATCATGCCGATGTCTAACCCGACACCGCTTGCTGAAGCCGTTCCTAGCGATCTTTTCAAATGGACTGACGGTAAAGTGCTTGTGGCGACAGGAAGCCCGTTTGACAATGTCGAGTACAATGGCGTTTCTCATGAAATCGGACAATCTAACAACGCATTCGCGTTCCCTGGACTTGGTCTTGGTTCAATCGTTGTAGAAGCGAAAGTGATTACTCCTGCAATGTTTGCGGCAACTGCTGACGCAATCGCAGAAAGCGTTGATTTTGAAACACCGGGTGCAGGCCTTCTGCCGAGCATGAGCGACTTACAAGAAGTTTCAATTAAAGTTGCGATCGCCGTAGCGGAAACTGCAATTAAAGAAGGCGTGGCAAACCGCATTCCTGAAAATGTGGAACAAGCCGTTCTTGATGCAATGTGGAAACCGCAATATAAACAAGTTGTAGCTAAATAATTTGTACGATTAATTTTACAGTCCGAGGGAAAGCTTTTATCTAAAGGCTAAAGTATACGGACATTAAGGATTTGGAGGAGAACATTTTGAGCTTCTTAGATATTTTAATCCTCCTGGCACCGATCTTTTTCGTGATCGTGCTGGGTTGGTTCGCAGGTCGCTTCGGAAGTTATGACGCGAAGTCAGCAAAAGGGGTAAGCACCTTAGTTACGAAGTACGCGCTTCCGGCGCATTTTATCGCCAGCATTTTAACCACTTCAAGAAGTGCGTTTTTAACACAGATTCCTTTGATGATCGCTTTGATCATCGGGATCGTCGGATTCTATATCGTCATTTTGCTGGTATGCAAATTTATCTTTAAGTATGATTTAACGAATTCATCTGTCTTTTCTTTAAACTCAGCACAGCCGACATTTGCGTTTATGGGTATTCCTGTACTCGGAAGCTTGTTCGGCGCAAACGAAGTAGCGATTCCTATCGCCGTTACGGGTATCGTGGTTAACGCCATGCTTGATCCGCTTGCGATCATTATCGCTACTGTCGGTGAGTCATCTAAGAAACAGGACAATGAAAATGAAAGCTTCTGGAAAATGACTGGTAAGTCTATTCTTCACGGTCTTTCCGAACCGCTTGCGGCTGCACCGCTTATCAGTATCATTCTTGTGCTTTTCGGTGTAAGTCTTCCTGAGCTGGGCGACAAAATGCTTGAACAGCTCGGCAGCACAACATCAGGTGTTGCGCTCTTCGCCGTCGGTGTAACTGTCGGTATCCGCAACATTAAGCTCAGTCTGCCGGCTTTCGGTATCGCTTTGTTAAAAGTTGCCGTTCAGCCTGCACTGATGTACCTGATCGCTCTTGCAGTCGGACTTCCGGCTGACCAGATCACAAAAGCGGTATTGCTTGTTGCATTCCCTGGATCTGCGGTAGCGGCGATGATTGCCACACGTTTCGAAAAACAAGAGGAAGAAACTGCGTCTGCGTTCGT
Source organism: Bacillus sp. FSL K6-2819 (assembly GCF_038008305.1). Taxonomy (NCBI): domain Bacteria; kingdom Bacillati; phylum Bacillota; class Bacilli; order Caryophanales; family Bacillaceae; genus Bacillus; species Bacillus sp. FSL K6-2819. Next base: position 3,585,029 of record NZ_JBBOYV010000001.1, on the reverse strand, counting down.
AATCAGTGCGATTTTATCTTTGATCTCACTGCCGATCATCATTGCGCTGACCGCATAATAAAAAGCTCCCTGTTTCAGGGAGCTTTTTTGATTAGAATTGAAATTTAAAAGGTGAAAATCTGGTTTTTTTTCTGGATTTCTTATGTTCTGAAGAAGCGGCTGTTTCTGAGAGGGGAGCTGTCTGGGCAAGTTCCTGGATGCGGGAGGCCAATGTCTGCAATTCGGCATTGAGGTCGTCGATTTCCCGCCTGTGCTGAAGAAGCTGATATGAGACCCCTTCATCCGCTTTTTGTTTCAGCTGGCGTTCCAGCTCTTCTATTCTTGAAAGCAGATGGTTCCCGTCCTGTTTCTCTTTCGTGAGAACATCCAGTTTGCGCTCCAGCTCCGCCAGCCTTTGTTCGGTGCCGCCATTGATTTTCGAGCGCTGCAAAATAAAGCCCGTCCGTTTTTTCGGCTGCCGGGGCACTTGAACGTCCAGAAGAGCAGTGCCTTCAGAAATTTGCTGCTTGACCGATTTCAGCACATCAAGATCCTCAGACGTAAAAGAATAATGTCCGAGCTCGTTCCGTTCAGCCGGAAGATTCAGCTGCTTGACCCACCTTTGCACCGTTTTTGCGGAGACGCCGAGTTCTTTCGCGGCCATGTTTGTATTCATGATCACATACCTCCTTTTTTGCTAGGTATTCGACCATGAGGCGGCGTTCCCTTCACATTAGACAAAACAAGAAGGAATTCGCCAAAGAAAGCGGCATTTCTTCAAAAAACGTTACGCTTCATACAATTCAAGCGGAAGCTTGTCGGGATCGAAGAAAAAGGTAAAGCGTTTCCCCGTCAGCGGATCGGTTCTGATCGGTTCTGTTTCGATGCCTTTTTCCTTTAATTCCCGGACTGCTGCTTCAAGATCGTTTACAGTGAAGGCAAGATGCCGGAGACCGGCGGCTTCAGGGCGGGTCGGCCGTTCGGGCGGATCGGGGAAGGAAAACAATTCAATCACATACGCGCCGTCCAGCGCCAGATCGAGTTTATAAGACCCGCGCTCCTTTCGGTATGTTTCTTTCATAATGCCGAAACCGAGTATCTCGGTGTAAAAAGCTTTCGACTTTTCATAATCAGAGCATATGATTGCTATATGGTGGATGGATTTCAGCATATCCGCTCCTCCTTTTTTGCTTCAGTATAACAGAGGCGAATTGCTTTTGACTGGCGATAAACCCTATACTATAATGAGAATGTTACGCACAGGAAAACAGAGGTGAAGACCGTGTTAGACCGTTTACAGTCAATTGAACAACGATACGAAAAATTAAATGAGCTTTTAAGTGATCCGGAAGTGGTCAACGATCCGAAAAAGCTTAGAGAATATTCGAAAGAGCAATCTGATATACAAGAAACCGTTGAAGTCTATAGACAATACAGAGACGCATCAGAACAGCTTGCCGATGCAAAAGCGATGCTTGAGGATAAGCTTGATGCCGATATGAGAGAAATGGTGAAGGAAGAAATCTCCGAATTGCAGAGAGAGACTGAAACCTTATCAGAGCGTTTGAAAGTGCTCCTCATCCCGAAAGACCCGAACGATGACAAAAACGTCATCATGGAGATCCGCGGCGCAGCGGGCGGAGAAGAAGCCGCGCTGTTTGCGGGAAATCTCTACAGAATGTACTCCCGTTATGCCGAAGTCCAAGGCTGGAAGACCGAAGTCATGGAAGCAAGCGTAACCGGAACGGGCGGTTACAAGGAAATTATCTTTATGATTACGGGAAAAGGCGCGTACTCCAAGCTGAAATATGAAAATGGGGCGCACCGCGTGCAGCGTGTACCGGAAACGGAATCAGGCGGCCGCATTCATACATCTACGGCGACGGTGGCGTGTCTTCCTGAAGCGGAAGAAGTAGAAGTGGACATCCACGAAAAAGATATCCGCGTTGATACATTCGCATCAAGCGGACCGGGCGGACAAAGCGTAAACACGACAATGTCGGCCGTGCGCCTGACGCATTTACCGACAGGTGTCGTCGTATCCTGCCAGGATGAAAAATCACAAATCAAAAACAAAGAAAAAGCGATGAAGGTGCTCCGCGCCAGAGTCTATGACAAATTCCAGCAGGAAGCTCAGGCTGAATACGATCAAAACCGTAAATCAGCCGTCGGCTCAGGCGACCGTTCCGAACGTATCCGCACATACAATTTCCCGCAAAACCGTGTGACGGATCACCGCATCGGCCTGACGATTCAAAAGCTGGATCAGATCCTGGAAGGCAAGCTTGATGAAGTGGTTGAAGCGCTAATCGTAGAAGACCAGTCAAGCAAGCTCCAGCAGGCGGAAAATTAAGATGAAGACCATTTTTGAAGCCCTAAGCTGGGCTTCTTCTTATTTAACTGAAGCGGGAAGAGAAAAAAACGCGGCCGAGCTGCTGCTGTTAAATGATACCGGAATGGATCGGAGCAAGCTTCTCGCAAATCTGCAGGAGCCCGTCGGCGAGGACGAGCTTTACCGATTCAGACGGCATGTGGAAATGCATAAAGAAGGCGTTCCGATTCAATATATTATCGGGAAAGAACAGTTTTACGGCAGGGAATTTTTTGTGAATGACGATGTTCTCATTCCGCGTCCGGAAACGGAAGAAGTCGTCTTTCATCTGCTGGACAAACAGAAACGGGTGTTTTCCGAGGGAGAACGCCTGAACGTCATTGATATCGGTACGGGGAGCGGAGCCATTGCGGTGACGCTTGCGCTTGAATGCGGGCATTTTTCAGTAGCGGCTTCGGATATTTCAAAAGAAGCGCTTCAAGTGGCGGAAAGAAATGCGCAAAACCTCGGAGCGGACGTGCGCTTTTTGCAGGGAGACCTGTTAACTCCTTTTATTTCGTCAGGAAAAAAAGCGGACATTATTGTTTCCAATCCGCCGTATATTTCTGAAGAAGAGATGGCTGATTTATCGGATATCGTCCGTTTCCATGAGCCGCTTCATGCCCTTACGGACGGCGGTGACGGTTTGAAATTCTACAAGCGGTTTATGGAGGACCTGCCTCTTGTCATGAAGGATAAGGCGCTTGTCGTCTTTGAAATCGGATATAATCAGGGAAAAGCCGTGGAAGACCTGTTCCGTCATTCCTTTCCGAATGCGGAAGTGGAAGTCGTAAAGGACATCAACGGAAAAGACAGAACCGTTTCGGCGGTCATCAAATCATGAAAAAAGCCTGCCGGTGACGTACACGGCGGGCTTTTGTTACAATGGAAAGAAAATGAAAGGGGATCCGCCTTGAAAAAAGCGTTTGCCTCCGGTTGTATACTTGCCGCCGCAGCTTATGCGGCAGGATTTGTTCTGCCGTTTGACTTTGATGTCATATTCGGTGCCGTTACGGCCGTTCTTATCATCACGGCGATCATTGTTTCCGGGCTGGCCGTAAGCGGAGCGGAGCAGCGGGCCAACTATCATTCTGAAACAAAAGAAGGACGGCACGCCCGTGTGAAGATGGCCGCCGTTTTCTTTTGCGCCGCTCTGTCTTCAGCCGTCTGTCTGCTGATTACGCTTCTGTAGCCGGGCTTTGTCTTTGCAGCAATACGGAATCCCACACCCAATAGACGATAGCCGTTAAAACCGCAAAGATATAAAAGGCTGAATTAGAAAACAAAGATTGGCCTGACGGCTGCAAAAGGCCGAAGATGAGCCCGTTTGCAACAAATGACGCCCCTAAATAATAAAGAAAATACACCGGGTGAAATCTCTTCGGCTTTTTATTCAGAAAGTATTGAAGCGGCAGCGCGAAAATTAAATAAGGAAACAAAAAATAAAACGCCATCGAAATGAAAGCCGCAATAATGAATTGATGAACGTACAAAATTGAATAAATGACCGACATACATGCCGCTGAGAGCAGCACGGTGTAATTATATTTCATCTGAAAACCCTCCTATCAAAATAATATCGTACCATATTCTGAGTCTGTCAATGCAGATTATCAGCTTGCTAGATTTTTTTCTTCCCGCCGGTTTAAACCTTTTCCGTCATGTCCATAATGAGACTAGACAAAAAAGCACGGAGAGGAACGGTGGGGACCGATGAAACAGACAATGATGATTTGCATATATATTTTTCTTTTATTATCAGGAGCGCTTGCGGGTTTGACAAAAGAAGAAACGGCACGGGCATCAGCGAATGAGCCCGTTGTCATACCGGATGAAGCGATCCGGCTTAGGATTTTGGCCAACAGTGATAACGATGAGGATCAAAAGCTCAAGCGCCAGATCAGAGATGCTGTAAACAAGGAAATCACGGGCTGGGTGAAAGATATCACTTCCATTGAAGAAGCGCGCCGCCTCATTCGTTCGAAGCTCCCTGAAATTAAAGAAATCGCCAAACAAACGATGAAAGAAAAGGGTGCACATCAATCCGTATCCGTTGCATTCAATAAAATCTCGTTTCCGACAAAGCTTTACGGCAATATGGTCTATCCGGCCGGAAAATATGAAGCGATTTTAATTACACTCGGTAATGGTGAAGGCGCCAACTGGTGGTGTGTCTTGTTTCCGCCGCTGTGCTTCCTTGATTTCTCAAACGGTGAAGCAGTGAAAGACCAGGAAGACGGCGGACAGAAGCACGAAGAAACGAAGAAACAGACAGAAAAAGTGATGGATGACGTAAAAGCAAAGGCTGATAAAGCGAAGAAAGAAAATAAGGATGACGATAAAACCGAAGTGAAGTTTTTCCTCGTCGATTGGATTTCAGATCTGTTTTCCTGAAGCAAAAAGGCATAAATCCGGATTCGATTCATAGATTGGAAGAAAGAGTTGATCGAAACGGAGGGAAATATATGTTTTATCAGCTGAGAGTGGCAAGAGATCAAGATACGGAAGCGCTGGAGGCTTTTTTGAAAAAGGCCGATACGGCACATGCTGAAATCGATCAGCAGATCAGCCGATTTATCATGCTGGAGGACAGTGAAAAAAAGATTGCCGCCTGTCTCGGGATCGAAAAATTCAGCGGCGGAAAAGGGCTTCTTCGTTCACTCGTCATGTCGGACAGGCTGAACCAAAGCCATATCGTGACGCTGTTTCAAAGTATGGATGTGCTGTGTAAAAAACATGAAATTCAAGATGTCTACTTAGTCGCCAACCAGCCCTCATCTGCTGAATTTCTGACTGTGATGGGATTTGAAACATGCGCCGATGTGCCTGATGAACTGTATACGTCCGAGCATTTCCGCAATTCGTTATGCACAGAGGGTTCGTTTTTAATGGTGAAAACCACCGCCTAACCTTACTTATACACAAAGTTATCCACTTATTGAAAAGTGTTGTCCACAGTTTGTGGATAACACTTGTTTTATTTAAGGACATCTTTTATACTTTCAAAAGGAATACACGAGAGAAAATAAAGTTTTACCGCTTTAAAATAAGGAGTTTGGTTATACATGAAAACAAGAAGATGGTTTGTGGATTCTTCCGCAGAATTATCCACAACTGATCCCCAGATTACACAAGCAGCGGAATTGCTCCGGCAGAATGAAGTTGTGGCTTTTCCGACAGAAACCGTTTACGGACTTGGCGCTAATGCTGAAAATACAGAAGCCGTAACGAAAATATATGAGGCGAAAGGAAGACCGAGCGATAATCCGCTGATCGTGCATATATCTGACATCGGCCAGCTTGATCGTTTTATCAGCCATGTTCCCGAGACGGCGAAAAAGCTCATGAAGCTTTTTTGGCCGGGAGCGCTGACTCTTGTCTTGCCGTGTAAGCCCGGGGTGCTGTCACCCCGTGTCACCGCGGGACTTGAGACGGTAGCTGTCAGAATGCCGGATCATCCGGTGGCGTTAGCCCTGATCAGCTCGGCCGGACTGCCGATCGCAGCCCCGAGCGCGAATTTATCAGGAAAACCTAGCCCGACGAAGGCCGAGCACGTGGCTCATGATTTAAACGGCCGCATTGCCGGTATTGTGGACGGCGGCGCGACGGGGATCGGAGTAGAATCAACCGTTCTTTCCTGTGCGGGGAAACAGCCTGTGCTGCTTCGCCCGGGCGGTGTGACAAAAGAGCAGATTGAATCTGCCGCCGGTCCGGTCCTTGTGGATAAAGGACTGACCGAAGAGGATGAGGTTCCTATTTCTCCCGGTATGAAATATACACATTACGCGCCTTCTGCGCCCCTGGCTGTTGCTGACGGCGGCGCCCGGAGAATTCAAGAGCTGGCGGACGAATATAAAAGGCGGGGAAAACGAATCGGCATCCTGACAACAGAAGAGAACGCCGATAGTTACCAGGCTGATTTTATTAAGGTCTGCGGCCGGCGCGCCGACCTTGAAACAGTGGCGTCCGCCTTATACGATGCGCTCCGCAGCTTTGATGAAGCGGAAGTGGATATGATTATTTCTGAATCCTTTCCGGATACCGGAGTGGGGCTCGCCGTTATGAACAGGCTGATGAAAGCCGCAGGCGGCACCGTTATCCATTAACTTGTTCTACCCCTTATCGGACATGCATAAGCTAAACAAGCGGGCACGTCCAAGGGGGTTTTTTATTTCATGTCGAATCTATTCATCGGGGAGCTTGTCTCCTTAAGCATCATGGCATTTGCTTTGGGGACGGATGCTTTTTCCGTCGGGCTCGGAATGGGCATGATTCAGATGAGGAAAAAACAGATTTTTCATATAGGGGTTGTCATCGGACTGTTTCATGTCATGATGCCGCTGGCAGGAATGGCGGCCGGGCATCTGCTGTCCGGTTTTCTGGGGATGCTCGCTGTTTACATCGGCGGGTCTCTTCTTTTCATTTTAGGGGTGCAAATGATCATCGCCGCGTTTAAACAATCAGACGGGCCGCTCATATCTCCGGCAGGCTCGGGACTGTTATTATTCGCGGTCGGTGTCAGTCTTGACAGCTTTTCTGTCGGGCTCAGCCTCGGAATGAACGGTTCCAATCCGATTCTGGCCGTTGTGCTGTTCGGAGCCTTCAGCACCGTTTTAACATGGGCGGGTCTTTTGGCGGGAAGAAAGGTGCAGTCGTGGCTCGGCTCTTACAGCGAAGCGCTCGGCGGAGCCATTTTGATCGGATTCGGGCTGAAACTGCTTTTACCGATATAAGATACGTAAAAAAAGAAACGAAGATGCCGTTTCTTTTTTCTTCATTTATAATAGGCAGTAAGAGGTGACGGATATGAAAATAATCTTTGTTTGTACAGGCAATACGTGCCGCAGTCCCATGGCTGAGGCTCTTTTTAAATCCATTGCAGTAACGAAAGGGCTGGACGTCAGCGCAAGCTCTGCCGGAGTATTCGCGTCTCCGCACGGAAAAGCGTCGGCACATGCCGTGGAAGCGCTGTTTGAAAAACGGATCGCTCTCAATCACACTTCATCTCCCTTATCGGAAGAACATATCGAGACGGCCGATCTGGTGCTGGCGATGACCGAACAGCATAAACAGCTGATCGAAAGCAGATATCAAAACAGTCAGGGCAAAGTATTTACCATTAAAGAATACGTAACGGGGACAAACGGAGATATCTCTGACCCGTTCGGCGGTTCGCTTGATGTTTATAAACAGACGCGGGACGAACTGGAGGAGCTGCTGACCCTTTTAGCTGATCAATTACTTGACGGCAAAAGCAAGTAACCTGTCAGAAAATCTGCAAACAGGTCATTTGCAAAACGAATGTGAAAGAGTAGAATGAAATCAACGGATTTCGTAAAAAAAGGACAAGCACACTGGGCTGTCTTCGCCCAGCCACACCTAGGAGGTAAATTGAATGAAAGTAGCTATTGCGTCAGATCACGGCGGCGTCCATATCCGCGAAGAAATAAAAAGTCTTTTAGATGAATTGCAGATTGAATACATTGATATGGGCTGTGAATGCGGCGGCGGCTCGGTCGATTATTCAGACTACGCTTTTCCGGTAGCGGAAAAAGTGGTGAGCGGCGAAGTTGACAGGGGAATTTTAATTTGCGGCACAGGCATCGGCATGAGCATTTCCGCTAACAAGGTAAAAGGAATACGCTGTGCGCTTGCGCATGACACTTTCAGCGCAAAAGCGACGCGAGAACACAATGATACGAATGTTCTTGCGATGGGAGAACGCGTTATCGGCCCGGGTCTGGCGCGCGAAATCGCAAAAATCTGGCTGACGACTGAATTTACGGGCGGCCGCCACGAACGGCGGATCGGCAAAATCGCAGATTACGAAGAAAAAAATCTGTAAGAGGTGCTGGACAATGGAAGAGATGAAGCAAAAATGGACGGACATGCTGACTGAGTTTCAAGAGCAGGCCGGACTGACGGACGGCAGTCTGCTGGTGATCGGATGCAGTACGAGTGAGGCCGCCGGAAGCCGGATCGGCACCGCCGGAAGCGGGGACTGGGCTGAATTGATTTACGGCGGACTTGCCCGGTTCAAGGAAAAAACGGGTGTGCATCTTGCTTTTCAATGCTGCGAGCATTTAAACAGGGCGCTTGTCATTGAAGCGGAAACGGCCGAGCGGTTCAGGCTTCCCATTGTTTCAGCCGTCCCCGTCTCCAAAGCGGGCGGAGCGATGGCTTCTTATGCATACCGGCAGATGCAATCTCCCGTGCTCGCTGAATCGATTCAGGCCGACGCCGGAATTGACATCGGAGATACGTTCATCGGTATGCATTTAAAACCCGTCGCCGTCCCTGTCCGGGTATCAAGCCGTGAGCTCGGAGAAGCGCATGTGACGATGGCCCGGACAAGGCCGAAGCTGATCGGCGGAATTCGCGCTGTTTATGAATGCGAATGATGAAAATACTTTTCCTATATAACGTTCGTGTTTTCTAATTAAATATTGTGATTTTTTTAAATAAGCTGTTACATTCACCTGAAAAACCATGTACAATAAGGGTGGTAAAAATAAAGAACAGGAAACGGATAGGAGAGGATTTCGCTGATGAAACATTTACCTGTACAAGATAAACAAGTGTTTAACGCCATCAGAGATGAGCGTAAGCGTCAACAGACTAAGATCGAATTAATTGCTTCTGAAAACTTCGTGACGGAAGCGGTAATGGAAGCGCAAGGCTCTGTTTTAACAAACAAATACGCTGAAGGCTATCCCGGCAAACGCTACTACGGGGGCTGTGAGCACGTTGATGTCGTTGAGGACATCGCCCGCGACCGCGCGAAAGAGATTTTCGGAGCTGAGCATGTAAACGTTCAGCCGCACTCAGGCGCTCAGGCGAACATGGCTGTTTACTTCACGATTCTAGAGCACGGCGACACGGTGCTCGGCATGAACCTCTCCCACGGCGGCCACTTAACACACGGAAGCCCGGTTAATTTCAGCGGCGTTCAATACAACTTTGTTGAATACGGTGTCGATAAAGACACGCAATATATAGATTATGAAGACGTGCGTGAAAAAGCGCTGGCGCATAAGCCGAAACTGATCGTTGCCGGAGCGAGCGCATACCCCCGCACGATCGACTTTAAAAAATTCCGTGACATCGCTGATGAAGTCGGCGCTTACTTCATGGTCGACATGGCGCATATCGCGGGTCTTGTCGCGGCCGGCCTTCATCCGAACCCGGTTCCTTACGCTGACTTTGTAACGACAACGACTCACAAAACACTTCGCGGACCGCGCGGAGGAATGATCCTTTGCCGTGAAGAGTTCGGCAAAAAAATTGATAAATCCATTTTCCCGGGCATCCAAGGCGGACCGCTTATGCATGTTATCGCGGCAAAAGCCGTTTCTTTCGGGGAAGTGCTTGAAGATGATTTCAAAACATATGCGCAAAACGTCATCTCGAACGCGAAGCGCCTTGCTGAATCTCTGAACAAAGAAGGCATTCAGCTCGTATCAGGCGGAACGGATAACCACCTTGTGCTTGTTGACCTCCGTTCTCTCGGTCTGACCGGAAAAGTCGCTGAACATGTTCTTGATGAAATCGGCATTACATCTAATAAAAACGCGATCCCTTACGATCCGGAAAAACCGTTCGTCACAAGCGGAATCCGTCTCGGTACGGCAGCTGTGACAAGCCGCGGATTTGACGGTGACGCGCTTGAAGAAGTCGGCGCCATCATCGGCCTCGCGCTGAAAAATCATGAAGACGAAGCAAAACTTGAAGAAGCGAGACAGCGTGTGTCTGCCTTGACTGAGAAGTTTCCTTTATATAAAGAACTGGACTATTAATAAGGAAGAAACCCGCCGGAACCCTGATCCGGCGGGTTTTTTTATGATTTTCTTGAAACTGTTTGTCTTTTTCTGTAGAATCAATAGAAGTGTGAAAAAGTCACTCGGACAACAAAAAGGAGCTGAACACAGTATGGGAAAGGTTTACGTATTTGATCATCCTTTAATCCAGCATAAGCTGACATATATTCGGAATGAAGATACAGGCACAAAGGATTTCAGAGACCTTGTGGACGAAGTTGCATCACTGATGGCGTTTGAAATTACACGTGATCTTCCGCTTAAAGAAGTGGAAGTGAAAACACCTGTTCAAACAGCGACATCCAAAGTGATTTCAGGGAAAAAACTCGGTATTGTGCCGATCCTGAGAGCGGGTCTCGGAATGGTGGACGGCATGCTGAAATTAATCCCGGCGGCTAAAGTGGGACATGTCGGATTATACCGTGATCCGGAAACCTTAAAACCGGTGGAATACTATGTCAAGCTTCCTTCTGATGTAGAAGAGCGTGAATTTATTGTCGTGGACCCGATGCTTGCAACGGGAGGCTCTGCGGTTGAAGCGATAAACAGCCTGAAAAAGCGCGGCGCGAGAAACATTCGTTTTATGTGTCTTGTAGCGGCCCCCGAAGGCGTGGAAGAGCTGCAGAAACATCATTCTGACGTTGATATTTATATCGCGGCCCTTGATGAAAAACTGAATGAAAAAGGCTATATCGTTCCGGGTCTCGGTGACGCGGGTGACAGACTGTACGGAACAAAATAAATCAGAAAACCTCATTCAGAGGTTTTCTTTTTTTTATCCAGATTTTTGCTGAATGGGGAGAGTTCATACAGTTATAGGTGAATTTGTGAACATTCTGTGTATGCTTTCGGTATAAAAAGTTTTTTAACTTTAAACAGATTGACACATGTTAGGGGCTATTGTATGCTAAACGAGGGTATTATGAGAAGGTTTTCATTCCTTTCATTTCTAGTATCCATCCTCATTTTAAATCCTCCCAAAAAAACCCGTTACATGAGGATTTATCTAAGCGAATGAAACAGCATCCCGCACCAGGAGGATGAGTGGTTTTTTCGAACAGGCCGTTTTTTTGCGGGACAAAAAAGGCCTTCTGCAAGGGTTAACCGCATGTATTGCCGTATCCAGGAATTATATTACATTTTCATCAGGAGACAGATAGTTGATGGACGATCCCAATCTTACATTCAGCAGACAACGGAGATATGTATTTGTGATCTTAGCAATCTATTTGCTGGGATATGGTCTTACGGCGTATAAAACTGTTTTTTTAGGCCTCTTTTTGGGAACTGTTTTCAGTTTGTTTAATCTATGGCTCTTGACCAGAAGAATGAATGCTTTTGACAAGGCCGTGGCGAAAGGAAAGTCCATACGATCACTCGGGAGCGCAGCGCGTTGGTGCAATGCGATACTTGCGATGGCTATCGCCTTTAAATATCCCGACAAAGTCAGTGTGGCAAGTGTGATTATTGGATTAATGACAATTTATCCCGTCATTATGATAGATTCCATTATTCAGCTCAAACGTTCATCAATGGAAGAGAGGTGAAAACCCATTGAATCACGATTACAGAACTATTGATTTGTTTGGTCTTACTTTTAATCTGACAAACATTCTGATGATTACTGTGGCAAGTGTGATTGTGCTGCTGATTGCGATTCTTACTACGAGAACGCTGTCCATCCGTCCGGGAAAAGCCCAGAACTTCATGGAATGGATTGTTGATTTTGTCCGCAATATTATAGGCAGTACAATGGATTTAAAGACAGGGGCTAACTTCTTGGCGCTTGGTGTAACCTTGCTGATGTACATATTTGTATCAAATATGCTGGGGCTGCCGTTTTCTGTAACGGTCGGACACGAGCTTTGGTGGAAATCACCGACGGCTGATCCGGCTATTACCCTGACTCTGGCCGTTATGGTAGTGTCATTGACGCACTATTACGGCGTGAAGATGAAAGGCTTGAAGGAATATTCTAAGGATTATCTCAGACCGGTTCCGCTTATGTTCCCGATGAAGATCATTGAGGAGTTTGCGAATACGCTGACACTCGGACTTCGTCTTTACGGTAACATTTTCGCCGGGGAAATTCTTCTGGGCCTTCTTGCAAATCTGGCGACGAATTTCTACTCAAACAGTTTCTTTCTCGGTTTGGTCGGCACAGTCGGAGCCATTATTCCGATGCTTGCATGGCAGGCATTCAGCTTGTTCATCGGTACCATCCAGGCATTTATCTTTACGATGCTGACGATGGTGTACATGTCACACAAAATCAGTCATGATCATTAAAATCATATATCCATTCGGATAACATTTTAAAGGAGGAACTTTTTCATGAATTTAATAGCAGCTGCGATTGCAATCGGTTTAGGTGCACTTGGTGCAGGTATTGGTAACGGTTTGATTGTTTCACGTACGGTAGAGGGAATTGCCCGTCAGCCGGAAGCAGGAAAAGAACTTAGAACTCTTATGTTCATGGGTATCGCATTAGTTGAGGCCCTTCCAATTATCGCTGTCGTTATCGCGTTCTTAGCGTTCTTTGGCTAAGCAAAAAAGCCTTATATGAACTAAAAATGGCGAAGATCACTCTAAGAGAACCTTCGCCATTGCTTTATGTCTGATAAGCAGGCCGGCTTGAAACGGCTTTTTATCAGCAGAGAAAACCTGCAGAAGGGAGTTGCCGTAGTAGATGTCTCAATTACCTCTTGAATTAGGACTTTCGTTTAACGGCGGAGATATCCTATTCCAATTGTTAGCTATGTTAGTTTTATTAGCGCTTCTCAAGAAATTCGCTCTTGGACCGCTATTAAATATAATGAAACAGCGTGAAGATCATATCGCCGGCGAAATTACGTCCGCTGAAGAAAGAAATAAAGAAGCGCAGAAGCTGATTGAAGAGCAGCGCGTTCTTTTAAAAGAAGCGAAACAGGAATCACAATCACTCATTGAAAATGCGAAAAAGCTGGGTGAAAAGCAGAAGGAAGACATTATCCAGGCTGCGCGCGCCGAGTCTGAAAGATTAAAAGAAGCGGCGAGAACCGAAATTGTCAAAGAAAAAGAACAAGCGGTTTCCGCACTTCGCGAGCAAGTCGCATCACTTTCTGTCTTAATCGCATCGAAAGTGATTGAAAAAGAGCTTGATGAACAAGCCCAGGAAAAACTGATTCAGGACTATCTTAAAGAGGTAGGAGAAAGCCGATGAGTGGATCTGCTGTCTCTAAACGATACGCGTCAGCGCTTTTCGACATTGCCGTTGAGACTTCTCAAATCAATGAAATCGAAGAAGAGCTTACCGTACTAAAAGAAGTTTTCCGAAACGAAGCCGGATTACAGGAAGTGTTAAGCCATCCGAAGGTATCGGCTGCTAAGAAAAAAGAGCTGATTCAGCAATCATTCGGCGCACTGTCTGAGTCTGTGCTGCATACGATTTTTCTTCTGATTGACCGCCGCCGGTCTTCGATTGTGCCTGATCTCACAGACGAGTTTATTAAACTTGCAAACCAGGCCCGTCAGACAGAGGATGCGGTTGTTTATTCAGTAAAACCGCTGTCAGAGGCGGAAATGTTATCATTATCTCAAGTATTTGCAAAAAAAGCCGGAATCGCTTCGCTCAGAATCAGAAATGAAGTGCAGACGGATTTAATAGGCGGCATTAAAGTCCGCATTGGAAACCGGATTTATGACGGAAGCGTGAGCGGAAAGCTTGAGCGCATGGAACGTCAACTTGCCGGAGGAAATCGATAGAAGGGGTGAAACCTAAGTGAGCATCAAAGCTGAAGAGATTAGCACGCTGATAAAGCAGCAAATTCAAAATTACCAATCTGAAATTGAAGTTCATGACGTAGGTACAGTCATCCAAGTCGGAGACGGTATTGCGCGTGTGCACGGCCTTGACAATTGTATGGCCGGTGAACTTGTTGAGTTTTCAAACGGCGTTTTGGGTATGGCTCAAAACCTTGAAGAATCCAATGTAGGTATCGTTATCTTAGGACCTTACAGAGATATCCGTGAAGGCGATGAGGTCAAAAGAACGGGCCGCATCATGGAAGTGCCTGTAGGCGAAGAATTAATCGGACGTATCGTCAACCCGCTCGGACAGCCGGTAGACGGACTGGGTCCGATCCTGACAAGCAAAACCCGTCCGATTGAAAGCCAGGCTCCAGGCGTAATGGACCGTAAATCGGTACATGAGCCGCTGCAAACGGGTATTAAAGCGATCGACGCGTTAATTCCGATCGGCCGCGGACAGCGTGAGCTGATTATCGGGGACCGCCAGACAGGTAAAACATCTGTTGCGATTGATACAATCTTAAACCAAAAAGACCAAGACATGATCTGTGTGTACGTAGCGATCGGTCAAAAAGAATCTACAGTACGCGGCGTAGTGGAAACACTTCGTAAGCACGGCGCGCTTGATTACACGATTGTCGTGACGGCGTCCGCTTCACAGCCGGCTCCGCTTCTTTACCTTGCACCGTATGCAGGGGTGACAATGGGTGAAGAATTCATGTACAACGGCAAGCACGTTCTCGTCGTATATGATGATTTATCCAAACAAGCGGCCGCTTACCGTGAGCTGTCATTGCTTCTTCGCCGTCCTCCGGGCCGTGAAGCATTCCCAGGGGATGTATTCTATCTTCACTCCCGTCTGCTTGAGCGCGCAGCCAAGCTGAGTGACGCAAAAGGCGCAGGATCAATTACGGCGCTGCCGTTCGTCGAAACACAAGCCGGAGATATCTCCGCTTATATCCCGACAAACGTCATTTCCATTACTGACGGACAGATTTTCCTTCAATCCGACCTATTCTTCTCAGGCGTACGTCCTGCGATCAATGCCGGATTATCCGTATCCCGTGTCGGCGGATCAGCCCAAATCAAAGCGATGAAAAAGGTAGCGGGAACATTGCGTCTTGACCTTGCTTCATACCGTGAACTTGAAGCATTCGCCCAATTCGGATCTGATCTTGACCAGGCGACTCAGGCGAAACTGAACCGCGGTGCGCGTACAGTTGAAGTGCTGAAGCAAGACTTGAATAAGCCGCTTCCGGTTGAAAAACAGGTAGCCATTCTTTATGCGCTGACAAAAGGATATCTTGATGATATTCCGGTTGCGGATATCAGACGTTTTGAAGAAGAGTACTACATGTACCTTGATCAAAACCATAAAGATCTGCTTGACGGCATTGCGAAAACAGGAAACCTTCCTGCTGATGAAGACTTCAAAGCTGCAATCGAAGGCTTCAAACGCACATTTGCACCAAGCAACTAACCCTTAGAAGATGAGAGAAAAAGGTTCTCTTTTTCTCTCTTTTTACGCAAATGAAGAATAAAGGTGGTGAAATCTTTGGCCTCATTACGCGATATTAAGTCAAGGATCACGTCAACGAAAAAAACAAGCCAGATCACAAAAGCCATGCAGATGGTATCCGCTGCGAAGCTGAACCGTGCGGAAACCAACGCGAAGTCATTTGCTCCGTATATGGATAAGATCCAGGAGGTTGTGTTTAACGTCGGAAAAGGCGCGAAAAACGCGAAACACCCGATGCTTGTCTCAAGAGAAGTGAAAAAGACGGCGTATCTCGTCATTACGTCTGACCGCGGGCTTGCGGGTGCGTTTAACAGTTCGGTTCTGCGAAACGCTTACCGCACCATTCAAGAACGCCATCAGTCTAAAGATGAATACACGGTGATTGCAATCGGCAGAGTCGGCCGCGATTTCTTCAAAAAACGGGAAATGCCGATTTTGTCTGAGTTAGTGGGGCTTGGCGACGAGGTCACTTTTGCTCAGATTAAAGATTTGACCCGTCAGACGGTTCAAATGTTTATCGACGGCGCTTTTGATGAATTGCATTTGGTGTATAACCATTTCGTCAGTGCGATTTCACAGGAAGTGACGGAGAAAAAAGTGCTGCCTTTAACGGATTTCGGAACGAGCGGCGGGAAGCGCACGGCTTCTTACGAGTTCGAACCGGATGAAGAAGAGGTGCTCGAAGTGCTGCTTCCTCAATATGCGGAAAGCTTAATTTACGGTGCGCTTCTTGACAGTAAAGCAAGTGAACACGCTGCGAGAATGACAGCAATGAAAAATGCGACTGATAATGCGAAAGAACTCATTGATTCACTTTCGCTTTCATATAACCGCGCGCGTCAAGCGGCGATTACACAAGAAATTACCGAAATTGTCGGCGGTGCAGCCGCTTTAGAATAGAAAGATTTTGTCAGGAGGGATAGCGATGAAGAAAGGACGCGTAAGTCAGGTGCTTGGACCGGTTGTCGACGTACGTTTCGAGGACGGCCACTTGCCTGCGATTTATAATGCGATTAAAGTTTCACAGCCAGCTTCAGGCGAAAATGAAGTAAGCATCGATCTAACGCTAGAGGTTGCTCTTCATTTAGGCGATGATACAGTCCGTACAATTGCCATGGCATCTACGGACGGAATTCAGCGCGGAATGGAAGCCGTTGATACAGGTGCTCCGATTTCCGTTCCTGTCGGTGATGTTACTCTCGGCCGCGTATTTAACGTACTGGGAGATAAAATTGATTTAAATGAACCGCTGCCTGCGGATGCTCAAAAGGACCCGATCCACAGATCAGCTCCTTCATTCGATCAGCTTTCAACTGAGGTTGAAATACTTGAAACGGGAATTAAAGTTGTTGACCTGCTTGCTCCTTACATCAAGGGCGGTAAAATCGGATTGTTCGGCGGTGCCGGCGTAGGTAAAACCGTATTAATCCAGGAATTAATCAACAACATCGCGCAAGAGCACGGCGGTATTTCCGTATTCGCCGGTGTAGGAGAGCGTACTCGTGAAGGGAACGACCTTTTCTACGAAATGAGCGATTCAGGCGTTATCAAGAAAACAGCCATGGTCTTCGGACAAATGAACGAGCCGCCGGGCGCACGTATGCGTGTAGCACTGACGGGTCTTACAATGGCTGAGCATTTCCGTGATAAACAAGGACAGGACGTACTGTTCTTTATCGATAACATTTTCCGTTTCACACAAGCGGGTTCAGAGGTTTCCGCGCTTCTCGGCCGTATGCCTTCTGCGGTTGGTTATCAGCCGACGCTTGCGACAGAAATGGGTCAGCTTCAAGAGCGTATTACGTCTACAAACGTTGGTTCAGTTACATCTATCCAGGCAATCTACGTGCCTGCCGATGACTACACTGACCCGGCTCCGGCGACAACATTCGCTCACTTGGATGCAACGACTAACCTTGAGCGTAAATTAACTGAAATGGGTATCTACCCTGCGGTTGATCCGCTGGCTTCCACTTCCCGCGCGCTTGCTCCGGAAATTGTCGGAGAAGAGCATTATGCGGTGGCGCGTGAAGTCCAGTCAACGCTTCAGCGTTACAAAGAACTTCAGGATATTATTGCGATTCTCGGTATGGACGAATTGGGCGAAGAAGATAAGCTTGTCGTTCACCGCGCACGCCGTATCCAGTTCTTCCTTTCTCAAAACTTCCACGTAGCTGAGCAGTTTACGGGACAAAAGGGTTCTTACGTGCCTGTTAAAGAAACGGTAAGAGGCTTTAAAGAAATCCTTTCCGGTAAATATGACCATCTTCCGGAAGATGCATTCCGTCTTGTGGGACGCATTGAAGAAGTTATTGAGAATGCAAAAGAGATGGGTGTAGAAGTTTAATCTGGTCCTAGGAGGGTAAAAGCATGAAGACCGTTAAAGTCAATATCGTTACTCCCGACGGCCCAGTATATGATGCTGATATTGAAATGGTGAGTGTAAGAGCCGAGAGCGGTGATCTCGGTATCTTGCCGGGCCATATTCCGACCGTGGCTCCGCTTAAAATCGGCGCTGTCCGCCTTAAAAAAGACGGACAGACCGATTTGGCGGCTGTCAGCGGCGGATTTTTAGAAGTCCGTCCTGATCAGGTCACTATCCTTGCACAAGCCGCTGAAACAGCGGACAGCATTGATAAAGAGCGCGCCCTTGCTGCGAAAAAGCGGGCGGAAGACCGTTTAAACAAACGATCAGATGATACTGACATTCGTCGGGCTGAGCTTGCGTTACAGCGGGCTGTAAACAGATTGGATGTTGCAGGAAACTAAAAAAGAATCCTTCTCGGCTATCTGAGAAGGATTCTTTTTCTATATTAACGCATAAGAGATTCATAGACGCCGATAAGCGGATGATCCTCTTCTTTTTGCAGATATAAATGCTCACAGCAGTTGTCGGTGTGCCACGTTTTGTTTCCTCTTCGCACACCTGTCGTATAGGCGCCGTCCGTGTACGGATAAGGTTTGACGATCCATTCGGCATCGTCATGGTGTCTGATGGCGCAATCGATGACATACACGCTGAGCATTTTCTCAAATTCGTCAATCGGCAGGTTCCAATCCGCCAGCAGCAGCTCTTTAATGCTGCGGAAGTAAAGGGTTTCCAATTCCTGCAGGCTGCCGTGTGAATAATCAAGAGAAATGTTGAAAAACTGACATAATTCTTTCAGTTCCTCTGTTTGAGACTGTCTATAATCATAGTAGAATGCAATCGCTTCCCACTCATGGTCAAATACGGGCAGTGTTTCCCCATACTGCTTTTCCGGATGAAAAAAGGAATGATTCATATTCCCATCTCCTTTCCAAAAAAGTATACCATGCCGGAGAACGGACATTTAAGCGGGGATTGCCCCTAATTTTGGATAAAAATTCTGCTGTAAAAATGATCATCTTTCTCTCTTCTTCTTATATAATAAGAGAGGATATGAGGGGCGGAAAAAATGAAAGGAGATGGAATTTGTGAATGTATTGGGGCAGCAGGCCGCAATCAGCATCCTGATTCACTTGGTATGCATTGCGGTGACATGGTGGGCGCTTCAGGCCGTCAACTTTGATCCGCTGATCCGAAAAGGAAAAATAGTGCAGGCACGGCTGCTGATTATTCTTCTTACCATTGCGATCGGAACGGCAGTCGCCAACTTCTTTTTAGATTATCTTACCTATTCGAAGCAGCTTCCATACTTGTTTTAAGAAGTTTCGTCAGTTGTAATGAAGGGAATCGCTGGGGGAGAAACCAATTTTTCTTCACCCGCTTGGCGAGTTTTGACGAAGTTTTCCATGTATCGCTTTCCCCGGCTCCGGCAAAAATGGGAGTAAGGGGGAGAGATCGATATGAAGAAAAAAAGAGCAGGCCGTATCATCTTGTTTTTTGTTTTTTTAAGCGCCTTAATTGCGGTATTTCATTCCATTCATGCGAGTGAGCTGTCTCCGCTTGCCCAGATTGCCGAAGGAATGGAGCGGCAGGATGTCACTGTTGATGAGTGGACGCTTCATGCGAAAGAAAATCTGAACCTGTCACTGAGTGAATTTGATGACAAGGTGAAAGAACTGAAGGCGCAAAATCCGCAGTATCATTGGGAAACCGCCGAGGAAGATAAAATCGTAAAGGCCGTCGGCACATATTCTGACAAAAAAAATCACACAACTTTTAAACTGCAGCTCGTCACTACCCTCAAAAACCAGAACCCAACTTCGTATTTATTATATGAGCAAATGAGCCCGGAGCAACCGGAAAACTGGAATGATACATATGAACAGTTTGAACGGCAGGCACATGACATATTTCAAAATAAAGTATTTATTTTTACTTGTCTAAAGGGTCATTTAAATGATAATATGAGTATTGTTTTGCAAAAAAAAGCAGAACAGCTCATGAAAGAATTTGAAGCAAGTCCAGTTGAACATGTAGTTGAGCCTCATTTCGTTTCTGTTTCTGCATTTACATATAAGTGGACAGATTACATCATGACATCGAAACATAAGATGAATGTGCAAATTGCGCTTAGAAGTGCGGGAATGGGCGAAAAACATACCGTTACGGTTGGCACACCAATCGTGACAACTGAATATTAATATAGAGAATATAGGGACGCGGAGGGGAATACCTTGGAAAAAATCATCGTCCGCGGCGGTCAGAAGTTAAACGGCACAGTGAAAGTTGAAGGAGCAAAAAATGCCGTTTTACCTGTTATCGCTGCATCTTTATTAGCAAGTGAAGAAAAAAGCGTAATATGTGATGTACCTACGCTCTCCGATGTATATACAATTAATGAAGTGTTGCGTCATTTAGGAGCAGATGTGCATTTTGAGAATAATGAAGTTACCGTAAACGCTTCTTACGCTTTAGAAACAGAAGCACCTTTTGAATATGTGCGTAAAATGCGCGCGTCAGTGCTTGTTATGGGCCCTCTGTTAGCCCGTACGGGTCATTCAAGAGTAGCGCTTCCTGGCGGCTGCGCAATCGGCTCAAGACCGATTGACCAGCATTTAAAAGGTTTTGAAGCAATGGGTGCAAAAATCAAAGTAGGCAACGGCTTTATTGAAGCAGAAGTGGAAGGCCGTCTGCAGGGCGCAAAAATCTATTTAGATTTCCCAAGTGTGGGTGCGACAGAAAACTTGATTATGGCAGCTGCATTAGCTGAAGGAACAACAACGCTTGAAAACGTGGCAAAAGAGCCTGAAATCGTTGACTTAGCGAACTATATCAATGCGATGGGCGGAAAAATCCGCGGAGCCGGCACAGGCACCATTAAAATTGAAGGTGTCGAGAAGCTTCGCGGCGTAAGACACAACATCATTCCTGACCGTATTGAAGCGGGTACTTTTATGGTGGCCGCGGCTATCACGGAAGGAAATGTATTAGTAAAAGGTGCGGTTCCTGAGCATCTTACGTCTTTAATTGCGAAGATGGAAGAAATGGGCGTCAAAATTACGGATGAAGGAGAAGGCCTTCGTGTCATCGGTCCTGCACAGCTGAAGCCGATCGACATCAAAACGATGCCTCACCCAGGATTCCCGACTGACATGCAGTCACAAATGATGGCGCTGCTTCTCCGTGCGAGCGGAACAAGCATGATTACTGAAACTGTGTTTGAAAACCGTTTTATGCATGCTGAAGAATTCCGCCGGATGAATGGCGACATTAAAATTGAAGGACGTTCTGTGATCATTAACGGTCCTGTACAGCTGCAAGGCGCAGAAGTTGCCGCTACGGACCTGCGTGCGGGCGCGGCGCTGATTCTTGCGGGATTAGTGGCTGAAGGTCATACACGCGTCACGGAACTGAAGCATTTGGATCGCGGTTATGTGGATTTCCATAAAAAACTTGAGGCTCTCGGCGCTGACATCGAGCGTGTTGTCGATGAAACGGCCGCTGAACAAGAAAGTAAAGAAGCCGTTACTGACTTAAACGCATAATGGTTACAAAAACAGTATGTCAATCTGGCATACTGTTTTTTTATATGGTTTATCATCATTATTATGCTCTGAATTCCAAAAAAGAATACGTTTTTCGCGTAAATAATCGAATAAAAGAATCTGTCCAAAAGGAAGTCATATTAGCTTGTCCCTGCCCATAAGATGAAGTAGAGTCGAATCCCAAGCAGGAGGCAGCTGATATATGAAACCCATTGTATTTCTACTATCCGGGCTGTGTGTACTTATTCTTCTTGTTCCCACCATTCTCGTCCTTCCGTTTCAGGCCGAAAAAGGAGCAGCCGTAAACAGGGAGCCCGGACACAAAACAGCACACACCATACGAGAAACAAAAGGAGCAGAACCAACATTGAAAGAATCACCTGTATCCGTTCCGGTTTATCGGACATCCAATCATTCTGTAGAAAACATCCCGCTTGAAGAGTACGTGATCGGTGTCGTGGCTTCCGAAATGCCCGTAGAATTTAAACCGGAGGCCTTAAAAGCCCAAGCGCTCGCTGCCCGTACATTCATCGTCAGACTGATGGTTGCAAACTCAGCCGTCCAGGCCCCGAAAGGATCACTGGTGGATGACACGCAAATGTTCCAAGTCTATCAAAGCAAAAGCCAGCTGAAAAAAGAATGGGGTTCTGATTACGCGCAAAACCTCAAGAAAATCACAAACGCGGTGGCCGGTACGCAAGGAAAGATTTTAACGTATGAAAACAAGCCGATTGAGGCATCTTTTTTCTCTACAAGCAATGGGTATACGGAAAATGCGGAAGCCTATTGGACAAGCGCCATTCCTTATTTAAAGAGCGTGAAAAGCCCATGGGATAAAAAATCGCCAAAATATCTCGCCACCCGGACTTTCAGTGTGCCGGAGTTTCAGCAGAAGCTCGGTGTGCAGCTCGCAGGACAAGACACTGTAGGGCAGATTACGGCCAGAACGCCGGGACATCAAGTGGCGACGGCCGTCATAAACGGCAAGAAGCTGAAGGGACGAGACATTCGGGAAAAACTCGGACTCCGTTCTGCCGACTTCGAATGGAAACGAAACGGCGGCAGCATCACCATTACGACGAAAGGATTCGGTCACGGTGTCGGCATGAGCCAGTACGGTGCCAATTATATGGCGGAGCAGGGAAAATCCGTGACGGACATCGTCAAGCATTATTATCAGGGAGTGGATATTTCCGAGGCAGATTCATTTTTAAGCAAATATATGGCGAAAAAGTAGACGCTCTCATCAGCGTCTTTTTTTCGGAAAACTATTCCATAAACGGCTAAGGAACCAACGGACTCATATAACGAAAGGCTAAAGGCTGACAAATGCGGATAGATGGCTGCGCACCGGGTGAAAATCACTGATAAAAATGCCGCTTCTATGTGAATGTACGCAAAAATAATGAGGAACCCCGTCCTATTTATTTCCCTTTTCAACTCATTTACGATAAATAGTGTTCGACGTTGAACGGAAATCTATTGAAAAGGGGAAAAGCAATGAAAAAAACATTTTCACTCATACTCATGTTCGGTTTGCTGCTGACTGCTGCATCTCCTGCTTTTGCTGCTGAGAATGCAAACGAGAATTCTTTCTTTAAACCTAAAAACAATACCGCCATTTTGCTTGATGCGAGCGGCAGTATGGCGAAACGGATAGACGGTGTTTCTAAATACAACATGGCAAAAGATGAAATTGTCCGTTTTGCGGATCAAATTAAATCTAAATCACAGGTCAGAATGACGGTTTTCGGTTCTGAAGGCAATAATAAAAACTCCGGAAAAGTTCAGTCTTGTGAATCTATTCGCGGTGTATACGGATTCCAAAGGTTTGACAAACAAAGCTTCCTTAATTCTCTGAACGGAATCGGGCCTACTGGCTGGACACCGATTGCAAAGGCATTAGAGGATGCGAAGGCTTCCTTTAACGGCGTGCACAAACTCGGCAGTAAATCCGTTTACCTGTTAACGGACGGCGAGGAGACATGCGGAGGAGATCCTATTAAGACAGCGAAAGAGCTTCGCAAACAGCATATTAAAGTCAATGTAATCGGCTTTGACTTTAATGAAGGCTTCAACGGTCAGCTTCACGCGATTGCCGGAGCGGGCGGAGGAAAATATTACGAAGCTCACAGTCAAAAGGATATGAACCGTATCTTTAAATTAGAAGCGAGTTCATTAGGGGAATAAGAAAAGGCGCCGTTTTTCGGCCCTTTTTTTTACGCTTGAATTAACAAAATTTTCAAGAAGAAATGAAGAGAAAACTGTAAAGGAATCAGATTCCGGACTTATATTACAAAAAGGGCGAAAAAGGCATTAAATCTGTCATCTTTTATCCAATCTTTCTAGGATGAAGCGCATAATTCTGTTCATTTTTGACGATGTACCGCCGCTCACACAAAAGGCATCCCGCCCTATATCTTTTTGCATATTCCTCATCTAGCATAGAGAAGAGCCGGGGCCCATCGGCGAAAAACAAATGGAGAGGAATGAAGGAAATGAAAAAAATGTTTACTGCGGGGATTGTCGGACTTTTGACGCTTTCACTCGGATCACCTGTTTTTGCGGCTGAGAAAAAGCACGAGGAAACAAACGTCGCTGTGCTGTTTGATGCAAGCGGTAGCATGATACAAAAAACAGGGGGAGAGCGTAAAATAGATGTCGCGAAAGATTCTGTCACCTCTTTTGCGAAAGTTCTTCCTGAAGACACTAATCTGATGCTCCGGGTATTCGGTCATAAGGGCAATAATAAAAACTCCGGTAAAGCCGTATCGTGTAATGCGACAGAAACGTTATACGGCCTTCAGCCGTACGCCGTGACTCCGTTTGAGCAATCGCTCAGCCAGATTAAACCGACCGGCTGGACACCGATTGCAAAAGCGCTTTCTGATACACGTGAAGAATTTGAGCGGGCCGGCGCTAAAGGGAAAAACGTCGTATATCTGATTACAGACGGTGAAGAAACATGCGGCGGTAATCCTCAGGCTGAAATTCAAAAGCTCCGTAAAGCGAACGTCAACACGATCGTCAATATCATCGGTTTCAACTTCGGCATGAAAGGAAGCGAAAGCCTTGAAAAAGCGGCGGAAGCAGGGGGCGGCACATATGTCTCAGCTGACAGCGCGGCCGAGTTCAAACAGGCTTGGGAAGACGCTGCAAAGGATTTAGCAAAAGAATAGGTTAAAAAAGGACGCCCGAGCGGCGTCTTTTTTGTTTAGAAAACGGAACCGCGGGAATGATACGACTAAAAGGAGATGACCGCTGTTGTTAAAAGGAGCAGGCATTATATTAGTGCTGGCGGCAGTCGTTTTTGTTCTATTGGGAGTTTTTCTGAAGCTTGCCGCCTTCATATTCGTCAGTATATTGGCCATTATCGCCGCCGTTATTTTATTCACCATGTTGAGCAGACATCACCGCAACGAAACATAGAGTCCGAAGAGGGCTCTTTTTTTAAACCGCAAATTCGACAAAATACAGGGATTGTGGAAGAATAAAAGAGAAGGATACTGCGGAGGGGAAAACAGTGGATGAAAAAACAACAGCGGTAAGAGAAATATACCGCTATGAAAAAGGGGTATTAACAAAAACGGCAGATCGGATGGTTTCAGAGTATCCATTGACTGTCATGGTGAACGGGCGGGAATTTGTGACGCTCGTCTGCACGCCTGATCATTTAGAGGAACTCGTAGTCGGATTTCTCGCATCAGAAGGCGTCATTCGTTTTGAAAAAGAGATCAAAAGCTTTACTATAGATGAAAGTCTCGGATTTGCATATGTGGAGCTGACGAATCCCGAAGTGCTCGAGCAAAAAGACTATACGAAGAGAGTCATCGGTTCATGCTGCGGGAAAGGCCGCCATTTTTACTTTCAGCAGGATGTAAAAACGGCCAAAACCGCCGTGAGCCGCATTACCATAACTCCTGAGACGTGTCTTCACCTCATGAAGGAGATGCAAAGCGGAAGCGGCACATTCCAGGAAACGGGCGGCGTCCATAATGCGGCGCTGTGCGATACGGAAAAGATGCTCTTCATGAGGACGGACATCGGGCGCCACAACGCGCTCGATAAGCTGTACGGCTGCTGTTTGAAAAACGGAATGCCCGTCCGTGACAAGCTGATTGTTTTCAGCGGCCGGATTTCCTCAGAGGTTTTATTAAAAGCCGCAAAAATCGGCGTGTCGATTGTCATTTCAAAATCGGCGCCGACGGAGCTTGCGCTGCAAATGGCGGAAGAGCTGAACATCACGGCGATAGGCTTTGTCAGAAACGGGTCATTTAATGTATACACACATCCTGAACGGGTTGAACAATAGAAAGGGGTCTTGGGCTTATGAATACAGAAACGCGCCGGGTGTCAGACAAAAGGGACAGGCCGCTCAGGGATCTCCGTATCTCTGTAACCGACCGCTGCAACTTCAGATGCACGTACTGTATGCCAGCCGAACTATTCGGACCGGATTATCCATTTTTACAAAAGACAGAATTGCTCTCATTTGAGGAGCTTGAGCGGCTTGCGAAACTGTTTGTCGGCCGTTTCGGCGTTGAAAAAATCAGGCTGACGGGCGGGGAGCCGCTGATGAGAAAAGATATGCCTGAATTGATCAGAAAACTTGCGCGCATCCCGGGGCTTAAAGATATTGCGATGACGACAAACGGCTCACTGCTTCCCGTGTATGCGGAAAAGCTGAAGCAGGCGGGGCTGCACCGCGTGACTGTCAGTCTCGATTCTTTAGAAGATGAGCGGTTTAAGGCTATTAACGGCCGCGGCGTCTCGGTGAATAAGGTGCTTGAGGGCATAGAGGCGGCAAAAGAGGCCGGACTCGGTGTTAAAATCAATATGGTTGTCCAAAAAGGCGTCAATGAAAAAGACATCCTGCCGATGGCCCGCTATTTTAAAGAAAAGGGTCATATTCTCCGGTTTATTGAATTTATGGATGTCGGCAATACGAATCAATGGAACAAAAAAGACGTGATCACGAAGGCTGAGATCATTGATCTGATCAATCAGCACATGCCGACGGAGCCGATAGAAGCGAATTATAAAGGCGAGGTCGCTTCCAGGTTCCGCTATCTTGACGGATCTGGCGAAATCGGCGTGATTTCCTCCGTCTCAGATGCATTCTGCGCCTCCTGTAACAGAGCGCGCCTGTCGGCGAGGGGCGAGCTGTTTACGTGCCTGTTCGCTTCCGCAGGCTACGATGTGAGGAAGCTTGTGCGCGGCGGCCTGACCGATGACGAATTGACGGAGTCCATCGCTTCTGTCTGGAAAAACCGCACGGATCAGTATTCAATTGACCGCGCGCTTTCTAAAACAGATGGGAAAAAGAAAGTGGAAATGTCTTATATAGGCGGATAATGAAGCTTGCCCGAACAAGGGCAGGCTTTTTTATTCAAAAGAAGCTGAGCGGTTCAAAAAATACCGATGCCGGCCGAAATATATGATAGGAATTTTGATGCAGGACGATCAAGTTATTCAATTCCAAAGCCATACAATATGTTAAAATATAACCAATAGAAATTAGAAAAGGTTGTGAAAGGGGCATGACCGCATACGAGATTCCGTCATCTCAGGTTGGAGTCAAGATCAACAAATGGTACAAGCACATTTTAGCGTTTCAAGCGGCTGATGCCATAAAGCTGAAAGAGGAAATTGATGAGGATATACAACGGATGGAGGAAGACCAGCTGCTGCTGCTGTATTATCAGCTGATCAGCTACCGCCATCATATTATGCTTGATTACGTCAAGCCGGATTTTACCGAACAATCACAAATTCAGTACAGCGAGCTGCAAAAGACGATCGAAAGCACGGACAGCATATCGGGACTGTCTGAGTATTATTTCCATTTGTTCAGAGGGATGTATGAATTCGATCAGAATAACTATGTTGCAGCTATTTCTTTTTACAGGAAAGCGGAAAAACTCCTTTCATTTGTCGAGGATGATATAGAGAGGGCGGAATTCCATTTTAAGATGTCTGAAGTTTTTTATGTCATGAAACAGACTCATTTTTCCATGAATCACGGGATTCAGGCGCTGGATACATATGTAAAACACGATTTTTACAGAGTGCGGAGAATTCAATGCCATTTCGTTATCTCAGGAAACTATATCGACTGCAAAAACTACGACAAAGCGCTCGAGCATTTAGATGAAGCGCTCCGCCTTTCTTTGCTTGAAGGACAGCCCCGTCTGATTGGGTCTTCGCTTTACAATCTGGGGAATTGTTATTCTGAAAAGCGCGATCTGGATGAAGCGGCCCGTTACTTTAGAAAAGCGGTTCCCGTTTTTGAGGAGCACCAGCTTGAACAGCTTCCGAAGGCGCTGTTCAGCTTAACACACACCCTTTTCAGGCTGCATGATGACGAAGCGGCCCTTGCCTATTATGAAAGAGGGGTTATGATCGCGAAAGAACGCGGCGACCGATTCAGTTTAGAGAAATATAAGTTTTTACAAGCGCTTTATCTGGAATCCCTCAATATGGACTTAATCCACGAAGTGTTTGATTATATGAATAAAAAATCGCTGTATGTGTATATTGAAGATTTCGCCTTGGAGGCCGCCATTTACACAAGCGCCCATAAGCAATATAAAGAAGCGGCGTATTTTTATGAACAAGCGATTCGCATGAGAGAAAACATTCAAAAAGAACAATGTTTATACGATATATAAGTTTCTTTAACCATCTGATCGGCAGGTGGTTATTTTTTATGCACATTATGACGTTTGATCTTAGAAAAAATCGGAAAAATCGCAAAAGAGGGAAAAAAGAACGATGGAAAGGAGGGATTTGTTGTTCGGATTTAATGATATGATAAAGTTTTTCGTATCATTTCTCATCATTCTGCCGATGGTGTCTGTCATCCATGTGTCAGGCCACAGTTTTATGGCGATGCTGTTCGGAGGCAAGGCGTCATTGGATATCGGAATGGGGAAACGTCTTGTAAAAGTAGGGCCGATTCAGGTTAGGCGTATCTACTTTATAGATTCTTTCTGCAAGTTCGGCGAATTGCGGATAGATAACCGTCTGACGAGCGCGCTCGTCTATTCCGGAGGCTGTCTGTTTAATCTCGCTTCTATTTTTTTAATAAATCTGCTGATCATAAAAGATGTCTTTGAGCCAAACTTATTTTTTTACCAATTTGTCTATTTTTCAACTTATTATGTTTTCTTTGCCCTTCTTCCGGTCCAATATGGGGAGAATAAGCTGTCAGACGGATTGGCCGTTTACAAAGTGATCCGCTACGGAGAACGCTGTGAAATCAATAATTGAGAGTTTACATGTTTGTGTTCGGGCTGAAAGGGAAGAAAACAAGTACACAAGAACAAAAGGAGCTGAAGAGATCATGAGTCAAGATAACGGTTTAAAAGACAAAGTAAAAGGCGGCATGAACAAAATGAAAGGGGAAGCAAAAGACAAAGCCGGTGACATGACAGACAAGACCGACTTAAAAGCGGAAGGTAAAAAAGACAAAGCGAAAGGCAGCCTGCAAAAGGGTGTCGGCAAAACGAAAGATAAACTCAGTGACGATTAATTTGAAATGGAAACACTGCAAAAGCCCAAAACATTTTGGGCTTTTTGTTATGAGAAATGACAAAATTTCCAGTTCGTTTGGTTAATATTCACTAACTTTTTAAATATTCTATAAATTTTACGATAATTTCTTTATAATATTCACAAAGAATGTGACCTTTCTTCACATTTGGTTAAACGTTTGTTTAAGAAAAAAATAACAAATCGGGAATTTCTGCAAAAGGAATCAGGCTGTTCGCCGTCGAATAACTTTTATCACTTAACATTTCATGAGGTGAAGGGGGTGGTAACCGCCTGCATCGTTTCGGTATGACCATGTGGATTGCGTTTGACTATCAAAAGGGGGAATACGATGAAACTGACACCGGTTGAACAAGAAAAATTGCTTATTTTCACAGCGGGAGAGCTCGCAAAACAGCGGAAAGAGCGCGGCGTTCTGCTGAATTATCCTGAAGCTGCCGCATATTTGACCTGTTACCTGATGGAAGGCGCCAGAGACGGAAAAAGCGTTGCTGAGCTGATGGAATCCGGCCGCACCGTTTTAACGGAAAAAGACGTTATGGAAGGCGTTCCGGAAATGCTGGACAGCATTCAGGTGGAAGCGACGTTCCCGGACGGGGTCAAGCTTGTCACCGTTCATCAGCCGATCAAAGCGGAGGTGAAGTCATGAAGCCGGGAGCCATTCAAGTCGCAAAGGGGACCATCACCATTAACGAAGGCCGAAAGACGCTGGAGGTGTCAGTCACCAATAACGGAACAAGGTCAGTGCAGGTAGGATCGCATTTTCATTTTGCGGAAGCCAACGGCGCCCTGTCCTTCAATCGGGAGAAAGCAATCGGCATGCGTCTTGACATTCCGTCAGGCACATCGGTCCGTTTTGAACCGGGAGAAGAGAAAACCGTCACGCTCGTGGAAATCGGAGGAAGAAAAACGGTCAGAGGCCTGAACGGAATGGCCGATACGTATATGGATGAGCGGGGTAAAGAGAAGACTCTGTCAAATCTTAAAAAAGCCGGATGGATGGAGGAAGCGATCCGATGAAAATGTCACGCGAGCAATACGCAGAACTGTTCGGACCGACAACGGGAGACAAAGTCAGACTCGGAGATACGGATTTATGGATCGAGGTCGAAAAAGACTTCACGAATTACGGAGAAGAAATGATTTTCGGCGGAGGAAAAACAATCCGTGACGGTATGGGGCAGAACGGCCGCATCACAGGGAAAGACGGGGCGCTTGATCTTGTCATTACAAACGCCGTCGTCCTGGATTATACCGGGATCGTCAAGGCGGATATCGGAGTGAAGGACGGCCGGATTGTCGGCGTCGGGAAAAGCGGCAACCCGGATATCATGGATGGGGTCGACCCGCACATGATCATCGGCGCCGGAACAGAAGTCATTTCCGGTGAAGGAAAAATCGTAACGGCCGGCGGCGTTGATACGCATATCCACTTTATCTGCCCGCAGCAGATGGAAGTCGCGCTTTCTTCAGGCGTGACCACGCTTCTGGGCGGCGGAACGGGCCCTGCGACGGGAAGTAAAGCGACGACCTGTACATCCGGCGCGTGGTACATGTCGAGAATGCTGGAGGCGGCTGAGCAATTTCCGATCAATGTCGGGTTTTTAGGGAAAGGGAATGCTTCTGATAAAGCGCCTCTCATTGAGCAGACAGAAGCCGGCGCGATCGGCCTGAAGCTGCATGAAGATTGGGGAACAACGCCAAGCGCCATCAAAACTTGCATGGAAGTAGCGGATGAAGCGGATATTCAGGTGGCGATTCACACAGACACGATTAATGAAGCGGGCTTTTTAGAAAACACGCTTGATGCGATCGGCGACCGGGTTATCCATACATATCACATAGAGGGAGCCGGCGGAGGCCATGCACCGGATATTATGAAACTCGCATCTTACGCCAATATTCTGCCGTCCTCTACGACGCCGACGATTCCGTATACCGTCAACACGATGGACGAGCATCTTGATATGATGATGGTCTGCCATCATTTAGATTCAAAAGTTCCGGAAGACGTGGCGTTCAGTCATTCACGCATCAGAGCGGCCACCATTGCGGCGGAGGATATTCTGCACGATATCGGCGCCATCAGCATGACATCATCTGACTCGCAGGCGATGGGCAGGGTGGGAGAAGTGATTATCCGGACATGGCAGGTTGCCGATAAAATGAAAAAGCAGCGAGGCGCTCTTTCAGGAGAAAACGGCAATGACAATGTACGCGCCAAACGCTATATCGCCAAATACACGATCAATCCGGCCATCACCCACGGCCTGAGCCATGAAGTCGGTTCCGTCGAAAAAGGAAAGCTCGCCGACCTCGTATTATGGGACCCGGTTTTCTTCGGCGTCAAACCTGAACTTGTGCTCAAAGGCGGCATGGTTGCCCGCGCCCAAATGGGGGACCCGAATGCTTCCATTCCGACGCCTGAGCCTGTGTTTATGAGGCAGATGTACGCTTCATACGGTAAAGCGAACCGCAATACCTCTATTACATTTATGTCCCAGGCCGGTATCGAAAACGGCGTACCTGAAAAGCTCGGGCTTGAAAAAATGATTTCTCCCGTACGGAATATCCGTAAGCTGAGTAAGCTCGACATGAAGCTGAATGATGCGATGCCGAATATACAAGTCGATCCGAAAACCTATCAGGTGTTCGCCGACGGAGAAGAGCTGGCATGCCAGCCCGTCAGCTATGTTCCGCTCGGACAGCGTTATTTCTTATTTTAATCCATCTCCGGCCGGTTTCCCGCCGGCCTATTTACACCTCTGTTGCCAACTTGATTTCATCTTCCCGCGTGATTTAGTGTATATTAATAGTTGACAAACAAATGAAATGTAACTATTATGGTTACAACGGTGGTGAAAAACATGATTAACAGCCGTCTTGCTGTGGCCATTCACATTCTATCGCTGATCTCAACGGATGAACGGGCATCATCAGATATGATTGCAGGCAGTGTAAACACCAATCCCGTCGTAGTGCGGAGAACGATCAGCCAGCTGAAAAAAGCAGGTATTCTGACATCCCGGGCGGGTGTTCCGGGAGCCAGCCTGAAAAAAGATCCGTCTGAGATTACCCTCCTGGAGGTTTACAGGGCGGTGCAGAATAAGGAAGAGCTTTTTGCGGTTCACGACAATCCGAATCCGGACTGTCCGGTCGGCAAAAATATTCAGCGTGCGCTTGATGAGACGTTCGGAAGCGTTCAGCGGGCAATGGAGAATGAATTGGCGAGCAAGTCCCTTTATGATGTAATGAATCATCTCTTTTGTTAAAAAGAGATGGCTTCATGCCGCCACAGTTGTAACAATAATAGTTACAAATAAGGAGGAAAAGAACATGAAAATCGGAATTATCGGAGCAAGCGGAAAAGCGGGAAGCGCTATTATGAAGGAAGCGAAGGAACGCGGCCATGAGGTGGCGGCAATCGTCAGAAATGCATCAAACGTAAAAGATCAAGATGTCACGGTTGTGGAAAAAGACATCTTTGATTTGAAGGCGGAGGATATAAAGCCATTTGATGCCGTAGTCAACGCCTTCGGTGCGCCGGCGGGCAAGGAGCATCTGCATGTTGAAGCGGGAAAAGCACTAATCAGCATTTTCAAGGAAGCAAAAGATACAACATTATTTGTCGTCGGCGGAGCAGGCAGCCTCTTTGTTGATGAAGCAAAAACAACACGTCTGGCTGAAACGCCGGAATTTCCGAAAGAATATCTGCAGACAGCGCTTCAGCAGGCGAAAAATTTACAAGACCTTGAAAACACCGAGTCTATTTCTTGGACATTTCTGAGTCCGGCGGCAATGTTTGATCCGAACGGAAAACGCACGGGAGCATACAAAAAAGGCAAAGACACACTCATCGTCAATGATGCAGGCGACAGCTATATCAGCTACGCCGATTATGCCATTGCCGTATTGGATGAATTGGAAAATCCAAAGCACCAAAACGAGCGCTTTACCGTTGTCGGAGAAGCGGAATAAGAAAAAAATCCCGGGCGGACGCGCCGGGATTTTCTTTTTTAATATGTATTGGCATCAATGTTATCAAATACGCCGTCCACGATGCCGAGCGTCATAAGTACAATGAAGAGAACGATGCAGAGAACGGACAAGCCGATTGTTACAATGAGATAGATCCCCTGCATTTTCACGAACTTTGCGTAATTCTCCAGCATATGTTCCTCTGTCAGTTCATTGAACTGCTCCGCCATCTGTCCCGCTTCTTTTGCCGAGCGCATCAGAAAAATGCCGGCAATGATCTGCAGAACGCCTGGAATGGCTCCGATTAAGAAGAAAAACGCGCCGGACAGCGCAGCAAATGCGCCCATAATAATAAACAAAATACCTGTCGCTTTTCCCCATTTCGAAATAGAAATAAGCGAACGATTCACTGATTCAGGTTTCAAAACTTGGCACTCCTTTACAAAAAAATACTCACTTTTCATTTATACACTATTCGGCCATTCTTTTGAATATAAAATGTGTTTTTTCCAGCCATGTGTCCGTTTCTACCTTGAATGGCCGTCTTTGAAAGGTTGCTGTTAAACAAAATAGAAATCGCTGATGGACTTCTTTAATAACCAACTGAAAAAGCTGTTACTATCATATTAGTTATTTATCTACTTTTTAAAGAAAAATAGCCGAGAAAGATGCAAAAAAGGTTGACTCTATCAGCGGTAAATATCTTTTAGTTAGAATCTGAAAAAAGACAGTTCCAAAAAGGGTATTTAAGATGCTACCAGTTAACAGTTATAGTGTGTGATTGTACTTCATAAGATCCTATATTAAGTGTAACTGCAACTCGTTTTCTGCTAAAGTGTTCTTTCCTTAATTTATTGATAGAGAATGATTTTGTAGGAGTTCTTTTTGAGAATGAGCCTTTTAATTGATATTGTGAAGCACCCTCTGAGACTCTAAGGTAAGCAGTATAATTTAATGTTCCACATTTACCGTTAGTTTCTCCATACCAATCAATTGTAGATGCTTTTTTAGAATATGTATAGGCGTCAACCCAAACTCTAACTTTACAGCCTTTTTTTCCAACTTCAGTCCATGGGCCTGTAGCTGCTTGAGCCTTGCCAACTGGAATACTCAGAAGGCCTAGTGAAAGAGCAATAACCGAAAATAACATTGAAATTTTTTTCATGAGACTTTCCTCCTTTTATGAAATATTTTACTATAAATTATAAATTAATCAATGTTTATTCTAATTCTATAAACGGTGTGATTTTAATTTGTGAAATAATATGTGTGAATAATCATGGTAATTTGGTTGTTTATTCTAATAAAAAACCTTTAAATGAGTGTATAATCACAAGTGTAATGATTATACACATCTATTTAAAGGAGAAAGAAAGCTAATTAAAGTTTATAAAATCGGCGACAGAAGCCTTGAAATCGATTCTTTGATGCGGATCCGCAGTGAACGCTCCTGGTATTCTTCATACGTATATTTTCTGGAGACGAGCAGATCTTCTTTAAATGAGGAAATGAGCTTTTTCGCGATGGTGACGTCATAAATAAAGGCGTTGACTTCAAAATTAAGCCTGAAGCTTCTGACGTCGATATTCGCCGTACCGACTGAAGCCGTCTCATCATCGACGACAATCGTTTTTGCATGAATAAAGCCGTTATCGTAAATATAGACCGAGGCCCCGGCTTTCAAAAGATCTCCGATGTAAGATAAAGTCGCCCAGTAAACGAAAGCGTGATCCGGTTTGTTCGGGATCATGATTTTTACGTCGATGCCTGACAGGCAAGCGATCCTGAGAGCGTCTAAAAGACTTGAGTCAGGAATAAAGTAAGGCGTCTGAATCAGGATCGACCGTTTGGCCGTTGAGATCATTTTGATATAACCGTTTTTAATTTGTTCCCACTCTGAATCCGGTCCGCTCGTGACAATCTGCATCCCCACATTCCCCTTCGGCTCGCATTCCGGAAAATGATTCGGGACGTATGTGAGCGTATGGTGATGGGAGGCTTGGTTCCAGTCGAGGATAAACCTTGTCTGAATGGCGTGAACCGCCGTACCCTGAAGCCTGAGGTGCGTATCGCGCCAGTAGCCGAATTTCGGGTTCAGGCCGAGATATTCGTCTCCGACGTTAAAGCCGCCGACATATCCGGTTTCGCCGTCAATAATCACGAGCTTGCGGTGATTCCGATAATTGAGCCGCAAATTAATCGGACGGAGCCTGGAAGGAAAAAAGACCTCCACATGGCCGCCGGCGTCCCGCAGCGGTTTGAAGAATTTTTTTCTGAGCGTTCTCGAACCGAGTTCATCATATAACACTCTGACCTTTACACCTTCCTGTGCTTTTTTCACTAAGGCATCACGCAATTTTTTTCCCAGTTCATCACCTTTATAAATATAATATTGAAGGTGAATGTGATCTTTTGCATTGGAAATGTCTTTCATTAAGCGTTTGAACTTATCGCGCCCGTCCGTTAAAATCTCAACTGAATTATCCTCTGTAAAGACAGCGTGGTTGTTCATGACAAGCATATAGATGAGGTCTTTATTATCCACAGTCGCCCTGTTGTTAAATTGGAATTGCCTCGATTTCAGGTCTTTCAGCTGAGACTTCAGCAGCTTTTCAATCCCGATCTTTTTACGGTCTTCCCATTGAAACAGGTGCTTGCGTCTCAGGTTATGGCCGAATAAGAGGTATAAAATAAACCCTAAAATGGGAATAAAAAAAAGAACCAAAAGCCAAGCCCATGAAGCGCTGGCATCGCGTCTTTCTTTGAAAATCATGATGATGGCCAGAAGTATATTTAAAATGAAAAAAAATCCGAATAAAATAAATGAAATGCTCACTTTGCAACCCCGCTATATCATATTTATCAAGACTGTGCCCATTAGTATTCCGACAAGTGCAGCAATCTGATTCCCATTTCAAATTATAACATTGACATTTTGAAAGAATAAAGAGCCGGAATCAAAGATGGATGCAGTTTTCTTTCAAAGAAAGTTCCGGGTGCGGTAAAATAAGCATATATGAAAAAGAAGACAAAAATGACAGCAAAGGGGAGAGGGTATGAAGCTGGAACATGCGGAACAATTGCCGGGATTCATAAAAAAAGAAATTCAGAAAATCCAAATCGCCATCACACCGCTGATGAAAAAAAGCATCATTTACCGTTTTCTTGCTTTCCCGCTCGCCGCTTTTTCTCTGTTTCATCTGGCATCGCTTTTGATTCAGGCTCCTTCCGGGAGAGGAGCTTTCGTATCGGCCGGCATTTTTGCGCTCCTTGCGGCCTTGGGTCTTGCGTTTTTTAAAGAAGCCGGCTATCAGCGGAAACAGGTGCAAAAAACGATCCGTCTGTATATGCTCAACAGAATCAGAAAAAGCAATATTCTGTCCGAGGAACGGAAAAGCGCCTATACCCGATTGATTGCGGAGGAGCCGTCTGCGATGAAGAGTTTTATTGAATTTTTAACGGAAGAAGACCGGAAAAAAGAAATGCTGTATTAAAAAAGAGCTGACACGTGATCAGCTCTTTTTGTCATTCAAACACCGGGTCGTTCTCATAGTAATATGAATCAGGCGTGTCATACGTATCGGTGCTGTGATAAGCCATAATTCCGATGACAGCGAAGATGGCGACTAAAATAAAAGCGATAATGCCCAATGCCACACTGGATACAGCGTAAAAAAACTGCATTTTGATAAAGGATGCGTAATGTTCGAGCATATTTTCTTCCGCGTTTTCTTCCAGGCCTTCCTGAAGGGCGGCAGCCGCTTTTGCCGAGCGCATCAGCATGACGCCGGAAATGATGAGCAAAACCCCCGGAATAGCTCCGAGCAGCGTCACTATGGCTGACAGAGCGGACAGAGAGCCCGTAATGATAAGAAACACGGCGGTGATTTTTCCCCATTTGGCAATGTCGGCAAGGGAACGGGCTTTTTTATTGAGCGGCTGATTTTCGTCTTTTTCTTTATCGATGCTGATCATGACAGTTCTCTCCCTAAAATGTTCAAGTCATATCGTTTTCCGTCCATTTCGGCGATACCCGGGAATACGCCCCATTCAGTAAAGCCGAATTTTTCAAACAGCTTAATGCTCGGCACATTATGTCCGAAGATAAAAGCCATCAGATTCCGGATGCCGATTTTCGGAGCGATCGCCAGGGCTTCTTTCAGCAAAAAGCTTCCCGCTCCTTTGCCCCGGCAATCCTGATGCAGATAGATGCTGATCTCCGCTGTTTTGTCATAGGCCGGACGGCCGTAAAACGTTTCAAAGCTGATCCAGGCCGCCACTTTGCCGTTCTCATCTTCCGCGACCATCAGCGGGCGCCGGTCCGTGTGCCGCAAAAACCAATCCATCCGGTCTTCGGGCGTCACTTCTTCCGTATCAGCCGTTACCATTCGTGAGGCAATCGTCGAGTTGTATATGGCCACAACCGCATCTAAATCTTCCGAAACGGCTTTGCGCAGGGTTAAATTCATATTCCGGGATCTCCCTTCACATTTTATTACATAATTAAGAGCAATCTGCACATACTACTTCCAAAAAGTTTTTTATAGATGTGTATATATTTTCAGAAAAGTGTTCAGAATGTTGCTGAGGTGATGAACAAATGAGAGAGGAAGAAAAGAAAACTTCTCAAGTCAAAAAACTTCAGCGGTTCTTTCGCAAACGCTGGATATTCCCTGCAATCTACTTAGTCAGTGCGGCCGTCATTTTAACAGCTGTCCTTTGGTATCAATCCGTTTCAAATGATGTGAAGGACAATCTGACGAATAACGGAGGAAACTCCGCGTATGACAACGGCAAAGACGATGCCGTCGAAGTAGGAAAGTCAATGGAAAACGTCGCAATGCCGGCTGCTCATTCTGAAAATGTTTCTGTTGTGAAAAAGTTTTACGAAACGAATGCCGCAAAAAAAGAGAAAGAAGCAGCACTTGTTAACTATAATAACACGTACAGCCTAAGTAAAGGAATTGACTTAGCTGAGAAAGACGGAAAATCATTTGATGTTTCTGCTTCTCTGAGCGGTACGGTTGTTAAAGCTGCTAAAGATCCGGTGCTGGGCTATGTGGTCGAAATTGAACACTCTGACGGCCTGTCTACTGTTTATCAGTCTTTATCTGAAGTCAGCGTAGACCAGGGCGACAAAGTAAAGCAGAACCAAGTCATCGGAAAATCAGGAAAAAACCTTTACAGTGAAGAAAGCGGAAATCACGTTCACTTTGAAATCCGCAAAGACGGTGTAGCGATGAACCCGCTGAACTTTATGGACAAACCGGTAACATCTATTGAAAAAGCGGCGGCTGAAGAGAAAAACGCTGTGACAGAAGAAACGGAAGGGGCCATTCAGCAGTCTTCCGAGAAAAAAGATGTGACGCCTAAACAAGAAACCGAGGAAAAACCCGGCGGTAAAGAAGACGGCACAAAAGACAAGACAGATGGTAAAGATGACGGTTCAATGAAAGATTCAGGCAAGTAACTGTGATCCTTAAGCGCCTATCAGCTCTGATAGGCGCTTTTCATTTTACCGCATGTGCCTTTATACTGGTAGAAAACGAGGAGATGCTGAATGAATAAATGTCTGGCGGCGGGATGGCTCGTCTTTGTTTTCATTTCTGCTTTGACTGAAAGCTTTCACGATATGATTGTGACGCAGACGGTGGCCTTCCGTTTCACGCCCCATCCGGATGTTTCCGGTTTCTTTGTGTTCGATTTGGCGGAGCTGGCCATACCGGAAGCGGCGATTCAAAAGCTCGGGCACGCGTTTTCGTTTTTTGTGCTCACCTATTTGTTTTTCAGAGAGCGCAGGAGCATGAAGAAGGCGGTGCTGTATGCATTGGCCGCCGCGTTTTTGACAGAAATCGTCCAGCTCTTTTTCGGAAGAAACGGATGCCTCCGCGATGTGATGATTGACGGTCTCGGCACTGCCGCATTCTGTGCTTTACAAAGAAAAAAGCTTACGGCCAAACATACAAAAACCGGCAGTCTGTGACAGACGCCGGCTTTTTTTTATAGATTATGGTTTGTCGATTTGTTTTTATGAACGATACTTTCGTAGATTCGCACGATCAGATCGACAATCGGACGAAGCACATTTGAAAATCTGAACAGCAGGAATCCGACAACGAGGGCGACAATAATACTTCCGAGCACATCAATCGGATAATGGTGGCCGACCCAGATTCTTGAGAAGCCTGTCAACAGGCCGAAAATCACCAGCGGCCAGCCTAGTTTCTTGTTGCGGAACAGAATCGCAATTGAAATCGCTAAAGCGCCTGTCGTATGGTCACTCGGAAAAGAAGCATCCGCGGCATGAGGGATCAGCGTATGAACCGTATGCTCGACAAAGGGGCGCGGCTCGACATAGACTTTTGTGATGAGATAGTTGACGATAAGCGCCGCAATACCCGTGAAGCCCGCATACAGGGCGTTTTGTCTGCCTTTTGTGCTTCCGAACAGCCACATGGCAAGCAGGAAAAGGGCATAGGCGTAAATGGAGTATTCCGTTATAAATACCATGATAGAGTCGAGAATGGCGCTATGGTGCGACAAACCATTGATCGCTTTAAATAGTTCGTAATTCACAAATATCACCTTTTATCTTTATTTTATATGAACAGTGTAATGCTTTTTTCTATGAGACACAATTGGTATTAAAAATAATCATAAAAAAGTAAACAGATTGAAACGTGACTGTATTGCTGTGCGTCAAGTATGAGGGAAAAGAATAGCCGAAGGAGTTTTGTCCGTTGCTGAAACGTTTAAAAAACGCCGATCTGCCGCTTGTGTTTGTCATCATGCTGCTTTGCGGATTCGGCTTGTTAATGGTGTACAGCGCCAGTGATGTGATGGGATCTCAGCGGTACGGAGATCCATCCTATTTCTTCCATAAACAAAGAACCTCTTTACTGATCGGAATATGCTTATTTTTATTTGCCGCCTGTCTGCCGTATAAGCGGTATGCGCGGCTTGTACCGCTGTTTGTGGTTGGATCGCTGTTATTGCTGCTGCTCGTGTTGATACCGGGAATCGGGCTGGAGCGGAATTTTTCCCGCAGATGGCTGGGAGCGGGGCCGCTTGTCGTACAGCCGTCTGAATTGGCGAAGATCGCGATGATTTTGTATTTCGCTTCGATTTATACGAAAAAGCAGCCGTACATTCATCAATTTGTGAAAGGGGTTCTGCCGCCTTTAGTGATTTTGGGGACCGCTTTTATCTTGACATTGGCGGAGCCTGATTTAGGGACGGCTTCCTTAATCCTGGCGGCGTGCGGTTCGATTTTATTATGTGCCGGCTTGAAAAAACGCCATTTGTTCGTGCTCGGCGCAACGGCGGTGTCAGGGGTCGTTTATCTCGCATTTTCCGCTTCTTATCGTGTGAAGCGTCTCGTTTCCTTTACCAATCCGTTTGGTGATGCGAACGGGGACGGCTATCAGCTGATTCAATCCTATTTTGCTATTTCCGGAGGCGGATTTTTCGGAAGAGGGCTTGGGAACAGTGTTGAAAAAATGAATTATCTGCCTGAGGCGCATACTGATTTCATTATGGCCGTGATCAGCGAAGAACTGGGGATATTCGGTGTTCTGATCGTGTTGGGATTATATTTTGCGTTAATGCTTCTCGGCGTAAAAACAGCCGTGCGTGCTGATGACCCGTTCGGGAAGCTTCTCGCCGTCGGAATTACGTTTCAATTAATGTTTCAGGTTGTATTGAATTTGGGAGCGATGAGCGGACTTCTGCCAGTCACGGGTGTGCCGCTTCCGTTTATCAGCTACGGCGGTTCTTCATTGATCATGACGCTGTTTTTGTGCGGCATACTGGTCAATATCAGTACATATGCGAATAAACAAACCGCACGTCATAAGCGGCCTGTCCCGCATGAAAAAAAGGTTTCTTCTTTTTGATGAAGATTGAAAAAAACGCCCGGGACATGCTGTCCCCGGGCGTTCTGTATGTTTATAAAGCTTTGGGTCCTTCTTCTCCGGTGCGGATATTAATCGTGTTTCCGATTTCGTAGACGAATATTTTGCCGTCACCCGGCTCCCCCGTTTTCAGCACTTTTTTCGCCGTTTCGACCACTTGATCAACGGGGACTTTGCTGACAACGATTTCCACTTTCAGCCGTTCATACACATTGCTCTCAATTTTGACTCCGCGGTACAGTTCGGTGTGGGCTTTTTGAAGGCCGCAGCCGTGTACGTTGGAGAAGGTCAGCGATGTGACTCCGATTTTACCGAGTTCCTGTTTCAATGTTTCAAACTTAGCCGGACGCGTAACGATTTCTACTTTGAACATTTGACCGCTCATCTAAGTCACTCCTCACTTTATAAGTCCTGATATGCTTTTTCCCCGTGCATCGTTAAATCAAGCCCAAGTGACTCTTCTTCTTCACTGGCGCGGAGGGGAATGAACAGACCTACAATTTTAATGATAACGAAAGTGACAATAAATACAAATACATAGGTTGCGCAATGGCTGCAATCTGTTTCCAAAGCAGTCCCGGATCGCCGTAAAACAGCCCGTTTGCCCCGCCTTCATTGACGGAGACGGTTGCGAATAAACCGGTCGCGATGCCGCCCCATGTGCCGCCGATCCCATGCAGGCCGAAAGCGTCAAGCGCGTCGTCATATCCGAACGTCTTTTTGAGCCAATAAACGCCCCAAAAACAGACAAGCCCGCCGATGAAGCCGATCGCAATGGAAGAAAATGGCGTAACGAACCCGGCGGCCGGTGTAATGGCGACAAGCCCGGCGATAGCGCCTGATACAGCGCCGAGCATGGTCGGCTTTTTGTTCAGCATCCATTCGATTACAATCCACCCGATAATTCCGGCTGCAGCTGCGGTGTTTGTATTAATGAAAGCAAACATCGCAATGCTGTCAAGCGTCAGGGCGCTGCCGACATTGAAGCCGAACCATCCGAACCAAATGAGCGCCCCGCCCAAGAACGTGTAAATTAAGTTGTGAGGAGAAGCCGCCGTGCCGTCCTTGCGTTTCCCGAGTACAATCGCCAGCACAAGCCCGGCGACTCCGGAAGAGATGTGAACAACATTTCCGCCCGCAAAATCAAGGGCGCCCATTTGGCCGATCCAGCCGCCGCCCCATACCCAGTGCGCAACAGGCGTATATACGAGTGAAGCCCACAAAAAGGAAAATACAAGAAAGGCGCTGAATCTCATGCGTTCAGCAAATGCTCCGGAAATAATCGCCGTCGTCAGCACGGCAAATGTCATTTGGAACATCATGAACAATGAATGCGGGATCGTCTCACTGTAGCTTCCGGGTTCAAATCCGACTCCCTTCAGCCCCGCCCATTCAATGCC
This sequence comes from Bacillus sp. FSL K6-2819, assembly GCF_038008305.1. Lineage (NCBI taxonomy): Bacteria > Bacillati > Bacillota > Bacilli > Caryophanales > Bacillaceae > Bacillus > Bacillus sp. FSL K6-2819. Next base: position 3,542,796 of record NZ_JBBOYV010000001.1, on the reverse strand, counting down.
GCCAAGCCATGTATTGCCGGGAGCAAAAGCAAGTGAATATCCGTACAAAACCCAAACGACGGATACGATGGCGAGTGAAGAAAAACTGTGCATCGCCGTGCTGAGCACGTTTTTGCTTTTTACCATTCCGCCGTAAAACAAAGCCAACCCGGGGGTCATCAGCCACACGAGTAAAGCGCAAAAGAACATAAATACTGTATCGCCCATCTGCATGTTGTATTCCTCCGTCTCATTTCAGAATGTGATCATGATTAATTCATTATTATAGAGAAAAAAGAACGATAAAACATTTTCGTGTAAGGTTATATGACATGGTTTTTCACGGTATATAATGTCGGATTTTCAAATAAACAGGAAGTGACTTTATATCCATAAAAAGAGCGCCGGAGCACGGCGCAAGAAATCCTGCCCGGGAAAGAGTAAAATAAACGGGGTGAGAAACACTAACTGTATCAGGAGGAATTATTATGACTACATCATTAAATCTGCAATTTGAAAAAACGGCTTTGGTCATTATCGATTTACAAAAAGGCATTGTTCCGTTTGATAAAAGCGGCGCCGTTGTGCCGAACACGAAAAAATTAATTGATGTGTTCCGTGAAAAAGGCGGCTTTATCAGCTTTGTGAACGTAGACTTTCACGACGGAGCGGATGCGCTGAAGCCGCTGACAGATGAAGAGGCGGCAGGCCATTCGGCTCCGGCGGCGGATTGGGCTGAATTTGTGCCTGAAATCGAAGTGAAGGAAAATGATTATACGGTAACAAAACGGCAGTGGGGCGCGTTTTTCGGCACGGACCTGGATCTTCAGCTCAGAAGACGGGGAATCGACACGATCGTATTATGCGGGATTGCGACAAACATCGGCGTGGAAAGCACGGCGCGGGAAGCTTTTCAGCTCGGGTATCAGCAAGTTTTCGTGACTGACGCGATGGCGACATTCAGCGATGAACAGCACGAAGCGACACTCAAGTTTATCTTCCCGAAAATCGGCAGAAGCCGGACGACGGAAGAATTTATCGCGCAGACCAAATGACAATCTCCAAAAAAAGCCGCGTCCTGTTTTTGACTGCCGTGGCTTCGGGGACGATGCTGAACCCGTTGAACTCGTCGATGATTTCTCTTGCGCTTCACAGCATTCAGCATGAATTTCACCTGTCGTTTACTACGGTGTCCTGGCTGATATCGTCCTTTTATCTGGCCAGCGCGGTGGCCCAGCCTGTCACCGGGAAGCTCGGTGATATGCTCGGCAGGAAGAAGCTGTTTTTGATCGGGCTTCTGCTTGTTGCCGTCTCGGCCATCGGCGCGCCGTTTGCGCCGACTTTCATGACTTTGTTAATTATGAGACTGTTTCAATCGATCGGAAGCAGCGCGATATATCCGTCCGGCGTCGGATTGATCCGTTCGAATATACAGGAGAAGCAGGCGTCAGCGCTGGCCGTTCTGTCCATCTTTGCATCAGCTATGACGGCGCTCGGGCCGACTCTCGGCGGTTTTCTGATCGTTTGGGGAGGATGGCCCGCAATCTTTTTCGTCAATCTGCCGTTTATCATTCTCAGCTTTTTTCTCGGGCTGTATATGTTTCCGAAGGATGAAAAACGCGAGATCGGCGGCTGGAAATCCGTGCTCCGTCAGCTTGATACGATCGGGATACTCTTGTTTGCCGGGGCGATTATCCTTCTCTTGTCGTTTTTATTGTCCTTCAGTACGAAGCCCCATTATATAGAAGGCGTATTCGGGCTTTTGTTTGTCGGGCTGTTTATCTGGCGCGAGCTGAAAACGGAGAAGCCGTTTATTGATGTCAGGCTGTTTAAAACACATCGGAAACTATCGTCGGTGTATATTCAATTTATTTTGCTGAATATCTTCTTTTACTGCATTTTTTTCGGGCTTCCGAGCTATTTTCAGGATGAAATGCATTTGTCCGTTCAGACAAGCGGATTGATTATGCTGTTTATGTCGGGCATGAGCATCTTGGTGTCGCCGTTGACCGGAAAATGGATAGATAAGAAAGGGATTCTTCAGCCGATTGTCGCCGGAACATGTCTGACCGCGATCGGGGCGGTGCTGTTAACGTTTTTCTTTCTTCAGGCGCCCATGATAGGAAAAGGGCTGATTCTGTCTGTGCTGGGCGTCGGCTATGGCTTCGGCAATGTGACGTTTCAGGCGGCCATGCTGAAAACAAGTCCGGCTGACATGGTCGGAACAACGTCCGGCCTGTTTCAGACCTGCCGGTATCTGGGTTCGATTTTGTCTTCTGTCATTTTGGGCATTCTTTTCGGAAAAGAAATTACCGCCGGCCATTTTCATATGCTCGGCACGATTCTTATCATTGTCGGCGCCGTAAGCCTTTTGATGGCGTTCCGGTTTTCGGTTCTCCTCAAAAAGGCCTCTTAACAGCCGCATCAAAAGAGACGGGCTCTCCCCGTCTCTTTTTTTATGTGTATTATGCTCAAAAATCAAAACGATTATTGTCGACAGCGCCCAATGTTATTTACGGAATTTTCAGTTATATTTTTAACATGAAATGTGAGGAAACCGTACATACGGGAGGGAGAAGATGAAAAAAACAACGAACAATCGGCTCAGCAACAAAGATTTACTGCCTGTGGAGGAAGGAGAACGGACGTGGAAAGCGGTGAATTTTGCATCCATCTGGATGGGCTGTATTCATAACATCCCGACCTATGCGACTGTGGGCGGACTCATTGCGATCGGTCTTTCACCGTGGCAGGTGCTCGCCATTATCGTGACAGCGTCACTCATTTTGTTTGCCGCTATGGCTTTAAACGGGCATGCCGGTACGAAATACGGCCTCCCGTTTCCGGTCATCATCAGAGCTTCGTACGGGATATACGGCGCTAACATTCCGGCGCTTCTCAGGGCGTTTACGGCCATCATGTGGCTCGGAATTCAAACATTTGCCGGGAGCACGGCTTTACATATCCTGCTTCTGAATATATGGCCGGGCTGGGGGAGTCTCGGCGGAGATTGGAATTTGTTCGGACTTCATCTGCCGGGCTTTCTGTCGTTTATTTTCTTTTGGGGCATTCACCTGCTTGTGCTGCGGCACGGCATGGAATCGATCAAAAAATTTGAAGTGTGGGCGGGCCCGCTTGTTTATCTTGTATTCGGCGGAATGGTCTGGTGGGCGATAGATATTGCCGGCGGGCTTGGCCCGATTTACTCCCAGCCGGGAAAATTCCATACCTTTTCTGAAACGTTTTGGCCATTTGCAGCCGGAGTGACGGGCATTATCGGAATATGGGCGACGCTGATTCTGAATATCCCTGACTTCACCCGGTTCGCCGCGTCGCAAAAAGAACAGATTCGCGGTCAGTTTTACGGGCTGCCGGGAACGTTTGCGCTGTTTGCGTTTGCGAGCATTACAGTGACTTCCGGATCACAGGTGGCGTTCGGAGAACCGATTTGGGATGTGGTGGAGATTTTGGCCCGGTTTGATAATCCTTTCGTTATCGCTCTTTCAGTCATCACGCTCTGCATCGCCGCCGTTTCGGTTAACGTGGCGGCAAACATCGTGTCACCGGCTTATGACTTGGCGAATGCCCTGCCGAAATATATTACGTTCAAGAGAGGAGGGTACTTGACCGCCGTTTTGGCCCTGTTCACAATTCCGTGGAAGCTGATGGAAAGCGCCACAAATGTATATGCGTTTCTCGGACTCATCGGCGGGATGCTCGGACCGGTGGCCGGAGTGATGATGGCCGATTATTTTATTATCAGAAGAAGACAGCTTTCCGTTGATGACCTTTATTCGGAAAACGGACAGTACACCTATTACAAAGGCTATAATTACCGTGCATTTGCCGCGACCTTTCTCGGCGCATTTATTTCCTTAATCGGGATGTACGTCCCGGCGCTGGCCGGCATCTATGATATCTCCTGGTTTGCGGGTGTGCTTGTGTCATGTCTCGGATATACGACGCTTATGTACATTCATCCTCCTTATGCAAAATCAGCGGGGCGCATAGTGCGGGAAAGAGCGGCAGAATAAAAAAAGCCGGGGGCTGCACCCCGGCTTTTTGTCATATCAGTCTGCGATTGAAACATTTCCGTCCGCTTCAAGCGGCGTTCTTTTTTTCTGGCTCCAGCCATACAGAAGCAGGGCAATCAGGACGAACAGCCCCGCTGCCAGATAAATCGTATGGAATCCGGCGGAAGCGACAAAGAGGCCGAATACATAGGACCCGCCGGCAATCCCGCTGTCAAAGAATGTGAAGAAGGTAGCCGTTGCGAAGCCTGAACGGTGGCCGGGCGAGTTCTGAATCGCCAGCGTCTGCATACACGGTACGATAGAGCCGTAGCCAAGACCGATTACGGCGCCGGACAAGAGAAGCATGAGGGCGCTGTTTGTCATCGCCAGCATGCAAAGCCCCGCGGAGAACACGATAATCGACGGATAGATGACGATTCCAGGTCCCACTCTGTCAAACAGCTTTCCGGTGAAAGGACGGGCAGCCATCATCGTCACTGCGAAACAGACGAAGAAATAGCCGCTGACATCCAACAGATGGATCGTCTTTGCGTAAACGGATAAATATGACGTCACACTTGAATAACAGAAAGAAATGGACAACCCGACAATCGCGATTTTTAGCGCGCCTTTTTCAAACATATCGGAGAAAGAAAAACGGAAGACAGTCGTTCCGCTGTTGTTTTGATCCGGCACACGAATCATGAAAGCGATTAACAGGCCTAAAGAAACAAAAACGGCAAAAATCGTAAAGAAAACCGGGAATGAAATGACCTTCACAAGGCTCAGCCCGAGAAACGGACCGATCGCCATGGCAAGGTTCATAGACATTGCGAAATAACCGAGTCCCTCGCCGCGCCGCTTAACAGGTATAATGTCAGCGGCAATTGCGCCCGTGACCGTCGTTAAAATGCTGAACCAGATGCCCTGGAAGAAACGCAGTCCGAGCAGCAGATAAAAATTGTGTATCGGCAAATACAGATAAGAAGACAGGGCGAACAGCGCCAGAGAAATAATCGTCATTCTTTTTTTACCGAACCGTTCGATAATCGCCCCTGAAAATGGACGGGTAATAATAGCGGATAACAGGAACAGGCTGATCAAAAGCCCTCCTTGCGACTCACTGCCGCCAAGCTCCTGAATCATATAAATAGGCAGCACGGCCAAAAATGTATAAAAGAACACAAAGACAAATAAATTCACGAGTACGACCATTATAAAATCTTTGGTCCAGATCGAGTCAGATTTACTCAAAAGTACAGCACTTCCCTTTCTTTATGATTTCGTTAAAAACACATTCAGAAACTCAGAAAAAGCTTCTTTATCTCCATCTTGGAAATCCGCAAGCATGTCTTCCTCGAACTTCAGCATCTCTTGATTGATGCTGTCGTATTTCAATTCAGCTTCCTTCGTCAGGACGACGAGCTTTTCCCGCTTGTCTTCTCCCTGTTCCCGCTGAATCCAGCCGTTTTCTTCAAGGCGTTTGATCGTTCTGGTAACGGTCGGCGCCTCCACGTTCAAATAGGACCAGATTTCTTTTTGGGTCATCGGTCCGATCGTTTTTAAGCAATATAGGATTGACCATTGAGAGGAGTAAAGGCCGAATGGCTCCAGCCGTTCATTGGCTTTCTTCGTAATCAGGCGGGCGCATTGATTGATTTGATGAATGAGGCGTCTGTTGACGTGGATCATTTCCGTTCTCCTTTTCAAAAAAACTTACCTAAGTAACTAATCGCGCTTTTTTATTCTACAGCAGGATCGCGCGGATGTAAAGCCCACGTTCAAAAAGCAGAAAATTGTGATCCCGCCCCTTGTCCTTATTGAGTTTTTAGCATATTCCCAATTCATTGCTAATACACTGTTACAAACCTAACAAAGAGAGTGTTTGAGGTGAGGGATCGTGGGCATATTTCAAAAACCTTCTTATATAATCGGACAACGAAGAAGCGGCATCATCAGTGAATCTGTTACAGAATACGGATCTCATTTCACACTTCTCACATCCAACTGGGGAGGTCGAGTGGTGTGCACGATTACATCAAAGAGCGAACAATCAAGATTGGTAAGTATATCGTGGAGACGAAAAAAACCGTTCGTGTCATTGCGAAAGAGTTTGGTGTTTCCAAAAGTACCGTACACAAAGATCTGACAGAGCGCCTGCCTGAAATCAATCCTGACTTGGCGAATGAAGTAAAAGAAATACTCGATTATCATAAATCCATCAGGCACTTAAGAGGGGGAGAGGCGACGAAGTTAAAGTACAAAAAGGATGAAATTCTTGAAGGGGAGCCCGTTCAGCAGCCGTAGCGTCTGACGTCTGCCGGCCCCTTTTTTCTCCTCCGGGACGTTTCGCGAATATCCGCAAAATTTTGTCAAGAACTTATATGGTTCAGCAGCTTTTTTTTGATAAATTATGATAATATATATAATTAGGGCACAATGTGGATATTTTACTGTGAAACAGATATCAAGGAGGATATAAATAGATGTTTGCAAGGGATATTGGAATTGACCTCGGTACTGCAAATGTACTGATCCATGTAAAAGGAAAAGGAATTGTTCTGAATGAGCCTTCCGTTGTGGCGCTTGATAAAAACAGCGGCAAAGTGCTGGCGGTCGGCGAAGAAGCCAGACGAATGGTTGGACGTACACCTGGGAATATTGTTGCGATCCGTCCGCTGAAAGACGGCGTAATCGCAGACTTCGAAGTAACAGAAGCCATGCTGAAACACTTCATTAATAAGCTGAATGTAAAAGGACTTTTCTCAAAACCGCGCATGCTGATCTGCTGCCCGACGAATATTACGTCCGTTGAGCAAAAAGCGATTAAAGAAGCTGCTGAAAAAAGCGGCGGAAAGCATGTGTACCTTGAAGAAGAACCGAAAGTTGCCGCTATCGGCGCGGGTATGGAAATCTTCCAGCCAAGCGGTAACATGGTTGTTGACATCGGAGGCGGTACGACAGATATCGCAGTTATTTCTATGGGCGATATCGTCACCTCCTCCTCTATTAAGATGGCTGGGGACAAGTTTGACATGGAAATCTTAAATTATATCAAACGTGAGTACAAACTGCTGATCGGTGAACGTACCGCTGAAGATATTAAGGTGAAGGTCGCAACGGTTTTCCCAGACGCACGTCATGAAGAAATCACCATTCGCGGCCGTGACATGGTTTCCGGTCTGCCGAGAACAATTACAGTAAACAGCAAAGAAGTGGAAGAAGCCCTTCGTGAATCAGTTGCTGTCATTGTGCAGGCTGCTAAGCAGGTTCTCGAAAGAACACCGCCTGAATTGTCCGCTGACATCATCGACCGCGGCGTTATTATTACCGGCGGCGGAGCGCTGTTAAACGGACTTGACCAGCTTCTCGCTGAAGAGCTGAGGGTTCCTGTTCTTGTCGCTGAGAATCCGATGGATTGTGTTGCGGTCGGAACGGGCGTCATGCTTGATAACATGGACAAGCTTCCAAAACGCAAACTGAGCTGATCATAAAACCTCATTCTGAAAAAGAATGGGGTTTTTTTCTGTCAAACCCTTCACGAACGGGAAGGAAAATCCGATAATAAGAAAAAATGCTGATTTTCATTATAGAACAAATGTTCCGGTAAGGCAACCGGAAATAATGAGGTGGAAGACTTGTTAAAAGGATTATATACCGCAACGTCCGCAATGATTACACAGCAGAGAAGAACGGAAATGCTGTCAAATAATATCGCAAACGCGAACACATCGGGGTACAAAGAGGATCAAGGCTCGATCCGCGCTTTCCCTGAGATGCTCTTGAGCCGAATCGAAGGCGACAAAAAAACGAAAATCGGTTCCGTCAACACAGGCGTGTACATGCAGGAGCTGAAACCATTGTTCACGCAGGGAAGCCTGAAAACGACCGATCAGCCGACGGATATCGCGCTTATGGAAAATCAGGTTCCCAAGAATGCTGAAACGAACGAAAACGCCGAGCTGTTTTATCCCGTTCAGACCGCGGGAGGCGTGCGCTATTCAAAAAGCAGCACTTTCTCATTAAATCAAAACAATCAGCTTACGATAAACGGAAATCTTGTTTTATCAACAAACGGACAGCCGATTACCGTCGACAATGAAAAATTCACCGTATCAGAAAACGGAACGGTCACATCAAACGGCCGGCAGGCGGGGCGGATTGACATCAGAATGGAAGAAGACGTGCGCAATCTGAAACGGGACGGCAACGATTTATACAGCACGGCCGACGGCTCTGAACTGCCGAGTGCGGCGGCGAATCCCCAAGTTTCGTATTCATTAAAGCAAGGCGTCTCGGAGCTTTCAAACGTGGACGTGACGAGCACGTATACAGAAATGACGGAAGCATACAGATCATTTGAAGCCAATCAGAAAGTCATTCAGGCTTACGATAAAAGCATGGATAAAGCCGCAAATGAAATCGGCAAAGTGTAACAAAATGGGGGACGTTCAATTATGATGCTCAGATCAATGCTGGCGGCTTCAACAGCCTTAAATCAGCTTCAGCAGCAGATGGATACAGTCAGCAGCAACCTTTCAAACAGTGATACGACAGGCTATAAAGCGAGGGACTCCCGCTTTTCCGAGCTGATCAGGCAGCAGTATGATCAAATAGATGATAAAAAGGAAAATTCGCCGAACATGCGGAAAACACCGCCCGGCCTGCGTCTCGGCGCCGGAGCGATGATGACGCCGCAGCTGGATTCAGGGCAGGGAAGCATCAAAAAAACCGACCGTGACCTTGATATCGCGTTCACATCACCTTATCAATACCTCCAGGCAGAAGCGGGCGGACGGCGGGTGTATACAAGGGACGGCTCACTCACCCTCAAGCCGGCCGGCGGAAATGATCGGCTGCTTCAGCTCATGACAGCGGGAGGCAATCCCATTCTCGATGAGAACGGTCAGCCCATACAGATTGACAGTTCGCTGACTAAGCTGAAAATCAGCAAAACCGGAACTCTGACAGCTTCAGACCAGACAGGAACCCGTTCGCAGACTTTTAATCTCGGCATCGTTAATGTCAATAACCCTCAGGAGCTCCATGCGGAGGGGGATAATCTGTTTTCCGTAAACGGCACCGGGGCTTCAGCCATTGAAGAGCTTACCGGCGCAAAACGGCAGGAAATCGGCATGGAGCAGGGCGCGCTTGAAAATTCAAATGTCGATATGTCAAAGGAAATGACCGACTTAATCGTGTCTCAGCGTTCCTACCAGCTGAACAGCCGCACGATTACATTGGGAGACCAAATGCTGGGCTTAATCAACTCAGTCAGATAAAAGAAGGGGCGTTTTGATCAGCCGCGCATGATAAAAAATGCGGCTTTCTCAAAATCGCCCTTTTTTTTGTAGTAATCAGTAATATCCTGAAGCAGCACTTCTAAATCCACCCACGCTTCAATTTTTTGCAGCTCCAGCACAAGCTTCTGCAGCCGGTCGTACGGATCCTCCTGAGAGGTGTACAGTATGTTGAGCGCGGTCAGCTTCAGCTTCATGATGTTGTTCTGCACTTTGTCAGCTATGTATAATCCTATCTGAAGCACGGTTTGTCCTTCTGCGGCAGACCCGGTTTTAAAAAGTGACCTGACCGCTTCGTATACACAATGAAGATAGGAAACGGGAGACTCCTTCTCGAAAAGCTGATTGCCTAATACCTTTTTGTAAAAAGGGAGCGCCTCTTGATCTTTTTTCTGGGCGGTCTTTAAAAATCCAAAATTATAATAGGCGTGGCACAGCAGGTTATTGTCATTGATCCGATCCGTTATTTTTATGGATTCATTGAAGAGCTGTTCCGCGTCTTCATACCGTGCCTCGTCTATGTAGTTCACGGCGAGAAGCAGCTGGCAGCTGAGCACTTTTTTGATGTAGCCGAATTCATTTTGATAGATCTCCAGCGCTTTATTGACATATTGAATGGAAAGCGGAGACGACTTCATCATGTAATAAGCGCCCGCTGTTTTATAATAAAATTCAGCGGCTTCAAAACGGTCCTCGATGGCCGGCAGATACTGTTCAGCTTCTTTAAAGCGGCAGACCGCACGGTTCGGAGTGCCATTCACCATATGGAATAACCCTTTGAAAAAATAGAAATAATAAGTTAATTCATGATCCATCTCATCTTTGCGCCGCTTCAGCTCGCAGAACAGTTTATTCAGACCGTCTTTTTTCTCAAACAGCAGCTGGAACCGCGCGAAAAACAGCTGATATCTGAGTTTGAGCTTTGCATTCCTTTGTAATTTGGGGAGATGCTGATTGATTTGTTCGTGAAGGGAACGGGCTAGATCGAATTGGCGTTTTCCCATGGCGTCATACCACTCATTCAGCATCACCAGCGTGCGTTTTTCAGTAAACTTAGCAATCATCTTCCAACCTCTTTGCATAGGGTAAAAATCTTTATTTATCATAACACATTAATGGACGAGGCTCATTGCCAGCTGGTTACAGTTTACAGCGCAGTTGAAAAAGAAATTGATTCATAATATACTTCCAAATGTACAGATTGGTTACCGCATATACCTTCTATACATACTATTGTCGATGAAGGAGATGTCAAGGAATGCTTGATACTCAGCAAATTAAAGAAATTATTCCCCATCGCTATCCGTTTCTTCTGGTAGACAGAATTACGGAAGTCGAAGAAGGAAAACGGGCGGCGGGATATAAAAATGTTACGGCTAATGAAGACTTTTTTAACGGACATTTTCCTGAATACCCTGTGATGCCGGGCGTATTAATCGTGGAGGCTTTGGCGCAGGTCGGAGCGGTTGCGATGCTGATTAAAGAAGAAAACCGGGGCAGACTCGCATTTTTTGCGGGGATTGATAACTGCCGTTTCAAAAAGCAGGTAAAACCGGGTGACAAGCTGGAGCTTGAGGTTGATATTACCCGCGCACGCGGTACGATCGGACGCGGAAAAGGCGTTGCCAAAGTTGACGGCGAGCTCGTGTGTGAAGCTGAATTAACCTTTGCGCTCGGAGAATAAAAAAACAAATGGGCTTATTAAAAAAGCCCATTTTGTATAGAAAGGGGTGAATGTAATGTGGTCTGAATTTAAAAGCTTTGCGATGCGGGGCAATATCATGGATCTGGCAATCGGGGTTGTCATCGGCGGCGCTTTCGGGAAAATCGTGACGTCGCTCGTTGAAGATATCATCATGCCGCTTGTCGGTCTGCTTCTGGGCGGTCTTGATTTTTCTGGACTGGCCGTGACATTCGGCGACGCCCATATCAAGTACGGAAGCTTCATTCAAACCATTGTGAACTTCTTTATTATTTCATTTTCTATTTTTATCGTGATCCGCACAATAGGAAAGCTGAGACGTAAAAAAGAAGCAGAGGAAGAGGCGGAAGAAGCCGAAGAAACAGATCAGCAGACAGAGCTGCTGACTGAAATCAGAGATCTGCTGAAACAGCGGGCTCAATACAATGACTAGGATAGAAAAAAAGGCTGGATGATTAATGTCCGGCCTTTTTCATGATTACAATTTTTGTTTGAACGCTTCAATCAGCCGGCTGCCCGAGTAGCCTTCTTTCACGAGTGACTCAAGAATGCTTTCTGATCCGGGGTGATTTCTTGACACCATCTGACCGTAAATTAAAACTTGAATACTCTTTTCCAGCTCGACGATATTTTTGATGCTTCCCGACAGCTGGGCGGGACGGTTGCTTTTTTTCGTAATCGTTACAAACACCTTCGCTTCTTTCTGGCTTTTCATCAGCATGTCAAAAAAAGAAAAGTGCTCGGCCGGGACCAGAGCTTCAATTAACCAATGATTTTCACCGTCTTCTTTATTGATAATCAATCCGTCTAAAAGGGGAAACTGTTCAATCGGCTGATCGTCTTTATCTAAACGTTCCACATTCAGATCAACCAGTTTAAATGTTTTCATCTCTATTTTCACCCCTGTTGTCCATGTTTTTCGTTCATTTATTATAACACATCTTACTTTTTTCGGGAAAAAGCTGTAAGACATGCTTCATCATCTTTGTAGGCGGCCGACATTTAATCATTTCTATTTTTTCATTATAATGTAAAAGAATATGGTCATGGAGAGATGCTTATGAATCAATTGCGCCTGAAGGAAATCTATATAGAAGACGGCACAAGGCGGGAAGATCATTCCTACTTAGTATCCAAAAAGGAAGATTGTGAGGTGCATCTTAACAGAAGCGGGAATGTCGTTTTTTTATATGAAACAAAAGACCGCATGGAACAGTATAAAATTCAGCTTTCACTGTCTGATAAAAAGCTGAGTTTTTACTGGTTCGCATGGGATGGCGGAAAGTTTGTCCGCATGTTTGAGAAAGACTGGCTCAAAACGAAACTTTTCTCGCGGCTGCTCAAAAATACATATTACATAAGCGGTCAAAAGAAAAAGTTTTTTTTATCAGAAAGAAAAACGAAAACATAAGAGCGGCATAAACGGATAACGGTTTTTCCCGCTTTTTGCTTCCAGGGGCCCTTGTACTACAATGAAGCCAGCCGCGAAAAGAGAGGAGGACACGGCTTGTTTAACCACGTTATGCTTGTCGGACGGCTGACGAAAGATCCGGAGCTCCGTTTTACATCAGCGGGCATTCCCGTCGCTCATATTACCTTGGCGGTGAGCCGCAATTTTAAAAGCGCGTCGGGCGAAACCGGTGCTGACTTCGTCAACTGCACCATCTGGAGAAAAAACGCTGAAAACACGGCGCTGTACTGCCAAAAAGGGTCAATGGTCGGTGTTAGCGGCAGAATCCAGACGAGAAGCTATGAAAAGACAGACGGCGTAAAAGTCTATGTGACCGAGGTCATGGCTGATACCGTTCGGTTTATGGATCAAAAACGGAAAGAGCCGCTGGCTGAATAGCATGCTTTTTTCCTCTATCTCCCGCCTTTTTGCGGGCCCCGCAATACCCCCTCCCCATCCGCCAGTCGAAAGACTGGTTTTTTTGTACGGGGACTAAAAAATGGTTAAAAAGAAGTGATTTCACTTATAAACACTTAAAAACATTGAATATATTGAAATGAAAACTTATAATTACTTACAGATAAGTGACGAAAAAAGGAATGAGGACGTGTATCAAGAAGAAAGACTGATTGCGATAATGGAATATTTGAAACAGCATCGGCGGATCACCGCGGAACAGATCTGTTCGCTGCTTCATATTTCAAGAGACACCGCAAGACGGGACCTTGTAAAGCTGAAAGAGCGCGGGGCGATTATCAGAACACGGGGCGGCGCGATTCTGCCGTCTGTGCATCAGGAAGTGCCGGGCTATTCGGGCCGGCTGCTAACCGTTTCTGAAGAGAAAAACAAAATCGGCAAGCTGGCCGCCTCCCTGATCCATAAAGGAGACCGGATCATTCTGGATACCTCCACAACCGTTCAGGCCTGCGCCGAACATTTAAATGTCACCGACTGCACTGTTATTACAAATTCGATCAATCAGGCCGATATCCTTTCTGCAAAAGAGGGAATTGATATTCATCTGCTCGGCGGAAAGCTCCAAAAGGAACATCGGTTTTTATACGGTGCTTCTGTCGTAGAAAAACTGGGGGATTATCACGCCGACAAGGTGCTGATCGGCGTTGTCGGCATCTCGGAAAACGGTCTGACGATACCGCATGAAGAGGACGGTATGGTGAAACGTAAAATGATCCGCCAGGCGGAACAGGTGATTGCGCTGAGCGATCATTCCAAACTTGGCCGTACGAGTTTTTATCAATATGCAGAACTGCACGAGATTGATCTGCTTATTACCGATCGGCTGCCCGATCAGGATTTTTGCGACCTGCTCGACCGGCACGGCGTAGAATTGCTTGTAACTGAATCTGAAGAAGAGGATGAGGACATGTGAAACTGATAGCCATAGATCTGGACGGCACACTGCTGAACAGCAGCCATCAAGTGAGCGATGAAAACGAGCGGGCTTTAAGGGAAGCCCGGCAAGCCGGAATTGAAATTGTGGTCTCTACGGGGCGCGCGCATTTTGACGTGCACTCCATATTCGAACCGCTCGGCATAAAAACCTGGGTCATCAGCGCAAACGGAGCCGCCATTCACGCTCCTGATGGCAGCCTGTACCATTGTGAGGCGATTGAAGAAACAAGAGCGCGGGGCATTTTGTCTTGGCTTGAAGAGAATCAATATTACTATGAGGTGTTTACAAACAAAGCCATCTATACGCCTGAAACGGGCAGGCAGCTGCTCGAAATCGAAATGGACCGGGTGAAAAGCGCCAATCCGGATACCGATCTTTCTATTTTGGAGCAGGCGGCTTCAGTTCAATTCAGTCAGTCCGGTTTTGCTTACATTCGATCATATCGTGAGCTCTTTGAGAAAGAAGAGCGCCTGGATTTTTACAATATTCTCGGCTTTTCGTTTGATGAGCGGAAGCTGAAAGCGGGCTGGGAACGATTCAGCGATCAGAAAGATATCACCCTTGTCAGCTCTGCCGATCACAATTTTGAACTGTCAGCGCGAAATGCCTCTAAAGGGCAGGCGCTTAAACGGCTGGCGCAAAAGCTCGGCATTCCGATGGCTGAAACCGCCGCGGTCGGGGACAGCTTAAATGACTACTCAATGCTTCAGGCGGCCGGAAAAGGCATAGCGATGGGAAATGCGAGAGAAGATATTAAAGAGATCGCAGACGCCGTTACATTGACAAATGATCAAAACGGCGTTGCACATATGATCAGGAATTTACTGTAAAAGATTTGGCGATACTGTTCATGACTGGCGTGACGCATTCATGGCAAATGCGGCGTAACAGTAAGGACGACATAAAATACCGGCTCTGCAAAGAGAGCCGGTATTTTTACGTTCAATGTGATTGCGCCGATGCGCTGAGGGTGAATAATTCTTCAAGCTCCTCGGATGACAGCTCGGTAATCCAATTCTCACTTTGGATAATCTGATCGTTCAGCGTTTGTTTCGTTTCGAGCATGGCGTCAATTTTTTCTTCAATCGTTCCCGTCGTAATTAATTTGTGAACGTGGACGAACCGCTCCTGGCCGATTCGGTAGGCGCGGTCGGTCGCCTGGTTTTCCACAGCAGGATTCCACCATCTGTCATAGTGAATGACGTGATTGGCAGCGGTGAGGTTCAGGCCGGTTCCGCCCGCTTTCAGTGACAAAATCAAGGTCGGGTATTCTTTCTTCTGGAACCGCTCCACGAGAGAATCGCGTTCCTGCTTGGACAGGCTTCCGTTTAAAAACTGAACCGGTTCTCCGAATGTTTTTTCCAGAAGGCGTTTCATCATGTTGCCCATCTGAATGTATTGGGTGAATATGAGGCAGCTTTCTCCCTGGCCGCGGATCGCCGCCATTAAGTCCAGCAGCTTTTCCAGTTTGACCGATCTCCCGTTTAACAGCTCTGTCTGTTCTTCCTTTAAATAGAGCGCGGGATGGTCGCATATTTGCTTCAAACGGCCGAGCATGCTCAGAATCAGCGCTTTCCGCTGCATGCCGGTCAGAGAAGCCATATGTTCAAATGTATCTTTGACAAGCTGCTCATAAAGGGATGCCTGTTCGGCTGAGAGCGGGATGAACTCTTTTTCTTCAAGCTTGTCAGGGAGATTAAGCGCCACGTCTTCATCCCGTTTTGTCCGGCGCAGTAAAAACGGCCGGATTAACTGCTGAAGCTGGCTGATTCTTTTTTCGTCCCGGTCCTTTTCGATCGGCAGCACATAGCGTTTATGAAAGCCTGTCAGACTGCCGAGATAGCCTTTGTTCATAAAATCAAAGATCGACCAAAGCTCTGTCAGGCGGTTTTCCATCGGTGTTCCGCTCAGCGCGATATGATGCACGCCTTTCAGCTTTCTGATCGCGCGGGACTGTTTCGTATGCGCGTTTTTAATATTTTGCGCTTCATCAAGGCAGATGGTGCTCCATGTCACGGAAGAAAGCTCTTCCTGATCGGCGTGTGAGAGTCCGTAAGAAGTAAGCACGACATCCGCATCCTGATAGGCGGGGACAAATGCTTCTTCCTTCGGCCGGCGGGGGCCGTAATGGAGCACGGCCTTCAGCTGCGGCGCAAAGGTTTGGAGCTCACGCTGCCAGTTGCCGAGCACCGATGTCGGCGCAATGATTAAGGCAGGCGCTTTTTGCCGTCCGCTCTCTTTCACATGGAGAAAATAGGCGATCATCTGAATCGTCTTTCCAAGTCCCATGTCATCTGCGAGACAGGCGCCGAAACCGTTCTCCCGTAAAAACAGAAGCCAGTTCATGCCGTACATCTGATAAGGGCGGAGCGTGCCTTGAAAAGCGGCGCTGACTTCATGCTCCGGCAGGTCCCGGGCATCCGCCAGTTTGCGGATCAGGCTTCTGAGCTGTTTTGATAATTCGATCTTGATCCCGGCAAATGCCG
Organism: Bacillus sp. FSL K6-2819; assembly: GCF_038008305.1. NCBI lineage: Bacteria > Bacillati > Bacillota > Bacilli > Caryophanales > Bacillaceae > Bacillus > Bacillus sp. FSL K6-2819. Next base: position 3,526,452 of record NZ_JBBOYV010000001.1, on the reverse strand, counting down.
ATGAGTCAATGATGTCCGTGTCCTCGCCGCCATCTTCATTCTGATCCATCAGCTCACGCGCCAATACATCGGACATATGAAGGCCTTCTGATTCCGCTTTTTCCATCAGTTTTTTCATCTGTTTAATAAATTGCGGATCAATTTTCACCCATTGACCGCGGATGTTGACGAGACGCCTGTTGTTTGCGACAAGCTCATTGAATTCATCCTCTGACAGCTCAATTCCGTTTGTGGCGAATCTCCAGTTGAAATCAAGCAGGGCGTTCATGCCGACGAAGGATTCGCCCCGCGGTGAGGAAGACACTTTTGCCTTGAGCATCATATTGCTGTCCCGGACAATCTGCCACCATGATGGGAGAAGAATCTCCACGCCCATATCGACAAGGGTCTCACTTGCTTCCGATAAGAAGATCCATGCCTCTTCTTCAGAAATCAGCGTCGTTCCCGAATCAAACGAAAGCCAGGGAACCGTTCTGCGGAAGCGGTCCTGCTCGCGCGCGATTTTTCCGCTGTATGCCTGCCACGCTTTTTTCAGTCCCTTCAGTCCGTCGAAAAAGGTGATGGCGCCAGTTTTTTTCTCACGTAAAAACATTTCGATTTTCCAGTCGTCGCCATCGAAATCAGGCTCGTTTAATCGCAGGCCGACGGAAAACGGCGTCAGATCGTCATGCCAGCCGATTCCTTCGAGAAAATCATCTTCATCCAAAAAGGAGCCTTTAAATGTATGAACGGCCGGCGAACGGGTTTCGATATGCTGCCATTTTTCGTGCAGGTCATCATTGTACTGGATGTAGTCTTGTACCGCGGCCGAGAACCAGTCTGCCGTAAATCCTTCCAGCAACAGTTCGCGGTCTTTGAAGCGCAGGATGCCATTTTGCCAAGCCTCATAATCCGGAAGAAAATCGCCGTCGGCAATAAATTCGTATATCGTCGAAGCCGCTTCAATTAATGGCTCCGTTTCCTTTGTCAGCTGCACGGTGCTGAATGAATTGAACGAGTTTTTTCCGAGCAGCTCGACGGTCATCCACGGGCTGAGCAGAGCGGCCGGAGTGCCGATGAAGCTGACGTCTTCAAGAAACGTTCCGTAAAAGGTGGACTCATGCCATTGGAACAAATGAGTCTTCATCTGACTGAGAGTGAGCGGCTGCTCTTTCTCATCATGGCTTGACAGCGTAAATGTCCAATCTTCCATTTGTTCTACATGAATGAAAATTTCCTTAAGACTCGCCATCAATCAACTTTCCTTTCTGCAATTCTTCTTGAAGGGCGCGCAGCCTCTTGTAGCTTGCGCTCAGCTGGCTGATATACCGCTCCCATACCTGCTGTTTTTTTGCCTTTTTATACAGCGTCCGCAGTTTTTTCAAATGGCGCGCAGCCTCTTTATAGGCGCTGCGGTTTTTTTGGTCGATAAAAAAGGCCGCAGCCCGGTGATAGGAGGGAATGAGGGCTTCCGGATCGCTGGCGGCAATTTCTTTCAGGATGTCCTTTTCGATTTCCCAGACGGAAAAACCGACGAGGCTGTGAATCTCCACCCATTCCGCGTACCGCCGTTTTTCGTACAGATACTGGCTGTATTCAGTAAAGGTATAGGGAAGGCAGCCGGAAGCAAACCGTTCAAACAGCTGATCATCGCGTGACTGCCGCGCATAATCTGCCAGCAGCACAAACAGCTCTCCGATAATGTCGCGCATTTCTTTAAACGGCTTATCAAGCTTCGTATAGTTCACGGCAAGAGGTTCGATCTGACCATACCATGTCTTCAGCCGTTTCCAGTCTTTTTTCGCGGTGAGCTCACCGAGCCATTGAAAGGTATACGGCAGCGCCTCAGGAGGGAAGCGGGACATATCTTCAAAGACCGCTGTATCATCTTTTTGCAAAAAGGCCAAATGAAGCCGTCCGAACCGCAATTCCGGCGAAAAACGGCGTCGGCTTTCCTGTGCGAGAATCTCCTGTTCACGCGCGATCCATTTCGGCCGATTCAAAAGCGCGCTCCACATTTCGCCGAATACTCGGAGGCGTTCGTATTGAAAAAGCTCTTCTTTCAACAGCAGCTTGCGGAGCACCGGGGGCGTCCGGTCCAAAAAGGGATCAAGCGAGAAAGACAACGCGTACGTTTTCAGTCTGTCAATGGAGGAGTAAATCGTATCCATCAGCTGTTCCACATATGGATTGATGCTGTAATAATCTTTTTCGGCATCCAATCTGCCTGACTCAATCAAAGTAAACATGTGAAGCCAGACGGCAAGCGCCGAATGAATCTGATATAAGCTTTTGAGCTCAGGTTTTTTCGGGGCGTGTTTTTTGAGCGCAGACAAATAGCCGTAATATAGCCCCTGCATCGTCTGGCTTCCGGCCGGCGTCCGCGCTTCCCACAGCGAGAATTCCGAATCAAAAAAAGCGAGCCAGCTTGACAGCGACTCTTCATTCGGCAGCATTTTTTCCTGAAACTGCCGGCGGACAAGCTCCCTGCTTTCCTCAAGCTTTTCTCTTTCAAGCCAATGCTCGGTAAAGGAACCGACCCGGTCAAATTGGGCATATACGTAAAGAAAAACGGCCAGCACGTGGCGGCAGATCGTCTCAGACGGGCATGCGCAGCCGCTTTTCACCATGAAAAATAAGTTCAGCGTGACCCTTACAGGCACAACATCCTGCACATATGCGGAAATCTCTGTCGGGGTTTGAACCTGTATACGATAGACGGAATCCTGCCGATATAAAATGAGTGCCTTCTTCATCAGCTGAACATTGTCTTCATTGTAAGGAAGAAGTTCTTTAAGCTGTTCAGCCGCTGCGAGCACATCTTCTTTAGCAATCATATTCTGAAGCATGATTATCGCTCCTAACGAGTCACAAAATAAAAAGATTCCAATTCCTCTATTATATCGCAACACATGATTCGGAAAAAGTTTTTCCTAAAAAAGGACATAAAAACCCGAGTGTGTCGAATGATGTATTAGAGATTGCAAAACAGCACCCGACAGCATATAATAATCTTGTTTTCAATTTAATGGAAGCCGAAAGGAAACGAATGATGAAGAAAACGAAGTTAGATCAAGAGGAGTTTCTGAAGATTTTAATGCATGCGCACGACATCGGTGAGCAGTCCTCTGAGATGACCACAAAAGAAATGCTTGAGAATTTGATTTCTCATATTAAAAATGGATATGCAACATAAAATCCCGCGGGCTCTTTACCGCGGGATTTTTTATTGCCCCTGTAAAACCAGTGTATAAAACGCTTACAAAAATAAACCGAATAGAAGTGTTTGTCTATTTTTGTCGAATATTGTCATTTGAAAAGGCTAGAAATGACAGTTCAAAGCTGTATAATCGTAATTGGAAAAGTTCATTGGAGGGAATAGGAATCGATATGGAGGTTATATGGGAGAATCTACAAGCATAAAGGAAATATTCGCAATACTGAGAAAGCGTCTGCTGTTTATACTTATCATTACCGCGGCGGCGGCTGCCGCAGGCGGACTCATCAGTTTCTTCGCTCTTACGCCGGTCTATGAAAACTCAACTCAAATTTTGGTCAGTCAATCCAAAAACAACCAAAAAGAAGTCCAATTCAATGACGTTCAAACCAACCTCCAATTAATCAACACGTATAATGTCATCATCAAAAGCCCGGTCATTCTCGACGAAGTAATTAAACAGCTGAAACTGTCAATGACTTCGAAAGAACTGGAATCGAAAATCACGGTATCCAGCGAGCAGGATTCACAAGTCGTGACAATCGCCGTGCGGGATACGGATGCAAAGCGGGCAGCCGTTATGGCAAATGCGGTTGCAGCCGTTTTTCAGGACAAGATCACAACCATCATGAATGTGGATAATGTCAGCATCCTTTCAAAGGCCGAAGCGGCGGACAGCCCGTCACCCGTAGAGCCTAACCGTAAGCTGAATATCGCGATTGCGTTTGCCGCCGGACTTTTGGGCGGGATCGGTCTCGCCTTTTTGCTGGAACATTTGGATAATACGATCAAATCGGAAGAACAGCTGGAATCGGTGCTCGGCATCCCGGTCTTGGGAACGGTTACTTCAATCATTACAAAAGACAGCCTCGCTAAAGGCTTGAGGATGGCAGAAACAAAACAAGCGGGAGGCGGACATGTTGACGCGTAAAAAAGACAAATTTGCAAAACGAAGCGTGATTACGATGTCAGAGCCGAAGTCCATCAACTCAGAGCAATATCGTACGATCCGCACAAACATTGAGTTTTCTTCCGTTGATACGGAGGTGAAGTCTCTTCTGATCACATCAGCCGGTCCGGAAGAAGGAAAATCGACTACCGCAGCCAATCTTGCCGTCGTATTTGCCCAGCAGGGGAAAAAAGTGCTTTTAATTGATGCGGATCTGCGCAAACCGACGGTTCATTTCACCTTCAAATTGGATAACGGCACCGGCTTAACATCGCTGCTGTTAAAACAGATTCCGTTTCAGAAAGCCGTTCTACCGGCTGATGAAGCCAATCTGGATATTTTAACGAGCGGGCCGATCCCGCCCAATCCGGCGGAGCTTTTATCGACGGATGCCATGAAGGATCTTCTGTCAGAAGCAACCGACGTTTATGATAAGGTGATTTTGGACACGCCTCCCGTATTGGCCGTAGCTGATACGAAAATATTAGGCAGCTATACTGACGGGGCCATTATGGTGATCTCAAGCGGGAAAACGGACAAGGAAAAAGCGGCCAAGGCGAAAGAAGCGCTCGATTACTGCCCGTGCAAGCTCCTTGGGGCCGTCATGAACGGGAAGAGACAAACGAAACACTCGGACTACGCTTATTATGGACAATAATGTCATAATGGGCGCGGTCCATTCTTTTTAAGGAGGGATTGTAATATGATAGATATCCATTGTCACATCCTTCCTTCCATAGACGACGGCGCTGCGGATGATACAGAAAGCCTCAAGATGGCGAGAGAAGCGGTCAGACAGGGGATTGATACGATCATCGCGACACCGCATCACATGAAATACCGCTATGACACTGACCGGCATACGGTCAAAGAAGCGGTCAGACTGTTAAACAAACGTTTGAATAAGGAAGGCATTCCGCTGACCGTTCTGCCCGGCCAGGAAATCAGAACAGACGGAGGTCTGCTGGCAGGTCTTCAAAACGGCTTGCTTGTCCCGCTCCATGATACAAAGTATGTGCTGGCGGAGTTTCCGGCGGATCATGTCCCGGCCTACGCTGAAAGGTTATTTTATGAATTGCAGCTGAACGGATATGTCCCCGTCATCGCCCATCCGGAGCGGAACAGAGAAATCCGCGAAAACCCATCCGTCCTTTACAGTCTCGTGAAGAAAGGCGCGGCTGCCCAAGTGACGGCCAGCTGCATTGCCGGGGCATTCGGGCGGAAAGCGAAGTCCTTTTCGCTGCAGCTTATTGAAGCGAATTTGATCCACTTTCTCGCATCTGACGCCCATAATCTCGGATCGAGAAATTTTTATTATCAGGAGGCGCTCGGCATTCTGAAAAAAGAAGCCGGGGCGGAGCTGATTTACATGCTTACGGAAAACGCGGCGCTTCTTGTTGAAAACAAAGCCGTTTATAAGGAACCTCCGCTGCCTGTGGCCCGCCGTAAGCGCTGGGGTCTTTTTTAATCGTCGTCTCCATCCCGTTTAAATGAGGCGTAAGCGGCTGTTTTGCAAGATGATCCTTTTATGCTTATGCTATTATCAGCGGCCGGCGCCGTTTTTTCCCTTCAAATCCGCAGGCTTCCGGCATTCTGCCGGCGCCGGGGTCATATGATAATAACGGTAAGCTGCCCAGCAGCAATTTCTAAACGGTTGGGGGAACACGATGAAAATAACAGTGATCGGAACAGGCTACGTCGGTCTTGTGACAGGAGTGTCTCTTTCAGAAATCGGCCATGACGTAACATGCATAGATATTGACGAACGTAAGGTTGAGCAGATGAGAAAGGGAATGTCCCCTATCTTTGAACCGGGTCTTGAAGATATGATGAAACGAAATATCGGCCGGTATCGGCTGGCCTTTGAAACGAGCTACGAAAAAGGGCTTGCGGAAGCAGACGTTATCTTTATAGCGGTTGGAACGCCGCAAAAAGAAGACGGGCATGCAAACCTTACTTATATTGAAAATGTCGCTGAAATGATTGCCGAACATATTTCAAAAGACGTGATCGTCGTGACAAAAAGCACGGTTCCCGTAGGAACGAATGACAGGATCAGCGAGGTTATTCATTCACGGCTGAAGGCGGACGTGAACATTTCGATCGCCTCGAATCCGGAATTTCTGCGTGAGGGTTCGGCGATTCACGATACCTTTCACGGCGACCGCATCGTGATCGGGACTGAAGACCGGCAAACGCGGGAAACGCTTGACCGGGTTTTCGCGCCGCTTGCCATTCCGGTTTATCATACGGATATCAGAAGCGCTGAGATGATCAAATATGCGTCAAACGCTTTTTTAGCGGCAAAAATCAGTTTTATTAATGAAATTTCTCATATATGCGAAAAAGTCGGTGCGGATGTGGAATCAGTCGCACACGGAATGGGATTGGATAAACGGATCGGCAATCAATTCTTAAGAGCCGGCATCGGCTACGGCGGATCCTGCTTTCCGAAGGATACAAACGCCCTCGTGCAGATCGCCGGACATGTGGAGCATGATTTTGAATTGCTGAAGTCCGTCATTAAAGTCAACAATAACCAGCAGTCTATGCTGGTTGATAAAGTGCTGAATCGTCTCGGCGGCGTCACGGGAAAAACCATAGCCTTATTAGGGCTGTCTTTTAAGCCGAATACGGATGATATGCGGGATGCGCCGTCCATTGTCATTGCGGATCGTCTGGCTGCTCTTGACGCCCGGATTACAGCGTACGATCCGATCGCTTCATTCCGGGCTTCCGAGCTGCTTCCGGATACGGTTTCTTACCGGGACTCCATAGAATCAGCCGTCAGAGGAGCGGATGCCGTCCTGATTTTGACAGACTGGGAACATATTAAGCATTTCCCGCTTGAAGCCTACAAAGAGCTGATGGAAACCCCGGTTATTTTCGACGGGAGAAACTGCCACCCGCTTGAGGAAGCCGAACAGGCGGGCGTGGAATATATCTCAATCGGAAGAAGAGCGGTCGTGCCTCAGACTGATTCTGTCACTTGAAAGGCCGGCAATCCGCGCCGGTCTTTTATTATGCAATTATTTAGAAACGAAGGGGGCATCAATCGTGGAAAAAACATGGCATTTGCCGAAACAAATGGAATCATCCCGCGGCCTGCTGGAAACGTCATCGAGGCCTTTTATCAAACTGCACGTCAAAAAAGCTGAAACGGGACGGTATGACAGTAAAATCGCCGGAGATCCCTATTATCCGAAACATGAGCCGTATCCTGAAGATGAAAGCGGCAGGCCGATGAAGCTCCTCGCCCAGATCAATTTTGCGGACATGCCCGGACTGCCTGATTTTCCGGATGCAGGTATTCTTCAGTTTTACATATCGGTCAGTGATGACGTATACGGTCTGAATTTTGACGACGGGTGCGCGCAAACGGGTTTCTGTGTCAAATATTTTGAGCGCGTGACAGAGCAAGAAACGGAGCTCATGGATGATTTTTCTTTCGTTCAGGCTGAGGATGAGTACAATTTTCCGATTCAATCCGAAGCGCTGATCACCCCTGAACTGTCTGCTGAATGGGTGCTCCCGTCTGATTTTCAATTCAGGCAGTATGCCGGGATGGATGCCTTCGACTATTTCGAGCAGTTTGACGACGAGGTGTATGACGAATATACGGCAAGCGCATTCGGCCATAAAATAGGCGGATATGCGTCCTTTACCCAGGAAGATCCGCGGTCTTATTCTCATCAGGACCATGCGATTCTGCTGCTGCAAATTGATTCAGACGATGACATTGATTCGATGTGGGGAGATGTCGGAATCGCCAATTTCTTTATCAGACCGGAAGACTTGAAGAAAAAAGATTTCTCAAATGTTTTGTACAACTGGGACTGCAGTTAACCGAACATTTTGATCATCATATACGGCAAAGGAGACGGTTAAATCTGTCTCCTTTTTTTAGGGAATTTATCATGGATATATAGAGGAGATCTGTGAACGGATATGCCGGGTATGTGAGTCTTTTGGCGTTAATGGTGAGCGCTTTGGCTGTTGAAAATAAGTCATTTAACCTATTTAAGCCGCTTTCTGTCTATTTTAAAATATAATATATGGAAATATAGTATGGAAAAGTCTGTGCTTTTTGTACGACTTTTTGCGTAAGACGAGGTGAAAACAGATGAGCCATTCAAGCACATTAAGCCATATTAACAGCACAATCAGCCATAAACTGGGCGAGATCGAACACCAAATTGAAAAATTAAAAGAAGCGAAGAGAGAGATAGAATCTCTGCAGGAAGAGGCCATGTCTGAAATCAAAGACATCCTCAGACCGCACTTGGATCATCATTGGACCGGCACTTTCGCTGAAGAATTTGATGACAAGCGCGATCAGGCCCATACAGAAGCATACAGAATCGTCACAGATAAATACGACGGGTATATGTATCGAATCGGCTTGAAGATGACACAGCTTGAAATTGAAAAAGGAGGGCTCCTTGCCGCCAGAAGCATCGCGAGAGAGGCAGAGCACCTGCTGACGCTTGGAGAAGAAGCCCTTGACGCAGTAGGAGACAAAATACAATCAATCAAAAGAAGCTGGAGTTGGTTTTAATGGAAATAAAACTCAAATACGGAGCCGTCATGAAGCAGCTTGAATCCGTCAGCAGCGCTTTGGAGGCTGTTTCTATCGGGAGCGCCGGTTCAAACGGAAAAAACAGACTCGACTATACCTCCAAGTATGAATCCCGCGAGGCAAAGCTTGTATCCATGATCAGCGAATATAAGCAAGCCGTTCATAAGAATATCGCGGACGTAAAAGACAACGTAGACTCCCTGAAAGAACAGGACGAGGCGATCGCCGTAAAATAACGAAAGAAAGGACTTGCCGATGAGCAAAGTGTTTGAATCACAATCGTTAACGGATGAAGCAGACAAGAGAAAGAAACAATACGAAGCTCTTGAAGAGCAGCTGCATGCGCTCAAACAATCCTTTCAAGGCATGGCTGATCTCGGCGATGCTTTGAAAGGGAAAGGCGCAGACAATATAAAGGATTTCTTTCAGGGGCAAGCGGAAATCGCCGACAGCTGGCTGACGCTTGTCTCTGCTCAAATTGCGTTTTTAAATGGCATTTCAGGTGACATAAAAGATCAAGAACTGAGTGATTCATATGTGGAGACTTCATTTTTGGAGCACGAGCTGGCTAACGCGGACTTGAAAGCTTCAGAGATTGTCTCCGCTCATAAACAAGAAATCGATTCGATTTTGTCAGGCATCAGCGATATTATTCATCTCGACTCGTATTCACTTGATGACTACGCAGATAAAATGGGCGATGCCCAGAAAACCAGACGTGACACGATCACGGCAGTCGATAAGCTTGATGAATCCCTGAGCACTGAATATCAAAACTTAGAATCACTGGACAACGCAGTGCTCAGCAAATATTCCGTACTCATGCAGGCCACCAGCAACGGAAAAAGCGCATCCCCTATGTACTATGACAAAAAAGCCTTCCACAGCAATGAAATCTACAAAAGCGTCATTGAAACAGAAAAACAGGGAACAGCATATATCGATGCGAAAGCCCAGCAAGCCGAAGCAAGACAGCTTCAGGAAAAGGCTGAAGAAGAAGCCAATAAACCATGGTACGAGAAAACATGGGATGGCATCTGCAACTTTACTGGAGAAGTCACTGGCTATTATGATTATAAAAGAGCAGCAGAAGGCGTTGATCCGGTTACCGGGGAAAAACTCTCCACCGCAGAACGCGTCACAGCAGGAGCAATGGCCGCCGCCGGATTCATACCGGTCGTCGGCTGGGCAGGCCGCGCCTTCAAAGGCGGAAAAGCCATTTACAAAACCGGAAAAACTGTCATTGCCGCAGAACATGCTTTAGACGCCTACAAAGCAGGCAAATCCTTAGACATTCTCAAAATGTCAGAAATGGGCGCATACGGCCTCGTTGCCTCAAACGGATTCTCAGAAGCGGTCACAGGCAAAGATATGTTTGGAAACAAAGTATCTGAGGAGAAGCGCAAGCAAGGGGCGCTGGAAGCGGCTTTGAGCTTGGTTGGAGCCGGGGCGATGGCGAAGCATGTCAACAAAGGCATACCGCTTGCAACCCATTCAAAAGTCCAAAAAGCAAACAAAACACTAGAAAAAGCAAAACAATTCAAAGTCCCGACAAATGTCCGCGTGTACGCAGAACGCCCGGTAACGACTGATGGATTCACGTTCGGATTCCCAACAGTCCGTATAGATGTGGAAACGGCTGCTGTTAAGGATCTTGGGATTGTGAAGATGGCGGCTAAATGGAATAATGACGGTAAATACGATCGAATTAGAGGCTATAAGGGCAGAGAACTTTCAAACTACGAAAATAAGTATTTAATTGATCCTAGGCTTGTAGTAGAGATGAATTTTAAGGGGAAGGGAAAATCTGGGACAAATGCGGCTGGCTGGGAGCGAAATGCGAAAAAGTTTTTTAACACGCTACTAAAAAGTAATCCTGAGTTTTGGAGTGCTGAAAATACTGCTAAGATTAAAAGAGGAAGAGTCCCAGTAGTTGATGAACAATTTATAAAACATTTTCCACAGTATGCAGATTATTTAAAAGACCCAATGAGACATCATCATATTGGGGAAGGAGGCCAGGCCGCAGCTCTACCTAAAAGCCTGCACCCTGGATATGGTGGTATTCATAATATTGAAAAAGAATGGGGAATTACTGGAGTAGACGATGAAATTGCGAATAGACTAGAAACATTCAGAAAAGAATCAGGAAGGTGACACGATGTTATTACCCGAAGAATTTAATCGAAGTTGGGATGTTAATAAAAATGGTCCGTTATTAACGTTTCCATATGATGATTTAGTAGAGACTCCTTTTTCGGAGGGATTTAAAAAATTTATTTCTTTAGGAGGTTTGCCTGAATCCCCTCCGCCATATTTAGATTTTACTTCCTTTCCAGCGTCATTTAAGCCAATTACAAGTATCTTTGATGTGTCGGAAGGGTTTCAAAAATATTGGTTGTTAGGTTCTACTGGTTCCGGAGATCCAATTTGTATTATAGAAAACAACGAGAGAATCGTTTATTTAGATAATGGTAATGAATATAAAGAAGTTTTTATTAACTCTTCAATAAATCAATTTGCAGAATGTATATTGCTTTTCTCAGAAATGATTGACAAGGCTATACACATAAATGGTGAGGATGCATTTATTGATAATGATATTCCGGAATATGTAATCGAATGGTTAAAAGAAGAACTCAAAAGAGTAGACTCAAATTGCACAAGAGAAGGAAGCTTTTGGGGTACTGAAATAGAAAATTTATATGAATAATGAAGAGCGCTATTACCTTACCGACTGATGTCTGCTTAGTTCCCATTAAAATGAAAACTAAGAGTCGAATTATCTACTTAAAAGGATGTTTTTTCTCTTAATATAGTTAATGTTGATGATCTAGTTTATCTCAACCTAGAGTATAAGTTAACTGATAGTCCAACTATAAATTGGAATACAATTTATTTTGAATATGAACAGCGCTAAAATAATGGGATAATGAAGAGAATTATCGTCTATATTTAAAAGAATATACTGATTATATTATCCCGTCTTCAGAATTAAAGAAGTTAGTTGAACATCAGGATTATGAAAGTACTATTCTAGAATTAAGGCCATCATTATATATAGACTTTAATCAAAAAATGCTTCTTTCGCTGTATCCTGAGTTATTACCTTTTGAAAATTATATTCCTGATCATTGGACAGGGATTCGTGAAGACTTTACTAGTTATATTTGTGAATAGGATAGATACTGGATTATTGATGATATTAATTATATAGACAAAATTTTTAATGAGAAAGAGAATAAAGGGAATGTCAAAAGATGATAGCTTGGTAATATTAAATGAAAATTTTAAAAAAGAGGGTAGTGAAGAAGAAATAGAAGGGTTAACAATAATGATTGATGGAGTTATAAAGCAGGTTTTTAATAAAATTAAATATGAAAGAAATTATAACAATAATAATGAAGTAATGAGAGATATCATATTTGAAGGTATTAATAGTATAGTTAAAAAATCTTAGGATATTATTAAAATACTATTCAGGATAAATGCTGCATTAAGTTTGATTTTCGAACCTTGATTGGCTGCTGAAGCCTTTCAAGGTTTTTTTATAGGTGAATTGTTGTTTTCTGTTTTATAAATTTTGAATAATTTGTTGGCTTTAGGCTGCGTTGCGGTTACTGGGGAAAAACTCTCAACCGCAGAACGCGTCACAGCAGGAGCGATGGACGCTGCCAGATTCATACCGGTCGTCGGCTGGGCAGGCCGTGCCTTCAGAAAAGGAGGTAAATAATTGTGAAATATGATTTTATTAACAGTTACAAAGAGAACACATTTTATCCAGTAAGTGAGAATGAAATTTTAGAAGTAGAAAATAAGTTAGGTTTAAGGCTACCTTATGATTTGAGACAGTTTCTTCTTGAGGTGGGTTACGGCTTTCTTAAAAAATCAGAATATAATATTAACCGCATTCTTGGACCTGCTTCAATCAGAGATGCAAGATTAAAAGTTAATGATTTTGAATTTTATCCAGATATTGAGGTTTATGAGGAACTTGAAGAAGATAAAGTGATTTTCTTTGAAGCAAATGAAAGTGCTTTGTTACTAATTGAATTAGGCAATGAACAAAATAATTCAATATATTATGATGATATAAAAATTGCAGATTCATTAGAAGAGTTTTTAATAGAACTTATGAAAAATGATAAATATTATCTCGATTTAATTGAGGATTAGGTAAATTAATGGACCTTGATTGGCTGTTGAAGTCATTCTAATTTTTTTAAAAAAATGTGTTTTCAATAAGAAAAACTAAAACGCTACAGAACAATTAACAGTGAAGTGACTTGCCGCATATACAGCCTTTCAACACGGGATTAACATTAGGAGATGCCTTGTTTACTGTTATAATTAGAATTGCTATAGTTAAAAACTTGCCGTGTTGTCATCGGCAAGTTTTTTTACGGATAGGATAACAATGTGGAGTACAGAAGGTGGCATAACAAGTAATGAATTTTGGGAAATATCATAATCTAGCAGAAGAGGTAATTGAATTTTCAAAAACCTTCAAACCTATAAAATCAGTTAATGTATCTAATTTTATTAAAATAATTAATGATCAAAAACAGGCTGAATACTTGGCTTATGAAGAAGTATATGGAGAAGACGAATATACATGGAAAGATATAAGGGAAATTGAGATGAGTGAAGTATGGGGGCGTTTTTACGAATTAGAAGATAATCAAAAGCCGGAAAATATAGACTCGTTATTAGATATTTTTTCTGAAAACATCAGAAGTGCTTCTACTGGATATAATGCCTTTTTTGAGGATATAGTAGCTGACCTAAACAATTGTGCTATTAATAGAGCAATTAATGGTAATACAAATAATTTTTTTGAAAAAGTTTTTGAAATTTATAAAGCGGGTTATTTTCCGTGTGGTTGGAATGGTGATTATCCTAACGGGACTTTTATCGCTATGAATAAAGATTAAGAGAGGTTTTCAAGAATCGTCAGTCTATAGACACCAAGGAATGGCATTTTTATTTCTCATTGTATACAGCCTTTCAACAGGAGATTAACATAAGTAGAAGCCTTGTTTACTGATATATTAGAATAGTTTAAACTTCTTACTGGAATGGAGGAGAATCAGGATGTACAGAGATCAAATTTCTCAATTGCAGCCACTAAAAATCTGTAATGGATGGTCTGTAATACTGAACAATTTAAACTCAGAAAAAAGAACGGAAGAAAAATATGAACTACTAGAACTACAAAATGAAAAACGTAATGCTGTTATTAAGGCAGTATATGAAAATGATCAATACCATGTCAAAGTAGCGGGCTTAAAAACAGATAAGATTTATGAAGAAAAATCTTTTCATGAAATAGAGCATTTATTAGAAGAGCTAGAATATCAGATCTGGAGTGTTGGCAGTGGGGTTTTAGAGGATTTGCAGCCTCTAAGTCAACAGGTTCCCAATTTCTTAAGGCTTAAGATACCGGCTGGCTGGACTGTTGATTATATTACATTAAAAGATACTGATCCTACGACTCTAGAGGCAAATGATGATGCTTGGTTATTTGACTTTAATCAAGATCTCCTCCAGGTTTCTCATAAGACAAAAAATTTACTGCTTGACGTAGGGTGGTACCCAGAAGGGGATCCAACCGGCAGTTATGGCATTGAACTTATAAAAAACGAAGATTGGGTAAATCCTATTGAGGATATTATGTGTAGTGAACTTAAAGATTTAATTACACAATTGGATCTTATTTTTATGAAAGAAATGAAAAATGAATATTAAATAAAAAAGCACCTGCCCAGGTGCTTTTCTTTATAAATGAGGGATCACAAGGCCTCCATACAAAAACGCCGCGATAATCAAAAATGCCGGGTGCATCTTGAATTTTGTCAAGGCAAGGAGGGAAATCCCCGCAATCACTATTGATTGAACCCAGCCGATCGCTTTGATGCCGTCTGCGCCGATTTGCCAGGTAAGAATGAGCATCATGACTGCAATGACAGGCTGGACGGACAGCGTCATGCCTTTGATGACGGGTGATTGGCGGAAGTGCTGAATGATGCGCAGCAGGACGATCAATGCAAGCGCCGACGGTACGACGGTTGCGATCAGCGCGATCAGAAAGCCGGGCCATCCGCCTGCACTGTAGCCCACATACGCGGCGATTTTGGTGGCGATCGGGCCCGGTAATGCGTTCGCAAGTGCGAGCATATTTGAGAATTGATCGTTTGTGAGCCAGCTGTATCTGTTGACGACTTCTTCAAACATCAGCGGGATAGACGCAGGCCCGCCGCCATATCCCAGCAGGTTTGCGATAAAAAACGCCATAAATATATAGATCATTATCATGGGGACGACATTCCTTTATCTTTTGAATGCTTATTTGTGATTTTGTTTTTCAATTTAAAATGAAACGCACCGTACGCTAAAAAAATGATAATGACAAGGCCGGGGTTGATCTGTAACGTTTGCAGACCGATAAAAGCGACGATGAAAAACAGGATGCCGGTGACCCAGCCGAAACCTTTCAGCGCTTTTTGTCCAAATTCGTATGCCATGATACCAAGCATTACCGCAATCACCGGTGTGACGGCACCGATCATGCCGGCAACAACCGCTGAATGGCTTAACACATTTACAGCGGTAAACAAGCCCGCCATAGCGAGACATGTAGGGAGAATGTGGGCGAGGGTTGCCGCGATTGCGCCTAACGTGCCTTTTAGCCTGAAGCCTAGATACGCAGCCATTTTAGTGGCGATCGGACCCGGCAGCGCATTTGCGATCGCTAATATTTCCCCGAATTCATCATCATCTATCCATTTGTATTTATTGACGGCTTCATGGCGGATGAGCGGGATCACGGACGGGCCGCCCCCGAATCCGAGTATGCCTGTCCGCACCATCGCCGCCGTAATGTCCCAATAGGGGTTTTTCATTGCCGTGTCCTCCTTACAGCTTCATGCCCGTTCTGCTTTTATACCGTTTGATCAGCATTTGGCAATCGACACTGACGACGCCTTTTTGCGTATAGAGCCGTTTTGTCAAAAACTCTTCCATCTCCTGATCATTTGCGAAAATGCCGTGCATATGCAGCTTGCTCGGGCCTGTCATATGATAAAGGCTTGTCACGGCGGGTTCCTGTTCAAGCTTTAATGCTGTTTCCTCCAAATACTGCGGCTCCACCTCCACATTAAAAAACACAGACACGTGACGTCCGATTTTCGCCGGGTTGATGACGGCGGTGAATTTTTCAATCACGCCGGCATCCAGTAAATGCTGGATGCGCTGCTGAACCGCCACTCGCGACAGATTAACCCGCTTTCCTAAGTCTGTATAGGAAATCCTCCCTTCCTCGTGCAGAATCGAGAGAATATGTTTATCCGTTTCATCAAGTACAAGATTCGGAATGCTGTACTCATGTTCCAATCAGTTTCACCTTCCTTCATTTGGCAGATACTATTGTATCATGAAATCTTACGGAATGAAGGAGAATTTTTCAATTATTTTCGATAAGTAATAGATTAAGATCATTTCTTTTCGGAAAGTAAATAGTGTGTGAGATTTTCTTCCAGTAAAGTAGATGCCCAGCGGTGCCGTTTTTTATAATTGAGAAAATTTGTAAAGGGGCTTGTCATGAATACTTCAACCATCGGAACGAAACAAATGGTCGTCAGTCCGCATTATCTTGCTTCTCAGGCGGGTGCCGGCATTCTCGAGAAGGGCGGCAACGCGTTTGATGCGGCGGTGGCGGTCAGCGCCTGCCTGGCAGTCGTGTATCCGCATATGACGGGGCTTGGCGGAGATTCATTTTGGCTTACATATCATCAAGAATCGGGCAGGATGAAAGCATATAACGGGAGCGGCCGTTCAGGAATGCAGGTGACGAGAGACTTGTATCGGGGCAGAGAAGCGATACCTCTGCGCGGGACAGAAAGCGCCATTACCGTTCCGGGAATGGCGGACAGCTGGGATGCCGTGCTTTCGGCGTACGGGCGTCTTTCTCTAGCTGAGGTGCTGAAGCCTGCCCTTGATTATGCGGCAAACGGATTTCCGGTATCAGCCGATCAGTGCGCCCACACAGAACGCAATCTCGCTCTTTTAGCTTCGATGCCGTATACCTCGTCCATTTTTACGAGAAACAAAAAATCGCCCATGCCCGGCGAGCGGTTTGTCCAAAAGGATCTGGCGGCCAGCTTGGAGCAGCTTGCCGAAAAAGGCAGGAGCGCTTTTTACGAAGGGGATATCGCTCAAAGCATCATATCATTTCTGCAAAACAACGGCGGGCATTTGACACTTGAAGATTTTAAAGCCCATCGCGGCGAGTGGTCGGACCCGGTATCCTCTGATTACCGCGGGTGCCGCATCTATCAGGCTCCGCCGAATTCACAGGGCTTTACAGGCTTAATGACGCTCAATATATTGGAAAACTATGATTTTACCCAGATTGAACACGGCTCCTTTGAATATTATCATCTGCTGATCGAGGCGCTGAAAAAGAGTTTTCAGCACCGGAATGAAGTGCTGACTGATCCCGCGTTTTCTCATATTCCGCTGGATCGACTGCTTGATAAACGGTATGCAAAGCAGCTGGCGGAAGAAATCGGTTACACGGCTGCGCCGGCGGTAAGCCGGCCGGTCGGAAGCGATACCGCTTACGCTGCCGTCGTCGATGCGGAAGGAAATGCCGTTTCCTTTATTCAGAGCCTTTATTTCGAGTTCGGGTCTGCCGTGACTGCGGGGGATACGGGCATTCTGCTGCAAAACCGCGGGTCATTTTTCTCACTGGATGAGTCTCATGTCAATACACTTGAACCGGGCAAGCGGACGTTCCACACACTCATGCCGGCGATGGCCTTTAAAGAAGGAAAGCCGCACATCCTATACGGAACCCAGGGAGGGGAAGGCCAGCCGCAAACGCAGACAGCGGTGATTACGCGCATCATTGATTACAAAATGGACCCGCAGCAGGCTGTCAGTGAGCCGCGCTGGGTCTGGGGACGGACATGGGGCGAGGAGTACGAAGGGTTGAGGGTCGAAAGCAGAATCAGCCCCGAAACGAGGGAAGCATTAAAGCAAAGCGGCCACCGCGTTGAGGCCGTTGGCGATTTTGACAAACTCATGGGACACGCAGCAGCGATCGTCATTGATGAAGAAGGCTTTCTCCAAGGCGGAACCGACCCGCGCGGAGACGGAGCGGCCGCAGGAGTATAGAGCATGACCCGCTAACGGATGAAAAAAATAAGCACGCCAAGTGCGGCGGGAAGACCTGCGTAAAACGAATCGTACAAATATTGCTTTTTCTC
This sequence comes from Bacillus sp. FSL K6-2819, assembly GCF_038008305.1. Classification (NCBI taxonomy): domain Bacteria; kingdom Bacillati; phylum Bacillota; class Bacilli; order Caryophanales; family Bacillaceae; genus Bacillus; species Bacillus sp. FSL K6-2819. The sequence continues at coordinate 3,508,459 of NZ_JBBOYV010000001.1, read as the reverse complement.
CTGCCGGTGCCGCCATTTCATTAAGCCGCTGCAGCAAAAAAACATAGAAATAACTCCCGCAAATACGTACAATTCATTGAAAAATGTCACTGCTGCGGTGCCTGTAATAAGCAGTGACATTTCGATCAATCGATGTGTGCCGTTTATCGGATTCTGATTTTTAACAGGCTTTGGCAAATCGAGAACGTTGACGGCAAACACTTGAAACATGAGACTGAACAAAACAAATACGGCTGAAAAAATCAGTAAATGAATGATATCCATGGTCTCCTCCTGAAACTTGTCATTCGTTTCATACGGGTGAGGACATTGTAAGTTTCAATATTCTATAAGACATTAGGCTGTGTTAAACGGTAAATGGCTGAAAAAGACCCCTTTTAAAAGGGGTCTTTTTGACTAGTTTCTTCTATTATATTAGGTTCTGTTTCAGGTCGGGCGGACGAGTGTATATGTATTTCCGAGTCTGGCATATTCATTCCCCGCGAGTCTCGCCGCAGGCTGCAGCTCATCCGTCCGTATGTAGCCCTTATCGGCGTCATATACTTGGTCATTCAAATGAAAACAAACGACTCTGCCGATGATGAGATCTGTTGTCGTTTCTCCGCTGTCATTTTGAAACGGAAGGTGGCGTTCGAGTATACATTCAAACCTGACCTTCGCTTCTTTTATACCGGGAACACTGATGCAAGCGCTGTCTGTCACAGAAAGGTCTGTCATGCCAAGCTCACTGACATCAGGGTCAAGCCTTGCCGCCGTTTTGTTAATGTCTTCAATAATGGACTCATCACTCACATGCACGACGAATTCCCGATGAGCGAGTGCGTTTCTCGCGGTGTCTTTCTGCCGTCCGTCCGCGCGGCTTACTGAGATGGCAAGAAGCGGCGGATCTGCGGAGACAACGTTATAAAAACTGAAGGGCGCCGCGTTTACGGCGCCGTTGATAGATGAACGCGTAGTGACAAACGCAATCGGCCGGGGAACTACAGTGCCGGAAAGCAATTTGTAGGTGTCTTTTGCGTTCAGTTCGTCTGCTCGTAAGATATGCATTATTTCGGCCGCCTTTCTTTTTCGTATGACCTGATTATACCGAAAGAAAATTCGGAAACACAACAAAAGAAACCCGGCTGCATATCTTATCTCGTGGCATATATCTGATTGAGGAAAAAAGGCTTCCGTTTAGCCGGCAGCCTATTTACATGGTGTTAGGTTGTTGGGGGATTATTTGTAGCTTTTCTTTACAACCCAAACATTTCCGTCTTTCCAGTACTCTGTTTTGCTGCAGTAATCGTCTTTTTTATGGCTGGGTTTTTTATGAGAACGGTACGGTTTTTTCTGAGTGCGCTTTTTCTTGCGGCGGCACGATTTTTTCTGGCTGCGTGATCTTTTGTGAGAGCGGCACGATTTTTTCTGGCTGCGTGATCTTTTGTGAGAGCGGCACGATTTTTTCTGGTGATCTTTTGTGAGAGCGGCACGATTTTTTCTGGCTGCGTGATCTTTTGTGAGAGCGGCATGACTTCTTGCGGCTGCGTGATTTTTTGCGAGAACGGCACGATTTTTTCTGGCTGCGTGATCTTTTGTGAGAACGAGATCTTTTATGGCTGCGCGATCTTTTGTGAGAACGAGATCTTTTATGGCTGCGGGATCTTTTGTGTGAACGGCAAGATTTTTTATGGCTGCGAGATCTTTTGTGTGAACGGGATTTTTTATGGCTGCGAGATCTTTTGTGTGAACGAGATTTTTTATGGCTGCGAGATTTTCTCTTCTTACCGCTTTTTTTGCTGTGCGGCTCTTGGTACAAATAATTTTTCAACCCTTCGGTACTTGCGGACTGTACTGCTTCTTCGATATCAGAATGGGAATAGTGGCCCATTTTGAAACCTCCTCTTGATATATGTTTTAAGGATGCGATCCTTACTACCACATAGTACGCATGGAAGAAAAAAGTGTATGTGTGTTCCGCTGAGTTTTATATAAAAAGCACAGCCTAAATTAATACAGGGAGGTTTACAGGTGAAGGACCAATCAACATTGCCTCAATACCAGCTGTTTATTCACCCGAAAGACTTGTGGGAGCTGAAAAAAGACATTTGGGATGATGATCCGGTGCCCGCGGTGCTGAGAGTTAATCAAAAACGGCTTGACATTGATCTGGCGTACCGCGGCTCTCATATAAGAGATTTTAAGAAAAAATCGTATCATATCACGTTTTATTCGCCGAAAACATTCCGCAGGGCGAAAGAAATACATTTAAACGCTGAGTACAAAGATCCGTCGATGATGCGGAATAAACTGTCTCTCGATTTCTTCGCGGAACTTGGGACACTGTCACCGAAGGCGAATTTCGTATCCTTGCAAATCAACGGCAAATACGAGGGAGTATACCTTGAGCTGGAGTCAGTGGATGAATATTTTCTGGCGAAACGGAATCTGGCGGACGGCGCCGTTTTTTACGCGGTTGATGATGACGCCAATTTTTCCCTTGTCAGTGATCTCGAGCGGGATACGAAAACATCGCTCGAACTTGGCTATGAAAAGAAAACGGGAACGAAAGAAGACGATTTTTACTTGCAGGATATGATCTATAAAATTAATACCGTGCCGAAGTCGGAGTTCAAGGGTGAGATTGTCAAACACCTGGACGCGGATAAGTATCTGCGGTGGCTTGCGGGCGTCGTGTTTACCTCTAACTACGATGGGTTTGTTCATAATTACGCCTTGTACCGGAATCATGAAACGGGGCTTTTTGAAGTCATTCCGTGGGATTACGACGCGACGTGGGGAAGAGACATTCACGGGGATCGGATGGATGCCGATTATGTCAGAATACAAGGGTTTAATACCTTGACTGCTAGGCTTCTGGATGAACCGTATTTCCGTAAAGCGTACAAACAGCTTTTGGAAGAGACGCTTCAGACCCGGTTTACCATTGAACATATGAAACCAAAGGTCATGTCTCTGTATGAACAGATCAGGCCGTTTGTCGCGAAGGATCCTTATAAGAAAGATGAGATTGACCGCTTTGACCGTGAGCCTGATGTGATTTGCGAATACATTAAGGAGCGGTCTGCCTTCATCAGCAGTGAGCTAAAGCAGTGGAATATTTGATTTTGGAAAGAAGAGAAATTTTTTTACAAATAGGCTGGTGAACCAGTTCCCGAAAAGAATCGGGATACGTATATATGCATTATGTTTTGACATTAATGAGAAATATGACTAGGAGGACAATAGATGAAACGCAATACGAATCGGCATCGGTCTGATGATAACTTTTTGCATGCGATGGAAGGAAAAGTGATTACTGTCTACCGGGGGGGCCCGGAGTCCAAAACAGGAAGATTGGCAGATATTCAATCGGATTATATCGCTCTTCAGGTTGATAATAAAATCGTTTACTATCAATGGAAGCACGTGAAAAGTGTAACGGAAAATACGAGTGAGACAGTATCGCCGGCCGAGTCGGCAGAATGCGAAAAAGCCGATGATTTCCAAGAACTGATCGAACGAATGGCCAATCGCACGGTGCAGTTGAACCAGGGAGGCCCGGAATCGAAAAAAGGAAAGCTTCACGAAACAGGGGACGATTTTCTTGTGCTGGAAACGGAAGATGATGGAATTGTATATTTTAACATCGACCATGTCAAAAGCATCAGCGCGGAACAAGAAGATGAAGATGAGCAAGAGGATGAGCGTACAGAGTTTGAAATGGCTGATGATTTTCACGGCATATTTAAACGCCTGATCCACAAATGGGTTTCTATCAACCGCGGCGGTCCTGAAGCCGTTGAAGGTATACTTGTGGATAATTCCGACGGCCACTATACTCTTGTGAAAGATAAAGAAGTGCTGCGAATCCATCCGCTTCATATCAAGAGTATCAGCGCGGGGGCAAAAGGAGCAGCTAAAAAAGAGGAGAATAAAGACGAGAATCAAGGTGAGAAAGAGTGTGCTGAAGAGGAATCACATGAGGAGCAGCATACTTCCTCTGAAAAATCGAAAAGATCATCAAAAGAGGATCGATCCTCAAAACGGGATGAAGATGAATCTTATAGTTACGCCACTGTATTAAGAACAATAGATTATCGGTGGAAACGCGGCCGTAAGTGACCGGAAAGATTGTCCGTAAACGCGGGAGAGGGGGGATGAAATGGCTGGATTAAGCAGATTTCTTGATAAACAAGTCGATATTGAAATATCGGGAAATACAACATTTTCAGGAACTCTTTTGGATATCGGTCATGATATCATTGTGATTTATGACGGCCGGACTTTTCTTTATATCCCGCTGCTGCATCTGCAGCGGATGACTTTGACGCGGCCGGACGATCAGAATCAAGGGGCGTGCACAAGAATAGAAAGTCCGCATCCTGAAAAACAGGAACATTCATTTTCTTATCGAAATACCCTCCAGCATATAAAAGGCAGATTTACAGAAATATTCGTGACAGGAGACCGTTCCATTCATGGGTATGTGACAAGTGTTCTAAACGATTATTTCGTTTTCTTCTCTCCGGTTTATAAGACGCTTTTCATTTCGATGAATCATTTGAAATGGCTGACACCCTACTCCAATGAGCAGACGCCGTATACATTAAACAGCTCAGAGCTTCCGGTTGTTCCCGCTAATGTGCCCCTTGTCCGGAATTTTGAGGAGCAATTAAAAAAATATATCGGCAAATTGATTATTCTGGACTTAGGAGATATACCGAATAAAGTGGGATTGTTACAGGACGTCTCGGCTAATATCCTTGAATTGACCAATGCAGAGGGAGATACTGTTTTTTGGAAATTGAATCATTTAAAAACCATGCACCTCCCATAAAGATAAAACTGCCTTCTTATACAGCAGGCAGTTTTTTTCATCGGAGCTAAAGATAAATCCAACTGATCCAAACAAATAAAACGGTAATGGTAAACACAACGGTGAGAGGGACAACGATAATAGTCGTTTTTATATATTCCGACCAAGAGACTTTTTCGCCGTGCTGTCTGGTGATATGCATCCAGATAAGTGTGGCTAATGTCCCGATCGGCAGAAGCAATGATCCGATATCACTGCCGATAATATTAGCCAAATAAATGATTTTAACGGTTAAAGGGTCGATTGACATTTCAGTTAATGTCAAGGTGCTGATCATTAAGGCAGGATGGTTATTGAACAAATTGGAGAGGACGGATGTAGCAATTCCCATAATAGATGCTGCGTGGGCGATGCTTTGTGAGACATAAGGCTCAATATACTGCACAAGCAATGCGGTCAGTCCGATATTATGAAGGCCGTACATGATAATATACATCGTGAAGGCAAAAACAAAGATATGCCAGGGCGCTTTTCTTAATAAGTCTGCCGGACTGATTTTTAAATAAAACCATCTCCAGCCAAGCAGAATGACTGAACTGATGACTGCCACAAGCGAAACGGATATCCCGATGTAAGAAGCTGCAAACAGACTGATCCGTACTAACAATACAAATGCCAAAACACAAAACATGATGTTTGTGCGGCTGTTTTGGGTCAGGTCCGGCGGAGGCTGAAGCGGATGATATCTTTTGTGTTCCAGCGAATCAAAATGAACCGGAATATCGGGGAGCTGCTTCGGCAAGCGGCGGTAAAAAACAGCAAACAGCAGAAAGGCCATAAACACCAGTCCCAGCGTACCGGGGATAAACATCATATTGGTGTATAAATAAAGATCCATGCCTATCATTTTGAGAGAAATTAAATTGACGATATTACTGACGCCGATCGGGGTGCTTGCTGCCGTTGCGATTAATACACCGCTTATTAAATACGGCGTTTTTTGATGTCTTTTAAGTCCGAGATACTGTAATACCAATAGTAAAATAGGGGTGGTAATTAAAACGCTGCCGTCATTATTCAGAAAGAGCGTCATTGAAAAACAAAGCAGGTTGGTTAACCAAAAAAGCCGGATGCCTGACCCTCTGGCGCGATGGAGCAGCTTGGCTGCCGCCCAATTGAAAAAACCGAAGCTTTCCAGCGCGATCGCCATAATCATTGTGGAGATAATGGTTATGGATGCTCCGGTGACTTTTGACCCTATATCTCCTAAATCATGAAAGGAAACGGTTCCGCTTAACAATACGAGAATGGCGCCCAGCGCTGCCGGAACGGCTTCATTTATTCCCCCGGGTCTCCAAAATATAAAAATAATAGTCGCAAAGAAAGAAATCAGGGTCAAAATGACGCTAATATGTGTAATGTGTTCTGCCTCCTTTTTGAATGGGCCATTGCCGCCCCGTTATTTTTATCCCTCCTGATCAGTTGTACTGTATGTATACGAGTACAGGACGAAAGGTGTACTGAGCGTTTCTACTAATTTAATAAAATTCCATATAAGCACACAAAAAAAGAGGCTGCTTTTCGGCGCCCTCTTTTTTTATGCATTTTCCTTATCCGCCTGCAATAAAGCCTGGCGTTTATTCATAATCTCCAAGAAATGTTTCAGGATCGGGTTTTGATTGTCCTTTCGGTAGGCGATGACCCATTCGGCGGTAAGCTGAACCTGATTGATGTCGCGATAGGCGACTTCGAGATTAAACAGCTTTTTAGCTGAAGAAGGTACGAAGGTCACACCGATTCCGGCGCTTACCAACCCGATCACCATTTGATACTCCGTCGCTTCCTGAACGATTTTCGGTTTGAAGCCCGCCTGCTCGCAAAAGTTTACAAATTCCAGGTATAAAGTCGGCCATGTTTCTTTCGCAAGTGTGATAATCGGTTGGTTCTTTAAATCCTGAATATCGATTGTCTGTTTGGCGGTAAGCGGGTGCTGCTTCGGCAAAGCCAGAATGCAAGGACTGCTCTGCACCTTTTCCATATGTAAAGCCGAATGCTGTAAAGGCGGATGAAGGATGCCGATATCAATGTTTCCCTTCAGAAGCTCTTCCTGCTGTCTGAAAGAGGAAATTTCACGCAGATCCAGTTTGACGGAAGGGAACTTTTCACGGAATTCCCGAATGATCGGCGGCAGAAATTCATATGTGGCCGAGCCGACAAAACCGACGACAAGGCGGCCGAGCTCTCCCCGTGCGGTCCTCTGCGCCATTTCAATCGCTTTGTCAATTTGTTCGATCGCGTTTCTGCTGTGTTTTAAAAAACTTTCTCCGGCAGCTGAAAGCTCTACAACCCGTTTCGTGCGCTTTAATAAAGTCACGCCGACTTCCTTCTCAAGCTGTTTGATCTGCTGGCTGAGAGGAGGCTGTGTCATATTTAACCGAAGCGCAGCTTTGCCGAAATGAAGTTCTTCGGCAACGGCAATAAAGTATTGAAGATGGCGAAGCTCCATCCTTATCCATTCCTTTCCCTTTGTTAATTATTCGTGAAACATATTAATCATACGGCGAATTGATATTGGAGGTCAATTTCCAAAGAGTGTATAGTGAATAATATCACAAATTACTTAAAATTTTATATTTAATATGCATAATAAGGAGTGAGGGTGTTGGCAAAAGCAACAAATGAACTAAAAACCTCTGGTAAAAATCGCGGGGCGGAGCTTGTTGTTGATTGCTTAGTGGAGCAAGGTGTCACACATGTTTTTGGCATTCCGGGTGCAAAAATTGATGCAGTATTTGATGCGTTAAAAGATAAAGGACCTGAACTGGTTTTATGCCGTCACGAACAGAACGCTGCGTTTATGGCAGCGGCTGTCGGAAGACTGACAGGAAAACCTGGCGTTTGTCTCGTTACTTCAGGCCCGGGGGCATCCAACTTGGCGACCGGCTTGTTAACGGCTAATACAGAAGGTGATCCGGTAGTTGCACTGGCGGGAAACGTGATTCGCGCAGACCGGTTAAAACGGACACACCAATCATTGGACAATGCGGCGCTATTTCAGCCGATCACAAAATACAGTGTAGAAGTACAGGAAACAGGGAATATACCAGAAGCGGTAACAAACGCCTTCAGGGCAGCGTCAGCAGGTCAGGCCGGCGCGGCTTTTGTGAGCTTTCCGCAGGATGTTGTGAATGAAATCACAACTGTGAAAAACGTACGCAGCGTGCCGGTGCCGAAACAAGGCCCTGCACCGGAAGAAGCGGTCAGTGCGGCTATCGCGAAAATCCAGACGGCGAAACTTCCCGTTCTGTTAGTCGGCATGAAAGGCGGAAGACCGGAGGCGGTAAAACAAATCCGCAAACTGCTTGCTAAAACAAAATTGCCTTTCGTGGAAACGTACCAAGGGGCCGGCACATTGTCCAGAGAACTGGAAGACCAATATTTCGGCCGGATCGGACTGTTCCGCAACCAGCCGGGCGATCTTCTGCTTGAACAGGCGGATGTCGTATTAACGATCGGTTACGATCCGATTGAATACGATCCGAAGTTCTGGAATGTAAACGGCGACCGTGATATTATCCATCTTGACGAAATTCAGGCCGATATCGATCATGCGTATCAGCCGGAATTAGAATTACTGGGCGATATCGCCGCAACGGTCAAACAAATTGAGCACGACGCGGTGAGATTTGATATGGGCAGCCGTGAACGTGAAGTGCTGAACGAATTAAAACAAATACTCTCTGACAGCGAGAAGGCTCCAAGCGACCATAAATCCGGCAGAGTGCATCCTCTGCAAATCGTCCAAGAACTGCGCAGCGCAATTGATGACGACGTAACCGTTACTTGTGACATCGGCTCTCACGCCATCTGGATGTCCCGTTACTTCCGCGCTTATGAGCCGCTGAAGCTGATGATCAGCAACGGCATGCAGACATTGGGCGTAGCGCTTCCTTGGGCGATTGCCGCCACATTGGTGAATCCGGGTGAAAAAGTCGTATCCGTTTCAGGAGACGGAGGATTCCTGTTCTCGGCAATGGAACTGGAAACGGCGGTCCGCTTAAAATCGCCGATCGTTCACCTTGTCTGGAATGACAGCACATATGATATGGTCGCATTCCAGCAAATGAAAAAATATAACCGTACATCATGCGTAGATTTCGGAAACATTGACATCGTAAAATATGCAGAAAGCTTCGGCGCCACCGGCTTGCGCGTTGAGTCACCGGAACAGCTGGCAGACGTGCTGCAAAAAGGCTTGAACACAGAGGGTCCTGTCATCATCGACATTCCTGTCGATTACAGTGACAACGTCCATTTATCAAGCGACATGCTTCCGAAGCAATTCAAAGAAAAAATGAAAGCAAAAGCTCTCTAGCACTCTGCGCACCATGATCTGTTTACTAAAACAGCCCAATTTAAAAGGAGTGAAGGGAATATGAAAAACGCAAGTGACATCCAAGTGATGGGCCGCGGAGACAAAGGCTCACCTGAGGATCAGGTTTATCAAGTATCAACTATGACATCTCTGCTGGATGGAGTATATGACGGAGATTTTGATATGGCTGACATTCCGAAGTTCGGTGATTTCGGAATCGGCACTTTCAACAAACTGGACGGCGAATTAATCGGTTTTGACGGACAATTTTACCGCCTGCGCGGCGACGGAACGGCTACGCCTGTTAAAAGCGGAGACCTGTCACCATTCTGCTCCTTCACATTTTTCACACCGGATATGACGCATACGATCGACGGCGAAATGACCCGTGAAGAATTCGAGCAGGAAATCGCCAGCCTTCTGCCTAGTAAAAACTTATTTTATGCGATCCGTTTAGACGGCGTATTTAAAAAGGTGCAGACCAGAACGGTAGAGCGTCAGGAGAAGCCGTACGTTCCGATGATCGAAGCGGTGAAAACACAGCCTGTGTTCAACTTTGACGACATTCAGGGAACGATCGCCGGCTTCTGGACACCGGGTTACGCAAACGGCATCGCCGTTTCCGGATATCACCTGCACTTCATTGATGAAGGGCGCAATTCCGGCGGGCATGTGTTTGACTATGTCATTAATGATTGCAAAGTGACCATTTCTCAAAAAATGAACATGAACCTCAAGCTTCCGAATACGGCGGACTTTTTCAACGCAAATTTAGATAATCCTAATTTCGCGAAGGATATTGAAACAACCGAAGGAAGCCCTGAATAAATGAAAAAAGAAAGCCCATTTTTCTTCGGGGCTTTCTTTTTATTTGGCTGAATCGGCAATGATTAGGTAAAATACAGACAAAAGGGAAAGGTGTGGTAGCTGTGAAAGTATTGGTATTAGCGGTTCACCCTGACATGGAGAACTCAGCGGTCAATAAGGCATGGACAGAAGAATTAAAAAAACATGATGAACTCACGGTCCGTGAGCTTTATAAAGAATATCCGGACGGGCAAATCGATGCGGAAAAAGAACGTCATCTGTGTGAACAGTATGACCGAATCGTATTTCAATTTCCGCTGTATTGGTACAGTGCGCCTCCGCTTTTAAAAACATGGATGGATCATGTGCTGTCGTACGGCTGGGCCTACGGCTCCAAAGGAAAGGCGCTGCACGGCAAAGAATTGATGCTGGCAGTTTCCGTAGGTGCCGGAGAGGATGCATACCAGGCAGGAGGGTCCAATCACTTTACATTGAGCGAGCTGTTAAGGCCGTTTCAGGCAATGGCTAATTTTACAGGTATGACCTATTTGCCGGCTTTCGCGCTGTGCGGTGTAAATGGGGCGGATGCGACGGATATTCATGACAATGCCAAACGTCTGGCTGCTTACATAAAGAAATCATTTTAAAATGAGCCGCCGATTCGTTTTCATCCGACAATATTTCCTGAGAAATATTTCGAATCCCCGACATTTTTGACTGTCAGAAAGAAAAAAACGGATTTCGCGCTGAATTTGCGAAATCCGTTTTGATATTATGTCAGTTTTTGCAGATCTTTTGTGCTGATATATCCCGTTGCGCCGCCGTAATCGACAAGCGCCCAGCCGAAATCAATGCCGCCGCCGGCTGTTTTTTTCCAGCCTAAGAAAGAAACGCTCGTGTTTTTAGCAAGGGAAGCTTTGACCGCTTGTTTTTCTGTAAATACTTTAGTTTTTGCCGTTGTTTTTACGGTGGTTGCTTCTTTAACAATATAATGAGTAGATACAAATCCTGTTTTTCCGTTTTTATAATGAACTTTTGCCCAGTCAGCGCTCGGGAATGAAACAACCTTTAAGCTGTCGCCTAAATGAAGGATATCAGCTTTCGGACTGGCTGCTGATGCTTTTGTTCTGACGTTCAATGCTTCCGCGGAAACGAGATAAGAATCAAGCGGATAGCTGTACAGATCGTCAATCTTGACCGCTTCTTGCGCGTGTGTCGCGGGAAGAGGCGTTATTCCGGCAGCGGAAGCCGCTGATATTCCCGCTGCAAGAGTCAGGATGGATGCCGCTTTGGCTGTTTTCTTCATCTCTATCTCTCCTTTTACTTCTTCCTTTCACGTTTTTCCGGAAGTATAAACATCAGACGGTTACTTTTGCGTTTGAAGTTTCAATGGAGCGGAAATGGTTTTTTTGATTTTTTCTCCTTTTAGCACCTGTTCCGCCGCTTCGGCCGCCAGTTTTCCGATCAGTTCCGGCTGCTGGGCGACCGTGGCTGTCAGCTTCCCGTTTTTAATGGAAGAAATCGCATCCTTATTTCCGTCAAAACCGACGACCAGAATGTGTTTGCCTGAGCTGTTGATCGCTTCGAGCGCACCGAGCGCCATTTCATCATTATGGGCAAACACGGCTTTGATGTCAGGGTGGCCCTGAAGCAGGTTTTCCATGACGGTTAATCCTTTTGTGCGGTCAAAATCAGCCGCTTGTTTCGTTACGACATCCAGCTTTTTGTCGGCAATATGATGAAAGCCCGTTCCGCGTTCCCGAGTCGCCGATGCACCCGGAACCCCTTGCAATTCTGCCACCTTGGCGCCTTTTCCGAGCTGGTCGGCGAGGTAGCCGGCCGCCATCTCTCCTCCTTTGACATTGTCAGAGGCGACAAGCGTTTCGACTTTGCCGTGTTCGGCTGAACGATCAAGCGCAATGACAGGAATGCCGAGGGAATTTGCCGATTCGACGGCGGTTGAAATCGCTGATGAGTCGGTCGGATTGATCAGCAGTGCATCGACGCCCTGCTGGATCAGATCTTCTACGTCATTCGACTGTTTTGATGAATCATTTTGAGCATCGACAATGATGACCTTCATACCGCGTTTTTTGGCTTCCTTTACAACGCCTTCTTTTAATGAAACGAAGAATGGGTTATTCAAAGTGGAGACGGACAGTCCGATTGTAAATTCTTTTTTATGTTTTGCGTTTGACGGCTTTGCCCATTGGGGCGGTTCAAGTGAACAGGCGGACAGCAAAAACAGTGATAATGCCGCAATCGCGATGATGGCTTTCTTCATAATGATCCTCCTACTATGCCGATTTTTTGCGGTCCAGCAGCACCGCGATTAAAATGACGATTCCTTTGACGACGAGCTGATAAAAAGATGATACGCCGAGAAGGTTCAAACCGTTGTTCAGCGTTCCGATAATCAAAACCCCGATCAGCGTTCCGATGATGCGCCCCCGTCCGCCGGACAAACTCGTTCCGCCGAGAACAACCGCTGCGATGGCGTCCAGCTCGTATGATTCCCCGGCCGTCGGCTGTGCGGAATTTAGGCGTGATGTCAGAATCGCTCCCGCCAGCGCCGATAATAAACCTGTCAGAGAATAGATCATGATCTTGATACGGGGTACTTTGATTCCCGATATCAGCGCCGCTTTCTCATTGCCGCCGATGGCGTATGTCCGGCGGCCGAACGGTGTTTTGTGGAGAAGAATCCATAGGGCCGCAAATGCAATGAGCATCGTAATGGCGGGGACGGGGATGCCGAGAAAATACCCGCGCCCGAATAATTGAAAAGCGTAGTTTGTACCGAGTCCCGTAATCGGATTTCCGTCCGTATAGACGAGAGTCAGTCCCCGAAAGACGGTCATTGTCGCTAAAGTGGCTATGAACGGGGCCATTTTCCCTTTTGTTATTAAGAAACCGTTGATCATACCGAGTACGGCGCCGATCGCGCAGCCGAGGATGACGGCTAAGATCGGGTCAATGCCTGATACCATCATACCGGCGACTAATGCGCTTGATAAGGCGAGGATGGCTCCGACAGAGAGATCAATGCCGCCCGTTAAGATGACAAATGTCATTCCGAATGCGATCAGTGCGTTAATCGCAACCTGCCGAAGAAGGTTGAGAATATTGAGCGGTTCAAGAAAACTCGGGTTTAACACAGAAACGATCAACACAAGAATCAGTAAGCCGAGAAACGGACCGAGTTTTTGCGTGAAGGTATGAATGGAAAAACGCTTTTGTTCAGTTGGTGTCATTGGTTCAGTTTTCATTCTGCTGCCCTCCCGTGGCAAGTGTCAAGATGTGTTCTTGTGTTGCGCCGGCCGCATTGATTTCTCCATTGATGCGGCCTTCATGGACGACGATGATTCTGTCACTCATGCCAAGGATTTCCGGCAGCTCGGAAGAAACCATGATGATGGCGACTCCGCGATCGGTCAGTTCATTCATTAATGAATAGATTTCCCGTTTCGCGCCTACATCGACGCCCCTTGTCGGTTCATCGAGGATGAGAACTTTTGGACCGATACCGATCCACTTGGCGATGACGACTTTTTGCTGATTACCTCCTGATAAGTGCCGCGCCGCGATTTCCGGAGACGCGGTTTTAATCGTCAGCCTTTTGATGAGCAGCTCAACGAACTCCGCCTCGCGTTTTCGGTCAATGATGCCTTTCGGAGAGAAGCTGGTCAGGTTCGGCAATGAGATGTTTTCACGAATGGACGTATCCAGCAGCAGCCCTTCATCTTTGCGGTTTTCTGTAATCAGACCCAGTCCCTTACGGATGGCATCATATGGATTCCGAATGTCGGTTTTTCGGCCGGAAATCCGGATCTCTCCGGAATCGAGCCGGTCAATTCCGAACAGCGCCCTCATGATTTCTGTCCGTCCGGCACCCATTAAGCCGGAAACACCGAGGATTTCTCCGGCGCGCACATGGAAACTGACCTGTGAAAAGCTTCCTTTTTTTGAGGCGTTTTTTACTTCGAGCACCTTATCGCCGAGTGACGGTGTACGTGTCGGATATCGATCGGTCAGCTCCCGCCCGACCATTTTTTTGACCACTTCATCAAAATTGGTGTCTTTAATATGCGCCGTGTCGACAGTAAGGCCGTCCCGCATAATCGTGATCCGGTCACAAATTGAAAAAATTTCTTCCATTCGGTGCGATATATAGACGATTGATACGCCGTCCTGCTTTAACGCCGTCATCACTTCAAACAGCTTGCTGATTTCCCGTTCGGTCAGCGCCGCGGTCGGTTCGTCCATAATAATGACTTCGGCGTTTGTCATCAGCGCTTTGGCAATCTCAATCATCTGCTGCTGTCCGACGGAACATTGTCCGGCTTCCCGATCAAGAGGCAGTGAGACACCCAGTTTTTCAAGCTGTAATTTTGCTAGCGCTTTCATTTTCTTCGTTTCCAAAACACCGAATGCCGTCGTCAGCTCTTTACCGATAAAGAGGTTTTCAAGCACCGTCATGTCCGGCCATATATTCAGCTCCTGATGGATAAAGGCGATTCCGTGTTTTTCGGCTTCTTTTGGATTGGAGAAGCTCATATTTGTTCCGTTTATCGTAATATTTCCTTTGTCAAGCCGGTGCAGCCCGGTGAGCAGATTCATTAAAGTCGATTTGCCCGCTCCGTTTTCTCCCATTAAAGCGTGTATTTCTCCCGGCAGAAGCTCAAATGAGACGCCGGAGAGCACTTGGTTTTTCCCGAAGGCTTTATGAATGTCTGTCATGCCGATGTGCATGCTGGATCCCTTCTTTCTAAAAAATCACACCCGCCTGCAGGATGCAGTTGGCGTATGGCGTCATTTCACCCGTTCGGATGACGGCTTTTGCTTTCCGTGTGAGCCGTTTGAATTCTTCATGGGACATGTATTCGATCGTCTGCTCTGAGAAATGGCTTTCTATAAATCTTGCATTCTCAGGATTTGCGTCTTTGATTTCAGAGGCGGCAATCACCTTTTCGACTGCCATTTCTCCGGCGACCAGTTTGGTAACGTCCCGAAAGGCGGGAACGCCCGCCGTTAAGGACAAATCAATTTTAGGGACACCATCAGGGACGGGGAGACCCGCATCGGCGATCGCGATGAGGTCTGTATGCCCGAGATCGGCTAATACTTTGGCAATGTGGCTGTTTAACATTCCGTGTTTTTTCATGACAGCAGCTCCTCGACTTCTTTTCTGGCAGGCATGCCGCCTTGGGCGCCGAAGTGCTGCACGGACAGGGAGGCGGCGCGGTTGGCAAACAGAAGCGCTTGTTCGATGTCCTGTCCTTCCGCGAGTGCGACGGCAAATGCCGCATTAAAGGTATCGCCGGCTCCCGTCGTGTCGACCGCTTCAACAGGGAAGGCGGGAACGAGCCGTTCCGCGGTGCCGTCTGAGTACCGCACGCCTTGTTTTCCTTCGGTAATAAACAATTTGCCGGGATAGCCGGCGAGCGCTTCTTCTTTCGTCCGGTCAGGAAATAAAATGGATGCTTCATGTTCGTTCGGCGTAAGATAAGCGGCATTCTCAATGGTTGATTGTTTCAGCGGGCGGGCCGGCGCCGGATTCAGGATAACCGGAATTTGATGCGCGCGGCAGTAGCTGCACACTTCTTCAACGGTTTCTTCAGGGATCTCCTGCTGGATCAGCACAATGTCAATGCCGGGAAGTTTCGCGAGCGCTCTTTTGGCATAAGCAGGGGAGATGTCATCGTTTGCGCCTTTTACGACGACGATGCTGTTATCTCCTTCTGCGAGCACAATATGAGCCGTTCCGCTTTTTTTGTGTGTAATCGTTTCCATATAGTCCGTATTGACACCGTTTGCCTGCAGATTTTCAATAATCGCTTTTCCGTAACTGTCACTGCCTGCTTTTCCTACCATATATACGTTTGCGCCCAGGCGGGAAGCTGCTACGGCCTGATTGGCGCCTTTTCCTCCGGGCACGGTTTGAAAGTCTGCGCCCAGTACGGTTTCTCCCGCTTTCGGGCGTCGTTCAGATGTGACAACAAGATCCATAGAACAGCTGCCGATAACACAAATTTCACTCACGGTGATCATCCTTTCTCGTCGTTTGTCTTTTTATGTATGTCACGGGCATTTGTATGGCCGTCTCTTTCGGCGGTTCTTTCTTTATCAATTGCAGCAGCAGGTTTGCCGCTCGTTTTCCCATCTCATATGCAGGCTGGCGAATGGTTGAAAGGGGCGGGAATAAAAGCCCGCTCTGCGGAATATCGTCATATCCGATAATCTGAATCTCCTCCGGAACTTTTTTACCGAGCCGCAGCGCCTCATGGAGTACGGCGGCCGCCGCAATATCGTTGCTGGCGATGACGCCGTCGGTTTCCGGGTATGCGGCAAACAATTCTTCTGCTAAAATGGCCGCATCCTTGATGGAAAATGAAGCGGCGGAGATGACATTGAACTGCGCGCCGGCTTTTTGCAGCACATCAAGTGCGCCGTTAAAACGTTCCTGAGCGGTTTGAAGGTGGCCGGGGCCTTTGACAAGCGTGATGCTTGTGCTTTGGCCGCGGAGCATTTCTTCAGCCGCTCGTTTTCCGCCTGCCCGTCCGTCACTGAATACGGACGGGGCGCCTTCTTTTGTCCGGTCCAGAAATACGACCGGGTAAAGGCTGCCGCTGTATTCGGTAAGGTCGGGATAATTGGTGGCTGCCAAAATACCGGCAACTTGATTTTGTTTAAATGTTTGCAGGTAGTCGAGTTCTTTTTCCAATTCTTCATCGCTGTTGCCGATGATCAGCCGGTATCCTTCCCGCTGCAATTCGTCTTCAGCGCCGCGGGCAAGCTGCGGGAAAAAGGGATTTGTAATATCCGGAAGCAAAAGCCCGACCAGTCTGGATTCTCTTTTATTAAGAGAACGGGCAACTTCATTCGGATAATAATTCAGCTTCTCCATGGCCAGCATGACCTTTGTTCTTGTATCTTCATGCACGTAGCCATTGTCATTGAGGACACGCGAGACCGTGGCAACAGAGACGCCGGCAGCGCCTGCGACATCTTTAATCGTTGCCAACAAACACTCCTCCTTCATTTATGTAACCGTTTACATAGAAAGAGTACCACGAATAATTTCGATTGGCAACAAAAAAAGAGGCCGGGGCCTCCTTTAATTCACGATACCGATTTGTGAGATATTGACTTTGATATCAGGAACAATCTCAATGGAAGGGTAGATCTCACGCCAATTGAGATGTTTGCCCCGCTCATAATAATGGGTTTGGTATCTCCGGCCGATGCCGAAAATATCCGAGTTATGCTCTTGAATATGCCTGATCACCGATCTGGCCTGTTCATTCAGATTAGCTGAAGCCTGTTTGTTAATTTGGCTGATAGCCGTATAAGAACTCAGTTTGTCCTTCGGATACTCCAAGACACGTGCATTCAGGTTTAAACGAATTTTCACTTTCAAATGCTGAGGATCTGTATCTAAAAATACAATCTTTCTCGAGGTATCCGTGATGCCGAGAGAAATGTAATTTTCAATATCCATTTTGTATTTGTCCCACAGCTTCAGATTAATATTGGCCGATTTATTAAATTGCCCGCTTAAAAGAGTCAGAAGGGTCGAATCCTGACCGAGCACCTCAGTCACTTTCCGCTGACCGCTGAACAGGGCTGAACCCTCTACCTTTATGGTCTGTCCGTTAATCGATAAATAAGGAAGGGCGAAATCCTCATTAGCTGTCAGCATGCTTGAACGGATGGATTGCAAATTTTCCATGCTGATATTTGATTCCGTATAAGCGCTTGTTAATAAATTCGTTAAATACTTGCTGACGATCAATTTCTGCCGGACGATCAGCTTCAGCACTTCAATCGCCTCGCCGTCCTTTACAACCGCCGGATGAGCGAGAAGCGGACTTTTCGGATCCCTGTAAAATACATCGAGATATGGAAAAAGCGGTTTTCAGCCATTTTCTCACCGATTAGTAAGACTCTTTGCTTGGACGTGTCAATGCGCTGATCGACAAGCTTATCCAATTGGAACCGCGCTTCACGGATGGTGTGCCCTGAAGCGCTGAGCACCGTCGTAATGAAGGAGCCGCCTGTTTCCTGTTCCGCCTGGGAAGATTGAACCTTCCGATAGGTGATGCCGATTTTATTTTTACCGTCTTGATCCACGTCGAGGCTTGCGGTCAGCACGAGAGAAATATCTTTAAATAAATTTTGGTCCCAGCAGCCCGTAAGCGTAAGGCTTGCACACATGAGACTGATAAGAAGCGCTTTTTTAATGCGCATGGCGGACACCCTTTTTGCGTACAAGGACAATCAATGTCATAAACGCCGGAAACAAATACACAAAGACAATATCGGAAAGACGGAAAACCTGATCCAGCTGCTGTATCGTTTTATCCGTGCTTATGGCCCAAATAGATGGAAGAAAGACGAGCAGGGCCAGCAGATAAACAAACCGGCTGTGGTCTTTTTTGTTGAACAGCTTGGCCATTCCGGTGCTTGCCAAATAAAACACGTTGGCCAATGTTGAAAAGACTGTCACGAACCAAAACGTCAAAAAGAGCAGATCCGTCCGTTCGATAATTCTGAATGAAACGGTTTTTAACAAATACAGCACAGGCTCCGGGATAATCTTTATTTCTTCGGGGCTGATTGTGACAAAGCAAGTAAGGGTGATGTACAGATAGTAAAGGACAATACAGACGTTTGAAATCGTCATTATTTTGTAGCGCTGGCTGACGGTGCAGTTGATAAGGGGCCCGATTACAAGCGCTGCCTGAAAGCCGGTAATGCTGACCAGTGTCTGCTGCACCCCGGTCAGCATGTCTTTGGCGGTTCCGTGAAAAATCGGCATAATGTTTGTCACATCAGCTTTTCCCAGCGTGTATAAAAGCGGCAGAGAGATCAGCAGTAAAAATGGCGTTAAGATAAAGCTGAACCTGGCGATAGCATTCAGCGGGGCTTGGGCGATATAGACAGAACCGAGTATCAGCATTAAGCAGATGACCCAATTCGGAGTCAGAGGGAGCACCCAGATATCCAAGATCCGTGTAAATACAGAAAGAATGAGCGTGCAGAGAAACGTAAAATATAAAATATACAGCACTTGCAGCCCTTTGCCGGCGAATGTTCCGAACACCTCCTCCAGCATTTCGTACAGATTCATCTTCGGAAACCGGTGAAATAATATCATATACAGACTGAATGTAAGCTGGACAAGCAGCCCGGTGAGCAGAATGGAAATCCACCCGCTGCTTCCCGATTTCATCATCAGCAAGTGGGGCAGCGCCAAAATGCCGATGCTGATCTGCGTCTGATTAATGAAAAATACTGCTTGAAGCCGGCTGATTTTTTTAGTCTTCATTTTTTCTCCACCCCCGAACATGTTTAATCTGCTTTGAGTCTTGCGGCCTCAAATAAAACGGCCTTCTTTTAATGAACCAAGCCGGAAGCCGGATAAACGCATCCTTTAAGTCACTGAAATGAAACGGCGTCAGAGATGATAGATAAGGAACCCCGAGAGATTCAAGCTTGCACAGGTTCATCAGGATAAGCCCGAAGCCGAGCCCGATACCGATAAAACCGAACGATGATGCCAGAAACATAAGCGGAAATCTGAGCGTTCGAATGGACGTGCTCATTTCATATGAAGGAAGCACAAAAGAGGAAACAGCCGTAACGGCTACGACGATAATCATCATATTCGAAATGAGTCCCGCCTGAACGACTGCGTCACCGATCACGAGACCGCCGACAATGCCGATCGTCTGACTGATCGGTTTCGGGAGCCTGATACCGGCTTCGCGGATCAGTTCGATCGTAATCTCCATAATCATGGCTTCTATCAGCGGAGGGAAGGGAATATCTACAATCGAATTTTTCATGGTGATAATCAGATCGTTGGGAATGACTTCAAAATGGAACGCAATCAGCGCGATATAAAAAGCGGGCAGCGTAATCGCGATCATAAAGGCGAAAAATCTCAGCACCCTCAAAAAACTGGCGGAAATCCACCTTGTGCTGTAGTCATCCGGCGATTGAAAAAATGAAAAGAACGTGATCGGCGCAATTAAGGCTGACGGGCTCCCATCCATCATGATGAGGACACAGCCTTCCATCACGCTTGCTTTTGCTTTATCCGGCCGTTCCGTATGAACGATCTGCGGGAATATGGAAAACGAATTATCTTCTATCGACTCCTCGATAATTCCGGGCGCAAGCACACTGTCGATACGCAGGTACGACAGGCGCCGCTTCACTTCCTCCACAATCTCCGGATTGGCGATATTCTCAACAAAAATGACTGCAACCTTTGATTTGGCCCGTTCCCCGATATCCATATAGTGAACGGAGAGGTGGCGGTCCTGTATGTGAAACCGCAGCTGATGAATGTTCGTTTCCAAACTTTCCACAAACCCGTCATGGGCCCCGCGGACGATGCTTTCAGATTCTGGTTCCATAATGGAACGCAGCGGGTTCTGCCCGACAGAGAACAGCTTCGCCTTACTTGACGCATCGCTGAGAAAAACAACCTGGCCGGCCAAAATCCCGTCGATAATTTTTCTGATCTCATCCGTTTCCGCACTGCTGACAGCATCCATCGCTTCCTCAAGTGAGCCGTTCTGCAAGCTGTCGCTTAACAGAAACTCATTCAGCTTCTGTTCTTCTATCATTTGTTCAATATAAAAAAAAGCGGTTTGACGATCCTGCAGTTTGATCCTTCGTATTTTAAAATCTCCGCAAACACACATCAGTTCCTGCATTTTTCGTACAGCCGATTCAAAATCACCGGGAAGCCGTTTGTTTTGTATATCCGCAGACATCAGACCGCCTCCTTTCCGCGTTATCTGTAGTTTTCAGCGGCTATTCCTTTTTTATGCATTTTATAAAATAGAGGAATTTATTGATGATGCTTGATGTTTTACCAAGAACTTCACAAATATGGATGAACATTTCTTGAACGAATATAAAGATTTATTAAAATTATTTCAAAAGAGTGATAAATGTCCTGTATACGGAACAAAAGCAAATAGACTTTCCGCATATAAATTGTGTATTTCCTGTAAACACTCCGGACCCGTCTGTTTCTGTCATGTGCAAGTCATTCCGATAGTTATTTTGGAATAGGACTGACAGCAGGATATGGGGGAAAATGAATGACTTTATGACCTTATCCTTAACAAAAAAGGCAGTCTGCATCCAGCGGACGGAGAGTCCCGAATCGTATGCGCAGTGCGGAAAATGTTGATATAACGGGCTATGAAAAGATGGATTATGATTGCATCTTTTTCTTCCGGAACGCAAATAGTCCATTTAGTCCAAACGAATATCCGTAGGAAAATGTAAACGCATTCATTTTTCTTTAAAAAAATTAAAGTAAGTTCGAAGTCCTGCCTATTCCCAAAAAAAGCAATTCGATAATAGGAAGAATAGCGCCGCTAATAGAGAAGTTTGGCTTAGTGCAGGCGAGGAGATTATGTTACATAATGCCGATTGAGAATTCATAGTGAAGCTATATACTGATGAATGAATTTATCAATACAGAAGGAGATGTCAAAAATCAATGTGGTTACTCATTATAGCCTGTGCTGCCGTACTAATCATCGGAATCATTGAAAAAAGGCGGCATCAGAAGAATATCGATGCTCTGCCAGTACGCGTCAATATTAATGGTATCCGCGGCAAGTCAACCGTAACGAGGCTGACGACCGGAATACTGATGGAGGCGGGCTACAAAACAGTCGGAAAAACGACGGGAACAGATGCAAGGATGATCTATTGGGATACACCTGAGGAGAAACCGATCAAACGGAAACCGCAGGGCCCGAATATCGGCGAGCAAAAAGAGGTAATGAAGGAAACCGTAGAGCGGGGCGCCAATGCCATTGTCAGTGAATGTATGGCGGTAAACCCGGATTATCAGATTATCTTTCAGGAAGAACTGCTTCAAGCCAACATCGGCGTCATCGTGAATGTGCTTGAAGACCATATGGACGTTATGGGGCCGACGCTTGATGAAATTGCTGAAGCATTTACCGCGACGATTCCATATAACGGCCATCTTGTGATTACAGACAGTGAATACACAGATTTCTTTAAAGAAAAAGCCGCAGAGCGGAATACCGAAGTTATTATTGCGGATAACTCTAAAATTACTGATGAATACCTGCGGAAATTCGAATATATGGTCTTTCCTGATAACGCTTCCCTTGCGCTCGGTGTTGCCCAAGCTCTTGGTATAGATGAAGAAACAGCGTTTAAAGGAATGCTGAATGCGCCGCCTGATCCTGGCGCCATGAGAATTCTCCCGCTGCTCAGCACGAAGGAGCCCGGTCATTTCGTAAACGGCTTTGCCGCAAATGATGCATCTTCTACTTTAAATATATGGAAACGTGTAAAGGAAATCGGCTACCCGACAGATGAACCGATTGTTATCATGAACTGCCGTGCCGACCGCGTGGACAGAACGATTCAGTTTGCCAACGACGTGCTTCCGTACATTAAAACGAAGGAACTCATTCTCATCGGCGAGACAACAGAACCGATCGTCAGAGCTTATGAAGAAGGCAAGATTCCTGCTGATACACTGCACGATCTGGAATATAAATCAACAGACGAAATCATGGACGTGCTGAAAACAAGAATGCAAAACCGTGTCATATATGGCGTCGGCAATATCCACGGTTCAGCGGAACCATTAATTGAAAAAATCCAAGAGTATAAGGTGAAACAGCTCGTTAGCTAGGAGGAAAAGGATAAATGTTCGGATCAGATTTATATATCTCACTTATTTTAGGCGTGTTAATCAGTTTAATTTTTGCGGAAAAAACAGGTATCGTACCTGCCGGTTTAGTCGTACCGGGTTATTTAGGACTCGTTTTTAACCAGCCGGTCTTTATTTTACTCGTGCTGTTAGTGAGTCTTCTTACATACGTCATCGTCAAATACGGTTTATCCAGATTTATGATTTTGTACGGACGCAGAAAATTCGCAGCAATGCTGATTACGGGAATCTGCTTAAAAATCGCACTTGATTTTCTTTACCCGATCGTACCGTTTGAGATATCAGAATTCCGCGGAATCGGTATCATTGTACCGGGTCTGATCGCCAACACCATTCAGAAACAGGGATTAACGATTACATTTGCCAGCACGCTGTTCTTAAGCGGCGCAACTTTTGCCATTATGTTTGCTTACTACTTAATCTAATGTAAGGTGTGTCAAACGATGAAAAAACAATTAACCTTTCAAGAAAAACTGCTGAAGCTGACCAAACAGCAGAAAAAGAAGACTAATCTTCACGTTTTTATCGCACTGCCGATCGTCTTTTGCCTGATGTTCGTCTGCATCCTGACAGGGAAGGCGGAGACGCCGAGTGTGAAAAGAAATGCCGATGACCTTGTGTCAGCCTCATTCGTCGGAGATATTATGATGGGCCGGAATGTGGAGAAAGTGACAAAGCATAACGGAACGGAAAGCGTCTTCCGCTACGCAAAGCCATTCTTCGAAGCATCCGATTATGTGTCGGGGAACTTTGAAAACCCGGTAACATATAAAAAGAACTACAAAGAAGCAGAAAAAAATATCCACCTTCAGTCAAACAAAGATGCCGTAAAAGTATTGAAGGACATGAATTTCACCGTTTTGACGGCAGCCAACAACCATGCGATGGATTACGGCCCTCAAGGAATGCGGGATACGGTTGAAGAATTTTCAAAGCAGAACCTTGAACTTGTCGGTGCAGGCCTGACGCTTAAAGAAGCCGAGGAGAACATTTCATATCAAGATGTAAACGGAGTCAAAATCGCAACGTTAGGATTCACAGATGTTTCCGGAAAAGGCTTTGCAGCTAAACGGAATGCGCCGGGTGTGCTTCCGGCCGATCCTGAGCTGTTTATTCCAATGATCTCTAAAGCCAAAAAGAATGCAGACCTCGTCATTGTTCAAACACACTGGGGACAGGAATACGATAATGATCCGAATGACAGACAGCGCCAATTGGCAAGAGCAATGTCAGATGCCGGAGCGGATATTATCGTCGGACACCATCCGCACGTGCTTGAACCGATCGAAATGTACCACGGCACCGTTATTTTCTACAGCCTGGGCAACTTCGTATTTGACCAGGGATGGACAAGAACGAGAGACACGGCGCTTGTTCAATATCACCTTCAGAAAAACGGCACGGGACGCTTTGAAGTCACACCGATGAACATTCACGAAGCAACGCCTGCGCCGGTTAAAAAAGGCAGCATTAACCATAAAACAATCATACGTGAACTGACGAAAGAATCGAATTTCAAGTGGAGCGTCAAGGACGGAAAGTTAACGTTTGATGTGGATCACAGCGATATTTTAAAAAAGAAAGCGGAGTGAAAAACAAATGAAAATCATTAAAGCAGGATGGCCGTTTGCCGCTATCATTATGGTATTTATGTTTATGTCAGCTTTTAAATTCAATGATCAGCTCACAGATCAGGAAAAACAAAAAATTGACACAGAAATGCAAAAAATTCAGCAGGAGGACACAGCGGGCGCAAAATAAGCGCATGCTTCCGCTTGCCGGCATATTTTTTGTACCGAATCCAGTAAAGAATGCCCGTATCGGGCATTCTTTTTTTATGCTCTCCTAAACATTTACTTAAAGTTACCGATGTAAGAACTAGTAAAAATAAGGAGAGTGAACAGAAAACATGCTCACAAGCTGGAGGAAGTACATCCTTGCCGGCCTTATGATTTGTCTTGTGGCACCTGCAGTAACGAGAACGGAAATTGCTGAAGCGGATTCTCAAGTTTCTGCCCTGATGGTTTCAGACGCGCAAAAACTTGTCGGAAATAAATATGTTTACGGAGGCGACGAGCCTAAGGACGGTTTTGATCCGTCCGGATTGATACAGTATCTTTTCAGCAGGCAGAACATCCATCTGCCGAGAACGGTCAGTGATCAATGGAAAGTCGGAGCTGCCGTCAAAGAAAATGAGCTTTTACCGGGGGATATTGTTTTTTTCAAAAAGTCGGATTCATTACAAACCGCGCCCGTCCAAGACGGCCTTTATATCGGAAATGGAGAGATGATACACAGTTCTCCGTCAGAAGGCGTAACCGTCACAAGCTTTCAAAAAAGCAATTATTGGATGAATTTATATCTTGGCGCAAAGCGGATTACAAAAGATCCGGAGCTGGCTGATAATCCGATCGTTCAGGAGGCCGCCCGTTATCTCGACATTCCGTATGTATTCGGCGGAAGCACACCTGAAGAGGGATTCGACTGTTCAGGGCTTGTCCAATATGTTTTTGAAAACAAGCTTCACATTTACCTGCCGAGATCTGCGGAACAGCAGTGGCTGGTCGGTGAGAAAATAAAACTGAGCAGCATAAAGCCCGGGGACGTGATTTATTTCAGTGATACGTATAAAAAAGGAATTTCCCATGCGGGCATTTATGCGGGAGAGGGAAGATTCATCCAAGCGAGCCGCTCTGCAAAAGTCACCATTTCCTACTTGTCGGAAGATTATTGGAAAAAACATTATACAGGGGTGCGCCGATTCAGCAATCTGGCCATTTCCAAAGATAATCCCGTTGTGTCAACAGCAGCTGATTATATCGGAATTTCTTATCTGAAAGGCGGCGCTTCACCGGAAACCGGCTTTGATACGGCGGGATTTGTTCAATACGTCTATCAAAAAGCGAAAGGAATCAGCCTGCCGCGTTACGCGGAGAAGCAGATGCAGGCGGGCGCTCCGGTCAGTAAACAGGATTTGAAGCCGGGCGATCTGGTCTTTTTTAAAGCGGAAAGCCTGAACCCGGCCATTTATATCGGGAACGGACAAGTTATTCATGTCACTCTGTCCGCAGGCGTGACCATAACAAATATGAATACGAGCGCTTATTGGAAGGACAAGTATGCGGGCAGCATCCGGATTCCGTAAAAAAAGACGTCAGAGAGTATCTCTGACGTCTTTTTCTATTTACCGTTTCGGCGCTCTGAATCCCGCCGCTTCCGCTTCCTCTACAGAACAGAACATTTCTACTGGATCTGTCGTCCGATCGTAGTATGTACTTCCCGGCGTGTGATAAATGCCGTTTCGGCTGCCTTTAATGTTGCATCCCTGTGAGGTGTCGGCTGCCTTCGTTTCTGCATGCCCGCCGGAGGAAGAGGCTGTGTTTTGCGCCGATTCAGCGTTTCCGGCTGTTTTTGTTTCTTCCTTTTGCCGCTTTAATGTTTTATTTTCTGACTGAAGCGTTTCAGCGGCCTTTTCGAGTTTCTTTTGTGAATCTTTTAATTTCTCATTGTCTTGTTTGAGTGATTTGTTTGTTTTTTTCAGCTCATTTATTTCTTTGCTGAGTTTGCTGAGTTTTTCTTCATTGCCTGCTTCGGCCTCGGATTTTTCCTTTTCGGCCGCGGCGCTGATGCTTTCATATTTTTTCTCAAGCGCCTGATGTTCCTTCGTCAATTTTTGATTAGCCGTATCAAGGGTGCTGTATTTCTCCTCCGCTTTCACGGCCGCTGTGTCCGGCTCTGCCGAGGAGCCTCCGATTAAGAACAGGATAAACCCGCCGATGAGAAGGGGCCAAAACAGCTTTTTTGAAAAACGTTTTTCTTTTTTTACTGCTTTGCATATGAGATGGAATATTCCGTATCCAAGTGCGAAGAGAAAAGCTGAAAATCCAATAATAGCGATTGCATTCGACATCATGAAACTCCTTTTTGGAAACATGAAAAGCCAGGTCGTGGAAGACCTGGCTTTTGCCGGACAGATTTTTTATTGTTCATTGTCGAGAAGCCGGTTGATGAAATAGGCAACACCGTTTTCATCATTGCTTTTTGTAATATATGTGCTTTTTTCTTTCAGTTCATCAATCGCATTGCCCATGGCGATGCGGTTTCCGGCCGCTTCAAACATGGAGAAGTCATTCGGGCTGTCGCCGATGGCGTAAATATCCTGTTTTTCTATTCCGTACAGTGAAGCAAGCTCCCTCAGAGCCCGTCCCTTTCCGGAACCGGCAGAGAGGATTTCGATAATGTGTTTTCCGGAAGAAGTCTGGGATAATTTCGGGTGATGTGTAATTTCTTCTTTGGCGTTTTTCAGTTTTTCCATATCAAAAGAGAAACAAAGGAGCTTGTAAATATGTTCGTCTCCGTCAAAAATCGCCTGTATATCCTGCACGGGTTTAATGCCGAATTGTTTGAACTGCGTCTTTGCGCCCTCCCACAATGTCTGAATATCTTCCTCAGGATTGGCGCTTTTCAGAATGTCCAGTTCCGCCTGCAGTTTGGACTCGCCGTCAAACGGAGACAAGAGATGATCATCCGTATAAACCTCAAAGTAAATATCGTTTCCCGTTAAATAAGCGGCGATATCCTTACCGGCCTGCTGATCCATTAAGAACCGGCTGATGAGGCGGTATCCTTTGTCGTGAACTGTCCCGCCGTTTGCCGCAATGATCGGAATATCCAAATCTTTTAAGAGCGCCTTAACGTCAAAAGTGGCTCTGCCCGTACAGATGGCCACAAGAATGCCCGATTCATCCGCTCTTTGTAAAGCCGCTCTGTTTTCCGGAGAAATCACACTTTCCGAGTTCAGTAATGTGCCGTCTAAGTCAATGGCTATCAATTTCATATGTATGGATGCCCTCCTTAAAAATAAAGCTGCTTCATGTAGTATGTTCAGCTTTTTGTGAAATCAGCACAGAAAGCCGTCAGTTAAAAGGCTATACCTTCATGTCCTTTTTTTCAACAGAAAAACGGCGGGGTTTGCTGAAACCCCGCCGTGACATCTTACTCGTCTAAATCTTTTTTTAATGTCGCTTTCACTTCTTGAAGCTTCTCCTCATTCAGCTTGAAGTAATAAATATTTTTGCCGTACTGAGGAGTGTAAATATAGCTGTCTGAACCTGTCAGCTGCAAAGAATCCACTTTTTTCAGCGATGTGATAAACGGAAACAGGCCGATGGCATCATTAAGAGATAAGTTCATTTTTAAGTTTTTCCCTAAGCTGTCGACGATATCGTCATAAGAAGGGATCGAGCTTAACGATTTAGATTTGTTAATAATGGCGCTCAGCACTTCCATCTGTCTTTGTCCCCGCATCAGATCGGTGTCCGCTTTGCGTGTTCTTACATAAGCCAATGCCTGCTCGCCGTCAAGCGTCTGAACGCCCGGCTTCAGCACGACTTTTCCTTTTGTATCGACTTTAATACGATCGGCAATTTTCTGGCTTTTCACATTTACCGTAACGCCGTTCAATTCATTGACGACATCCCGGAATGCGTTAAAGTTGCTCTCAACCACATAATCTACCGGAATATCAAGCATGTTTTCTACTGTTTTATAAGTTAAATTATAACCGCCGTAAGCATGTGCGTGCGCGAATTTGTCATAGCCGTGTCCCGGGATATTGACATAGGAATCCCGCGGGATGCTGAGCATTGTCGCTGTTTTCTTTTTCCGGTTGAAGGTGACGAGCACGTTGGCGTCACTTCTTGCGTCATCTACTGATTCGCCCTTATTGTCACGGGCGTCTATTCCTAAAAGCAATACGGTGAAAGAATCCTTCTTCGGATCAAACTCTTTGATCCGTTTCACGGACTGGTCGCCGCGGTCAAGGCTGACGTGCGCTTCTTTGGTCGCACTATTCAGTTTCACAAATGCGTAGGTGCCGACGGAACCGGCGATCACCAATAAGAAAGCGGCAAAAACCAGTACAAATTTCACCCATTTTCTGAGGCGTCTTTTCTTTTTTCTGCGTTGAGATCGTTCTTCCATATCATTACCTCTCGTTTCTATTCTTTGTGAAGCGTACCATAATTGTTGACTTGGAACAACTCTGCAAATGAGAAAATTCCAAATCTTTCTCTCTATTTCGACAACATCTACTGTTATTTTTGCATCAGGTTCACATTATATTGGACGGCAGGAACCGGGAAATGTTTCGTCGCTTTGTAAAAAATAATCAGTAAAATAATGGATGTTAACAATGCGAAGGTTTGAAACAGTCGGAAACAGGCAAAAGAAGCAGTAGAACAATTCCGCGCGGATACAGCGCAGGATGAGGGGAGTCAATCTAACATGAAAAGCATACACTCGAATAAATGGCTCTATTTTTTCGGCGCCCTCGGCGGCGCTTTATACGGATATGATACCGGAGTCATTTCCGGGGCTATTTTATTTATGAAAAAAGAACTGGGGCTGAACGCCTTCACAGAAGGCCTTGTCGTCAGTTCGTTATTGGCGGGGGCGATTCTCGGCTCGGGATTCGCCGGCAAGCTGACTGACCGGTTCGGCAGGCGGAAAGCCATCATGGGGGCGGCGCTGCTGTTTTGTATAGGCGGATTAGGAGTCGCATTTGCACCGAATACACAGGTGATGGTTCTTTTCCGGATCATTCTCGGACTGGCTGTCGGAACATCTACAACGATCGTTCCGCTTTACTTATCGGAGCTGGCTCCGAAGCATAAACGGGGCGCGCTTTCTTCGCTGAATCAGCTGATGATTACGGTCGGAATCCTCGTTTCGTATATCGTGAATTATATATTTGCCGATTCAGGCGCTTGGCGCTGGATGCTTGGTCTTGCGGTTGTGCCGTCAGTCATTCTGCTGATCGGAATCTTATTCATGCCAGAAAGCCCGCGCTGGCTGTTTACGATCGGTAAAGAAGATAAAGCAAGAGAAATTCTTTCGTCATTGCGGGGAACGAAGAATATTGATGACGAGATTGATCAGATGAAAGAGGCGGAAAAGGAAAACGAAGGCGGTTTGAAAGAATTATTTGAGCCGTGGGTGAGACCCGCGCTGATTGCCGGCCTCGGACTTGCCTTTTTGCAGCAATTCATCGGGACAAATACAATTATCTATTATGCTCCGAAAACATTTACCAGTGTCGGGTTCGGCAATTCTGCGTCTATATTGGGAACGGTCGGAATCGGTGCCGTCAATGTTATTATGACGCTTATGGCTATCAAAGTTATTGATAAAATCGGGCGGAAGCCGCTGTTGCTGGCCGGAAATGCGGGCATGGTCATCAGTCTGCTCGTATTGGCCGCGGTCAATCTTTTCTTTGAAGATTCAGCAGCCGCATCATGGACAACGGTTATTTGTTTAGGCCTGTTTATCATCGTGTTTGCGGTCAGCTGGGGACCTGTCGTGTGGGTTATGCTTCCGGAATTATTCCCGCTGCATGTCCGCGGTATCGGGACGGGTGTCTCGACTTTGGTGCTGCATGCCGGAACATTGCTTGTCTCATTAACCTTTCCGATGTTAATGGAGGCCGTCGGAATCAGCTATTTATTTCTCATATATGCCGTGATCGGGATACTGGCATTCCTGTTCGTCCGGTTTAAAGTGACCGAGACAAAGGGGAAAAGCCTCGAAGAAATCGAACAGGATCTGCGAAGCCGTAACGGCGGCTCGGAATCAGAGTCAGAGTCAAAACAGCAGACAGTTCATCCTTAATAGTCCGGTATAAGAGGGGGCGGTGATACACCGGCCCCTTAAAACTGATGCGTGCCGCCCGGCCACATAAATGACAGGAATATGTCATACGTTAGTATAAAGTCACGATAAAGGCGGGGATGCCGGTGAAAACGAGCATTATTATCCTTACATATAATGAGCTGGAACTGACGAAAAAATGTCTGGCCAGCATTGATCAATACACCGACAAAGAAGAGATAGAACTGATTATAGTTGATAACGGTTCATCAGACGGAACAAGAGACTACATATCAAGCCTTCCTGACGTCAAAGTCATTCTAAATGAAAAAAATCTCGGTTTCGCCAAGGGCTGCAACCAAGGAATCGAAGCGGCTGAGGGGGACAATCTGCTGTTTCTGAACAACGATACGATAGTCACCAAAAATTGGCTCAGCGCCATGCTGAGAGTGCTGTATCAATCTGAAAAAACCGGTATGGTCGGGCCCGTCAGCAACTATGTCAGCGGTGATCAGATGATCCATGACGCGTATCAATCGCTGGATGAGCTGGAGTCATTCGCAGAAGCTTATTGTGAAAGGGAAAAGCATAACACGAAGCGGGTGTTCCGTCTTGTCGGCTTCTGCCTGCTGGTGAAAAAAAGCGTCATGGAAGACATCGGCCCGTTCGATGAACAATTCGGATACGGTTCTTTTGAAGATGATGACCTATGTCTGCGCGCCCTGCAAAAAGGCTACAGCCTCCACATCGCCCGCGATGCCTTTGTGCATCATCACGGACACGCGACGTTTACGGCTAATCAGGATATCAATATCAATCAATTATATGTGGAGAACCGCCAGCGGTTTACGGAAAAATGGGGCACTGATTTTACGTACTTTACCCATCCGAGACCGGAAATTGCTGAGCTCGTTCCCCGGGATGCGAAACGGATACTTGATGTCGGCTGCGGCGCGGGAGCTACGGGACTGGAACTTCAAAACAGGCAGCCCTGTGAACTGTACGGAATAGAACTGCACCCGCTGGCGGCGCAAGCGGCAAAAGGGCACTATGAAGCGGTTCTGCAAGAAGATGTCGAAGAAGTGAAGCTGCCTTATCCGGAAGGCTTTTTTGATTGCATCATTTTTGCGGACATCCTTGAGCACTTAAAAGATCCTTGGCGTGTCATTGAAACGTATTCGTCTTATTTATCGCCTGCCGGGTCAATCGTATGCAGCATTCCGAATATTTCTCACGCCGAAGCGCTGTTCCCGCTTCTGCTCGGTGACTGGACATACAGAGACGCAGGCATTCTTGACCGCACCCACTTGCGTTTTTTTACGCCGCAGACGGTGCGCACGCTCTTTCCGGAAGAGACATTTGACGTAAAAAAACAGTCCTATACGTATGTTCACGTTGATGAGCGGGTGCAGCTGTTTTTACAGGAAATCACACGCATGGCGCAGGCGATGCAATTTCCGGTGACACAGCTGCCCGAACAAAGCCGGATTTATCAAATCCTCCTCCGTGTCGAAAAAACACGCTGAAGCCTATCGTCCCATCGTTCCGAAGTTGACAATCTGAATGGAAACATCATAGTCAAAATCGGCTTCAGAGAAAGTCTCATCCCAATGATTCTTCACTTTCTTCCAATAGTCGGGATATTGGATGCGGACTCTGTCAGAAAAGAATACAGGGTCCGTTTCATATTGATTCTGCAGCTAATCGATGACTTCTTTTACATCGCTTTTCAGTTTTTTTTCGAAAATCTTTTCCAGCCCGTTTAAATAATGCTGATTGAATGAATCCTCACCGGCATATTGATCCTCTGACAAGAGGCCTTTTGTTTTCACCGCTACGTGAAATGACAACTTTCCGTTTTTCAGCCGTGGGGTGATTTTGGATGTTGATTTTTTTATCTCGAAGGTAATCGGGTGTCCTCCTTTATCCATAGCGGGCAGCACGCCGCCCTGTATCGTTCCCATCAGCCAATTCAGGCTTTGTGTTTCGTATGATGACAGAAATCCTGCCAGTCTGTTTTGTTTTTTGTTTTTGATTATGGCCGCTCCGTCATACACCGTTTTTCCTTTTTGATTGCTGACGGCCTGAATGAGAAAGCTGACTTTATTATGGCAGTAAATTGATGCTCTCCCGATTCGGAGCGGTTTTAAAATTTTCCCGTTGTAGCCGCCGTTGTTCGTGAGGTCGATCAGCTTTTCCGCGGCCATGGGCTGCTGCTGATTCGGCGTCGGCTCCGTCAAAATATCGGACGCTTTCCCTCTTGCCGCGAAGAGATAGCTGCTCCGCCGCAATTCATCATCGCGGATAAAGTGATTCATCATTTGCAGTATATTTTGATCGGCCAGCAATTTGTCGCTGAAGATCAGCACTTTTAAATGATCGCTGTAAACGGGCGGATCTTTTAAAGAGACATCACTGACTGCTTCAAGAATGGTATCCCCCCGCGTCGTCACATTGACAAACACGGGCCGGCCGGAAGCCTGGCTGTTTTCACTTTGGGGCAGCAGATTTTGATAGGTTAATTTATATTGGCGGTCACTCGTTACATCAATGGCCACCCCCCGGGCGAAAGATACCTTTTCGACTTCCTTCGCGTCCCAGCATCCTGAAAGCATCATCAGTATGAAAAGCGCCGCCGCCCATTTTATGTAAAGTGTCATGACGTCTGTTTCCTCCCGGCTATTTTCTTCAACCAGCTGACAAACCAAGTGAGAAAAGGAATCATAAGGACGGCAAAAAACGTATACCCGAGAATATTCGCGAATGCAAACACACTGTTGATATCATCGGGGTACATCGAAAGGCCGAATGTCACCGCTAATAATCCTCCCAGCAGCCAGCCATTGTTTTTATTTTTCAGCCCGAAAATGGTGTTAAATCCGAGATGCGCCCCTTTAAAAGAGCCGAGCATGCAGGTAAACTGCTGACATGTCCACGTAATTAAAAGAAAAATATCAAACCGTTCAATGAAAATTCCCTGGATTTCCAAGGCATGAATAAGGGAAATTGTCGGATACGTCACCGTTTTTGCTTCAGCGACCGACATACAGCCGATCACGACAAGCAGCGTAAAGCTGTAAAATAAGCCCGCGCTTCCGATGCCGAAGACAGCCGCCTTTTTCGCCTGCTTCGGATTTTTCATAAACGGCACCAGAAAAAGAATCACTTCAAGTCCCGAAAAATAAAGAAGGGTCCGCGGAAACAGCTCAAAAAAGCTTTTGTAGCCCCCTTCCATGACCGGACGGACGAAATCCAGATTAAACAGTCTCAGGCTGAATATGAGCAGCGTAAGCAGAATGATGATCGTAATCGGAAAAAGATAGGCATAGAGCTTTGAAATGGGATAGACCCCGCCCGTCACATGGTAAATGCCGACTGCCAGAAAGATGAATATGACGACACCCATCGGCGTGTTTTTCAGTAAAAAGTAGTTGATGACTTCACCGAGAAAACGGGCTTGGAAACAGACGGTGACGACAAAATAACAGCTCATGAACAAATTCAGCAGCGAACCGACGGCGCGGCCCATAATCCTTTGATTCAGCTCATAAATGGTTTCTCCGCTGTTCTTCTGCAAAAACGGCATAAAGAGCAGGACGATGCCGATAAAAACGACACTCTGCACAAGAATAATGATCCATCCGCTCGGACTGTCGGCTGATGCGGCGGAACGCGGCAGTGTTAACACGCCGGCTCCGATCATTGTGCCGCTTACCATGAGAAGGGTCTGCATAAAAGTCAGCTTGTCTTCCGGTTTTTTCATGGGGATCACCTTTGCCTGATTTTATCTTTTGTCTCTTTTCTGGTCGGCCGTTTTTTCAAAAGGTGTGTCGGCAGTCTGACAATCGTATCCTTTAAGTCCTGGCCCGGCTGCGCCATAATCGGAATGATATAGTCCTGACCGAAGCTTTTCAGGCGCATCAGATGGCCGATGACAAGCAGATAGCACATGATCAGCCCGTATAAACCTAAAATCGCCGACAAAATCATCGAAAAAATACGGATGAGCCTCAGCGGAAAATTGAACACATAGGAGGGCGCCGTAAAAGAGGCCAATGCCGTAACGGATACGACAATTACCATCATCGCGCTGACGATGTTCGCCTGAACGGCGGCCTGGCCGATCACCACGCCTCCGATCAGGCCGATCGTCTGGCCGATCGGCTTCGGCAGCCTGAGTCCGGCTTCTCTGATCATCTCGATCGTAAAAATCATGATTAACGCTTCAACAAAAGGTGGGAACGGGACATTCAATCTGCTTCCGGCAATCGTCACCGCCATTCTCGTCGGTAAAAGCCCGGCGTGAAACGTAACGAGCGCAATGTAAAGGCCGGGTAAATAAATCGTGATTAAAATGCATGTATACCGAAGCAGCCTGAGAAAGGTAACCGGAATCCACCGCTGATTATAATGTCAGGAGAGTGGATAAATTCATCAACGGTAGCCGGCATCAAAAGGGTAAAAGGCGTTCCGTCCACAAGAACGGAAACCCTTCCTTCCAAAAGAGCGCCCATGACCCGGTCGGGACGTTCGGTCGTCAAAATGGTCGGGAAAATGGAAAACGTGTTATCTTCAATGAGCTGCTCTATAGCTCCTGATTCCGGAATGTCGTCAATGGTGATGGAATTCAGTCTTTTTATCACTTCTTTTACGACATAATCAGGCGCGATATCCCGAATATAGGCCACGGCGAGCCGCTTTTTTGTCCGCTCGCCGAGTGTGATCTCTTTGATCTGAAGGTTGGGATCACCGGACTGCTCACGCAAAAGCGCCGTGTTCGTCCGAAGCTTTTCGACAAAGCCTATTCTCGGCCCCCGTTCAAGCACTTCTGAAGCCGGTTCTTCAATATCCCGCATTTTAAATGTTTCCGTATCAAAGGAAAGGGCTTCTTTCCATCCTTCAGCCAGCAAAACCGATTTGCCGGAAAGAATGTCTGCCTCAACATCCTCAAGTGAAGAAAGCCGGGTGTGGCGATATCCGAAAGAAATGGATGACAGCGGTGTTTCAGCCGGTTCCTTCTGATGCTCTGCGGCCGTCTGCACGGGAGAAATAATATATTCGGCAAGCAATTGATTTTCGGTCAGCCCGTCTATATACACAAGACAGGCGTCACATTTGCCGTTTCCGTACGTAAACGAATAAAACATCATATCATCGCTTTGGCCGAACCGTTTTTTCAGCGCTTTAAGGTTTTGGCCGAGCTCAGCATTTATCGTCACAATGTTCCCCCCTTCCATCAGTTATTTTAATTTGCGACAAACAAGGCATTTTATTCTGGAACAGGAAATGACTGAGCATTCCGCCTTATCCGAATGGTATAATGAGCAGGTCAGCCATTTATACATATTGTTTTTTAACTGCGGCTCCCTCCGTGTTTTAAAAAAGATACAGGGGGAATGGGATATGAGCCGCTTTTTAAGGGGAGGGGAACGAACATGACGCAAGAGCCGATTTTTTTACAGCCTGTATGTAAAGAAAAAATATGGGGCGGCACGTTATTACGCGAACGATTCGGATACGGCATACCTTCAGAAACAACCGGCGAATGCTGGGCGATCTCAGCCCATCCGCACGGGATGAGCACGGTCAAAAGCGGTCCGTATCAAGGGAAAACCCTGATGGAACTGTGGGATCAGCATAGAGAATTATTCGGCGGAACGGAAGGGGACAGGTTTCCGCTGCTGACGAAAATACTGGACGTCAAACATCATCTGTCCGTCAAAGTCCACCCTGACGATTATGACGCAGAGGAGCATGGACAGGGCGAAACGGGAAAGTCTGAGTGCTGGTACATTATCGACTGTAAAGAAAATGCGGAAATCATATACGGTCATACGGCCCGTTCGAAAGCGGAGCTTGTCACCATGATCAACAGCGGTGATTGGGAAGGCCTGCTGCGCCGCGTGAAGATCAAACCCGGCGATTTTTATTATGTGCCGAGCGGAACCATTCATGCCATTTGCGCCGGGGCGCTCGTGCTTGAAACGCAGCAGAATTCAGATGCCGCCTACCGGATATATGATTACGGGCGTACAGATCAAAACGGCGGGACGCGTGATCTGCATATCCGCGATGCCGTCAATGCCGCCACCGTCCCTCATGTGGACGGATTTTTAGATGAATCAACCGAAACGAGAAAAGGCGTCACCATCAAAACCTTTGTGCAGGGAGAATACTTTTCTGTATACAAATGGGATATCAGCGGGACGGCGGAAATGACCCAGGACGCTCCGTTTATGCTGTGCAGCGTTATAGAAGGGAGCGGCTCCATCATCTGTGAAGGCAAATCCGCAAAGCTTGAAAAAGGCGCGCATTTCATACTGCCGGATCAGATGCCTGACTTTACGATAACCGGAGAATGCACAATCATCGTTTCTCATATATAAATCATTCAAACTTAATCCCGTCTCTGGGATTAAGTTTTTTTATTTGGAAAATTGGATGACTTCTCTCTGTAAAAATGAAGGATGCCGGCCGATAAATAAACTAGTTTGATAGAAACCAATTGAATCAGAAAGAGGAGAAGGAATGAAAAAGAGATTCGTTGCACCTATGTTATTGTCCGCCGTTTTCCTTGTCTCAAGCACCGTTACAGAGCACGCTGAGGCCGCATACAGCGACTATTCCGTTTATGAGCTGGAGACGAAGCAGCAATTTGCTTCTGAGAATGAGGCGCTTCAAGCGGCAGCGAAATTGAAAAAGGATACGGGGTGGCAGGCTGACGCAAAGAAAGCCGGAAATGCGCCGCTCACTTATCAAATCTCCGTATCAGGCTTACACGATGAAACTGATGCGAAAGCCGTGCTGAAAGATTTTACGAAGCAGACGGGTGTGGCCGGCACTTACAGCGCAAGCGGAAGCAAACAGCCGTATGTGACCGTCACATCGGGAGTTCTATCAGACGAGCAGCAGACGAAAAACCTTCTTGCCAAATTGACGAAAGATACGGGCGTGACCGGCGCCGTCAAGCCGACGGGCACAAAGCAGCCGTACATGCAGGTCATGACTGCTGAGATGGCAGCTGAAGCGGACGCAAAAACGCTCACTAAAGAGTTGACGAAGCAGACGGGGGTGAAAGCGTCATACTGTCAGATCAAGCGGGAAACAGCGCAGTTTCAAATCCAGTCAGGAACAATTACCGGCGATCAAAAAGCTTTTCAAATCCAAACTGATTTTCAAAAGGAAACAGGCTTACAATCGTCGCTGACAATGACGGCAAAGGGCAGCGCGAATATCACCGTGACAGCCTCTGACATTCCAAATGCAAATGATGCGGCAGGCTTAGCGAAACAGCTGCAGCAGAAAACGGGTGTCAAAGGGAATGTTCAAAAGTATGCCCAAAGCAAAACGGCAACCGTGTACAATGTGCAGTCAGGGTATTTTAACGGAGTCAGCGCAGCACAAAATGCCGTCAGCCAAATCAAGAAGAATACCGGCGTCAGCGGAAACTATCAAAAAGCCGGCACGAAAAATAATTATACGGTCGCGATGAGCGGACTGACGGCTAAGCAGCTGCAAAGCGTTCAATCTTTCTTTAAAAAGAAAAAATGGCATTGTGACGCATCACCTGTCAAAAAGCCGGCGTCGGTGTCCGCTTACCGGATCACGGCAGGACAGCTTACCGCCGCACAGGCAGATCAAGCGGAGGCGTTTTTCCGCCAGCAGCATGTAAAGACGGCAAGAACCGCCGCGGGAAAAACATCAGAAAACGAATACCAGCTGCTTTCTCAACAGACGGCAGACCAGTCGAAGATAAAAAAAGGATTGAATCTGCTGGCCGGATATAAGCTGACTGCTGTTTCCAAAACCGTAGCCAAGCAAACGGGGGCGGCGTACCAAGTCACAACCGAATCACTGCTTGATACGGCAAAGATCAATCGTTCACTGGATTTCTTCAAAGGGAAAAAAGTATCCGCTGCCGCACAGAAAACAGGCGAAACAGCGTATACACAATTCAGGATTGAAACGGCACCGCTGCTTAAAAAGGAAGACATTGACCGCGTGACTGCCTTTTTCAAGCAAAACAAAGCGGCCGGCACTGTGAAGGAGACGGGGAAAACCGCCTATTCACAGTACGTCATCAAAACCGAAAAGTTCAGCAGTAAAACCGTTTTAAATAAAAGCATGAGCTATTTCAGCGCCAAACAATTGCAGGCCGGTTATACGAGTCAAAGCCAGCCGGTTTATGAGCTCCGCATCCGCGATCAATTCACGGGAGCCGATTCCGCAGAAGCCGCTTCCCAAAAGCTGAAAAAGCTGTACGGATGGACGATGGCCATTTTGAAAATAAAGAACGGACCGCAAATCATGAATACCAATTACAACATCTCGGTTGCAGATATGGTCAAAAAACAAATGACAGTCAGCCCGCAGACTGATGCCGCGGCTTACGCGTCGCTTACTTACATCAATACGGCTTCCGGAACGGTCACAGCAGACGTCCTGAACGTCCGATCAACTCCGGAAGTCAGCTCCGGCAATATTATCGGCCAGCTGAAAAAAGGCGATAAAGTCAGCATCATCGGCCAGACAAACGGCTGGGCCAAGCTCAGTATGGGCTGGAGAAACGCCAGCAGTAATGAAGTCGAGCAATACGTCAATCCGGATTACTTTGCGCAAGACAGCAAGTATTACTTTCAATTTCTGAAGCTTTCTCAGACAGCCGGATTGAACGCATCGGAACTGAATCAAAAAGTGCTGGTCAATAAAGGAATACTGACAGGAAAAGGCCAGGCCTTTATTACAGCCGCCGGCAAATACAGCATCAATGAAGTGTATTTGATTTCGCATGCTTTGCTTGAAACGGGCAATGGCACGTCAGAGCTTGCAAACGGCATTACGTATAATGGAAAAAAGGTTTATAACATGTATGGCATCGGGGCTTATGACAGCAACCCGAATTACTACGGCGCACAATACGCGTATAATCAGGGCTGGTTTACTCCGGAAGCCGCGATTATCGGCGGAGCCCAATTCATCGGTGCGTCATATATTCACAACCCCGCATACGAACAGGACACGCTGTATAAAATGAGATGGTCTCAAACCGCGTCCCATCAGTATGCGACAGATATCGGCTGGGCGTATAAGCAGGTAAACCGCATGTACAGCTTATACTCACTGCTGGATGACTATACGCTTTACTATGATGTTCCTGTCTATATGAAGGTGTAAAAAAAGGGCTGAAGTGTATGCTTCAGCCTTTCTTCATGCAAAAAAACACCTGCCGTCGGATTCAGGCAGGTGCTTCATCTCTTTTTTTCATTTTTGTCTCTGCAAATTTCAATAACGCTTCACTCGAATCCCCGTTTGAGTACATATTCCATTTGTCCGAGAACCGCTTCATTTCTTCTGCGTTAAATTGCTCTTTCGTCATTTCCTCCAGAAGGGCTCCGCTGTCATGACATGCCTTCCCGGGAATAACGGACGTATAATTGTCGATTAAACCGCGCTTTTGATCATATTCTTCCAGATCATATGTGAAAAAGAAAATCGGTTTATTTAAAAGCGCGAATTCAAAAGGTACGGAAGAGTAGTCCGTAATTAAAATATCTGCCGCCTTCAAGAGATCATGAAGACGCATGTCAGACACATTCTTGATCGATTCGCTTTCAAACGAAGCCGAAATCTGATTCAAAACGGCAGGGTGAAGTTTTACAAGCAGCATATACTCTCCGTTTAATTCGTTTGTGAGCTGTTCTTCGGTGAATGGGAGCCTGAAGGACTGCATATCATAATCCCTGAATGTCGGTGCGTACAGGATGATTTTTTTCGGCCATTTGCGCTTCAGTTGCGGCTTGTTTTCTTCATAATAGACGTCAGTCAGGGGGACACCCGTTTTTAACAGCTGGCCCTCCCGTATTCCGAATGACTTTTTAAAAACGTCAGCCATCGCGTCTGAGCCGACGGTGACAAAATCAAACGAACGGTACACTTTTTTAAAACGGCTGATGTCTGATGCAGGACGGTTTTGATTCGTCACATCCTCAAGGCCGAACTTTTTCAAAGAACCGTTCGCATGCCACACCTGAATGCATGTCGTTTGCGGCCGGCGGTTTAAAACGCTCGTCAGGAGAAAATAGTTATCCGTTATGACCGCTTTGCTCTTAAAAAGGATGGAAACGGCCTTCACAAGATGCAGCGGGTTTTTTTCGTTCAGATAAAAAGAGCCGAGACCTTCCAGCTCTTTTTCCAGACTGACGGCGTGTCTCGTATACAGAACCGTCACTTCATAAGAAAGCGATTCAGCGTGCGCCTTGTAAGAACGGATGAGAGCCTGCGCATTCTCTTCAAAAGATACCAGCAGGGTCAGATGATTCTTTGCCTTCAAAGGCTTGAACAAAACGCCGAGAACCGTCAGATATATAGAATAGAAAGCGGCGAATAAAGATCGCAAGTTCATAGATTACCAATCTCTTTTGCAGTTTTATTTGTTTAAAGCTGTTTCGTTTGATCTTCAGCCTGCTTGGAATACAGACTTTTATTTGATTTATTATCTCTCAAAACGGTAAAAGCATACTTCGGAATGTTCAGCATCCTTTTCCATCTCCACGGATTTGTCACCAGCCGGTACAGCCATTCCAGATTCGTTTTGATCATCCATCGAGGGGCGCGTTTCACCGTTCCGCTGAAAACATCAAGGCTTCCGCCCAAACCGATCGATACAGCCTGAGGGAAAAGATGTTTGTTTTCATAAATAAATTGTTCCTGATGCGGATAACCTAAGGCGACAAACACGATATCGGGTTTCGCCCGGGAAATCTGTTTGGCGACGAAGCGTTTATCCGCTTCATAGCCGTTGCTGGCTCCGACAACTTCGATATGCGGATACTCTTTGCTGATCCGATTCAAAACGGCATCAAGCACGTCTTGTTTAGCTCCGTATAAAAATATTTTTTTAGACTGCCGGTTTGCGAGACCGAGCAGCGAAAGAAACACATCGAATCCCGCAATTCTTGATTTCAGCGGGTGCTGCGTCAAACGGGACATTAACACGACGCCGATACCATCCGGCAGGACGAAATCCGCGGAAGAAATGACTTGATGATAACCTTTGTCTTTCGCCGCAGCGTATCCGATCTCAGGGTTGACCGTCGCAATGACGGCACCTTGCTTTTGTGCGATATAATAAGTGTCTAAATATGAAATAAACTCCTGTAAATTTCCATTAACATAAGAAAGGTTGTGCACCATTTCAGTCTGCATCTGCCGTCCTCCTTTTGTACGGGATTTCCTTTCACTTTTTCGTGACTTAGGCTAAGCTTTATTTTAACATAATACCTTCAGATAAACTTAACAATAGTTTTACAAAAATATAAATAAGATAACAATTTCTTTAATCATACGCGTGAAAACCCTGCTAAACTCCTATTGTAATAACAATTGTTAATAAAAGGAATTTAACTTCGCTTTACATTAGCTTAACCTTTTCAGGGCTATGTGATATAATGAGGTTCCATGAGTACGAAATTGGCACTTTAGTGATTAAGGATACAGCTGCGCAGCATTTCAGGGCAGTTGCTTGTTATACGTATGATGATAGAAAGGAGCTTTTGTTTCATGAAGAAGGTCATTACTTACGGAACGTTTGATTTACTGCATTGGGGTCATATTAAACTGCTTGAGCGCGCAAAGCAGCTTGGAGATTACCTTGTCGTTGCCATCTCAACAGATGAGTTCAACCTTCAAAAACAAAAAAAGGCCTATCACAGCTATGAACACAGAAAGCTGATTCTGGAAACCATCCGTTATGTCGACGAAGTCATTCCGGAAAACAGCTGGGATCAAAAAGTACGGGACGTAGCGGATCACAATATCGACGTGTTCGTAATGGGAGACGATTGGGAAGGCAAATTCGACTTCCTTAAAGATCAATGCGAAGTCATCTATCTCCCTAGAACCGAAGGTATTTCCACTACACAGATTAAAAAAGAAATTGCCGGGGTGTAATACGGGAATTTAATAGATTGCGTGAAAAACCATCAAAGTACTTCTTATTTTTAGATAAGAAGTACTTTTTGATGCTTAAATTGGTTTTGTTAATTTAATCTGCGGGAATAGTATTATTTTGCAGTGTTTTATTAAATTCATATGGTGAAAGGGAGAAAAAATTTGTCCAATCAGCCTATTAACTATAATAATGAGTTTCCCGATATGATGTATTATTTTATCTCAGGCGGACTGCCGGATAATTACGGAGGCCTGACCAAATCACTATTATTGCGCTCTAAACTCTTCGGAGAAGAAAGCCAAAAGAAAACCGCCTTTCTTACTTTTAGATTTGATTTAGAGTTTGCAAGAAAAAAGAACGAGCTGTTTGAAAATGGAAAAGCTGACTCCGAATACACACAAGTTATCAACATGTATGATGACTTTTTAAGTAAAAAAACAAAAGGCAAGCGGATTTATTCAGAGAAAATTGAGCTGGATCAAATAAAAAGACATGTCAGCAAGGGGAAAGTAAGCAAAGCAATCTCAAAAATATTCGGCAAATCATCAAATGATTATATTCTTTCCTATTATTCAGGCGGTGCGGCGGTACGTTACGTAGACTACCTGAATGATGAAAAACAAGTAATAAAAAGGGAAGAATACAATAAAGAAGGACAGGCTGTCATTGTCTCTCATTTTGATACCAAGATTAATCAAATCTTCCTTCAGGAGTTTATCAACAGCGAAAATGTCGTTTATTTGGAAAAACACTACATGTGGGACAGCCAAAG
Organism: Bacillus sp. FSL K6-2819; assembly: GCF_038008305.1. NCBI lineage: Bacteria > Bacillati > Bacillota > Bacilli > Caryophanales > Bacillaceae > Bacillus > Bacillus sp. FSL K6-2819. Next base: position 3,465,359 of record NZ_JBBOYV010000001.1, on the reverse strand, counting down.
TGAAGAAGTCAAATTAACACATTTTACGTGGTACACGGAGGAAGGTCCATTAACATTTAAAGATGAATCTGAGCTGCGCCGGCATTGGATAGACGTTCTTCAAAATGAAAACGATCGGCCTAAACTATTTCTGGTCGACAGCAGACCTCAGGACAAACATGTCTTCAGAGTAAAAAAAGCGCCGTCATCATATTACGCTGCGATTATTCACAACAAACATTATGGTGATAGTAAATTACAGATCAAAGGGCGTTATAAAGAAGTTTTCGGTCAGATGAATAATCTGGATGCCGTATTTTTTATTACTGAGGAGCAGATTGCAGATTTCACTTTTATTACGGGAGAAAAAGAGACATTCTTTTTTACGCCGCATACGATTAATAAACCGCTTGATGAAGAGGTTTTGAACGTTCCGAGTGAACGAAATAAAGCGGTTATTATCTCAAGGCTTGCCGCAATGAAAAATCTGACGCATGCCGTTAAAGCGTTCAAACTTGTCGTAGATGAAATCCCGGATGCGAAACTGGACATATTCGGTTCCGGAGAAGATACAGAAAAAATCAAAAAGGAAATTGAAGCTCAAAACCTCAAGGATAATGTATTGCTGAAAGGATACACGAATAACCCTGATTACGAGTTTCAAAAAGCATGGCTGACAATTTCGACGTCTCACTTTGAAGGCTTCGGTCTGTCAAATATGGAAGCATTGAGCAACGGATGCCCGGTCGTAACTTACGATTACGATTACGGTGCCAGAAGCTTGGTAGAAGATGGAGTAAACGGCTATGTTATCGAGCAATATAATATAGAAAAATTAGCGGAGGCCATTATCTCTTTAATGAGAGATGACAGCACTCATCAACAATTTTCACGTCAGGCCTTTAAAATGGCTGAAAAATACTCTAAACCAAACTATATTAAAAATTGGTCATATGCTCTTTCCAAAATGATTGAAGTGAGAAAAGAAAAGGAACGGCTCGCTGAAAAAGTCGGCTCTAAAGAACAGCCGATTACATCTTTTGAAAAAAACGGCGACGGACTAGCGATCAGCGTTTCAGTGTCTGACCCAAATGATGTGTTTGAAAAAGTCAGCCTGATTGGGATTGATCGGAAAAACAAAGCTGAAATCATATCCGTATCCTCTGATCAGCCGGCTCAGACGTTTACGATTAATTTTGAAAAGGACATCAAAAAAGAGAAAATCGAGGCCAATCAAACTTCGGTTCTTGACTTTTACATTCAGTTTGTATCAGCTGACCGTATACGTATTCAAAGAAGGGTATCCAGCCGTGAAGTCAACCTCGGCGAAAAGGACCGGTTTATGAATAACGGATATATTTTTGAACCTTATACGACAGTGAAAGGTAATTTCTCTATTAAATTAAACAAAAAGGATCACATCGATTAAGTGAAATCGGCTAAGTGAAGAGCTTTAATACAGAGGAGCAGAAAATAAGTATGGATGAAAATACTGTGATTAAATGTATTTTGAAAAGCTTAAAAAATAATGTGGGCGATCTGATGCTCTCTATTTCACTTGAAAGCGAAGAACCATTAGCTGAGGAAGTGAAATATTATTTAAAATTAAAAGAACGGCGTTCCGGAGCGGAGGATTTTGTTCTTTTAGAGAAAGAGAGCCCGGCGCAATACAGCACTTCAATTAATATTCACTCGTTTCCTGAACCTTTAGAAATGGGACAGACTTATGATTTTTATGTGGTTTTGGGTGAGCCGGCTGCGGAGGAGGAAGAACAGCCGATGCAGGTGCGTTTATCCGTGGAAGCGGAAGCGATTGAGCGTGCCTACCACCTTGATCATACGACTGAGCTGTTAATTTTGCCTTATACAACCGATAAGGGTAATTTCTCTTTAAAAGTAAAAAGAGAAGCGAAAATCGTGAAATTTGATGAGATTCAGCTGAAGGCAGAAGAGATTAATATTTCAGGGTATGCCGGATATCTTAGTTCAGAGAATCAGCTCTCAGTTAAAAATTTGCAATTTGTCATTAAAAAAGGGGGAGAAGACCCCGTAGAAAAACATTTTCCTATTGAAATGACAAAAAAAGCGGAGAATATTGAAGAGCTTCGAGAAGATGCATTCACTCCTGAAATTTTTGATTTCCAAATAAAGATTCCATTAAAAGATATTCCTTATTCTCTGGAAAAACGATTTGTCTACCGCATGTTTATGGAATTTCATTGTGAAAACGAGGAATCTGAACATATTGTTATCACCAGCACTCCGCTTGTGCTTGGGGATAGGAAAAATAAACTGAAAGGCCTCATTAGCGTTGTGAATAAAGACAGCGGGCCGGTCAGATATGAAGTATATAAAAAGAAGAAAAAGCAGACTGTCTGTATCCGTGTGAACGACTACAGCCTGAAAACAAGGGTAAAATACTTCATAAAAGGAAAGAAAAAGCGTTTCATTTCTAAAATAAAAAAACTGAAAAAACGCAGAAATTCTCTTATTACGAAGGGTTATAAAGTTGTTTTCAGAATGGCGAGCAAAATGCCTGTCAAAAGCAAGACCATTATTTTTGAAAGCTTTAACGGCAAGCAATACAGCTGTAACCCGAGAGCCATTTATGAATACATGCAAATCAATCATCCGGAATATAAAATGTATTGGAGCGTAAATAAGCAGTATACAGCGCCTTTTAAAGAGAAGGGCATTCAATACATTAACAGGCTCTCAATCAAGTGGCTGTTTGCTATGGCGCGGGCAGAGTATTGGGTAGTCAACAGCCGTCTGCCTTTATGGATTCCAAAGCCGGAACATACAACCTATCTTCAAACATGGCACGGCACGCCTTTAAAAAGACTTGCAATGGATATGGAAGAAGTCCATATGCCGGGTACCAATACGAAAAAATATAAAAAGAATTTTATTAAAGAGGCATCAAATTGGGATTATTTAATTTCACCGAATGCCTATTCGTCTGAGATATTTGCGCGCGCCTTCCAATTCGAGAAAACAATGATTGAGTCAGGTTATCCGAGAAATGACTTTCTTCATAATGACAATAATGAAGAGACAATCACAGCGATCAAAAGAAGATTACACTTGCCAGAGGACAAGAAAATTATTCTTTATGCGCCGACATGGAGAGATGACCAATTTTATGCAAAAGGGCGTTATAAATTTGACCTTGATTTGGACCTGCACAAATTAAGGGAAGAGCTCGGAGATGAATATCTCGTTATTCTGAGAATGCATTATCTTGTGGCTGAAAATTTTGACCTGGGTCCGTTTGAAGGGTTTGCTTACGATTTTTCTGCCCACGAAGATATTCGTGAATTGTATATGATTTCAGATCTGTTAATCACGGATTACTCTTCAGTATTTTTCGATTTTGCAAATCTGAAGCGTCCGATGCTGTTTTTTGTTCCTGATATTGAAACGTACCGGGACAAACTCAGAGGGTTTTACTTCGATTTTGAGAAAGATGCTCCCGGACCGTTAGTAAAAACGACAGAAGAAACAATCGATGCAATCAAACACATTTCATCACCGGGTTATCAGCACCCAGTTTCATTCAAACCTTTTTACGACAAGTTCTGTTATCTGGAATCAGGACATTCTTCTGAAAAAGTCGTAAAGATTGTGTTTGAATCTGAATAATAGAAAAACCCCTTTGTATCAAGGGGTTTTTCTATTATGGCTTTACAAAGCTTTTAGCAGCATTTGCATGCGGCTTGAAAGTGAAAAAAAAATTAATTTCTGGTACAATTATCAGCGATGCTTTATAAAATCAAATCAACCTAAGGAAGATTAAAATGAATGCTGTAGTGAAAATACTAAAAGAGCAAGTAACATCATTTCCTTTAATCATGCGTTTAGCGGCCTACGAAACAAAGTCTAAATATCAAATGAATTATTTAGGCGTTTTATGGCAGTTTTTAAATCCTCTTATTCAAATGCTTGCCTATTGGTTTGTTTTTGGATTGGGAATCAGAAAAGGAGGGCCGATGGCTACAGGTGCCGGAGAAGTGCCTTTCATTCTGTGGATGCTTGCAGGTCTGATACCGTGGTTTTTTATAAGTCCGACAATACTAGACGGATCAAATAGTGTATTTAAAAGAATTAAAATGGTTGCTAAAATGAATTTTCCAATCAGTTCTTTGCCGTCCGTCGCCATCGCTTCTAATTTGTTCAGTTATGCAATTATGATGGTGATATATATCATTGCATTGCTTGCCAGCGGAATCTATCCGAGCCTTCATTGGCTTCAATATATTTATTATTTTGTATGTCTGATGGCTTTCTTATTTTCGTTCAGCTTGTTTAATTCGACAATCAGCGTGCTGATCCGAGACTATCAGTTTCTTCTTCAGGCAGTGACAAGACTTTTGTTTTTCCTGCTGCCGATTTTTTGGGACATTCACTCGAAGCTGGGGGCAGATCACCCGGAATTGGTGCCGGTCCTGAAGCTGAATCCGCTTTTTTATATTATTGACGGATTCAGGAACAGTTTCTTAGATGGTCAGTGGTTCTTTCAAGATATGAAATATACACTGTATTTCTGGCTGTTCACTTTATTTTTATTAACAGTCGGTTCTGTTTTACACATGAAATTCAGAGATAAGTTTATTGACTTTCTTTAATACGTAAGGAGATTGTACGATGAAACTAAAAGTTTCGTTTCGAAATGTTTCAAAGCAGTATCATCTTTATGAAAAACAGTCGGACAAAATAAAAGGTTTGTTTTTCCCTGCTAAAGATAACGGTTTTTTCGCTGTGCGAAATGTCTCCTTTGATGTATATGAAGGGGAGACAATCGGCTTTGTAGGAATTAACGGATCGGGTAAATCGACGATGTCAAATCTGCTTGCAAAAGTAATACCGCCGACAAGCGGTGAAATTGAAATGAACGGCCAGCCGTCGCTTATTGCGATTGCGGCCGGTTTAAATAATGCCTTGACTGGCCGGGATAACATAAGACTCAAATGTTTAATGATGGGGCTGACAAATAAAGAAATCGATGAGATGTATGACAGCATAGTTGAGTTTGCTGAGATCGGTGATTTTATTAATCAGCCGGTGAAAAACTATTCGAGCGGTATGAAGTCCCGCCTTGGCTTTGCTATTTCCGTGCATATAGATCCGGATATCTTAATCATTGATGAAGCCCTCTCTGTAGGGGACCAGACATTTTATCAGAAGTGTGTTGACCGGATCCAGGAATTTAAGGAACAAGGAAAAACCATTTTCTTTGTGAGTCATTCCATCGGTCAGATTGAAAAAATGTGTGACCGTGTGGCTTGGATGCACTATGGTGAATTAAGAATGTTCGACGATACTGAAACCGTAGTCAAAGAGTACAAATCATTTATCGATTGGTTTAATAAGCTCTCCAAAAAAGACAAAGAGAAATATAAGAAAGATCAGGTTGCTGAGCGTAAAAAAGAATCGCCTGAGCAGCAGGCGATTGTAAAGGAACAAAAGAAAAGAAATAAATCCGGATCAGCAGTCAATGCTGTTCAAATTGCAATATTATCAATACTGCTTGTGTTTATAGCCGGAACCATGTTTTTCAGCGCCCCGCTCCGTACGATCGCTTCGTTCGGTAAGATCGGATATCAAGATGATATCAATAAGGGGAAATACCAGACATCGGTGAATAAAAAAGGTTTCGTATTAAAAGATCAGACGCAAGCGTATAAAGATACAGAGCTGAAAAAAAAGGCTGACTTCCTTATTCCGTTCGGTGCTCAGATTAAAGTTGTATCTGAAGACAGGCAATCGGCAAAGATTGAGATTAACAATAAAACGTACTATATCCCGCAAAACGCAGCAGTCTTTAACGGAAAAAGTTCAAATGTGAAAGCATCGGCTTTTTCACCGTATGTAAAGCAGAGTGATGCTGACCAACTTGTTTCCCTTCTGGGAGAGCGCGTTAATGATATTCAGCAAGAAACTAAAGAGTTGCAGAAAGAAGTCGTGAATGGCCGGGAGACATTGTATCTTAAAAATGGCCAGGTTAGTTATGTAATAAAGAATGGCAAGGCCGAGCAGCTTGTTTTCAGAGGAATATCGGCTGTTACTCCGGCAGATCTATCTCTGAATAATCAAGATGTTATAAAGGGAAGCGGTGATCGGCAATTTATTGCCGAAAATGATAAATACGCTTTTATCATCAATAACGACAATCAAACATTAACCTGCATTTTAAAATAAAAAGCTGTTGGATTTATTCCAACAGCTTTTTTCTCTTATAATTCATCTTTTCTTAACAGGTCTTCCATGAAAGGAATGAGATGATCACGCAGTTCATGATCCTGCATCGCAAATTCTAATGTAGTGGTAATAAAGCCTAGTTTTTCACCAACATCATATCTTTTGCCCTCAAAATCGTAGGCAAAAACCCGTTGGATTTCATTCAGTCTTTGAATAGCGTCTGTAAGCTGAATTTCTCCTCCGGCACCAATTTGCTGTTCTTCAAGATACATGAAGATTTCAGGAGTGAAGACATAACGTCCCAGTATTGCAAGGTTGGACGGAGCAGTCCCTTGCGGCGGCTTTTCAACAAAGTTCTTCACCTGATATCTGCGGCCTTCACTTGTCAGCGGATCAATAATTCCGTATCGATGGGTTTCTTCCTCAGGCACTTGCTGAACCCCTATAATAGAAGAAAGTGTTTTTTCATATTCATCCATCAGCTGACGAAGTCCTGGTTTCTCTGCTTGAACGATATCATCTCCGAGAAGGACGGCGAATGGCTCGTCACCGATAAAATTACGTGCGCACCAAACGGCATGTCCAAGACCTTTTGGCTCCTTTTGCCGGATATAATGAATGTCAGCAAGGTTAGAGGCTTTTCGGACTTTTTCTAAGAGTTCAATCTTTCCTTTTTCCTCTAGGTTTCTTTCGAGCTCTGGTGAATAATCAAAATGATCTTCAATTGCTCTCTTGCTTTTTCCCGTAACAATAATAATGTCTTCAATACCCGCTTCTACCGCTTCTTCAATTATGTATTGAATAGTTGGTTTGTCTACAATCGGAAGCATCTCTTTCGGCATGGCTTTAGTTGCCGGCAGAAAGCGTGTCCCTAAACCTGCAGCGGGGATTATGGCTTTGCGTACTTTTTTCAATTTAAAGCACCTTCCTTAGCGTCACTTAAATGATAAGTTATGATATTTATACAGACTCAGGCTTGCTGATATTTTCTGTATACCCGATATTTCATTTTTAACACTTTTAATGATATAAGATAAACCATTATTAAACAAGTTTTATCCGCAAAGCCTTAATGATATATCCTTTTTCAATTAGGGGAAAATAATACAAGATATTTAACCCGCGGATCATATCGTGTAAAATGGATTGATAATGAAAAATGACACAAACCAGATACAGGAGAAATAGACATGAAAAAACTTAAAGTCATGACGGTATTCGGTACAAGGCCTGAAGCGATAAAAATGGCGCCCCTTGTGCTTGAATTAAAAAAATACCCTGAAATTGAATCATATGTCACTGTAACTGCCCAGCACAGACAAATGCTGGATCAAGTTCTCCACGCATTTCGTATTAAGCCTGATTTCGATCTGAATATTATGAAAGAACGGCAGACGCTGGCCGAAATCACTTCAAACGCCTTGGTGAAACTGGACGGTCTGTTTAAGGAAATCAAGCCTGATATTGTTCTTGTTCACGGTGATACGACAACCACCTTTGCCGGAAGCCTTGCAGCTTTTTATCATCAGATTGCAGTCGGTCACGTAGAGGCCGGATTGCGGACGGGCAACAAATATTCTCCGTTTCCGGAAGAACTGAACCGTCAAATGACCGGAGCGCTTGCTGATATCCACTTTGCTCCGACACAGCAAGCGAAGCAAAATTTACTGAATGAGAATAAAAAAGAAAGCTCAATTTTTGTTACCGGAAATACAGCGATTGATGCTCTGAATACAACGGTTCACTCTGAATATTCACACAGGATGTTTGAAACAATCGGCAATGACAGAATGATTTTACTGACGGCGCACCGCAGGGAAAATTTAGGTCAGCCTATGGAACATATGTTTAAAGCCATCCGCCGGATCGCAGACGAGTTCAGCGATGTTCAAGTCGTTTATCCGGTACACTTGAATCCGGCTGTACGTGAAGCTGCTGATAAGCACTTTGGTGATTCGAAGCGTGTCCATTTGATTGAACCTCTTGAAGTGATTGATTTCCACAATTTTGCGTCAAGGTCGTATTTCATTTTAACTGATTCAGGAGGCGTTCAGGAGGAAGCTCCTTCCTTAGGAAAGCCGGTTCTCGTATTACGCGATACTACTGAACGGCCCGAAGGAGTGGAGGCGGGCACGCTGAAATTAGCCGGTACTGATGAAGAAACGATTTATCAGCTGACAAAACAGCTGCTAACTGATAAACAAGAATATGAAAAAATGTCGCGGGCATCTAATCCCTATGGAGATGGTATGGCATCAAGAAGGATTGCTGAGGGGCTGCTCTATCAATTCGGACTGCGTTCAGAGCGTCCTGATTCATTTGAGGTGTAACAAGGAAGCAGCTCCGCATAAGTATGCGAAGCTGCTTTTTCTTCATTAATTAAAGGTTGAGACTGCTTTTTAATTCTTTTGTAATAGAAGCAAGTCCGTTTTCATCTGCTTTGTAATAGTAAATTCCGTTAATTTTGGTGCCGTCACCCTTCAATTCATGCTGAATCACTTTCTTGCGGGCATCTTTATAACCGGATTGAATATCCCACATATCATCAAAAGTTAAATTCGTTTTTACATTGTTCTCTACCACTTTAAACATATCTCCGAATTTCGTGACAGAAGAGATATTTGCCCCTTTATTGATAATACCCTCTATAATCTGCCGCTGTCTGTCTTGACGGCCGAAGTCTCCTTTAGGATCTTCTTTTCGCATTCGTGAGTAGGCGAGGGCTTCATCACCGTTTAATGAAATATTGCCTTTGCTGAAGGAATAACCGTCATAGTTGAAAGCGAATGTACTGTTGACAGTGATGCCGCCTAAAGTGTCAACGACAGCTTTAAAGCTTTCCATGTTTACTTTAATGAAGTAATCTACAGGAAGGTCCAAGAAATTCTCCACCGTATCTACTGCCATTTGTGTACCGCCGAATGCGTATGAATGATTGATTTTATCCATCGTGCCTTTGCCGATAATTTTTGTATATGTGTCTCGCGGAATACTGACCATGTCCGTTGTTTTTGTCTTTGGATTGACTGTAAGGTAAATGAGCGAGTCGGCCCTACCTTTATCATTTTTACGTTCATCTACGCCCATGATTAAGACAGAGAACGGTTCGTGTTTATTTATTTTTACCTCAGTACTGCGTTTATTCGATTTGTTAATGTCTTCGTGAATGCTTGCGACAGTTGATGCCGCTTTATGCCATAGATAGTATGTAAAGCCGCCGGAAACTAAAATAAAAATGCCGATGATTGTCAGAAAGACCAGTAACAAAGTCTTTTTCTTTTTTCTTCGTTTACTTCTCATCTCAATACACCCCATCTGTTTTAATTGAAAATTGGACTTCCAGCAAATACAAGATTATATAATAAATACATTAAATCCTAATATAGTCGAATATTATCGAAAAAAGTTTCAATGTTTCTTAATTTTTCTTTAAAATAGATAATATATTGTCGATAATCCATAATGAGGTGAAAAAAATGAAAAAAATTTTTGGATGTTTGTTCTTTATACTGCTTCTAGCCGGGTGCGGAGTTACCAATGAAAAATCCCAAGGCGAGGATGCAGGTGAAAAGCTGGTAACGAAAGAGGGCACTTATGTAGGGCTGGCGGATACTCATACAATAGAAGTTACTGTCGATCATGAACCGGTAAGTTTTGATATCACTGAAGAATCAGCGGATGATGTGAAGAATTTAAATAATGGCGAAAAAGTGACAGTAAAATATCAAAAAAATAGCAAAGGACAGCTTGTGCTGAAGGATATTGAACCGGCAAATTAAGAAATAGGAGGACGCTGTAATCTTGAAAACTTGCAAACATTTAATAGGACTGACTCTAGCTGTTGTTTTACTGTTCATACCTGCGGTTACCTTTGCGGCAGATTCCGAAATCTCAGTAAAGCTGACAAATTACATAGGAAATCAATCAAGTATTTCTTTATCTCCAACAGGGTTTTATCAGGTTACTGGTGATCACGTAGCTGTAACCGACCGTTTTTCGGGAGCATCGCGATATGAGACGGCGGCTCTGGCATCTGACTCCCAATGGACGAACCCTAAAACAGTTATTCTTGTCAATCGTGATGTTTTTATCGATGCATTACCTGTAATTCCTTTGGCGAAAAAATTGGATGCACCAGTGTTATTTACACAGCCGGACACTCTGACCAAAACAACAGAAAAACAGATTGCTAAGTTCAACCCCGATAATATCCTGGTCATCGGCGGGGCTAAAAGCATCTCGAAGGACGTTGAAAATAAGCTTAAGTCTTATGCAGCTGTGAAAAGAATCAGCGGGAAAAATCGTTATGTTCTTTCTGAAAACATTGCAAAACAAATGGGCAATTATGATAAAGCAATTGTTGTAACAGGGAATGTTTTTCAAGACGCTTTAGCCATAGCTCCGTATGCCGCTGCAAACGGCTATCCCATATTACTGACTGAAAAGGATAAATTGCCGGATTATGACCTTCCGAAGCAAGTCTTAATTATCGGGAGTTCGTTCAGCGTGAGTGATGCAGTAGAAAATCAAATTAAAAAAACTTCAACTGTGCAGCGCATACCCGGGTCAACGAGGTATGAATTGACTGCTAATATCATTAATCAGCTAAAGTTGAAGGCTGATAAAGTCGTCATGACTAATGGAACTAAATATGCTGATGTTCTGGTGGGTGCTTCTCTAGCTGCCAAAAAAGGCAGTCAAATTTTATATATCAAACAAGATAATGTTCCTTCAGCAGCTAAATCAGTGACAAAAGAGAAGGCGTCGTATGCATACGACTTTATCGGAAGTACAAGCTCAATTTCCGCCGGAGTTGAAAATGAGCTTTCAAATCATTTTTACTTAGCCGGCGGAAGCACATATAACTTACAAATCAATAATGGAAAGTTAAGTCTTAATCATATTAAAACATACGGGAATTCTCTGAGAATAAAACCGGAAACATACAATGAATCCAACCGGATAAGTTTAAATGGAAAAGAATACTTAGGGACGATTAATTTTTCAATAGAGTCAGGCAAATATATCAGACCTGTAAATGAAAATATTCCTTTTGAAGATTATTTGAAAGGTGTCGTACCGAATGAAATGCCCGCAAGCTGGTCTCTTGAAGCACTCAAGGCGCAAACAGTTGCGGCAAGAACATACTCAATTACGAAGACCGGGAGCACTGTAGCTGATACTACTGCTTTTCAAGTATATGGCGGGTACAGCTGGAACGCCAATACAACTAAAGCGGTGCAGCAGACGAAAAATAAAGTGCTGACTTACAACGGAAATTTAATTACGGCATCTTATTCATCGAGTAATGGCGGTTATACAGAATCAAGCGACGAAGTATGGGGTTCAAGCGTTCCTTATTTAACTGCAAAAAAAGACACAAAAGATCCTCAAACGGCCTGGAGTCTGACACTTTCTAAGCAGCAAATCAACACAGATTCAATTAATGTAAATCAGCCGGCATCTTGGTTTGCTTCGAAGAATGAGACAAATGCAGCTCAACTGAGCGGTATTAAAAATTGGCTTTTAAAAAATAAGGAAACTGGCGCTTCCGCCATTAAAATTATAAAAATAGAAGATTTTACATTCAGCGGAACAACTAAAGGACAGCGGGCCAAAACAGCAACTTTGAAAGTAAATTACGCTGTCAAAAATAACAATGGAAATTACGAGGCAAATAAAACGGCTGCAATGACTGTGCCGGTGACTGAATTGAGGACGATGATCGGAGCCTCCGTATTTAAAAGCACTTATGTGACTGTCAGCCAAAACGGCTCGGCTTTTACAATCACCGGAAAGGGATACGGGCACGGTATCGGCATGAGCCAATACGGCGCTAAGGCAAGGGCGGAATCAGGAGATTCATATAGTTCGATTTTAAAATTTTATTACCCGGGCACAACATTGACTGACTATTAAATAAAAGAGAGCAGGAGGAAGGCAATTGCGTTCTTATCTTAAAGTCCTGATAATTTCTATGCTGGGACTCATCTTATTTATCCCGTCAGCTTTAGCTGACAACGCGGTTAAAAGAGTAGGGGGAAGCAACAGGTACGGTACGGCTGCTGCACTTTCCAAGCAGGTGTATTCAACAGCGAGTACAGCTGTTGTCGTCGGCGGAGGATCGTATGCAGATGCTATATCCGCCGCGACTATGGCATATCAAAAAAATGCTCCGTTGCTTTACACAAACAAAGATAATTTGTCATCAGAGACGAAAACCCGTCTGAAAGAATTAAAAACAAAAACGGTCATTATCGTCGGAGGCACGCCTGCTGTATCAGCAAATACAGCAAATCAAATCAAAGCGCTCGGCATCAGTGTTAAGAGAATTTCAGGAAGCAACCGATATGATACGGCAGCTAAAGTAGCAAAGGAAATGCCTGCCGCTTCAAAAGCAGTTATTGCAAACGGATTTTTATATGCTGATGCAATCGCTGCAATTCCATATGCCGCAATGAACGGATATCCAATTTTATTTACGAATCAAACAGATATTAACAGCGCGACAGCAGGAGCTATAAAAAGCAAGGGAATCAAAAGCTCTATTGTAGCAGGGGGAACCGGGAGCATAAATGCTTCAGTCTTTAATAAACTTCCTTCTCCAAAAAGAATCAGCGGAAGCAACCGATATGAACTTGCGGCCAATTTAGTTCAGCAGTTAAATCTTCCGACAGGCAATGTATTTGTCAGCAATGGTTTCGGATATGCAGACTCAATAGCGGGGGCCGCGCTTGCTGCAAAGAAAAAACAATCTATCATTCTGACAAACGGAAGCAATCTCTCAAAAGAGACAAGAGTAATTATAGGAAGAAAAAAATTAAGCAGTTTTACCATTATCGGGAACACCCCGGCTGTCAGCTCAAATGTAGCCAATCAGCTGAAAAATCCAGTATCGGGAAAAACAATTTTAATTGATCCCGGTCATGGAGATCAAGATTCCGGTTCTATAGGTAACGGAATTTTAGAAAAAGACGTCAACCTTGATATCGGTAAAAGGCTGAATACAAAATTAAATGCTTCAGGTGCTCTTCCGGTCATGACGAGGTCCAATGATACATTTTATTCCCTGCAGGAAAGGGTAAATAAAGGCGCAACCGCAGGAGCTGATTTATTCATCAGTGTTCACGGCAATGCAAATGACGCGACTTCTGCAAACGGAACTGAGACCTACTATGATGAGACATATCAAGCTGCTGCAAGCAAACGCCTGGCTGAACAAATTCAGCCCAAGGTTGTTAATGCATTATCAACAAGAGACAGAGGGGTTAAAACGGCTCCATTCTATGTCATTAAATATTCCAAAATGCCTAGTGTATTGGTAGAGACGGCTTTTATTACGAATCCGTCTGATGCAAGTAAATTAAAACAAGCATCTTATAAGGAAAAGACAGCTGCAGCCATCAATGATGGAATCGTGTCTTATTATAAGTAAACCTTTTATATATTTTTGTACGGAGCCTGCCGGTCAGAATTGACCGGCAGGCTTTTTGCGCTGTTACGCGCTCATCATTATCATTTTCTAATTATAGTAACCGCCGTTTATGGATATGAATAGATTTACAATAAAAAAACAATAATCGAAACATTCTAATAAACATTAACGTTTCCTTTACTTCCAATTAACATCCATCTGCTAAACTCACGGCATAGGTCATCAAACATCCCAACAAATCGTGAGGTGTGTGTCAGTGGGAGCAGAGAAAAGCATGAATGTAAATAATAACTATGCAGTGCGGCAGGGGACTTCCGCTGCCGTAACGGAAAGAACGGCCCGTTATTTAGCTTTTAAGCGATTCATGGACATTGTGTTTGCGCTTGCGGGGCTTTTGGCGGCACTCCCGGTAATGGGCCTGTTCTCCATACTGATTCGTTTGGAGTCGCCCGGCCCGGCTTTTTATAAGCAGGAGCGGGTAGGCAAAGACGGGAAGCCGTTTTATTTGTATAAGCTCCGCTCTATGAAAATAGATGCTGAAAAATCGGGGGCGGTCTGGGCGCTGAAAAAGGACCCCCGCGTAACAAAGGTCGGCGCTTTTATCAGAAGGACCCGTATTGATGAGCTGCCGCAGCTGTTAAATGTGCTGCGGGGAGAAATGAGCCTGATCGGCCCGCGTCCCGAACGGCCCGTTTTTACGGAACAGTTTCAGGCTGAGATTCCCGGATTTACGGAGCGGCTGGCTGTTAAGCCTGGATTAAGCGGCTGGGCGCAGGTCAACGGGGGATATGACATGACACCGAGGGAAAAGCTGATGTTTGACTTATATTATATCCGAAACCTGACCTTTTCATTGGAACTGAAGATTATGCTCAAAACGTGCAAAGTGATCTGGACCGGTGACGGGGCACGATAGAAAATTCTGGTCAGCAGACAAAAAAGTAGGGAAAACGATGCCTAGTATTACAAATCAAATCTTGCGCGGCGCTAAATGGACAAGTATTTCGACAGCGTGTATTACGGTCATTCAAGTCGTTCAATTCGCCTTGCTCGGGCGGGTCATGTCACTGGCTGAATTCGGCCTTGTCGGCATGATCACAACGGTGGTGGTGTTTGCCCAAATTGCGCTTGATATGGGCTTTGGCGCCGCGCTCATTCAAAAAGATCATGTAACTGAAAAACAGATGTCTTCCCTGTACTGGCTGAATATCATAACGGGACTTGCGCTGTTTGCGCTTCTGTTTTTCAGCAGTCCGCTCATTGCCGATTTTTATCGGCGGGAGGAGCTTGCCTATTTGATCCGCGTGCTGGCCGTCATGTTTTTAATCGCACCGATCGGCCAGCAATATCAGTATATGCTGCAAAAAGCGCTGGCGTTTAACACGTTAAGCAAGATTGAAATCTTTTCAAATGTGCTGTCCTTCGTTTATTTGGCGGCTGCGGTTTTTTATACCGATCCGATTCTCGCGTATGTGATTTCTCAGGTGCTGCTGCAATCGTCAAAAGGTCTTCTGTACTGGATATCCTGCAGAAAAACATGGAGGCCGGCGTTTGTTTTTGATCTGAAGGGGATGAAAGGTTTCTTTTCTTTCGGGGCCTTTCAGCTGTCTTCCCGGCTTGTGAACCGGCTCGGGGCGAATATTGATATGATTCTGATCGGCAGTTTTATCGGCGCGGAGGCGCTCGGCATTTACAATTTGGCCTATCAGATCGTCACGCTTCCGGTATTAAAGATTAATCCGATCATTACAAGAGTGGCATTTCCCGTCTTTGCGAAAAACAAGCATGAAAACAGCGTCATCAGAGAAGGATTTCTCAATATGACCAAAATGCTCGCGCTGATTTCTTTTCCGCTTTTGCTCGGTTTGGTTTCAGTATCGGATGCATTCGTGGCTTCGGTTTTCGGAGAAAAATGGCTTACGGCTGTCCCAGTCTTAAACGTTCTCGCCATCGTCGGGATTTTAAGGGTCCTGATGAACCCGAACGGATCAGTGCTGCTGGCAAAAGGGCGGGCTGATCTGGCGTTTTATTGGGATGCCGGGGTGATGCTGCTGTATGGTGCGTCTTTATACGCCGCCGTGCTGTCCGGCAGCCTCTTGACTGTAGCCTGGACGTACGCTTTCATCAGCATCCTGAATTTCCTGATCGGGCGCTGGCTGTTGGCATATGTCATTAAACTGCGTCTGTCGGCTTATTTCAAAGCCGTGGCCAAACCGTTTCTGCTTACGGCGGCAATGGGTGTCATCGCTTTTACAGCCAGCTTCGGCACCGAGCGGATCAGCCTTGATGTAAAGCTGCGTCTGGCGATCTCAGTAGCCTGCGGCGCATTGTGCTATTTATTCCTGTTAGGAAAAGCTTATCCGCATATGAAAAGTAAATTAAGAAAAGGGCGTTTGCTATGAAGGTATTGTGGATGACAAGTGTATATCCGAGCAGTGAAAAGCCGGGAGAAGGCGTTTTTCATGAGACGCAGGCACAAGAACTGAGAAAGCTCGGCGCGGAGATGACCGTCATTTGTCCGCGGCCGAAGCTCGCTGCGCCATTCCGGATGCTGAAAAAGACATATCGGCAAAAGGATATAAGGCCTGCGCATGAATGGCGGAAAGGCGTGTCCGTCCACCGGCCGTTTTATCGGGCGGTTCCCGGGCAGCTGAAATGGGCGCAGCCGCATAAAAGAATGGCGGCATCGGTTCTTTCCGCGATCAAAAAGCACGGCCTGAAGCCCGATCTGATTCACGCGCATTTCGCCATGCCGTCAGGAGGAGCGGCCGCCATTGTCTCAAAGGCCTTGGGAATTCCGTATGTTCTGACATTGCATGGCAGTGATGTCAATGTCTATCCGCATTACAGCAAAAGCGCTCATCGCGCATTTACACTTGCGGTCCGGGAGGCTGCTGATATTTATGCCGTCAGCGGCAGTCTGCGGGAACAAATGAAAAAGCTCAGCGAAGCGGATTGCAGCGTGCTCCCGATCGGCATCACGATTGACGCCTTCCAAAAAAGGAATGAGACGAAAGAAGCCATCAGAAAACGGCTAGGTCTTCCTTCTGATAAAAAGCTGATCGTGTTTATCGGCAGGCTTGTCAAAGAAAAAGGTGTTTTCGACTTATCAAAAGCCGTTCAGTCATTGGACCAAAGATTTGAAGCCGTATTTGTCGGTGACGGACCCGCCAAATCCTCATTGCGGGAAGCCGCTCACATCGTAACGGGGCAAGTGCCGAATGACAAGATACAGGATTATCTGCTGGCGTCGGATATCATGGCGCTGCCGTCCTACAGTGAAGGTATGCCGACTGTGGTCATTGAGGCGCTCGCTCTGAAGGTGCCGGTGATTTGCACCGATGTCGGGGGTGTCGCTTCATTATTCGGTAAATACCGGCGTTTGCTGATCAGACCGGGTTCACCCGAAACGCTGGCGGAATCCATTCGGCAATATGATGAAGGAGCGGCTTGGACGCCGCAAACTGCCGATGAACTTTATCAAACCGTCCGCACGTATTTTGACGCAAGCCAAAACGCGAAAGCGCTGAAAGAGAAATACCGGACCGTAATGAACCGGGCCGGGCAAGAGGAGAACCTTTCGAAAGAGGGATGAAGCTGTGAAAAAAATCGCTGTATTAGGAACAGGGTATGTAGGTCTTGTATCTGGAACTTGTTTTGCGGAAATCGGCAATCATGTGACTTGCTGCGACATCAATGAAGCGAAAATCAGAAGCTTGCAAAACGGAGTCATCCCGATATATGAACCGGGGCTTGAGGAATTAGCTGAAAAAAATGTCAGTGCCGGGCGTTTATCCTTTACGGCTGAAATTGAGTCGGCTGTGAAAGCCGCTGATATCATCTATATCGCCGTCGGGACGCCGATGTCAAATACGGGTGAAGCCGATCTGACCTATATTAAGGCAGCGGCGCAGACAATCGGAGAACAGCTGAACGGATACAAAATCATTGTCAACAAAAGCACCGTTCCGGTCGGGACGGGGAAGCTCGTTTACCAAATCGTCAGCGAAGCGTCGAAGGGAAACCATCCGTTTGATGTCGTGTCAAATCCTGAATTCCTCCGCGAAGGCTCGGCAGTGCGGGATACGATGGAAATGGAGCGGGCGGTCATCGGCGCCACAAGCGAACATGCCGCTTCGGTTATTGAAGAGCTTCATAAGCCGTTCCGTACAAAAATCGTAAAGACCAATCTTGAAAGCGCGGAAATGATTAAGTATGCCGCAAATGCTTTTTTAGCCGCAAAAATATCCTTTATTAACGATATCGCCAATATTTGCGAACGTGTCGGGGCGGACATTTCTCACGTGTCAGAAGGCGTCGGCCTAGACAGCCGCATCGGGAATAAATTTCTGCAGGCGGGTATTGGGTTCGGAGGCTCCTGCTTTCCGAAAGATACAACCGCTTTATTGCATATCGCAAACGCCGCAGGCTATCCGTTTCAAATGATGGAAGCAGTCATTGAAACCAATCAAAAGCAGCGGCTACGCATTACGGAAAAATTGAACCGCGTCATCGGTCCGGTAAAGGGGAAAACCGTGGCCGTACTGGGGCTGGCTTTTAAACCGCACACAAATGACGTCCGCTCCGCCCCGGCTCTTGATATCATCTCAAGTCTTAAAGAGCAGGGCGCTCACGTGAAAGCGTATGATCCGATCGCGATTCCCGAAGCGTCTGCTGTATTAGGAGACGGCGGCATTGAATATCACACAGAGCTGTACAGTGCCATCGAAAACGCGGACGCATGCCTGATTACAACTGATTGGCCGGAAGTCAAGGAGATGGATCTTCAGAGGGCGAAGCAGCTGCTCAAACGGCCGGTCATCATTGACGGCAGAAATATATTCCCGCTGGAATATATGAGGGTTTCAGGATTCACTTATCATTCCGTCGGACGTCCCGCGGTTCATGCCGACCGGCAAATAAAAGAATTGGCAAGATAGAAAAAGATTTGTTTTCAGGCTCTCGGCAGCCCGGCTCGGCTGCCGGTTTTGGAAAGGGGTTTGCCATGTGAGTATCAAACGTTCAGCGGCACATGTTCTAGTGCTGCTTGCCGCTGTCATTACAGGAGTATTCATCATGCTGGAGGCGGTCAGAGCGGATGCCGGTTTTGGAAAATTCACCGTGCTGCTGCTTGCCGCCATGATCGGTATTGCCGGACTTGCTTTGATATCCGCCTTTACAACAAACGGCCGGATGTTTATGGGGCTCATTTATATACTGATCGCGTGTACATTTCTGAATCAGGCCTTCTTTGCCATCCATCTCGGTTTTTTCAGCTTATTTATATACCGGCTGTTATTAATCGGGGCGGGCGCCCTTCACATCGCCGGCATCCTGACAAACCGGCATCATATTGACAGATGGAATCGGGTGAATGTAAAAGGGGTTCTGATGTTTTTCGCCTTATGGTTTACATACGGTCTCATATCGCTATTGTGGGCAAAATCCGTGACGTACGGGATTAAATATTTAGCTTTAATGGCGATGGGCATGTTTTTGATTTATCTCGTCGTCATGTTTATTCAGCGCCTTGATCAGCTGATGGTTTTTTACGGCATATGGCTTGTGATGACCATTTTTGTGATGGCGATCGGCTTTTACAATCATTTTACACATCACCATCTGCCGAGCTCCACGCTTTATAACGGGCCGCAGTACAAACAGCATTATCCGACGTCCGTTTTCTTTAATCAAAATGATTTCGCGACGTTTTTATGCATCAGTTTCTTTCTGTACGCGGCGGCGGTGAAAAATATGAAAAACGGTTATGTGAAGGCCGTCAGCCTGCTCTTTGCGATCTGCGCTTTGTATTTAATCATTTTGACCGGTTCGCGCGCGAGTTTGCTGGGCATATGCGCGGGGGCGGCTGTATACGTCTTCATCCTGCTGCCTTCCCTGCTGAAAAAACTCGCGCTGTACGCTGCGGGGGCGGGTGCTGCGCTCTTTGCGCTTTTATTTGCGGGCCGTATCACCAATGCCTTCTTGAATCTCTTTTCAGCTCCGCAGGCGATGCCGGGACAGCACCCGCTTCCATCGAACCTCGCGCGGGCGAATCTTTTAAAGAACGCCTTTCACTACGTGATTGATTCCTGGGGGTTCGGAGTGGGTGCGGGAAACGTCTCGTACTATTTAAAAGCTGAGCCCGTGTATGATACGGGCGGCGTAGCTGAAGTGCACAACTGGCTCGTCGAGATTATGGCTAACTTCGGCGTGCTTACGATGCTCGGCTATCTGACAGTCTACTTGTTCCTTTTTTGGACACTTTATAAATGGCATGAAAGAAAAACGGAAAATCAGTCAAGACTGATCACAGAAGGACTTATCACGGCGATGGCCGGTTTTTTGGTAAGCAGCATCAGCCCAAGCTCCGTATCAAATTTATTTTTTCACTGGGTATTTCTCTCACTCGTGATTGCGGCGGTCAATATTCTGAGGCGTTTACAAAAGGAGCCTGCCGTTACGGCGTACTATGAAAAACAGGGAGATGCGAGATGAAGGATATGTTGACAAGATTAACCCGGCGTATCAAAAAGAATATCATTTGGATCATTGCGCTGCCCGTTGTCCTAGGGGCGGCCGGTTATCTATTGCCGTCAAAAATCACCGGAACCAGCAGTTTCACATCGGCAGCCGCGATCGCCGCGGGAAATTATGATCATCCGCTTTATAACAACACAAAAGAAATTCCGCTCCTTTTGACGAGCGATACTTTTTTAAAGCAGGCTCTGCCTGAAAAAACAGACGAAGAAAGAACAGCCGTAAAAAGTAAACTGACTGTCGAAACACAGTCAGATTCATTGATCACGGTCAGTTACAGCGACCAAGACAAACAGGAGGCCGAATCGGTGTTTCAGGCTGTCATAAAGACTTTTCTGAAGAATGATCAGGAGCTGTTTGAAAAACGGGCAAAAGTGGTTCGTCAGAGTATTGACGCGCTTCAGGGAGAAACCGTCAGCGCGGATGCCAAAGTGGATAAGGAAAGATTTTTATACGAATTGAAAAACACACAGCTGAACCTGAAAGCTGCCGGCGTCATTAATTCAGAGCCGGTGAGTGAAACGGCGGGACAGGGCATGCCGCCGAAAAAGAAAGCGGTTCTGGGCGTTTTGATCGGCATTGCAGTTGCATTTATGTTCATTGTCATTCCTGAGTTTTTTAGAGAGTCCTTTTAAAAATCTGCGATGGAGATGTGACCATGACAAACTGGAAACCTTTCGTATCTGTCATTACACCGTCTTATAATGCAAGTGAATATATCGAAGACACGATTCAATCCGTTTTACACCAAAGCCACCCGCATTGGGAGATGATTATCGCGGATGATTGTTCAACGGACGGAACGAGAGATATTTTACGGCAATATGAACAAAAGGATGAGCGGATCCGCGTCGTTTATTTAGACAAAAACCGGGGAGCCGCGGCTGCCAGAAATACAGCCCTCGAGCATGCCAAGGGGCGTTATGTCGCATTTTTGGACAGCGATGACAGATGGAAAAAGGAAAAGCTTCAAAAACAGCTGGCGTTTATGTCAGAGCGGTCCTGTGCATTTTCATTCACGGGCTACAGCGTCATGGAGCAGGACGGAACGCCGACGGACAAAACGATTCAAGCGCCTGAAAGCCTGTCCTATGATGAAGCTTTAAAAAACACGATTATCGGATGTTTAACGGTCATGATTGACAGAGAACAGACGGGGCAGATTCAAATGCCTGATATCAGAACGCGGCAGGATTTGGCGACATGGCTGTCCCTTCTGAAAAGGGGATTTACAGCTTACGGCCTGAATGAGTGCCTTTCAGAATACAGGCTTGTGCAGAATTCAATTTCAAGCAACAAGTGGAAAGCCGCCAAAAAAACATGGTTTGTTTATAGAGAAATTGAGCGCCTGCACTTTATCAAGGCTTCGTGGTGTTTTATGCAATATGCGAAAAACGCGGTCATGAAAAGACTGTAGGCGTTAGAGGAGCTGGGTGATGAAGGTGGAACCGATTATTCACGTAATCGTCGGAGCGGCGGAATGGGGTCATGACCGGCTGAGATACAGACGGCACCGGCTGGCTGAATTTCTCGCCAGGCAAAAAGAAACGAAAAGCGTCATTTGGGTATGTCCGTCCCCGCGCGCAAATGACGGGCAAATGACTGGGATTGCCGAGGGAATCCGGCAGTTCGCAGTAAAGGATCTCCTGAAGCAGAAAGCTTTCCGCTTCGGCAGGTATACAGATTTTTGCTACAGGAATAAGCTTTCACCATTGCTGAACGTGCTGAAGGAAGAAAGAGAAGGGGCCCGCTGCTGCTTATGGTACACCTTCCCCGGTTTTCCGCTTCTGTCAGAACTGTTTCCTTGGGATGAAGTGATTTACGATTGCAGTGATCTGTGGGCGGCTCCGATCAGCGGACGTGCCGGTGTGCTGTCAAATATCAGAAGAAATATCATAAAACAGGCGGAAATGAGAATCATTCAGCGTGCCGATTCCATTACGTGCACATCTGACTGTCTTCATCAGGAGGTCGGAAAAAAGCTGGAGAACCCGCGCCAGAAGGTCTTCACCATTGAAAACGGAGTGGAATATGACCTGTTTTCACAGGAAAATAAACACCCGGATGAAGACATTTTACAGGGAAGAAATGGGCCGGTTCTCGGTTTTATCGGCGGCATCAAACCGAAGCTCGATTTCGCGCTTTTAGCGGAAACGGCAGATTTACGGCCGGATTGGACGATTTTATTGGTAGGTCCGAACACGGCTGAGGATGAGCCGGATTTCAAGTCGCTTCTGAAGCGGCCGAATGTCATCTGGTCGGGACCTGCTGCGCCGAATGAAGTGCCGTCCTATATGCAGCTCGTCGACATCGGCATTATGCCTTATAAAAATTCGCCTTATAATGACGCGGTATTTCCGCTCAAGCTTTTTGAATTTTTAGCTGCCGGCAAACCGGTTGTCGGCTGCAACCTTGCTTCTACGGCCAAAATCAAAAGGCCTTATGTTTATGAATACGTTGAAGGCAGCGACCCCGCAGATTTCATCGCAGCCTGTGAATCGCTCTTGGCAGCGGATCGCGGCGGATCTTACGAGGCATTGCGCCGTGAATTGGCCCGAAGACGGGATTGGAATGTTTTATTCGGCCATATGCTCGAATGCACGGGAATCATGAAAAATGCGCACTCCCATTAAAAGGGAAAGCGCATTTTTTGATTTGCGTGTTTCTTTTTGATGATGCTTGTTATAATAACTAGTAAGAATTATAATGGAAGGAACGGTTCAATATCAGAAAAGACTTCATATAATTCCAAAGGAGACTTCTTTATGCTTGACGAACGCATGTTTCGCATAGTTGTTGCGTTTTTTGTCTCTCTGCTAACGGTTTTAATCCTAACTCCTATCGTAAAAAAAATTGCGATCAAAATAGGTGCAGTTGACCAGCCCAGCAACCGAAAAGTACATGATAAAATAATGCCCCGTATGGGCGGATTGGCCATTTTTATCGGCGTAGCGGCGGGTGTGCTCGCGGCCGGCATATATAATGAAACGAAGATGACCGCCATCACGGTGGGCGCGTTTATTATTGTTATTTTAGGAATTCTTGATGATAAATACCAATTAAGCGCAAAGGTAAAGTTTTTCGTCCAGTTAGCCGTAGCCATTATGATTGTGAGCACGGGACTGAAAATGGACTTTTTCTCCGTGCCGTTTTTAACGGAACGTTTAGAATTGGGATGGGTCGCTTACCCGCTGACTGTGTTATGGATCGTCGGTATCACGAACGCGATGAACCTGATTGACGGTTTGGACGGTCTCGCTGCCGGTCTGTCGGTCATCGGACTGTCCACCATCGCAGTAATGGCGTTATCCGGAGGCAAAATCCTTATCCTGTCACTTTCTCTCGTTGTGATAGGAAGCACACTCGGATTTTTATTTTATAATTTTCACCCGGCAAAAATATTTATGGGAGATACCGGATCGCTCTTTCTCGGATACGTCATTTCAGTACTCTCATTATTAGGTCTTTATAAAAGCGTGACTTTATTCAGTATCATCATTCCGATCATTATTTTGGGCGTGCCGATTTTTGATACGACGTTCGCTGTCATCAGACGGATACTAAACAAACAGCCGATTTCAGCGCCTGATAAGTCACATATACACCACCGGCTGATGGCCTTCGGGCTTTCACACCGCACGGCTGTCATCATCATTTATTTAATCGGCTTTATTTTCAGCATCAGTGCCATCCTGCTGAAAAGCGCGACCATATGGCTTTCGCTGTTTATTATTTTTGTATTGATTGTATTTATGCAAATCATAGCAGAGGTCACAGGGTTAGTAAATGAACAATTTAAACCATTTACCAAGTTTTACAAGAGATTGGTAAAGAAGAATTAAAAAGAGCAGATCATGCAAATGGTCTGCTTTTTCTTTGATTCTGCTATTCTCTTAATTATATAGAAAAACCCGATCCTTCTCAAAGGATCGGGTTTTCTGTTAATAGCCTGTTGTGCCGCTTGAATTTGTGTTGCCGGGCTGTGTGCTGTCCGTTCCGTTTGCACCCGCAGTACCGTTGGTTGAATCGGTCGTGCCGCCGGTCCCTGTGCCGCCGGAATTCGAATCAGTGGTGCCGTCTGTTCCTGTGCCGCCGGAAGTTGAATCCGTCGTACCGTCTGCTCCTGTGCCGCCGGAAGTTGAATCCGTCGTACCGTCTGTTCCGGTGCTGTCAGAAGCAGGATCGGCCGCAGTGCTGCTTCCGGCCGGATAATCTAAATGCTTCTGCAAGGTTTGCCGTACTTTTTCGAGATTGGCGGGGTCCGGTTGGAAATAATACGTTCCGCCCGTAGACGCGGTTCCGCCTCCGCCTAAATATAAATCTGTTCCTGTTATGGTCAGTGTATCAATCTTTTTGCTGGTAAAGCCGCTGTAAATCTGCTGAAGGGCGAGTCCTTCAGTGATGCGGATATTCGTTTGTACGTTATTGCTCGCTGTTTCAGCGATTTTATCGATCTTAGCAATATTTCCAGCCTTAGACATTTGGTCGATCAGTGCGTTTAGGATCTGCTTTTGGCGGTCATTACGGCCGAAGTCTCCGCGCTTATCCTGCTTTCTCATCCGCGCGTAAGCCAGAGCCTGTTCACCGTTCAAATGCATGTTTCCTTTCTTGAAGTAGATCCGTTTCTTTTTACTGACGTCACTCATCTCGTCGAAATCAAATGGCACCTTTACATTGACTCCGCCGACTTCATCAATAACATCCTTAAAACCGTTAAAATCGACAGTGACATACTTATCAATCGGTATGCCTAATAAGTCTTCTACAGTTGAGACGGTTTCATCCGCTCCGCCTTTAGCAAAAGCCGCATTGATTTTTGACTTTTTACCGGTTGTATCGCCGGCAAGCGTCACCCGCGTATCACGCGGAATACTCAGCATTTTCATTGTTTTATTTCTCGGATCAAGGGTAACAACAATAAGAGAATCTGATCGTCCGCCTTTTCCGCTTGTGGCATAATTTTCGATCCCCATAAACAAAATGGAGAACGGTTTTTTCTTCATATCGATGACTTCATCCCGCAGTTTTGATTTATCTCCGCGGGAAAGGGCATCATATGCATTATCTGCCGCATTGATCGTTTTGTATACTTTGTACCCGCCAAACCCGGCAGCAACTAACAAAACGAGGGTAAGCAGCAGCAAAATCCGTTTGAAAATAATCTTTCGTTTGTTTTTCTTTTTCTTTCGAACACGTACTCTTACACGTTCAGCCATTACATTAGTCTCCTTTAGGGCTGACGTCTGTTTCTAAATACGTCAGTTCTCCCTCTGTATTAATACTTTTGCCGTTCGTCAGCTCTGTCATCCATTTTATAAACGCTTCTTTGTCTTTTTCTTCAACGTATGTTTCAAATTCGACATGATCCGCATAATGGATCTCCTTCAGTAAAAAAACTGATTCTCTCAGTTCATTCTCTATCTTGCCGAGCCACGTATAATCTGCCGATGTATGCATAATCCGCATCAGCTTCCGTTCCGTAACTCCTATATGATTTAACCCCTCAGAAACTGACTTCCCGTATGCGCGAATCAATCCGCCTGCTCCGAGCTTTATTCCGCCGAAATACCGGGTAACCACCGCGCAGGTATCTTTCAGGCCGCGTTTTTTCAGCACTTCCAGCATGGGTACGCCGGCTGTGCCGCTTGGTTCACCGTCATCATTCGCCTTTTGTATCTGATCCGTTTCTCCGATCAGATAAGCTGAGCAGTTATGAGTCGCATTCCAGTGCTGTTTTTTGATCTTTTGTATAAATTCCTGCGCTTCCGATTCAGAAGCGGCACGGCTCAGGTGGCAGATAAAACGTGATTTTTCGATCACAATCTCATGTTCACCTGTTTCTTTAACAGTTAAATAGCTGTGCAGCATGATTGCTGGACCCTCCTGACAAGCATTAAAAGACTTGTTTCTACAAATTCGAACAGACTTTAGAATTTTTGCGCATATTTTGGTATTATGAAAGAGTAAGATACTATATAAAAATGTTTTTTTCTAGAATATACGCATTCTTTCATTATAATTCGACACAAATTGCAGTTCAATTACATTTATAATAAAAATACATAACAACACCGTTACGGAGGGAGACTGATGAATAAATCGAAGATGGACTCCAAAGTTTTGGATTCTATACTTATGAAAATGCTGAAAACCGTGGACGGGAGTAAGGACGAGGTTTTTCAAATCGGAGAGCAGTCGCGCCAGCAATATGAGCAGCTGGTCGAAGAACTCAAACAGATCAAACAGCAGGTGTACGAAGTCATTGAGCTGGGCGACAAACTCGAAGTACATACCCGGCATGCAAGAAACCGCTTGTCGGAAGTAAGCAGAAATTTCCATAAGTTCAGCGAAGAAGAAATTCGCAACGCCTATGAAAAGGCGCACAAACTTCAAGTGGAACTGACGATGATCCAGCAGCGTGAAAAGCAGCTGCGGGAGCGCAGAGATGATTTAGAACGCCGGCTTTTGGGGCTTCAGGAAATCATTGAACGGTCAGAATCATTGGTCAGCCAAATAACCGTCGTTCTGAATTACCTGAATCAAGACCTTCGCCAAGTAGGGCTTCTGCTTGCCGATGCGCAGGCTAAACAAGATTTCGGTTTAAGAATTATCGAAGCCCAGGAGGAAGAAAGAAAAAGAGTTTCCAGAGAAATTCATGACGGTCCGGCTCAAATGCTGGCAAATGTTATGATGAGATCGGAATTGATAGAACGGATCTTCCGCGACCGCGGCACGGAGGACGGCTTTCAGGAAATCAGAAATCTTCGCCAGAATGTGCGGAATGCTCTTTACGAAGTCAGAAGGATTATATATGATTTAAGACCGATGGCATTGGACGATCTCGGGCTGATTCCGACACTGAGAAAATATCTTTATACAACTGAAGAATACAACGGAAAGGTGAAAATACATTTTCAGTGCATCGGAGACACGGAGAACAAAAGGCTTGCCCCGCAATTTGAAGTGGCGCTTTTCCGTCTCGCTCAGGAAGCCGTCACAAATGCGCTGAAGCATTCAGAATCAGAGGAAATTACAGTAAAAGTGGAAGTAACTGCTGATTTTGTGGTTCTTATTATTAAGGACAACGGAAAAGGCTTTGATATCAAGGAAGCTAAACAAAAGAAAAACAAGTCATTCGGCTTGCTGGGAATGAAAGAAAGAGTAGATCTGCTCGAAGGAACGATAACGATAGACTCTAAACTAGGTCTTGGGACATTTATCATGATTAAGGTTCCTTTATCTCTCGGCCTATAATTTGTTAAATAGAGCCAAAAGACATATTGACCGAACAGCGGCGTATATAGAACAATAGGATAAGGAGGCGTAGCGTGTGACTAAAGTAAATATTGTTATTATCGACGACCATCAACTATTCCGTGAGGGTGTAAAAAGAATATTGGATTTTGAACCTACCTTTGAAGTGGTAGCAGAAGGTGACGATGGAGATGAAGCGGCTCGTATCGTCGAGCATTATCATCCCGATGTCGTCATAATGGATATCAATATGCCGAATGTAAATGGAGTAGAGGCTACTAAGCAGCTTGTTGAGCTGTACCCTGAATCTAAGGTAATTATCCTCTCCATCCATGATGATGAAAACTATGTGACTCATGCTTTAAAAACAGGTGCAAGAGGCTATCTCCTGAAAGAGATGGACGCGGATACTTTAATCGAGGCAGTGAAAGTGGTAGCCGAGGGCGGTTCTTACCTTCACCCGAAAGTAACCCACAATCTTGTCAACGAATTCCGCCGTCTTGCGACAAGCGGAGTTTCTGCTCACCCTCAGCATGAGGTTTATCCGGAAATTCGGAGACCATTACATATATTAACGAGACGGGAATGTGAAGTGCTGCAAATGCTTGCAGACGGAAAAAGCAACCGCGGAATCGGTGAATCATTGTTTATCAGTGAGAAAACAGTGAAAAACCACGTGAGTAATATTTTGCAGAAAATGAACGTTAATGACCGGACACAAGCTGTTGTCGTAGCCATTAAAAACGGCTGGGTAGAGATGCGTTAGTCTGTGTGAGAAGACTTGCCTATTATGGCAAGTCTTTTTTTACGGCTACATATCTATTAAAATACGTATTAAGTACTTAATAAGGCAGGTAAAGTGATGAATATTGCAGTTGTAACAGACAGTACAGCATATATTCCGATAGAGATGAGAGAAGAACATCATATTCATATGATCCCTCTTCAAGTGGTTTTCGGTGAAAAAACATTCCGAGAAGAAACAGAACTCGACTGGAGAAGCTTTTATAAAGAAGTGAAAAATCATGATGAGCTGCCGACTACGTCCCAGCCTTCTTTCGGTGAATTAATCGCATTGTACGAAGAGCTGGGCAAAACATATGATGCAGTCATAAGCATACATTTGTCCAGCGGAATCAGCGGAACTTATAACAGCGCCGCTTCGGCAAACGCTATGGTTGATCATATTAAAGTTTATCCTTTTGATTCAGAAATCAGCTGTTTAGCGCAAGGTTTTTATGCATTAAAAGCTGCACAGCTTATTAAAGACGGAGTTGACTCTCCGGAAGAGATTATAAAAGAGCTGGAAGAAATGAAAAAAACAGTCCGTGCTTATTTTATGGTGGACGATTTATCACATCTGCAGCGGGGCGGGCGTCTAAGCAGTGCTCAGGCTTTTATCGGCGGTCTGTTAAAGGTAAAGCCTATTCTTCATTTTGACAATAAGCTAATTGTTCCTTTTGAGAAGATTCGGACACGCAAAAAAGCGATTTCTAGAATTTTGGAGCTGTTTGCCGAGGATGCAAGTAAAGGAATCCCGATGCGGGCCGCTGTCATTCATGCAAACAGGGAAGAAGAAGCTGCTGAAATTATTCAAGAATTAAGCGGTAAATATCCTCATGTCGAATTCTATAACAGCTATTTCGGAGCTGTGATCGGAACCCATTTGGGCGAAGGCGCCATCGGAATCGGCTGGTGTTTTAAAAACTAAGTGCAAATCTCCGTTTTCAAGGGCGGAGATTTTTTATTTTCTTATTTTCGTAATTCGACAAAAAGTTTCCCGGCAGGCATACTTTGAGCAGAAAGGAGGCTGAGAGATGTCCGGAGGTGCTTCAGAATTTTCGAAGGTGCGGGATTTCTTTTACGGCAGGCATTTATTGAGATCTGAGATTCCGTTTTCTGATCAGTGCATCAAGCGTTTTATAGAAAAAGAATATATAACGGCCGAGCCGTCAGTCATCCGCCGGAAAAACCGTTATGTCTGCCGCCGATGCGGCCAGTCTGACCAAGCCCGCTTTGCGGTATTTTGGGCGCCCTCTGCCAAAAGACATATTACCTATTGCCGTTCCTGTGTCGTAATGGGAAGGGCTGATGAACTGACGTCATTATACTCTTGGAATCTAGCGGCTGAAAACAGCTGGGAGCCTATCAAGCTTTCTTGGGAAGGAACACTGACAGACGGACAGAAGCAGGCGGCGGAAGCGCTTATAGAAGCGATAAAAGAGAAACAAGAGCTGCTGGTATGGGCGGTTTGCGGATCAGGGAAAACAGAGATGCTGTTTCCGGGTATAGAGTTTGCGCTGAATCACGGCTTGCGCGTCTGTGTCGCGACTCCGCGTACAGATGTCGTACTTGAACTGCTGCCGAGACTGAAAAAAGCATTTGAGAAAGTCGAAGTTTCTGCTTTGTACGGCGGCAGTGAGGACAAAGGCAGCTTGACTCCGCTAATGATCTCAACCGCTCACCAGCTGATGCGCTATCGAGATATTTTTGATGTAATGATAATAGATGAAGTAGATGCTTTTCCTTTTTCAGCTGATGAGACATTAAGATTTGCGGTTGATAAAGCCAGAAAGAAAAACAGCGCCCTAGTTTATGTAACGGCAACTCCTTCAGACACATTAAAAAAGAGGGCTGAGGCCGGTTTGCTGAAAAGCGTTCGCATACCGGCCAGATATCATCGGAAACCGCTCCCGGAGCCGCGTTTTTTGTGGTGCGGCAATTGGAAGAAGAAGCTTGAGAAAGGAAAACTGCCGCGTTCTGTAACGGATTGGGTCCGGCAAAAACTTCAATCACGACTGCCGGTTTTCTTATTCGTTCCGTCTGTACATATATTAAGAAAGACAACGGATTATTTTCAGAAATTAAACATCCGTGCAGAAGGCGTGCATGCGGAAGACACATGCAGAAAGGATAAAGTGAAACGGTTCAGAGAGGGACGGTTTGACCTGCTGGTAACGACTACGATTTTAGAAAGAGGGGTTACCGTACCTAAAGTCCAGACTTGTGTCCTCGGCGCAGAAGCACCTATCTTTACTGAGAGCGCACTCGTACAGATTGCAGGCAGAACGGGCAGGCATTATAAACATTTCAGCGGTGATGTCGTCATGTTTCATTTCGGAATGACAAACGGTATGAAGAAAGCAAAAAAACATATAGAATATATGAACAAATTGGCACAAAAAAATAAATTGTTGGACTAGTTAATTTCAGAAAACGTGATACAGTATACTCATACTTTTCCTATGAGGAGCTGTCAACATGCTTGTCAATTCTAAAGAAATCGTATTAAAGGAACTTCTCGACCGCTATATACCTCAGCTTCATATGAAATGCACATGCCGGGTATGCAAAAATGATGTACTGGCACTTTCATTAAACCGGGCTGAACCGGCATATGTTACTGATAAAAAGAAAGTTGCTTACGCAAAAGCAGAGATGGTTGATAAACAGAAAAATACGGCGCTGCTTGTCATTCTTGCTGAATCAGCGGCGATTGTTTCGGTTAATCCCAGCGAGTTCTGTGAGACTCGGGAAGGAGCGTAATTTCTCTGAATTGTTTATTGTGTGACTCACCAATTTCAAGATCACTGACTTGGAGTTCTCTATTTTCTCTGGCGCCGGAGCAAGAGGTATGCAGCGCATGCAGCAATCAATTTGAAAAAATCGAAGGCCCCGTGTGCAGTTTATGCGGAAGGCCTCAGCAGTCAAACAAAAAATGCGCTGACTGCATGGCGCGGGAATCAAAAACGGAACAGCGCTTTTTGTTGCGGCAGAACCGTTCGGTTTTTTTGTATAATGATGCAATGAAGGACTCATTGGCCCGGTTTAAATTCAGGGGTGATACGAAAATCATTCAAACATTTGAACGTGATTTTACTGCCGGCTTTAAAGCGGCATATCCGGCAAATACACATATCCTCGTCCCTATTCCGCTGAGCCCCGAACGGCTGGCGGAGCGCGGATTTAATCAATCCGAGCTGCTGGCCTCGCTGCTCGGAATGCCCGTCATTTCCCCCCTCATCCGACTGAACAATGAAAAACAATCCAAAAAGAGCAAAACAGAAAGGCTCTCCGCAGAAAAAAAGTTTTCAGCTGCCGAAAACTCCGCCGAAGGTATGAACGTCATTTTAATAGACGATATTTATACGACGGGCGCCACACTGCATCAAGCTGCCGGAGCTCTGCTGACAGCAGGCAAAGCGTTATCGGTCTCCTCTTTTACTTTAATCAGGAGCTAAATCATTCTTTTATCCTGCCGATATAATTGATAGAAATATAAGGCAGATAAAAGAAGGAATAGGAGTTAATACGATGGGTGAATTGGCGAATTGTCCAAAATGCAATGCTTTATTTTTTAAAACGAACCTGCAGACCGTATGTCAGGCATGTATTAAAGAAGAAGAAAAAGCATTTGAAACCGTCTATAAATTTTTAAGAAAGCAAGTCAACAGACAGTCGACGATGCAGCAGATTACTGAGGAAACAGGTGTTGAAGAAGAGCTGATCCTCAAGTTTATCAAACAAAAAAGGATTCAGATCAGCCAGCTTCCGAATTTGGCATACCCTTGTGAAAGGTGCGGAAATCCGATCAGGACGGGGAAATTTTGCAAGTCCTGTCAGACCGATATTGAGTCGCAATTAGACCATATGAATCAAAAAACAGCTGCTGAATTCAAAGAGAAAAATAGTTCAAATGACACATACTATGCCTATAATACCAAAAACACCTGATTCCCTAAACTAACTGATAACGCAGTCGATAAAAGAATTAGACTGCGAACAGAAAGCGAGAGGAATCCTATGAAAATCAATCAGTACGGAACACAATCCGTTAATCCATACCAAAAAAATTACGAAAAGCAAGCCGTACAAAAAGAGGCTGCAAAGCCGAAAGACAAAGTGGAAATTTCTTCTCATGCAAAAGAGCTTCAAAATGCGTCAGATGCGGTCACTAAAACACGTCAGGAAAAAATCGCTCAGCTGAAAGCGGATATAGAGAGCGGAACATATAAAATAGATTCAAACAGCATCGCTGAAAAAATAGTGAATTTCTATAAAAAGCAATAAAAAGGAGAAAGCCAATGTCAGCAAAGCCAATTATTGATCAACTGAAGCGACTTTGCGCACTGCATGAACATCTGCTCACGCTGTCTGAGGAGAAAACGGAAGCGCTGAAAGCAGGTAAAACAAAAGAGCTTTCCAACATATTGACTAAAGAGCAAAAGTATATTCAGGCAATCGGGCAGACTGAAGAAGAACGAATCAAGCTGACTTCTCAGTTTCTCAGCGGCAGTGAGGACAACACAATTGCTGCATGCATCTCCAGAACTTCAGGCAGCGAAAAACAGGAGCTTGAAGGGTTATTTCACTCTTTGTCTGCGCTTCTTGACCGTCTGAAAGAAGTGAACGAGATGAACAAACAGCTCACGATTCAGGCTTTGCAATTCATCTCCGGGGCATTCGATATGATAATGCCGGGTGAAAAAGAGAATATGAATTATAAAGAGCCGCAAACGGCACGCCAGCCTGTCAGCCGTTTGACATTATTCGATTCAAAAGCTTAGAACGGAGGATTTTCAATGCCATCGACTTTTATGGGGCTCGAAACAGCAAGGCGTGCACTGAGTGCGCAGCAGACTGCATTGAGCACCGTTTCAAATAACGTTGCAAATGCAAATACAGAAGGATATACAAGGCAGCGAGTCACGTTACAATCGACGAGTCCTTATCCCGCTGTATCAAAAAACAGTGATCTGACAGCCGGCCAAATCGGAACAGGTGTTAAAGCCGGTTCAGTGGAGCGCGTCAGAGACAGTTTTTTAGACTATCAGTACAGAACTGAAAATACAAAATTAGGCTACTATACAGCCCGTTCCAATTCATTATCGCAAATGGAAGGCGTCATGAAAGAGCTTGACGATAACGGTTTAAACGGATCGCTCAGTTCGTTTTGGAATGCCCTTCAGGATCTGGCGACGAATCCGGAAAATACGGGAGCGCGCTCAGTCTTGCAGGAGCAGGGGAAATCTCTTGCTGAAAGTTTTAACTATATATCTACCTCGTTGACTAACATTCAGGGTGATATTAAAAAGAATCTGGATAACACAGCGGACCAGGTCAATTCAATTCTCAATCAGCTGAATGACCTTAATACTCAAATAGCGGCAGTTGAACCGAGCGGTATGCTCCCTAATGATTTATATGACCAAAGAGACAGATTGATTGATCAATTATCTTCTATGGCAAATATAAAAGTTTCATATAATAAGTCGGGCGGGCATTCCTTGGCGACTGCTGAGGGCACGGTTAACGTGGAATTGCTGAACGGAAACAACAATTCTCTCGGAACGCTGCTGGATGGTAATACAAAAACCGTTTCAGAAATGAAAATCAACTACGACAAGGACAGCGGCCTTGTGTCGAGTGTGTCAATCGGCAGCAGCGAGGTCAATGCGGATGCATTTACCGGAAAAGGCTCACTTTTAGGTCTTATTGAGTCATACGGCTATATGTCGAATGGAGAAGAAAAAGGCCTCTACCCTGAAATGCTGACGGCTCTTGACAATATGGCGCTATCCTTTGCTGACGCGTTTAACGCAGTTCACGAAAAAGGAAAGACCTATACAGGCGAACAGGGCGCGGCATTTTTTGATTTCAGCGGTGATGAAGCGGTGCCGGCAAAAGGTGCGGCAGCGAAAATAAAAGTCAGTGACAAAATCCTCGCGTCTACTGACAATATCGCAGCGTCGTTAAACGGAGAAAAAAGTGACGGCACAAACGCGACTAACCTGGCAGCCGTGCAGAACAGCAAGCTGACTATTAACGGTGAAACCACTACAATTAATGACTTTTATGAATCCCTTATCGGCAAGCTGGGCGTTAATTCACAAAAAGCGGCCAATCTTATGAACAACTCTGAAAGCAACACTCTTTCAGCCGATCAAAGGAGACAATCAGTCAGCGCCGTGTCTTTAGATGAAGAAATGACAAATATGATTCAGTTTCAACACGCTTATAATGCCGCTGCGCGAATCATAACGATGCAGGATGAAATATTCGATAAAATTATTAACGGTATGGGCACCGGAGGAAGATAGGAGATAAGTAAATGAGAGTAACTCAAGGGATGATCGCAAAAAATTCTCTTCGATTTATCGGCTCAAGTTATGACAAGCTCGATCGGCTTCAGCAGCAAGTGTCTACGGGGAAAAAAATCACGAAAGCTTCTGATGACCCGGTCGTTGCAATGAAGGGAATGCAGTACCGTACTCAGCTTGCGCAGGTAAACCAATATCAGCGGAATGTTTCGCAAGGTTTTACATGGCTGGAAAACTCGGAATCAAGCGTAAACTCAGAAACCGATATTATGGGGAAAATCCGGGACTTGATGGTTCAGGCCAAAAGTGATTCGAACGGTGAAACGGAATTAAAAGCAATCGGTACAGAAATCGGCCAGCTGAAAAAGCAGCTCGTTTCTGTCGCGAATACTCAGGTGAACGGGCGTTACCTGTTTAACGGAACCAATTCAGACGTCCCGCCGATTACTGAAAATGCTGACGGTACATATACGTACAACTATGAAAATTACACTAGTGCTTCGGATGTTAACATCAACATCTCGAACGGGGCAGTGCTGAAAGTGAATTCTGACCCGAATTCAGCTTTCGGGGGCGTCGCTCAAAATGGGGATAATGTATTTGAATTTCTCAACTCCTTAGAAGCTTCTTTAAGCAAAGGTACGCTTTCCGAAGCAGATTCAAAACAGATTCTGTCAGATATCGACGGTTTTACTGACAAAATGAATGCTGAAAAATCCAATATCGGTGCACGTACAAACCGTTTGGAACTCATTCAGACAAGGCTGGAATCACAAGCTGCTACCGCTGAAAAAGTATTGTCAGATAATGAAGATGTAGAAATGGAAGATGTGATTGTTGATTATTTATCTCAGCAGACGGTTCATAAAGCTGCGCTGTCAGTAAATGCGAATATTATTCAGCCGTCACTGATCGACTTTCTGAAATAATATAACTGACCGTCTTCAATATATAAAAAAAGCGACTCACAACAGGGAGATCGCTTTTTTTACTAGAACATTCTAAAGAGGAGGGATTTCTATGCAGATGCCGAGATTGATTATTGACAGTGTGCCTGCTAAAATCGGTATTACCTTTCAGAAGGAAGAAATCGAAATGGAACAGCCGCCCGCTGACCTGGAAATTGAGCAGCCGCCGGCAGAGCTGAACATTGAAAGCACGCCGGCCAAACTGACGATTGATCAGACGAGGGCTTGGGAGAACTTGAATCTCAAATCATTTGAAAAGCTGAACGCGGAAGCCGCCCAGAAAGGCGCGGAAGCATGCAGTGAGTTTATTGCAAAAACAGTCAGAGAAGGGAAGGAAATGGCGGCTATCGAAAAGAAAACCGGCAATGTGATGGCCCGGCAGGCAGCGGATGTCAGCCCGCCCGAGCCATTCGGCGAATTCAGCGACTTTCTCCCTGCACAGTTTCTCGTCGACATTGACTGCATTCCTTCAAAGCTGACGATTGATATTGAAGCCCGCAAACCTTCAATTGAAGCAGCCGCCCATAAACCGGTATGGAATTACACGCCGGGAAAAGTTCAGATTGATATGATGCAAGACCCTAAGGTGACGATTTCGGTTGACGACGGTAACACAGAATAAAAGATGAAAGTGGTAAAGGATTGTGAAGCATGATTATTAAAACAAAATATCATGGAGAAATCAGAATAGACGAAGGGCAGATCATCTCATTTGAAAACGGCCTGCCGGGATTTAATGACGAGACTCAATTTGTTGTTCTTCCTTTGTCGGAAGATTCACCGTTTTTGGCGCTGCAATCTGTCAAACAGGAGCACATCGCCTTTATTGTCGCCAGCCCGTTTATTTTCTTTAAAGGGTACGAATTTGACATTGACCATGCGACGCTTGAGCTTTTGCATATTGAAGATATAGAGGACGTCGAAGTGATGGCGATTTTAACGCTGGAAGAGCCTTTTGAAAACACGACCGCCAATTTAAAAGCGCCGATTATCGTCAATAAAAAGGAAATGAAGGCGAAACAAATCATTTTACATGATGCTTCCTATGAAACAAAACATCTGATAGGAGGAGGATCATGCTAGTTCTCTCAAGAAAAGTGAATGAGTCAATTCAGATCGGACCCGATATTGAAATAAAGGTGATTGCCATCGAAGGAGAGCAAGTGAAGCTGGGAATTGAAGCGCCTCAGCATGTGGATATTCACCGGAAAGAAATATACTTGTCGATCCTGGAAGAGAACAACAGAGCCGTATCTTTTAATACCGATTTATTACTTAATTTATCCTCACAAAAAAAGTGAGGATTTTTTTATTTTCATATAAACAATAGAAGCGGCCGTCCGATATATATAGTGTAGCCAATGAGAGGAAAAATTTTCTTCAGAATGACGCTGCGAAAAATGCACAAGGACGTGCGAAAAACAATTCAGGGAGGAAATACAAAATGAGAATCAACCACAATATCGCGGCTCTTAACACTAGCCGTCAGCTGAATGCAGGTTCAAACGCTGCTTCTAAAAACATGGAAAAATTATCTTCAGGTCTTCGCATCAACCGCGCTGGTGATGACGCTGCGGGTCTTGCGATCTCTGAAAAAATGCGTTCTCAAATCCGCGGTTTAGACATGGCGTCTAAAAACGCTCAAGACGGAATCTCTCTTATCCAAACATCTGAGGGTGCATTGAACGAAACTCACAGCATTCTTCAGCGTATGAGCGAGCTTGCTACACAAGCGGCTAACGATACAAACACAGATTCTGACCGTTCTGAGCTTCAAAAAGAGATGGACCAATTAGCGTCTGAAGTAACAAGAATCTCTACTGACACTGAGTTCAACACGAAAAAACTTCTTGACGGAACTGCAAAAGACCTTACGTTCCAAATCGGAGCTAACGAAGGCCAAACAATGAGCCTGTCTATCAATAAAATGGACTCTGAAAGCCTGAAAGTTGGTACGACTTATACAGCAAATACTGACGGGTCTAAGCTTGTAACTGCAGACGGAAAAGAAGCAACTCTCGTAACTGATGGTTCTAAAGGACCGAATGGCTACTATGACACTGATGATAAACTAGTTTATCAAGCTGACAGCGCATTGGCTGCAGATACAAAAGTAACCAAAGGTATCGACATCTCATCTTCTGCTAAAGCTGCGTCTTCAGCTCTTACAACAATCAAAACAGCTATCGACACAGTATCTAGCGAGCGCGCTAAACTTGGTGCGGTTCAAAACCGTTTAGAGCACACAATCAACAACCTTGGTACTTCTTCTGAGAACCTGACTTCTGCTGAATCACGTATCCGTGACGTAGACATGGCTTCTGAGATGATGGAGTACACGAAAAACAACATTCTTACTCAGGCTTCTCAAGCAATGCTTGCGCAAGCTAACCAACAGCCTCAGCAAGTTCTTCAATTGCTTAAAGGTTAATGACGGAAAGATCCTGGCTCTCCAGGGTCTTTTTTTATTTCCTCCGCTTTTTCCCTCATCATGCCAAGGAAACCCTATTGACAAAATGAAACATTATAATTTCAGTTAAAATATTGAAAACCTTTTAATATGACCGATATAAGAATAAGATCATACATTTATGGAGCTGCGATATGATAAACAGTCGGAAACTCACTGTTGTCATAGAGCCGTCTACGACTAAACGCTGAAAAGGAGAGGGTACATATGGTCACAAGAATCACAGGCCTTAATTCCGGTCTTGATGTAGATTCTCTGGTGAAAAAACTGATGGATGCCGAAAAGCAGCCGCTTAATAAATTGAACCAGCAAAAGCAGACGCTTGAATGGAAGCGCGATGCTTATCGGGAAATGAATACCCAGATTACCGACATGTATTCCACTACATTTAATAATATGCTGATGTCCACAAACTGGAATAAAAAAACAGTAACAAGTTCGGATTCCAGTGTCAGCGCGGTGGCCGTCAGTGCTGAGCAAAATATTTCAACAAGCATGTCCGTTCAGCAGCTGGCCACGCCGACGACGTATAAATCCTCAGGCGCCATCAATTTTACATCAGGCCAGAGCCAAACATTGAAATTCAATGTCACAAATCCGGGTGACACGAAGCCGACTGAGGTAAACGTCACGATCGCCGCGACTGATACGATTGATGATGTGATTTCCAAACTGAACAGCTCGGGCCTCGGGATGACGGCTTTAAGAGAGAAAATTTCCAATGGCACGGATTATGCGGACACGATTGCGTTCACTTCCAATAAAACGGGGGAAGGGTTTACCCTTGCCGCAGGTGATGACGCAACCAAAAGCTTTCTGAAAGATCAGCTCGGTTTTGCCGTTGATGATACAACGAATGAACTTACGGCCAATGCCGAAGGGAAAAACGCGAAGTTTACGTTCAACGGCCTTGAAATGACCAAAACGTCAAATAACTTTACGATCAACGGCATTAAATATACGCTGAACAGCGTGACGGATAGCAATAAAACGGTTACGATTAACAGCACGACTGATACGGACGGCATCTTTAACAACATTAAAGATTTTGTTGATAAATATAACACGTTAATTAAAAACGTAAACGCGAAGGTGACGGAATCAAAATACCGGGATTATACGCCGTTAACTGATGATCAAAGAGAAGCGATGACTGATAAGCAGGTTGAGCAGTGGGAGGCTAAAGCCAAAAGCGGTTTATTACGGAGCGACAGCACGCTGCAGAACGGTTTGGCGGAGATGCGGATTGATCTGTACTCAACGGTTACGATTGACGGGAAAAAATATCAGCTCGCGGATTTCGGAATTGAAACGTCTGATAACTACGCCGATCAAGGAAAGCTTGTCATTAAAGACGAAGCGAAACTGAAGCAGAAAATTACCGAGAATCCGTCTCTCGTGGCTAAGCTGTTTAATGCGGACAGCCCTGATACAGCGAAAACCAAAAACCCGGAAGAGCAGGGGATTGCCCGGAGATTAAAAGACACATTAAACAAAATGCAGACTCAAATTTCAAAACAAGCGGGCACGGAAAGCTCGGTATCAACCAGCTTTGCCATCGGAAAAAGCCTGAACGAAGTAGAAACAAATATTACTAATATGAAAACGAAGCTGGATGACATCGAAACGAGATATTATAAAAAGTTCAGCGCGTTGGATACGGCATTGGAGAAATTGAACAGCCAATCTTCATATCTCACGTCAATGTTAGGATCTTCAACATCATAATCTTGGAGGTTTCACAAAAATGGCAATAAATAATCCTTTTGCTGCTTATCAGCAGACATCCGTCTTTACAGCCGCTCCGGAAGAGCTGACCCTTATGCTTTATAACGGCTGCCTGCGATTTATTAAGCTGGCCAGGCAGGCGATGAAGCAAAACAACCCTGAAGCCAAAAATGAAAATATCGTAAAGGCGCAAAACATCATTCAAGAGCTCAGCATCACGTTAAACCGGGAGATTGAGATTTCTGAGCAGATGTCATCAATCTATGATTACATCCGCCGCCGCCTGATCGAAGCGAACGTGCAGAATAACGAAGGATTTTTAGATGAAGCGGAAAAGCTCGTTACTGAATTTCGCGATACGTGGAAGCAGGCCATGCAGAGCGAACGGAAAAACAGCCATGGCACAGGCGGCCTTGCCTGATGAACAGCAATGTCTTTTCCTTGTATAACGAAACGAAGAACATGTACACCGAACTGAAGGATGCTCCGGAAAGCGACGGTCTCATCAGCAGCGTTACGGCATTTACGGAGAAAAGGGAAGAGATGCTTGCGGGCATAAAACCGCCTTTTTCCGAAGAAGAACAAACGCTGCTTCAGCAGGTGACCGCGCTTGACCGCCTGATTACCGGAGAAGTGAAACGGATCCAGGACGGCATCCGAAATGAAATAAAAACGCTCAAGAAAAAACGGGTGTACCATAATACGTATTTTAATCCGTATCATCAAACGACAAGTGACGGCCGTTATTACGACAAACGCAAATAGGTGAGTGTTTTGAGAAGTTTGAACGATTACCATTTGGTGTCAGCATACTACCAGCTTCTTTTTACGATTGATGAGGGGCTTTGCTACCTATTGGATACGCAGGATGATTTTTTTAAGACGGAGGGCGAACGGATTTACAACGATTTGATTCAGGCTTTTTTTCATCTCGACTCCTCTCATGCGCTTCTTTTGTCTATCGTTGAGTGCCGATGCGTGGAGACTGCGATTCGGTCATTTGACGAGATTTTTCAGGATTTCAGCATGTTAAATGATTATGATTTCCCGTCCGCTCCATTTCAGGAGTTTTTAAAAACCATCTTTCTGCCGCATTATAAGCTGTGGATGGAGCAGACGCACGACTGCATCAAACCGTATGTTCTTCATTAGACCTGCTGCAAGCGGCAGGTCTTTTGCCTGCGTTCTTTGCATATACTTTAATCCTGCCGGAAGCTGCCGGATAAAAAGCCGACACCATTCGTCATCGTTCACTGATTTTACACATTATTTTAACGTTTCAGCAGGGATCAGAAGGGGTAAAAGAGAAATAGATACATATCCTTAGATAAAGGGAGGCGTTCTTTGATGAACTACAATATCAGAGGAGAAAACATTGAGGTTACACCTGCGTTAAAGGATCATGTGGAGAGAAAAATCGGCAAGCTGGAACGATATTTCGAGCAGAGCGTCAATGCCGATGTGAACGTCAACTTAAAATTCTATAATGATAAGGAATCAAAAGTTGAGGTCACCATTCCGATGACTGATCTGGCGCTTCGTTCCGAAGTGCATAACGAGGATATGTACAATGCAATTGATCTCGCAACAAACAAGCTGGAACGTCAAATCCGAAAGCATAAAACAAAGGTCAACCGGAAATTCCGTGAGCAGGGTCTGCCGAAACATTACTTCGAGAACGGGAGCGCTGCTGACACGGTAGCGGTTCAGGATGAAATTGAAGATGACAGCCCGGAAATTGTCCGCCAAAAGCGTTTTAATTTAAAACCGATGGATAATGAAGAAGCGATTCTCCAAATGAATATGCTCGGACATAATTTCTTCGTATTCACCAATGCGGAGACGAATCTCACAAATGTCGTTTACCGCAGAAATGACGGCAAATACGGATTAATTGAACCGACTGAATAAACCCATCCAGCCTTCCGTGAACGCGCGGAAGGTTTTTCTCTATCTTTATCTGCAAATTCTTTGGAAATAACAAAAGGTATGTTATGATAATGAGAGGTATACATGGACAGAAAATTATCATTTATTCCATGCGAAATTTGCATGTGAACATAGAGGAGCGTTATAGATGCTTGGGATTTTAAATAAAATGTTTGATCCGACCAAACGTGCGCTGAACAAATACGAAAAAATTGCAAATGACATTGATGCTGTAAAAGGAGATTATGAAAATCTCTCTGACGATGCGCTTAAACATAAAACGGAAGAATTCAGAGAGCGGCTTGAAAAAGGAGAAACGACGGATGACCTTCTTGTCGAAGCGTTTGCCGTCGTTCGTGAAGCTTCCCGCCGCGTAACCGGCATGTTCCCGTTTAAAGTGCAGCTGATGGGGGGCCTTGCCCTTCATGAGGGGAATATCGCCGAAATGAAAACAGGGGAAGGGAAAACGCTGACGTCCACGCTTCCCGTATATTTAAATGCTTTGACGGGAAAAGGCGTTCACGTCGTAACAGTCAACGAATATCTGGCAAGCCGTGATGCTGAGCAAATGGGAGAAATTTTTACGTTTCTCGGGCTTACGGTCGGCCTGAACCTGAATTCGATGTCAAAAGACGAAAAACGCGAAGCTTACGCAGCCGATATCACGTATTCCACGAATAATGAACTCGGCTTTGATTATTTGCGTGACAATATGGTGCTTTATAAAGAACAAATGGTGCAGCGTCCGCTTCATTTTGCCGTTATTGATGAAGTCGATTCCATTTTAGTCGATGAAGCGAGAACGCCATTGATTATTTCCGGACAAGCTCAGAAGTCCACAAAACTGTACGTGCAGGCAAATGCGTTTGTCCGCACACTCAAGAAGGATCAGGATTATACGTATGACGTCAAAACGAAGGGCGTTCAGCTGACGGAAGAAGGAATGACGAAGGCTGAAAAAGCGTTCGGCATCGACAACCTGTTCGATGTCAAAAACGTCGCCTTAAACCACCATATCAACCAGGCTTTAAAAGCCCATGCAGCGATGCAGAAAGACGTGGATTATGTTGTTGAGGACGGCCAGGTCGTCATCGTTGATTCCTTCACCGGCCGTCTGATGAAAGGACGCCGCTACAGCGAAGGCCTTCACCAGGCGATTGAAGCAAAAGAAGGCTTGGAGATTCAAAATGAAAGCATGACGTTGGCTACGATTACGTTCCAAAACTATTTCCGTATGTACGAAAAGCTGGCCGGTATGACCGGTACCGCAAAAACGGAAGAGGAAGAATTCCGCAATATTTATAACATGCAGGTTGTGTCCATCCCGACCAACCAGCCGGTTATCCGTGACGACCGTCCGGACTTGATCTACCGCTCAATGGAAGGGAAATTCAAGGCGGTGGCGGAGGATGTCGCCCAGCGCTACATGACCGGACAGCCGGTTCTTGTCGGTACGGTTGCCGTTGAAACGTCTGAATTGATTTCAAAACTTCTGAAAAACAAAGGAATTCCGCATCAGGTGCTGAACGCGAAAAACCATGAGCGTGAAGCTCAGATCATTGAAGAAGCGGGACAAAAAGGCGCTGTCACGATTGCGACCAACATGGCAGGACGCGGAACCGACATTAAACTCGGCGAAGGCGTAAAAGAGCTTGGCGGCCTTGCAGTCGTCGGTACGGAACGCCACGAATCCCGCCGGATTGACAACCAGCTCCGCGGACGTTCAGGACGTCAGGGAGACCCGGGCATCACACAATTTTATCTTTCAATGGAAGATGAATTGATGCGCCGTTTCGGAGCTGAACGGACGATGGCGATG
Source organism: Bacillus sp. FSL K6-2819 (assembly GCF_038008305.1). Classification (NCBI taxonomy): domain Bacteria; kingdom Bacillati; phylum Bacillota; class Bacilli; order Caryophanales; family Bacillaceae; genus Bacillus; species Bacillus sp. FSL K6-2819. Next base: position 3,421,939 of record NZ_JBBOYV010000001.1, on the reverse strand, counting down.
CTTGACCGGTTTGGTATGGATGACACCACGCCGATCCAGAGCAAAATGGTGTCACGCGCCGTGGAATCGTCTCAAAAACGCGTTGAAGGAAACAACTTCGATTCACGTAAACAGCTTCTTCAATATGACGACGTGCTCCGTCAGCAGCGCGAAGTCATTTACAAGCAGCGTTTTGAAGTCATTGATTCTGAAAACCTGCGTGACATTGTGGAAGGCATGATCAAGTCTTCTCTGGAGCGTGCGATTGCCGCTTATACACCGAGCGAGGAGCTTCCGGAAGAATGGAATCTTGACGGACTCGTGGAGCTGGTCAATACAACGTATCTTGATGAAGGCGCGCTTGAAAAGAGCGATATCTTCGGAAAAGAACCTGATGAAATGCATGAGATGATCATGGACCGCATCATGACGAAATATAATGAAAAAGAAGAGAATTTCGGCGCAGAGCAGATGCGTGAATTTGAAAAAGTAATCGTATTGCGTGCCGTCGATTCAAAATGGATGGATCATATTGATGCGATGGATCAGCTGCGTCAAGGGATTCACCTTCGCGCTTATGCGCAGACAAATCCGCTGCGTGAATACCAAATGGAAGGTTTCGCAATGTTTGAGCACATGATTGAGTCCATTGAGGACGAGGTCGCAAAATTCGTCATGAAGGCCGAGATTGAAAGCAATCTGGAACGCGAAGAAGTTGTTCAGGGCCAAACGACGGCTCATCAGCAGCAGGACGGCGATGAAGCCAAACAAGCGAAAAAAGCGCCGGTGCGCAAAGTCGTGGATATCGGACGCAACGCGCCTTGCCATTGCGGAAGCGGAAAAAAATATAAAAATTGCTGCGGCCGGACAGAATAGTCACGACTGCAGGAAGCGAACATGACCGGGTCTGCGTCTTATGACGCCCCGGATCTTTTAATGAGGTGAATGGAATGGAATTATCAGAAATCAGGGCAGAGCTCGAAAATATGGCTTCTCGTTTAGCGGACTTCAGGGGGTCTCTTTGACCTCGAATCAAAGGAAGCCCGCATTGCAGAATTAGATGAACAGATGGCGGAACCGGAATTCTGGAATGACCAGCAGAAGGCCCAAACCGTCATCAACGAAGCGAACGGTCTGAAAGACTACGTGAACTCCTATCATCAGCTGAGCGAGTCTCACGAAGAGCTGCAAATGACATATGAGCTTTTAAAAGAAGAACCTGATCAGGAACTTCAGCAAGAGCTTGAGAAAGAGCTGAAGTCATTAACGAAGGAATTGAATGAATTTGAGCTTCAGCTGCTGCTCAGTGAACCATATGACAAAAATAACGCGATTTTAGAGCTTCACCCGGGAGCCGGCGGTACGGAATCCCAAGACTGGGGTTCCATGCTGCTCAGAATGTATACCCGCTGGGCGGAAAGACGCGGATGCAAAGTTGAAACACTTGATTATCTGCCTGGGGATGAAGCCGGAATTAAGTCGGTCACACTGCTTATTAAAGGCCACAATGCATACGGCTATTTAAAAGCGGAAAAAGGCGTACACCGTCTCGTGCGGATTTCTCCATTTGATTCATCAGGCCGCCGTCACACGTCATTCGTGTCATGTGAAGTCATGCCTGAATTCAATGAAGAAATCGATATCGAAATCCGGACCGAAGACATTAAAGTTGATACGTACCGGGCAAGCGGCGCCGGCGGACAGCATGTCAATACGACTGATTCAGCCGTTCGGATCACCCACCTGCCGACAAATGTAGTCGTCACATGCCAGACGGAACGTTCACAAATCAAAAACCGCGACAGAGCGATGAAAATGCTCAAAGCGAAGCTGTATCAGCGCAGAATTGAAGAACAGCAGGCGGAGCTTGACGAAATCCGCGGCGAACAGAAAGAAATTGGCTGGGGCAGCCAAATCCGCTCGTACGTATTCCATCCGTACTCCATGGTGAAAGATCACCGGACAAATACGGAAATGGGGAACGTGCAGGCGGTCATGGACGGAGATATTGATATCTTCATTGATGCCTATTTACGCTCCAAACTGTCATAATCCGGGAACACACCTGCCAATGGCATGGTGTGTTTTTTTTATCGCTTCTCTTTTTCCGTTTTTCACAATAGCGCTTTAGCAAATTAATACGGTATTTGGCTGTTATTTACTTCTAAGCCGGGAAGACTTAAAATGCTATCGAGAGAAAATCGGAGAACGGAGGATTTTGCATGGATGTGAATCACAATAAACCGCTCCGTCTGATCAAAGATTACATATATATCATGATCGGCGCGGCGATTACAGGGGTCGTGTTTAACGTATTTTTGCTGCCGAACCGTATAGCAGCGGGAGGAGTAAGCGGAATCAGCACCATTTTAGAAACATTTGGTTTTGAACCGGCTTACGTGCAGTGGATTATTAACATTCCTTTGTTTATCGCTGGAGTGATCATTCTCGGCGGGAAATTCGGAATGAAGACGCTTGTCGGTTCCATCGTTCTGCCGCTTGCCGTCTTTTTAACAAGAGATCTCCCTGCCGCGACGACCCATGAATTGCTGGCGGCGATTTTCGGAGGCGTGGGGATCGGTACGGGGATCGGCATCGTTTATCTCGGCAAAGGCTCCACGGGAGGAACGGCTCTGGCGGCGCAGATCATTCACAAATACACGGGGCTTTCGTTAGGGACGTGTCTTGCCATCATGGACGGATTAATTGTGCTGAGCGCGATGCTCGTTTTCGGAGTGGAACAGGGACTGTATGCGATGCTCGGGGTATTTATTTCAAGCAAAACGATTGATGTCGTACAGGTCGGGTTCAACCGTTCCAAAATGGCTTTAATCATTACGCAGCATGAAGAAGCCGTCAGGTCGGCTGTGTTTACGCAAATCGACAGGGGTGTGACGAAGATTTCCGCAGTCGGCGGGTATACGGAACATGACCGGCCGATCTTAATGTGTGTCGTCGGCCAGACCGAATTCACAAAACTGAAACAAATCGTCAAACAAATTGATGAGTCAGCTTTTGTCATTGTCGCAGACGCAAGCGAGGTGCTCGGCGAGGGTTTCAAACGCGCATAAACGGAGTTATAATAGCGAAGGGGTGCATCTTACATATGAAATCAAAATGGGCGCTGCTGGCGCTGGTTCTGACCATGTCCGTCCTGCTGGCGGCATGCGGCGGATCCAATGAATCAAAAAAAGAAAGCTCTGACAGCTCAGGCGGATCAAAAGCTTCCGCGTCAGCAGGCGAAGAGCTTTATCAGCAAAGCTGTATCGGCTGCCACGGAAAAGACTTAGAAGGCGGCGGAGGTCCCAATCTGCAGGAAGTCGGCGGGAAATATGATGAAGCTAAAATTGAAAGCATCATTAAAAACGGCCGCGGCAATATGCCGAGCCATCTTGTAAGTGATGAGGACGCCACAAAGATCGCCAAATGGCTGTCACAGAAAAAATAACAGAAAAACCTTGCCTGTTATAAGGGGCAAGGTTTTTTCACGGCCTGGGAATGAAAAGAAACTGTAATAGTAATATGTCTAAATTTGACGTATAATGAAGTGTACTGAGGAAAAGGAACTTTCAGATTTTTCATCTGTTTCCTGGTAAATCGGCCATAAACCGCAGTATTTTTGCGAACTCTATGGCTGCAAGACATAAATAAAAGATTAGGTGATTTCATGATAGAGATGAAAGAAGTATATAAATCCTATCCGAACGGTGTAAAAGCGATTAACGGGCTGTCAGTCATGATTCATCCCGGAGAATTTGTATATGTCGTAGGACCGAGCGGAGCCGGTAAATCTACTTTTATCAAAATGATTTACAGAGAAGAAAAACCGACAAAAGGGCAAATATTGATTAATCATAAAGATCTCGCGGCTGTAAAAGAAAAAGAGATTCCTTTCGTGCGGCGTAAAATAGGTGTTGTTTTCCAAGATTTCAAACTCCTTCCGAAATTGACGGTATTTGAAAACGTTGCGTTTGCGCTTGAGGTTATCGGAGAGCAGCAGTCAGTCATTAAAAAACGCGTGCTTGAAGTGCTCGATCTGGTGCAGCTGAAGCATAAAGCGCGGCAGTTTCCCGACCAGCTTTCCGGAGGAGAACAGCAGCGTGTTTCCATCGCAAGATCCATCGTCAACAATCCTGACGTCGTTATAGCTGACGAACCGACGGGCAACCTTGATCCGGTAACATCATGGGAAGTCATGAAGACGCTGGAAGAGATTAACAACCGCGGAACGACTGTCGTGATGGCGACACACAATAAAGAAATAGTAAACACCATGAAGAAACGGGTCATCGCGATCGAAGACGGAATTATTGTGCGTGATGAGTCAAGAGGGGAGTATGGTTCTTATGATTAAAATTCTCGGGCGCCATTTGCGTGAGAGTTTTAAATCTCTCGGAAGAAACACATGGATGACATTTGCATCCATCAGTGCCGTTACCGTTACATTGATATTGGTCGGCGTGTTTTTAGTCATTATGCTGAACTTAAACAACATGGCTAAAAATGCTGAAAAAGAAGTGGAGATTAAAGTATTAATTGATTTGACGTCGAATAAGAAAACGCAGGATACGCTGCAGAATGAGATTAAGGACATCTCGGGAATCCAAAGCGTAGAGTTTTCATCTAAAGATAAAGAGCTTGATCAATTGGTCAAAAGCTTCGGCGACAGCGGAAAGGCCATGAAAATGCAAGATCAGGAAAACCCGCTGAACAACGCGTTTATCGTCAAAACGACAGATCCGCATGATACGCCGAAAGTCGCGAAAAAAATTGAGAAGCTTGATCATGTGTATAAAGTGACATACGGAAAAGAAGAAGTCAGCCGTCTGTTTAAGATCGTCGGCGTGTCACGCAACATCGGGATTGCGTTAATCATCGGCCTTCTGTTCACGGCGATGTTCTTAATTTCAAATACGATTAAAATCACGATTTTCGCAAGAAGAAAAGAGATTGAAATCATGAAGCTTGTCGGTGCGACAAACTGGTTTATCCGCTGGCCGTTTTTCCTTGAAGGTCTGCTGCTCGGGGTATTCGGTTCAGTCATACCGATCGCACTCGTGCTCAGTACGTACCAGTCGATGGTCGCTTGGGTGGCTCCGAAAGTTCAGGGTTCATTTGTTTCACTTCTGCCGTACAGTCCGTTTGTGTTCCAAGTATCACTTGTGCTCATTCTGATCGGCGCGGTTATCGGAGTATGGGGAAGCCTGACTTCCATCCGAAAATTCCTTCGTGTATAAATAAAAAAAGGCCAGTCTGATAAAGACTGGCTTTTTTTGATGGTTCCGTTACTGAATGACGGGCAGGGCCGGTGATCCGGGCTTTAATGTAAAGTCATAAGACGATTCGTCACGGTACATCGGGTCCGCATAAATCGAATTTGAATCGTTTGCCGTTCCTTTTTGGTAAGCTGTGAATGAGCGGTATTCTTTGTTTTTCCAATTCCAAATGCCGTCTTTTCCTGTTTCTTTGTGATAGACGTTATGGTTAACGGTATTGCTTTCGTTTTTCGTAAAATCATTTGCGATAAAAATCCGGGAACGGCTTGCCGTCATGATGTTTTTTTCGATGGTGTTCCCTTTTGTGTCGTACTGCAGCAGCAGCTGGCCGCCGTCAAGGTTCTTCGTGTCATTTCGGTACATGATGTTGTGAGCGATCACGGAATTAATTGTGCCGCCGCGCTTCGTGTCATAGCCCCCGATTGAAATACCCGTGTAAGCATTGTTATACACCTTGTTATCCGTAATCCGGATATCTTGTGCGTATTTCCCTTTATGCTCAGAAGTGGCTTCAATGCCGAGGTCATTGTTGTAAACGGTGTTTTTCCTAATGTCCACATGTTCTGCGCCGTCAACGTAAATACCGCCCGCTGAGTATTCATTGCCGTAGGCGGGATTTCCGTAAGAGGAATTATGGCTCACTGTATTGTTTTCAATGACGCCGTTTCGCGCATAATCATTTTCTTTGGACGTTCCTTCGTAGCCGATCACGTCAATCCCGATATTGTTATTGTCCCGGATGGTATTGCCGGCGATGTTAAATCCGTCAATATTTCCGTTCAGAACTACCGCCTCGCTTGCGCCCAGCGTCAGTTTTTCAACCGTATTATTTGTGATGCTGACATCCTTCATCGCGCCTGTGCCGTAAAACGCGATGCCGTGTGCATTTCCGTCATCAGCCGTTGTTTTAATGTTTTGGATGTGGTTGCCGTCAATGGTAATATGGCTGCTTGATCCGGTGACGTAGATTCCCATGGCTGTCGCATCTTCTGATGAAACGGAGAGATTTTCAAGCGTAATGCCGTGAATGGTAATGTACTGTTTATTGCGGATTTGAATTAATGGTGTTTCAGAATCGCCGTCTGACGCAGATTTGCCGCTGATGGCGACATGCTCATTCTGATAGTTCTGAAATGTAATCGGCTTCTCAGACGTGCCGCTGTGCTTGACCTCAAATGTTTCATCGTACGTTCCTTCCCGAATCAATACGGTTGTTCCGGCCTCAGCCTTTTCCGCCGCATGCTTCAATGTGCGGAAAGGCTTTTCTTTCGTTCCATCATTTTGATCGCTGCCTGCGGGAGAAACATACAGGGCATCCGTCTGCGTTTTTTCATTGGCCTCTGTTTTTTGCCAGACAAAGGCGGTTATGCCTGCGGCCAGCACCGCTGCGGATAAAATTGATAATTTTATTTTCATATCGTATTCTCCTGTATATTTAATGAATTATATACAGAATATTATACGTTACCCATTTATATGAAACAATTGCGTATTCATTTTTTTGTTGCCATTACATGAATTCTTTCCGGTTTACACATACTATCTCCAGGTTTTCGTAAAAGGACTAAGAGGAGGTAAACGATGAAACAGAAAATAATCGCAGCGATAGCGGCCGTCAGCATCATGTGCGGCGGCGCCCATATTGCCGGGGCGGCACAGCCGAATTCATCAGAAGCAGAAAGAAGCCAGGCAATGGAAAAAATCGAAAAAGCATATGAGCTGATCTCGAACGAATACGTGGAAAATGTAGATAAAGAAAAGCTTCTTGAAGGAGCGATTCAGGGGATGCTGTCTACATTAAACGACCCTTATTCCGTTTATATGGACAAGCAGACCGCCAAGCAGTTTTCCGATTCTCTTGACTCTTCTTTTGAAGGAATCGGCGCTGAAGTCGGTATGGAAGATAATAAAATCATTATCGTATCACCGTTTAAGCAATCTCCGGCTGAAAAAGCAGGCCTCAAGCCGAATGATGAAATCATCAGTATAAACGGCGAGTCAATGAACGGGAAAGATTTAAACGAAGCCGTGCTGAAAATCAGGGGGAAAAAAGGATCGAAGGTTTCTATTAAAATACAGCGTCCGGGCTCTGAAAAACAGCTGTCATTCCGGATTAAAAGAGCGGAAATTCCGCTGGAAACCGTATTTGCTTCCCGCAAAGAATCAGGCGGGCATCATGTCGGCTATATCGGCATATCCACATTTTCCGAGCATACCGCTCAGGACTTCGCAGCGGCGCTGAAAAAGCTTGAGAAACAGGGGATTGACGGGCTCGTTCTTGACGTAAGGGGAAATCCCGGCGGCTACCTTCAAAGCGTCGAACAAATTTTAAAGCATTTCGTCACAAAAGACATGCCGTATATTCAAATCGCGGAACGTAACGGGGATAAAAAACAATATTTCTCAACCTTAAAACATAAAAAGCCGTATCCTATCAATGTCATCACAGATAAAGGAAGCGCCTCCGCTTCAGAAATTCTTGCGGGCGCATTGAAAGAGGCGGGACATTATGACGTTGTCGGTGATACCTCCTTCGGTAAAGGAACGGTTCAGCAGGCCGTACCTATGGGAGACGGCAGCAACATTAAATTGACGCTGTACAAATGGCTCACACCGAAAGGCAATTGGATTCACAAAAAAGGCATTACCCCGACAATCGCCGTGAGCCAGCCGGATTATTTTGCAGCGGGGCCGCTTCAGCTGAAACAGCCGCTTCAGCCTGATATGAACAGTGCGGATGTCAAACACGCCCAAATCCTGCTGAAAGGCTTGGGCTTCGACCCGGGCAGGGCGGACGGCTATTTCAGCAAAACAATGAAAAAAGCCGTTCTGGCGTTTCAAGACCGGAACAAGCTTGATAAAACAGCTGTCATTGACAAAAAAACAGCGGAAAAAATGAATCAGCTGATGAACGAGAAGAAAGCTGACGAAAAAAATGATTTACAGCTGCAAATGGCGTTAAAATCATTATTTGTAAAATAAATGAAAAGGAGGCGTTTTTTTCGCCTCCTGTTTCTTTTGTCCTTCGTCAAAAATGAATCGAAAGATATATAATTATGACGTTTTTGACAAGATATTAAAAAAATTTTCACATTTAAACATTTATAAAGGACAAACATTACCCGATATTTATAGGGAAGAGAGACTTTATGCCGAGTTAATATGTATTCAAAATGAAACTTTTGAAAGTTGCCTCAGTCAGTTTTAGTTCTTACAATAAAAGAAGGTTCTAATAGAGAACAGTTTTAGTCTGGCAGCTGCATTTCAGTATTGAAAGCAGAAGTGTTTGCGGCGCTTCAGCACGGCAGCTGTAATCACCCGTGCTTATCTGGATAAAAAAATGGGGGTTCACAATTGAAGAGGGCAAGTATTGTGCGTGAAAAAAAATATTATGAATTAGTGGAACAACTAAAAGACAGAACAAAAGACGTCACATTTTCATCAACAAAAGCACTAAGTCTTCTCATGCTGTTCAGCAGATACCTGGTCAATTACACAAATGTTGAAAGTGTTCACGAAATCAATGAAGAGTGTGCAAAGCATTATTTCACTTACTTAATGAAAAACCATAAACGTTTAGGAATCAATCTGACGGATATTAAGCGGTCCATGCTTCTGATCAGCGGCGTGATCGAGGTGGAGGTCGACCATTATCTAAAAGATTTCTCTCTCTCAAATGTAACACTGTGGATGACGGAAGAGAGATAGACGTTTGAGATATTCAAGCCAATGATTATTTGGTAGAATAGAATTAAAATGTTTGGCTTGAGGCGGTGAAAGCAGTGTCTGTTCAATGGGGAATTGAACTTCTGAAAAGTATCGGTCTGTTTTTTTTGCACCCGATGTTTTGGTTTTTTATCATCATAAGTCTCGCATGCGGATATTTGCGGATTAAACGTGAACGCCATACGTTTCATACAAAAATCGCAGATATGTATGACGAGCTTATCTTTACATACATAAAAGGGCTTATACCGGGGATTCTTCTCTCCATATTATTTTTTGGGCTGGGAATTTCGATTCCATTCGGTCTTCTCGGCATCATTGCGGCTGTGACGGCTTTGGCTTCGCTGACGTTCCGTATGAATTGGTTGTCATCAGCTTATATTGTCAGCGCCGGTATGTTCATTGTGTTTGTCCTTCAATATACCCACACATTGCCGTTTGCGGATCGGTTTCCGCAGGCATTCGGCGTGAATTGGGCGTCGGCGGCCGTGTTCATGGGCCTTTTGATCATCACGGAGGGGGCTGCTGCTTACCGTTCAGCGCTTGAAAAAACATCTCCGGCGCTTGTCGTCAGCAGCAGAGGTCTGCCCATCGGCCGTCAATTGGCGAATCGCGCATGGCTGCTTCCGCTTTTCTTATTGGTGCCGGGCAGCGGGCTTGAAACACACCTTTCTTGGTGGCCTGTCTTTACCGTGCCGGGCGGCTCTTTCCATTTGATCTGGATTCCTTATATCGCGGGCTTTGGACAGCGTGTACAGGGATCCCTTCCGGAGGTCAGCATAAGGATAACGGCGAAACGTGTTATGTATCTCGGAATGATCGTTACCGTATTCGGGGCAGCGGCCCTTTGGTGGACTCCGCTTGCCGGTGCTGCCGTTTGTATCGCGGTGCTCGGCCGCCTGTTTTTATCATTGAGACAGCGGTTGAACGATAATGCGGCTCCGTTTTATTTCTCTAAGCGGGATCAAGGCTTAATGGTGCTCGGTATCATTCCGAATACGCCCGCGGAAGATCTTAATCTGAAGATCGGTGAGATTATTACGAAAGTAAACGGCATACCCGTGAAGCATGTATCGGATTTTTATGAAGCACTTCAAAAAAACCGCGCATTTGTAAAAATGGAGATCATCGGCCTGAACGGTGAGATCCGGTTTGATCAGCGTGCGTCCTATGAAGGCGAACATCATGAATTAGGTATTTTATTCGTGCAGGATGAACATGAGCAAGAAGAAATGACAGCATTATAAAAAAGCCCGGTGCCGTTAAAAACACGGCGGCCGGGCTTTTTTTTACGGCCGGATTACAATGTCAGCCGGATACAATTCTGAGGTAATGGTGCCGACGACGGTATCGGACGCCGTGTCAATGACGGAAATCCGATTGCTGAAAAAGTTTGTGACGAAAATACGTGTTCCGTCTGTATCCGGTTTGGCGCCGTACGGATACTGACCGACAGGAATAATCGCTGTGATCGTGTTTGCAGCTGTATTGAGCACAGATACGGTGCCGCTGCTTGAATTTAAAATATACACTTTCGCTCCGTCAGGCGTTATCGTGACACCGAGCGGATTCAGCTCCGTATTGACGGTATCAATGATGGTGTTTGTGCCGGTATCAATAATGGAGAGATTGTTGCTGTTAAGGTTTGTAATATAAGCCTTGCTTCCGTCCGGCGAAAAGACGAGATCGGAAGGAGAATTGTACGGCAGAATAATGGTTGCCGTCACTGTATTGTCTGCCGTGTGGATGATGGAAACGGTGTTGGTATTGGTATTCAGCACATATACAAGCTGTCCGTTCGGCGATACGGCGATGCCTGTCGGCAGAAGGCCGACGGGAATGACTGAGATGACGGTATTGGTTTGTGTGTTGATCACATAAACATTGCTGCTTTGCTGGTTGGTGACGTATATAAAATTTCCGTTTGGCGAAGCTGCGATTTTATAAGGAGACGCGCCTGCTGGAATTCTCTTGACCTCGCTGCTTGTCTCGGTTGAGATAACGGATACGCTGTTTTCTCCCGAATTACACACGTACAAAAATCTGCCGTCGGGCTTATTGTGATGCCAAGCGGCGCAGCCTCAACCGGAATGACACTGGAAACCGTGCCGGTGATTCTGTTGATAGCGCCGACATGGTTGCTCAAATAGTTGGTCACATAAGCAAAAGCTGCCGGATTCACAGTGAGATCAGCGGAGGCCGGCAGCAGAGAACCGATGATCAGCACCGTATTTTCTGCGGAAAAGGTATACGTGCCTGCCGCCGGGAGTGTTTTGTTTGTCAGCACAAGCGTGAACTGGGCAAGTCCGAGAAGATCGAGCGTCAATGGCAACGTGACTTTTCTGCCGCCTTCTGATATTTGTGAAGAAGTTAAATTATTGTTGTTGATGGTGTCATTCGTCGTTGCGGTAAACCCTTCAGGCAGCCGGAATACGACTCCGCCTAACGAAAGCACGGAATTCGGCGAATAGGTAAGAACGAGATCTGACGCTGTTCCTTCTGTGCTGTTTTGAACGGCGCTGACTGTAAGAGACGGCGCCAGCGGCCTAACTTGGTCTGAACTCTTAGCCATTTACATTCCCCTTTTCTCTTTTAACGAAAAGATTCTCATAGAGCAAACGGCGTTGCGATACTCTATGCATCGGGGGAGTGCGGTGACACTTTGAAAGAGAAAATGAAGAAGAAAAACTAGAAAAGGTTCCGGAAAGCAGATGCTTACGGAACCTTTTTCGTTTACGCCGAATGGCTTTTTTTCGTATGAACGGTTTCCCCGGACTTAATTCCAAGTGATACGAACATGCCGATCACAGAAACGCCGATCAATATGATAAACAGAATATGAAATCCGGAGATTAACCCGATCAGTGCTGAAGAAATAATGCTTCCGAAATAACGGAAGGTGGAAAAAATCCCGGACGCGATGCCTGACATGCCCGGTTCTACCGTCGCAAGAGAAGACACCTGCATGCTCGTCAGCCCCGCACCGGATGCGATGCCGCCGACAATAAGCGATGCCATAAGGAACGGGACGGAATGGGAATAAACCAAAAGCAGAAATAAGAGATTGGCTCCGGCCATCAGCATGAAGGACAGAAAAATCATTCTTCGCGCGCCCCATTTATGATGCAGCTGAGCCCCGCCCCAGTTGCTGGCGGACATAAAAATCGAAAAGACGGACAGCGCCATGCCGCTGTGCGACGTATTCATGCTGAAGTGGCCGGTCATAAAGAGCGGCATAATCAATAGCACGGCGTACATCATTAGATTGCTTAACAGAACCGACAAATTGGCGCTTGTAAATGTCGAGCTTTTAAACAGGTCAAAATCAATAATCGGATGTTTCGTGCGCAGCTCCCGCCTGAAAAATAACGGAACAAATACAAGAATGAGCAGCGCGTATACCCAATAGCCCATAGAGCTTTCGTTTTTCGTCAGAAGAATAATAGATACAATGCTTCCGGCAAGCAAAACAGATCCGATGATATCAAGCGGCGCGTCAGAAGTTTCTTCTTTATATTTAGGAAACATCATCAATGCCGTCCCGAGTGCGATCGCAAGAAACGGAATGTTGACCCAAAAGATAGAATGCCAGCTGAAGCTCTCGATTAGAAGAGAGCCGATAAACGGGCCGAGAGCCGCGCCCAGTCCGGCACCGAGGCCGAAAAAACCGAATACTTTCGGAAGCCGTTTTTCAGACACGACATGGCGGATGATGGCGATGCTGTTTGGCGTAAGCAAAGCGCCGCCGGCGGCCTGAAGCGCCCGGAAGAAAATCAATAAGAAAAGACTTGGCGAGAGGGCGCACCCCAATGATGCGATAAGAAAAAGGCCGACGCCCCATAAATACATTTTTTTGTTCCCGTACATATCACCGAGCTTGCCGGCAATGGGCTGTGTCACGGCCATCACGATTAAATACACCGTCACTACCCATGTGATGCTGGCAATTGATTCGCTGAATGAGCGGGAAATGGATGAAAGGGCGACTGCGATCATCGTAGAATTGATGGGAACGAGTATGGCTCCCAGCAAAAGCGAAACGATCAGCGCCCATTCTTTCTTTGAACCCATCCTTCATCCTCCTAGGAGCCGGAAAAATTACCGGCTGACGATTCCTTTGATAAAAATCTCAGTGCTGTGTTTCAGCATCGTTTCCTCAGAAAGAGTAATGACCCTTTTCCCCAGCTGCAGACGGTGCATAAAATAACCGAAGACCATTGTCATAAAGACGTCTGCATTTGCTTCTTCACTGCCGGGGCTTATGATGTTTTTCTTGGTCAGCTCCTTAAAGTAAACGATTAAATCCTTTTTCACAGATTGCGGATATACGATGATATCCTGCAGGACGTCTTCGAATAGTTCCGGTTCGCGCAGGCAAATACGGAACACCTCTTTTTTTTGTTCCAATTGCTGCAAAAGGGCCGTGGCGAAATGAAGAAGATCTTCATACAGGTCGCCTTCCGCCTTGGCGATCATGTTTTCCGGTGCGGGCGCCTGCTGCTCAATCATTGCTTTCATTAGTCCTTGTTTGTTTTTAAAATTACGGAAAATCGTTGCTTCGCTTACATTCGCTTTTTCTGCGATTTCCTTTGTTGTCGCGGCGCGGTATCCTTTTTGGATAATAAGATTCATCGCAGCGTCAAGAATTCTCTTGTTCGTCGTTCTCAACATGTTTCACCTCGCGAAAATACTGGCAGGACAAGTATACACCCGCCCTGCCCGTCAATAAAGAGGGAAACCTAGCATGAAGCGCGTTTGACAATCGTAATCTTGCCGTTTGTGCCGTCTACCGAGACGATATCTCCGTCGTTGAGCCTGTCAGTCGCGGCGCGAGTGCCGAGAACGGCGGGAAGCCCGTATTCTCTAGCTATGATGGCCGCGTGTGACAGGATGCCGCCCGTGTCCGTAATGACGGCTTTTGCGTCTTGAAACAGACTGGTCCAAAGCGGTGTCGTCATTTTGCAGACAAGCACATCTCCTGATGAAAAAAGGGAAAATTCACTTGCGTCACGAATGACTTTCACAGGGCCGCTTGCGATTCCGCTTGAAGCCGCAAGTCCGTATATATGATGTTCAGTGTTTTTTTCATCTTCTGTGATGGAACCGGTAATCTGCTCAGCCGCTTGCAGCTGTTCTGGAGTCGGAGTGCCGAGATAAGCGGGCGCTTCAAGAAGCTGATATTGCTGGAACAGCTGTTTACGTTCAGCCGCTTTTTCCTGCATCGGAACAGGCGACGCCAGCGCTTTCTCGACTTCATCGCTGTATAAGTACCACATATCCTCCCGGTCATCGATCACGCCTTGTTTTTCAAGCAGCTCGCCGATTTTCAAGAGGCAAAGGCGCGCTTTGGCGTCCAGCATCGCATCAATATAAAAATGGTGATCATCTTTGATGACGGAGGAAGACAGCGTCCACTGATAATAGCGGTCAAACTTCTCCCGGAAGCCGTCATCTTCGATTTTCTCCATGAAGGCGGCGTAAAGCTGTTTTCGTTTTTCTATCGTTTTATGAAACTCACTGTCAAAATCGTAGCCGTTCCGGACATAGTTCTGAATGTTAGCCAAAGCGAAATAAGGATTTTCCGCCCATGTTTCTTCGAGCAGGTCGTGGCTTTTCACGGATCTCCAGCCGTATTCCTGTAAAAATTCACCGACTTGTTCAAGAAAGCGCTTTCCTTCATTTGATTGCAGAAGCGTCTGATGAAGCTCATCGGCAGGAGAAACCGTAAAAACACGCCGCAGCTCAGGACTGTCTTTTACTTGTCCGGAAAGCAGCCAAAGCTGTCTGTCTGTTTCTAATGATTTATTCATGACACCCGCCAGCATTTCGTACAAGAGGGAGGTGTTTTCTTTCTCAATCTGTCCGTACATCGATTCCAGCATCATGTTTAACGCAACCTGCGGAAAGACAATGTTGAAATGTTCTTCGTATCCTTTCAAATAGAAGTCTTGCAGGTTTCGGAACGCATCGAGGGCAGTCTCCCGTGTATGGTTTGTATGCGCCAGTTCGTCCAGCTTTTGATAAAAAGGCAGAAAGGTTTCCTGAATAATATCGTACATGCGGTCAGCCAAGATGGGAAATAGCGCTTCTAACTGTTCTGCGGGCAGCTTGTCGTCCGTCTTATGCTGTCTGGAAAAAACACGGCCTTGATGAAGCTTGACACGCTCGATTTCGATGCCCATTACTGGGAATGTCTTTGTGCTCTCTTTGAGGCCGTATTCTAAAGCCGGCACAATGAGCGAGGCGAATAACGGGCTCACGGGGCCTTCTATATTGGACTCCATATTAAGCCAAAAATCTTTCTGATCCCGGGGCGTCATGATAAATTCCCGTTCTTCGTCCGCCGCTTTCTGATCCTGCACGATCGTTGTAATCGGTCTGGCCTGAAGCAGATACAGCTTATTTTCGGCAAATCCGAATTCAAGATCCACGGGATAACCGTACAGTTCTTCTGTCTTGATCGTCAGCATGGCAAGCTCTTTGATATTCTCATCATCAAGGCAGAAGCGGTTTCTCATGTCAGCGGACGTCTCTTTTTCCGTCACGCCTTCCTCTTGAGAAACGATATATATTTCTTTTAAGCCGATTTCTTTGTCAATCTGAAATGTGCCTTTATTGACGATAAATGTGTCGGGCGTCACGCTGCCGGAAACGATTGCTTCTCCGAGGCCGTAGCTCGCGCTGATCATCAGTTCTCCGTCATCGTGTGTGACCGGGTTGCGGCTGAAAATGACCCCCGAAACCTCAGAATTGATCAGCCCTTGCACGACAACACCCATTAACGGCTCTGCGGTATCGTTGTTCATTTTCTCTTTATAGCCGCTGACCCGCGCCGAGAAGAAGGAAGCCCAGCATTCTTTCACTTTTCCTAGAAACTCTTCTTCTGTTTTGATATTTAAATAGGTTTCGTACTGGCCCGCGAAAGAAGCGCCTTCAAGATCTTCGGACGCGGATGAGGAACGTACGGCGACAGAGGCGTATGATTCTCTCAATTCATAAAATGACGCGGCCAGCTCATCTCGGAGCTCTTTTGAAAACGTGCCGTTCATAATGGCGCGCTCCATATGTGCGTCTGCTGCTTGAAGCCGGTTGTCTTCTATAAAACGTGTCAGAGCGTTCGTCTGAATGACAAAACCGTCGGGAACGGGCAGGCCGTTTTTCGTCAGTTTAATCAGGTTCATTCCTTTTGCTCCCGCTGAGCGGCTTGATTCTTCCGCTTTTTGAAATCGTACTGAATACATGAGTGATGCCCCCTTTTTTCTTCATCCAAGAAAATGATAGTGAACACTATCATTACATTGTAAAGAGGGAGGAAGAAACTGTCAAAGACACAAAGACCTAATCGTTCTCCGCCTTTCGGCTGAAGAAAGGCAATTTGATTCATTTTGTTAACGGTTCAATGGATTTACTTTTACATTTTTTCTGACAGATGATTGAAGAATGGTGAAAAAGGGTATTGTGATAGCAGGGGAACGATTGTCCGATTCTTCATTTTTTACTATAATCAGATGAGATGAAGAATTCCCGAGGAGGGTTTTTGTGATTACAAAAGCCGTTTTTGCATTATGTTTCCCTTTTATGCTAGTCGTCCTTTTTACGAGGGTCACTTTTAACCACTATGTGGCGATCGCTCTCACAGCCGCGCTGCTTTTCGCATCCTATTTAAAAGGCTACACCGAAACGTATTTTATCGTTGGATTGGATGTCGTCTCTCTGGTAGCCGGCGGGCTGTACATGGCTAAAAAAGAAGCAGACAAAAAGAAAGACAATGCCTGACATGGTGAATATGAAATAGAATGCCTGCTTTTACGCCATAAAAGCAGGTTTTTTATACAAAAATTGACTTGGTAAAAATAAACCATCGAACTTTAGTTCGTATTTTTAGTGATTTTGCCCGTCATTGTGTTACTATATCAATAGGAAGATTTCGTAAAGAAACGGAGGCTTTTTTGTGAAAGATCGTTTTGAGTTAGTCTCGAAATATCAGCCCCAGGGAGATCAGCCGCAAGCGATTGAGAAGCTTGTCAAAGGCATACAGGAAGGCAGAAAACACCAGACTCTCCTGGGCGCGACAGGGACGGGCAAAACCTTTACCGTGTCCAATTTGATTAAAGAAGTCAACAAGCCGACACTGGTCATTGCCCATAACAAAACCCTTGCCGGACAGCTGTACAGCGAGTTTAAGGAGTTTTTTCCGAACAACGCTGTCGAATACTTTGTCAGCTACTACGATTACTATCAGCCGGAGGCGTATGTGCCTCAGACGGATACATTTATAGAGAAAGACGCAAGCATTAACGATGAAATTGATAAACTGAGACACTCCGCCACATCCTCTCTGTTTGAACGGAGAGATGTCATTATTATCGCGAGTGTATCATGCATATACGGTCTCGGTTCGCCTGAAGAATACCGGGAAATGGTCGTGTCGCTCAGACCGGAAATGGAGATTGAGCGAAATGAGCTGCTGAGAAAGCTTGTGGATATCCAGTATGCCCGCAATGATATCGACTTTCAGCGGGGGACGTTCCGCGTGCGCGGAGACGTTGTGGAAATCTTCCCGGCTTCCCGTGACGAACATTGTATCAGAGTGGAATTTTTCGGTGATGAAATTGAGCGGATCAGAGAGGTTGACGCTTTGACCGGAGAAATTCTCGGCGACCGCGATCATGTCGCGATTTTCCCGGCTTCCCACTTCGTCACACGGGCGGAAAAGATGGAAAAAGCGATTCTGAATATTGAACAGGAGCTTGAGGAGCGCTTAAAAGTCATGCGCGAAAACGGCAAGCTTCTGGAAGCCCAGCGCCTTGAGCAGCGTACGAGATATGATCTTGAAATGATGCGGGAAATGGGTTTCTGCTCGGGGATCGAGAACTATTCAAGACACTTGACGCTCCGTCCTCCGGGCTCCACGCCGTATACGCTGCTTGATTATTTTCCGGATGATTTTATGATTGTCGTTGATGAATCACACGTGACGATTCCGCAGGTGCGCGGCATGTTCAACGGTGACCAGGCAAGAAAACAGGTGCTTGTCGATCACGGGTTCCGCCTGCCGTCAGCGCTTGACAACCGTCCGCTTCGATTCGAGGAATTTGAAAAGCACATGCACAATATCGTGTACGTCTCTGCTACCCCGGGACCGTATGAAATTGAGCATACGCCGGAAATGATCGAGCAGATCATCAGGCCGACGGGACTTCTCGATCCTCTCATTGATGTCCGTCCGATCGAAGGGCAGATTGATGATCTGATCGGTGAGATTCAGGCGAGGATTGAACGTAATGAACGCGTGCTCGTGACGACTTTAACAAAAAAAATGTCAGAGGACCTGACCGATTATCTGAAGGAAATCGGTATCAAGGTCAATTATCTTCATTCAGAGATTAAGACGCTTGAACGGATTGAAATCATCCGTGACCTCCGCCTCGGGAAACATGATGTGTTAATCGGCATCAACCTGCTGAGGGAAGGGCTTGATATTCCGGAAGTGTCACTTGTCGCCATTCTGGATGCGGATAAAGAAGGCTTCCTTCGTTCCGAGCGGTCGCTGATTCAGACGATCGGACGGGCGGCCCGGAACGCAGAGGGACGCGTCATCATGTATGCCGATAAAATCACGCATTCGATGGAAATTGCGATTAATGAAACGAAGCGCCGGCGGGAACAGCAGGAGCGCTTTAACGAAATCCACGGCATTACGCCGCAAACGATCAATAAGGAAATCCGCGATGTGATCCGCGCGACGCAGGCCGCTGAGGATAAAGAAGAATATAAAACAAAAGCCGCTCCTAAGCTGGCGAAGATGACGAAGAAAGAACGCCAGAAAGTCGTTGAGCAAATGGAGCACGAAATGAAAGAAGCGGCCAGAGCGCTTGATTTCGAACGGGCGGCAGAGCTTCGTGATTTACTGTTAGAGCTAAAAGCGGAAGGATGATGAACACATGGCAATTGACCGGATTGAGGTGAAAGGGGCAAGGGCGCATAATTTAAAAAACATTGATGTAACGATTCCGCGGGATCAGCTCGTCGTCGTGACGGGTCTGTCCGGATCGGGAAAATCATCCCTTGCTTTTGACACCATTTACGCGGAAGGACAGAGGCGGTATGTTGAATCGCTTTCCGCCTATGCGCGCCAATTTTTAGGGCAGATGGATAAGCCGGACGTTGATGCGATTGAAGGGCTTTCTCCGGCCATCAGCATTGACCAGAAAACGACAAGCCGCAATCCGCGGTCAACCGTCGGAACGGTAACGGAGATTTATGATTATCTGCGGCTGTTATACGCGAGAGTCGGGAAGCCGCACTGCCCGGAGCACGGGATCGAAATTACGTCTCAAACGATTGAACAGATGGTTGACCGGATTCTTGAATATCCGGAGCGGACGAAGCTTCAAGTGCTTGCGCCGATTATCTCCGGCAGAAAAGGCGCCCATGTCAAAGTGCTTGACCAAATCAGAAAGCAAGGTTACGTAAGAGTCCGGATTGACGGAGAAATGGCCGAGCTTTCCGACGAGATCGAACTTGAAAAAAATAAAAAGCATTCCATTGAAGTAGTCATTGACCGGATTGTCGTCAAGGAAGGTGTTGCCGCCCGGCTTTCCGACTCACTGGAAACCGCGCTCCGCTTAGGAGAAGGCCGAGTCATGATTGATGTCATCGGCCAGGAAGAGCTGATGTTCAGCGAGCATCACGCCTGTCCGATGTGCGGTTTTTCAATCGGTGAGCTTGAGCCCCGGCTGTTTTCGTTTAACAGCCCGTTCGGCGCCTGTCCGACTTGCGACGGTCTTGGCTTGAAGCTGGAAGTGGACCCTGAACTCGTCATTCCAAATCCTGAACTGTCATTAAAGGAACACGCCATCGCGCCGTGGACGCCGATCAGTTCACAATATTATCCGCAGCTGCTTCAGGCGGTCTGCACTCATTACGGCATTGATATGGAGACTCCGGTCAAAGACCTGCCGAATCATCAGCTTGATAAAGTGCTTTATGGCAGCGGCAATGAACGGATCTACTTTAAATACGAGAATGATTTCGGGCAAGTGCGGGAAAATGAAATTGAGTTTGAAGGTGTGCTGCGCAATATTGAGAGACGGTATAAAGAGACAAGCTCCGATTATATCCGTGAACAGATGGAGCAGTACATGTCACAGAAGCCGTGCCCGACGTGCAAAGGCTACCGGCTGAAGAAAGAAGCGCTGGCCGTTTTGGTCAACGGACGCCACATCGGAACCATTACCGAGCTTTCCGTCGGCGATGCGCTGGAATTTTTCAAAAACCTGACGCTGTCTGAGAAAGATATGCAGATTGCCGATTTAATTTTAAGAGAAATTGTGGAGCGGCTCAGTTTCTTAGATAAAGTCGGTCTAGATTATCTGACGCTTAGCCGGGCGGCAGGGACGCTGTCAGGCGGAGAAGCCCAGCGTATCAGGCTTGCGACGCAGATCGGCTCCCGTTTGTCAGGCGTCCTGTACATTTTGGATGAGCCGTCCATCGGCCTTCACCAGCGTGACAATGACCGTCTGATCAGCGCGCTGAAAAACATGAGAGATCTCGGGAATACACTGATCGTCGTTGAGCATGATGAAGATACGATGATGGCTGCCGATTATTTGATAGACATCGGCCCCGGCGCCGGCATTCACGGCGGCCGTGTCATATCCGCGGGCACGCCTGAAGAGGTGATGAATGATGCGGACTCTCTGACCGGACGTTATTTATCAGGGGCTCAATTCATCCCGATGCCTCCGGAGAGAAGAAAGCCTGACGGCCGATTCATTGAAATTAAAGGCGCTTCAGAAAACAACCTGAAAAAAGCGAACGCCAAATTCCCGCTCGGCACTTTTACGGCGGTGACAGGTGTGTCCGGTTCCGGAAAAAGCACGCTTGTGAACGAAATTCTGCATAAGGCGCTTGCGCAAAAACTTCATAAAGCCAAAGCGAAACCGGGAAGCCATAAAGAGATCAAAGGCCTCGATCATCTTGATAAGGTGATCGACATCGATCAGGCGCCGATCGGCCGGACACCGAGATCAAATCCGGCAACTTACACAGGCGTATTTGATGATATCCGCGATGTGTTCGCGCAGACAAATGAAGCGAAGGTGCGCGGCTACAAAAAAGGCCGATTCAGCTTTAATGTAAAAGGCGGGCGCTGTGAAGCCTGCCGCGGCGACGGCATCATCAAAATTGAGATGCACTTTCTTCCCGACGTGTACGTCCCGTGCGAAGTGTGCCACGGCAAACGTTACAACCGGGAGACGCTTGAGGTCACATACAAAGGAAAAAGCATTTCTGACGTTCTGGATATGACGGTGGAAGATGCTCTGTCTTTCTTTGAAAATATCCCGAAAATCAAACGCAAGCTTCAAACGCTTGCCGATGTCGGACTCGGGTATGTGACGCTCGGCCAGCCGGCGACGACGCTGTCAGGCGGAGAAGCGCAGCGCGTGAAGCTTGCTTCCGAACTGCATAAGCGCTCCACCGGACGGACGCTGTATATTTTGGACGAACCGACGACAGGCCTCCACGTCGATGATATCGCACGGCTTTTGGTCGTGCTTCAAAGACTCGTTGATAACGGGGATACCGTTTTGGTCATTGAACACAATCTCGATATCATAAAAACGGCGGACTACATCGTAGATCTGGGACCTGAAGGCGGCGCGGGCGGCGGCACGATCGTAGCCTCCGGGACACCTGAAGAAGTTGTTGAAGTGAAGGAATCATATACGGGCCGCTATCTGAAACCGGTAATGGAACGTGATAAAAAACGGATGAAAACATTGCTGGCCGAAAAAGAAACGGCAGCCACGTAATAGATCAATAAAAACAGCCCAAAACGTATCGGTTTTGGGCTGTTTTGTTACAGGCTTTTTTTCTGTCGGGGAAGCTGTTTGCTTAAATGCATCAAGTCCTGCAGAATATGGGTGCTGCTGCTGTCCAGCAGCACTTTTATATATTGAATATCATGGGAAATGGGAAGTGGGGCTGCCTTGATCTGTTCCAATTCAGCCAGCATTTCACTGTTCATTCTTTTCTGTTCGCGAATTAATTTTCGCAGACTTTCTTCCGTCACTTGGTCGTTTCCGGGATCTTTCTCCATTGTATGTCCTCCTTGCATACGGTCAGGCTTTGTTACATATTGTAATGGGTTCGGGGAAAAGATTCTATAGTGAGATCCCGGAAATCCAAAATTATGTATAACGAAGCATGTCCTTAGCATGAAAATGAAACCCGCCCATTCGTCATACGTATGTATAAGGAATGGTTTTTTACATGACAGCACAGGGAGTGTTTTTATTGAATCGAAACCAAGCGATTATCGCATCAATCTGTTATTTCAGCGTGTTTCTCGCGCCGCTCATTCTTCCGATTGTGGCTTACTTTGTCGTTGATGAAAAAGAGACGAAGCGGCATGCCATGCGCGCCCTGATTTCTCACATCATTCCGTTTGCGGGATTGTTGATTGTGATCGCCGGCGTTGTCGGCGGAGTGATTACGGCTCAGGGGGAGAGTATGGTTCCGTTTTTTGTTATGATAACAGGAGCTGCTGTTTATTTTCTGATCCTCATCGCAATGGTCATTTGGAATATCGTGCAGGGAATTAAGGTATTACGCCAGGTGTAAGAAAAGTCGGGGGAGGAGTTTTGTATGAAGCAGGAAAAAGAACGGATTTTAAAGCTTGTGGAAGAAGGCAGGCTGACGGCGCAGGAAGCTCTGACGCTCATTGAAAAACTTGATCACGAATATAAAGAAAAAGAAGAACAGATCACCGCATTATCAACAGAGGTCCAGGAACCCGCGGAAGATTTCGAAAGCGGGACAAAAGGAAGCCAAAAACCCTCGATCGGGGCTAAGCTGTTCGATTGGATTGATTCGGCCGTCAAAAAAGTGAAGGAAGCGGATCTCGATCTGAATTTCGGCCATGCACACGAAGTCCAGCATATTTTTCAATTTAAAGACAGTGAGTTCTCGGCCATTGATATGCAGATCGCAAACGGCAGCGTCAATATCGTGCCTTGGGCGGATGAAGATATCAGAGCCGAATGCCAGGCGAAAGTGTACCGGGCGGACAGTCAGGAGGCGGCACGCACCGCATTTCTTCAGCACATTGAATGTGAAGTGAAGGGCAATAAGTTTTTTGTCCGCACAGAAAAGAAAACGATGAAAACCAATGTGACGCTTTATGTTCCTCAGAAAGAGTACGATAAGATAAGAGTGAAGCTGTTTAACGGACCGATCAGAGGGGAACATTTACATGTAAAAGAATTCTCAGCGAAAACGACAAACGGCGTTCTGTCATTCTCTCATTTGACGGCTGAGAAAGCGTCGGCGGAAACGGCTAACGGACAAATCAAGCTGGCCGGACACCAATGCGGCACGATTGAAGCGGAAACGATTAACGGCTTGATTGATTTGCGCGGATCGAGTGAATCCATTGACGTCCAAAGTTTTAACGGCAATATCATGCTTACCGTGACTGCGCCGCATTGCCGCTCCATCTACACGAAAACGACTACCGGAAACGTGGAAATCGCCCTGCCTGATGACGCGGCGGTGAAAGCGGAGCTGAAAAGCAATCTCGGCTCTCTCAGCCATGAGCTGATTGATGCGGAGATTTTAAAGGAAAAGAATGATACCATTCAAAAAGAACTGATGCTGGCATCAAATCAAGGCCATGATCAGCATCTCTCGATTTTCTCAGAATCGTTAACAGGGGCCATTAAGCTCAAGCATACTCAGAGGTGATTTGGATGAAAAGACTTTACCGTTCAGAAAAAAACCGTAAAATCGCCGGTGTCGTCGGCGGGTTGGCGGAGTACATCAATATGGATGCATCGCTTTTGCGCATCATAACCGTTGTATTAGCGCTTGTCACGAGCGGAATCGTGCCGATTGTATATATTATCTGGTGTTTTGTTGTACCTTTAGAAGGAGATTTGAAATAAATGATCAAATGGGCAGTCAGCATTTTAGTAAATGCTTTATTATTAATCGTTATTGCGGGATATTTTGATTCCGTTCATATCAGCAGTATCGGCGCGGCTGTCATCGCAAGTGTGATTCTTTCTGTGTTAAATGTGCTGATCAAGCCGATCATCATTATATTGACATTGCCCGTCACGGTTGTAACCCTCGGCCTCTTTCTGTTTGTCATCAACGCCATCACGCTGATGATGACCGCTGCCTTGATGGGAGACAGCTTTCAGATTGACGGGTTCGGCACCGCCATTTGGGCATCCGTCGTGCTGTCCGTTTTCCACTTGCTGATTCAAAAAGGCATATTGGAGCCGCTTAGAAAAAGATAAAAAAAGAAGCTGTCCCCAAGGGGGGCAGCTTTTTTATGTGCGGTACATAAGCGGCCGCCTCCTGACGCAACATAATGCATAGGGAGGTAATGAGATGAAACTTGTGATGACGCTCTTTTTTCTGATTGGTTTGCTTTGTGTGAGTCCTTCTGCGGATGCGGCGCGCAAAGAATCGGCAATCCCCGTGAATCAGCAGGAATTCGGACAGCCGCCTCATTACATACCGCTTCTGGAGAATCCTCCCCAAATAGAAGTAAAGGCGGAAATGAAAAGAAACCTGTTCATACAGGCTCATGTAAAGAATGCCGACTATCAAGCATTTTCGGCGTTTCTTTTTTATAAACAAAGTAATGAGCTGGGATTTAAGATGGTGCCGATGGAGCCCGCTCCAGGTTCAATCCAGCTGTTTACGGCACAGGTTTCAAAACGGGATATCTGGAATGGAGAATTGGAATATTACCTCGTTTTCACCAATGGCAGACAGAGGGCGGAATCGGAGAAAAAGCGGCTGAAGCTTGACGGCTATCAAGCCGATTTGAATCATATTCCCGAGCTGATGATTACGGAACTTGCCGTTGATACGAAAAATGAAGACGGCGCGGATGCCTATGAATTTATCGAGGTGTATAACACGACGGACAGACCCATCCATTTTAAGGATTATCACATCCGCTACCGCTATCCGAAGGAAGGGCCGGAGTCAGATATGATATGGAGGCCGAAAGAAGATACGGTCATTCCGTCAGGCGGCGCTTATGTGTTTTGGCTGAGACGCGCCGCATCAGAACTGACGATAGATGATTTCAACCGCTACTACGGAACACAGCTGAAGGAGGGAAAACATCTCGCCGTCATCGAGGGGACGGACGGAATGTCCAACGACCGGCCGAGGACGGTGGTGCTGTCGGCAAATACCGGAAAAACCATCGCCTCAGCGCACTATCGAAAACACGCGTTCCGCCGGCTGACTTCTTTGCTTTATAAATATCCGCTGAACGGAACGGGAGAATTGCTGAAGATTTCCACGAGCGAACATAAGCCGTCACCGGGATTCGTTTTTCAGGCGCAGATTCCGCAGCAGAAAAGGGTGATCAAACCGGACAAGGAAAAACCGGTCATTGAAGACCTTACAGACAGAAAGCCGGTCCGGCCCGCTGAAAGCATCGAATTAAAGGCTGACATACGGGACAAAAACCTTGTCAAAACAGCCGCGTTTTATTACAGAACCAATGAGAAAAAACCATTTAAACGAATTCTGGCTGAAAAAGACCGCAACGACAGGTTATATCGTCACATTCTTTATTCCCCGGAACTGCTCGGCCAGGATCAGCTTGAGTATTACATCGCAGCCGGTGACGGAGAAAATGAAGCAAAAACGCCCGTCAAGATGATTGACATTAAACAGACGAGCAAATCACACGGACTCAGGATGAACATTGAACCCGAAGATACGATATCCGGCACCTATCTCCTCAAAGCGACATCCGACGTCAGCGCTGATAAGATCAAGCTGTGGATTGACGGCAAGCTGCAGGAGACCCGGCCTGCGCTGGAAAAAGAAGTTTACTTCGCTTTCGATGCCCGGAAAACGAATCTTTATTTCCAAAACACCGTCATGATGGAAAACGAGGTGCTGCACATTTTTGACGATCCGGCACACCGCTACAGAACGTACTCGGTGCTGCTGCCGGAACGTCTGCTGCAAAAAGGGGGCAAAACACAGAAAGTCTCCATCCGTTCGGGCTCCAAGGTTTCTCCGTATGACACAGGGGAGAATCGGGATGATTTTATCGTGAAAAATGCCCGCCTGGTGCTTTCAGACGGAACGGTGATCAAAAACGGGGGGCGGGATCCGGCTGAGCAGCTGTTTATCGGTGACGGCAAGCGGGCGAATCAGCGCATGACCTTCTCATTCAGCCTGCCGGATCATTTGTTTACGTCGCGGCTTCTGCCATGGAATACGGTGAAGCTTTCTGAAGGGCATCACCACATTTTTGTGAGCGACGGTGAAGAGCAGCTCAGTCAGTCTGTGCTGGTGGACAATACGGGGCCGAAGATTGTTCCGGGAATCAAAGAAGGCGCGACACTGAAAGGTAACTTTGAGCTGAAAGCGGACATCCGTGATAAATGGAGCAAAGTAGAAGAAGTGAAAGCGTTTTTGGACGGAGAAAGCATCACGCTCCCGCATCATACGTCATCAGCCGATCTTAAGCCCGGAAAGCACACCCTTACCATCACTGCGGCAGACCTTGCGGGAAATGAAACAACATCCGTCCGCACCTTCCACATCAAACGGGAGGAGCCGAATCAGCCGGAGTTTACCGGCCAAAAAACCGGCGCCCATAAAGCGAAGCTGTCCGTCCGGGTAAAAGATCCGACGAAGGATGAAATGAATTTATCATTTTACCGGGGCTTCCGTTATACCGCGCGGAATCCGGGCAGCGTGAAAGTGTATCAGCACGCCTCATTGACAGAACCGCCGAGAGGCATGAAAGAAAATGAAATGCCGTTTACACTGCCGGAAATGAACCGCATCTCGGCAAATGACGGAAAAACCGTCTCGACGGAAAACATGGAGCGTTTCCCTTATCACCGGTTTGAAGTGTCCGTTGACCCGTCTATTGACGAAACGGATCTGGCCGAGGCGGTCTGGAAAGGAAGCTCTCTGCCCGGCCGGAAGGTAACCATGTATATTTGGAATTACCGGACAAGCCGCTGGCAGGAGGCGGACAGCGTCCTTGCCAAAAATAAAAAGCCGTTTACGTTAAAAGCCGCCGTGTCCGCAGCCGATGCGGTGAAGAACTCAAAAATGAATGTCATCGTGCAGGATCAAATACCGGCGAAAGGCAATTACTCATTTGTCTGGATGTCGGATACACAGTATTACGCACAAGGTCACCCGAACATTTTTGACAAAATGACGGAGTGGATCAAAGAAAATAAGGAAAAGCACAATATTAAATATGTCTTTCATACCGGTGATATTGTCGATGATTCGATGGTTATGAAACAGTGGAAAAACGCCGATCACTCCATGCGGACACTCGACAAGGCGGGGATTCCGTACGGAGTGCTTGCCGGAAATCATGACGTCGGCCATAAAGACGGCACATACCGAACCTTCGGGGATTTCTTCGGGAGCCGCCGTTTTGAAAAGAAAATGCATTATGGCGGGTCATACAAAAATAACCGCGGGCATTATGATCTGCTGTCGGCAAGCGGGAACGATTTTATTATGATTTATATGGGCTGGGGCATTACGGATCAAGAGATTGACTGGATCAATCAAGTGCTAAAGCGGTATCCGGACCGAACCGCCATATTATGCTTTCATGAGTATTTGCTTGTAAGCGGAAACCGAAGCCCGATCGGGGAGACGATCTATCAAAAAGTCGTCAAGCCGAATCGCAATGTGGCGATGGTATTAAGCGGCCATTACCATAATGCCATGAAAAAAACCGATGCCCTTGACGATGACGGAGACGGAAAACCGGACCGCCTCGTTCATCAAATTCTGACCGATTATCAGGACGGCCCTGAAGGGGGGCAAGGCTATATGCGCATTATGCAATTCGATCAGGCCGCCAATCAGGTTCACATGTTCTCCTACTCGCCGTATACGGATGACATCAATTACTATGACACCGATCTGTTCGCGGATAAAGATGAATTCTCGGCTGAAATGGATTTACAGCCGAAAATGAAAAAGGTAGCGACCGATTATTTTGAATGCAACGTCTATACGAATGAACTGCTCGGTCATAAAAAACACGTGAAAAGCGGAAAAACCGCGCATTGGGTCTGGGACGGCCTGCAGCCAGATTCCGTTTATTACTGGTACACCGTCGTCAAGGATCCGTACAACGGAAAAACAATATCGCCGATCTGGATGTTCAAAACGGGAAAAACGCCGTATCACCCGGCTCCGGATCAATTTGATTTTAAGCATGCTTCCAGCCCATAATGCGAATACCGCCTGCTGATTGCTCAGAACAAAATCTGACGGTCAGCAGGATTTTTTCTGTAACGCGAATGGCGGCGCACAACGGTGATAAGTGTTTTTGACTTTTTTATGTCCCTTTTCTATACTTAAAACCGATTGGTTTTCTTAATATGCAGGAGGAAACATAATGAACAGCAAAACCGGGACAAAAGAAAGAATTATTCAAGCCTCTGCATACCTTTTTCAAATTCAGGGATACCATGCGACAGGTTTGAATCAAATCATAAAAGAGAGCGGAGCGCCCAGAGGGTCTGTATATCATCACTTTCCGAACGGAAAAGAAGAACTCGCCATTGCAGCGATCAAACATACGGGAAGGTGCGTTGAAAAGCAAATACAGAATAGTATGACTCAATTCGCGGATCCTGTCGAAGCCATTCAGCACTTTATTCATGTAACGGCTGAACAGTTTAATGATCCGCAGAATATTGAGGGAGTGCCGGTTGGTTTGTTAGCGGGTGAGACAGCTCTGATAAATGAAACGTTAAGATGCACATGTGTTGAGGTGTTTAAACAGTGGACGGATGTGTTCGCGGAAAAATTTCTTCAGCACGGATTTGAGCAAGAGGAAGCGGAGAAGCTTGGAATGACAATCAACTCGATGATTGAAGGCGGGATTATGTTTTCACTGGCTCACAAAAACAAAGAACCGCTGCTGCTGATTTCAAAGCAGGTTCCATATCTTGTCCGAAACAGAGGGTAGCATTTTGTTACCCTTTTCTTTATAAAAATAGATACCAGAACCCCAGCCTCTCCGTTTTGACAGAGTCATAGAGAATTGATTTGAAAATGGCAGATCAAAAAAACATCTCCAACCCGAAACGGTTGGAGATGTTTCATTTCACCCTGTCCATATAATGCACGAATGTGTAGCGGTCGCCTCTGTATGCGGATTTGACGTGCTCAAAGGCAGTGCCGTCCTGCAGATAAGTGGTCCGCTTTATATAGAGGACGGGCGCGCCGGGCTGGATGCCGAGCAGTTCCGCTTCTTCTTCGGAAGCGGCACCCGGTTCAAGCTCTTGTTTGGCGCGTGAGATCGGCATCTGATTGTACGCTTCGATATGCTCATACATGGATGACTGAAAATGGGAGGCGTCCAGTTTTCCTGCCTTGTCAAACGGGATGTACGAGGCTTCAATCGCCATCGGGATATCATTCGCCAGCCGGACGCGGATGATTTTATGAAGCGTTGCCTGATGGCCGCATCCTAAAATAGAAGACAATTCTTCAGTCGCCTGAATCAGCTGGTATTCGGCAAGTCTGCTCCCCGGCTTCATGCCTCGGCTCCTCATATCTTCCGTAAAGCTTGTCAGCCCTTGGAGCGGCTGTTCCATCTTCAGTTTGCTGACGAACGTTCCCCGGCCTTTCTGCCTGTATAAAAATCCTTCATTCACCAAATTGGAAAGCGCCTGGCGCACCGTCATTCGGCTGATGCCGAATTGTTCAGCGTATTCCCGCTCCGACGGAAGCAGCGCATCCGCTTTCAGCTCGCCGTTTTTGATTTGTGTTTTCAACTGTTCCATAATCTGAAAATAAATCGGAACCGGAGATTGTTTATCAATCTGCATAGGTCAAATCCTTTCAATCGCCGCCCGCAGCCTCTTCATCAATCAAGACCGTCACATCCGGGTGTGCGTGCAGGGCAGAGGCGGGGAATGCTTCACTGACGCGTCCGTCCAGAAGCTGTTTCACCGCTTGGGCCTTGCTTTTTCCGGATGCCATGATCAAAATGCGTTTGCCGGACAAGATAGTCCCGATCCCCATTGTCACAGCTTTTTCAGGGACTTGATCGATTGACGGAAAGTACCGCGCATTCGCCTGTCTTGTCTCTTCATTCAGCTCAACGACATGGGTTCTGGATTCAAATGGCGTCCCGGGCTCATTAAAGCCGATATGGCCGTTGTGTCCGATGCCTAAAAGCTGAATATCCGCTCCGCCGAGTGTTTGAATTAATCGGTCATAGCGTTCGCATTCAGCATCAAGATCGTCTGCCCGTCCGTCAGGGAGAAAGTGGCGGTCCTTTCGGCTGTCGATATGTGCAAAAAAATGTGTATTCATATAATAATGATAGCTGTTTTTGTCCTCGGGAGAAAGTCCGGCGTATTCATCAAGATTGATCGTCGTGATATCCCGGAATGACAAACCTTCGGAGCGGTGCCTCCGCACAAGTTCTTTGTATACGCCTTCGGGGGTGCCTCCCGTCGCAAGGCCCAGGACGGCATCCGGCTTTTGTTTGACTGTTTCAGCGATAATCGCTGCGGCTTTTTCACTTAATTCTTCATAATGTCTGCATGTGATGATGTTCATGCCCAATCAGCCTCCTTTGAAATATATGCGGTGTTTCCGCGGCAAATGGATGCCAGCACGCCGCACTGTCCGTCCGTCAGTATAACGTCGGCGTCTTTTCCTTCCGCAATGCTTCCTTTGCGGTCAAATATGCCGAGGCGGCGGGCTGCATTTGCCGACGTCATATTTGCTATATCCAGCCATGAACAGTTTGTAAACCTGCGCATGAGCGCTGCGCCTTCATTCATTTTTAAAATGGAACCGGCCAGCGTCCCGTCAGGAAGAAGCGCCGTGTTCCCGCGAACGGTGACTTTTTGTCCGCCGAATTCGTATTCTCCGTCCTTCAGCCCTTTTGCCCGCATGGAGTCTGTAATCATCACCAGGTTTTGGCTTCCTTTCGCCAAAAAGGCAAGCTTTACGGCTAAAGGATGGGAATGAATACCGTCAGTGATCAGCTCCGCCGTGATGCGGCCGCAGGCGAGAGCCGTACCGATGCCCCCCGGCTCACGGTGATGAAAGCAGCTCATGGCGTTGAAGAGATGCGTCATATGCAGCGCTCCGGCATCCGCCGCTTTTTCTAAAAGATCGGCTCCCGCGTTTGTATGTCCCATTGAGGGGATGATGTTCCGGTCTTTTAAATAACGGATCAGGCTGAAATCAGGATCTTCTTCCGGCGCAAGCGTCACAATTTTGATCAGCCCTCCAGAAAGATGTTCCCATTTCTGAAAGAGCCCGGTATCGGCCGGGGTAATCCATTGTTTCGGCTGTGCTCCCGCCTTTTCCGGAGAGACGAAAGGCCCTTCTAAATGAATCCCGATCAACTCAGCGCCTTTATGCGCCTGAGGTGAAGATGCCGTCCATTCTTTGGCGTTTTCGAGCGCTTTTTCAATATTTTCGTGCTGCTGTGTAATTGTTGTCGCTAAAAAAGAGGTTGTTCCTTCTTCGGGCAGCCGGGCGGCCATTGTATCAAGCGCCGCGAAATCGGCATCCATCGTATCCGCGCCGTATCCGCCGTGAATATGGATATCAATCATTCCGGGAAGCGCATACGTGCCCTCGGGCGCCTTCCATTCCTTCTCATACGTTTCTTGCGGTCTTGTTTTACCCGCGTAAGAAATGATGCCGTCTTTTATGCCGAGAAATCCGTTTTGGATGATTTCATCTTCTGTTACGATGTCCGCACCGCTGATTAACAAGCTTTCAGCCACTTTAAAACACGCCTTTCTGGTTAGTTGTTAGTTTTATTTTACTCCTTTTCAGACTAGTTATCTAGACCAGTTATCCCGGAATTGTATAAATCTGTTTTGGTTCAGACGGTAAAGTGATAAAATATAACTGTTCAAAGCTCGGAACATCCCAGAACAGGAGGAACATATCTTGGCAAAGGTTCGGACCAAAGACGTAATGGAGCAGTTCCATTTAGAATTGATCAGCGGAGAAGAAGGAATTAACCGCCCGATTACGATGAGTGATTTATCACGGCCCGGTATTGAAATCGCCGGTTATTTTACATATTACCCGAGAGAACGGGTGCAGCTTTTAGGAAAAACGGAGCTGTCATTTTTCGATCAGCTTCCTGAGGAAGATAAAAAACAGCGGATGGAATCGCTGTGCACCGATGTGACGCCGGCTATCATACTTTCCAGAGATATGCCGATTCCGCCGGAGCTTGTAGAAGCGTCCGAGAAAAACGGTGTGCCGGTGCTCAGATCGCCTCTGAAAACAACCAGACTGTCAAGCCGGCTGACGAATTTTCTTGAGAGCCGTCTCGCGCCGACAACCGCCATTCACGGCGTGCTCGTGGATATTTACGGCGTCGGTGTGCTCATTACGGGAAAAAGCGGCGTCGGTAAAAGTGAAACGGCGCTGGAGCTCGTCAAACGCGGCCATCGCCTCGTCGCGGATGACTGCGTCGAAATCCGGCAGGAGGATCAGGACACGCTCGTCGGGAATGCGCCTGATCTGATTGAGCATCTGCTCGAAATCAGGGGGCTCGGCATTATAAATGTCATGACGCTGTTCGGAGCGGGCGCCGTCAGAAGCAACAAAAGAATCACAATCGTCATGGACCTTGAGCTTTGGGAGCAAGGGAAACAATACGACCGTCTCGGGCTGGAAGAAGAAAAAATGAAAATCATTGATACGGAAATTACAAAACTGACCATTCCCGTCCGCCCGGGGCGAAATCTCGCCGTTATTATCGAAGTTGCCGCGATGAACTTCAGATTGAAGCGGATGGGCTTAAATGCCGCCGAGCAATTTACGAATAAGCTGGCGGATGTCATTGAGGACGGCGAACAAGACGAATAGGAGTTGGCAATGATATGAACGAAGCAGGTACACCAATCAATCCGATTGCCTTGCAGCTCGGGCCTTTATCCGTGCACTGGTACGGAATCATTATCGGTGCGGGTGCGTTATTAGGGCTTTGGATGGCCATGAGGGAGAGTGAAAAGCGGGGGCTGAAAAAGGACATTTTTATTGATCTTGTTCTTTTCGCCATTCCGATCGCAATCATTTGCGCGCGGGCATACTATGTGCTTTTCGAGTGGAGTTATTACTCGGAACACCCCGGGGAAATCATTAAAATTTGGAAAGGCGGCATCGCCATTCACGGCGGATTAATCGGCGCGATCGCAACAGGCATCGTCTTTTCAAAAGTAAGAGGCATTTCATTCTGGAAGCTCGCGGATATTGCCGCACCGAGTATTTTGCTCGGCCAAGCCATCGGACGCTGGGGGAACTTTATCAACCAGGAGGCTCACGGCGAAGCGGTCAGCCGTTCATTTTTGGAAAGTCTGCACCTCCCGGATTTCATCATTAATCAGATGTACATAGACGGACAATATTATCACCCGACTTTTCTGTATGAATCGCTGTGGAGCTTTGCGGGAGTCGTGATTCTGCTTCTGCTCCGCCGCGTGAACCTGCGCAGGGGCGATCTGTTTTTGACGTATATTATCTGGTATTCGATCGGCAGATACTTTATTGAGGGAATGCGGACGGACAGCCTGATGCTCACGAGCCAGCTTCGGATCGCGCAGGTTATTTCCATTGTGCTGATTGTTCTTGCGATTATTTTAATGATTTTCAGACGTGTGAAAGGGTATGCCGAAAAGCGGTATGCGGATACAGACTGACGTCTGAAATCGGAAAGGACATAAGATGACTGATAAACGTTTAACCGCCATTTTATTCGATCTCGACGGCACGCTGGTTGACACGAATGAACTGATTATCGCTTCTTATCTTCATACGCTTGATCATTATTGCCCGGGGCAGTATAAACGGGAAGATGTGCTTCCGTTTATCGGCCCGCCTCTGTACGAAACGTTTTCAGGCATTAATGCCGAAAAGTGCGATGACATGATCAACATGTACAGAGCATTCAACCATGAAAAGCACGATGAGCTCGTCACGGAGTACGAAACGGTTTATGAAACGCTTGATGAATTGAAAAAAGCGGGCTATCAGCTCGGTATTGTCACCACAAAGCTGAGGGATACAGTCAATATGGGATTGAAGCTGACAGGCATCGGGGCGTTTTTCGATACTGTCGTCACGCTTGATGATGTAAAGCACCCGAAGCCTGACCCCGAGCCTGTGAGGCTTGCGCTCAGCCGGCTGGGGTGCGATCCGTCGGAAGCCATGATGGTCGGTGACAATTATCACGATGTCATGGCGGGGAAAAACGCCGGCACGAAAACAGCCGGCGTCGCGTGGACGATTAAGGGCGCACAGGCGCTTTCCGCTTATGAACCCGATTATATGCTTGAGAAAATGAGTGATTTATTGCACATCACCGGAGTGAAGTAATCAGTGAGAAAAACAGACCGCCATCCGGTTTCAGGTGCAAATTCATTGTGGCATGTTTATCAGACGGTTCCCTTTCTGAAGGTGATGAAAAATTTCATCATCATTCAGATCGCAAGGTATACGCCGTTTCTAAGCGTGAAGAACTGGCTGTACCGCACCTTTTTGAAAATGAAGGTCGGAAAACAGACGTCATTCGCGCTGATGGTAATGCCGGATATCATGTTTCCCGAAAAAATCACTGTCGGAAAAAACAGCATCATTGGCTACAATACGACGATTTTGGCTCATGAATATTTAATACATGAGTACCGGACCGGTTTTGTCACAATCGGTGACGAGGTGATGATCGGGGCAAACACAACGATTCTGCCCGGCGTTACCATCGGGAACGGAGCCGTCGTATCGGCCGGCACGCTTGTACACAAAGATGTCCCGGCCGGGGCGTTTGTCGGAGGAAACCCGATGAAGCTGATTTATACGGACGAAGAAATGAAAAAACGAATGGGAAACCCCGCTGATTAACGTCAGCGGGGTTTTTTTAGGACTTGATCACAATGGCCTGGCTGCCCATCTGCTTCCAGGCTTTTTCGAATTCAGTCCGGTCAGTTTTTCTGTTTTTATAGCCATAAGGGTCATTGACGTATACATAATCGTGATCATAACCGGTGACGGCTACGCTGTGCATGCTGTACGTAATGTCGACTTTTCCGTTCGGCGTATTCCAAGTCTGCATATTATCAACCGGTTTGAAGGAAGTGGTGATAATCACCCAGACCGGCCGTCCTTTTTCAAGCTGCCGGTACACTGAAGAAATGTCTTTTCCCGTAAGGTCATATACTTTGTTTCCCGCGTACTTTTTGGCAAGTTTATCAATCGGCTCATGATAAACGCCTAAACCCGGGCCGTTCTCCATGTCTCCGGCGAATCCTTCGTTCGGATCTCCTTTCAGCCCGCTGCTGTATGTGAGCGGAACCGTATTGATTTGATCCGCCAATGTATTTTTTGATACATGATATCCGGCATTATTCAAAATCATAGCAAGGCTTGTTACCTCACAGCCATTGTACAGTCTGGGTGAATCCATCTGTCTGTACAGAACGACATTCAGTGGTGATGCGCTCCCTTTTAATGGTGTTTTCTCATCAGGCTCGTCAGACTGCTGATTGAAAAAATTCAAATGGATATCGTTTGTATAGATGTTGTACCCCAGATAGACAAGGACGGCTGTCAGAATCAGCACACATAATGTTCCAAGCGTCTTCATGATTACTCTCCCTTGTTTCTGATGAAGCTATTTAATGTATTATAGCATTTCTGTTCAACCTGATTGGATTGTTCCGATATGTTTACAGATTTATTCATGATTTAGTCATGATTATGGGAAAGAATAGGAGGACATTGGGCGTTGCAATCCGTTCTTTTATCTGCTAACATATTATCATATTAGCGAACTAAAGGATTCGGAATTTTTCTTCAGAAAAAGCGGGGGTGCTAAAGGGAATGTTTATGTTTGAGAAACCGCATGGCATGAGAGATACGCTGCCCGGTTTATACGAAGCAAAGAAGAAAGTCCGTTCCACACTAACGGATTTAATTGATAAATGGGGTTATCAGTTTATGGAGACACCGACTCTTGAATTCTATGAAACAGTGGGTGCCCAGTCAGCCATTGACGAACAGCAGCTGTTTAAGCTTCTCGATCAGGACGGAAAAACGCTTGTGCTTCGGCCTGACATGACCGGACCGATTGCCAGGGTGGCGGCGTCTAAGCTGCACAAAAACAATCATCCGCTCAGAGCGGGGTACGCGGCAAGCGTCTACCGCGCTCAGGAGCGGGAAGGCGGACGTCCGGCTGAATTCGAACAGGTCGGCGCGGAGCTGATCGGCGATGGATCAACAAGCGCGGATGCCGAGGTGATTGCGCTCGCGGCCGGCGCTTTGAAAAACGCGGGATTGCGCCAATTTAAAATCGCGATCGGCCATGCCGGGCTCGCAGATGAGCTGTTTGTCGAGGTTTTGGGAAATGCCGAGCGGGCGGATGTTCTGCGGCGCTTTCTCTTTGAAAAGAATTACGTGGGGTACAAAGAACATGTCAAGTCGCTTCCGCTTTCTTCAATAGACAAAAGCCGGCTGCTCGGACTTCTGGAATTGCGCGGCGGAAAAGAGATCTGCGCCAAAGCGGGGGAGATCATCGGCATCTCCGGGCAAAGCGTGATTCAGGAGCTGGGAGACCTGTGGGACATTCTTGAAGATTACGGGTGTGCCGAGCATATTCGCCTTGATCTGAACATGGTAAGCCATATGAGTTACTACACGGGGATTTTATTCGAAGTGTACGCGGCAAATGTCGGGTTTGTCATCGGAAGCGGCGGCCGTTATAACAATCTTCTCGGCCATTTCGGCAGCCCTGCTCCCGCCACGGGCTTCGGGCTCCGTATCGACAGGCTGATTGAAGCGCTCGGCATCCGGGGAGAAACAAGTGATGCGGACGCCGTTATTTTCAGCAAGGAGCAGCGGCCGCAGGCCATTTTATTCGCGGAGGAAGAAAGGGCAAGAGGCAGAAAAGTCGTCCTGCAGGATTTGGCGGGCATTGAAAATATCGATCATATGACAAAATCATTCGCAAACGTCACCTACTTTATCGGTGCCAGAAAGGAAGAGCAGAATGGGTAAGGTACTCACAATGGCTATGCCAAAAGGACGGATATTTGAGGAAGCGGCCGGATTGCTGAGGCAGGCCGGATACAGGCTGCCCGGGGAGTTTGAAGAATCGAGAAAATTGATCATCGACGTTCCGGAAGAAAATCTCCGCTTTATTCTGGCAAAGCCGATGGACGTCACGACATATGTCGAGCATGGCGTCGCTGATGCCGGTATCGCCGGAAAGGATGTCATGCTTGAAGAAGAGCGTGACGTATATGAGGTGCTCGATCTGAATATCAGCAAATGCCATCTCGCCGTTGCAGGGCTTCCGGGAGCGGATTGGAACGGAGTCGCTCCGAGGATTGCGACAAAATATCCGAATGTTGCGTCAAGTTATTTCAGAGAACAGGGCGAGCAGGTGGAAATCATTAAGCTGAACGGTTCCATTGAGTTGGCGCCTTTAATCGGGCTTGCTGACAGAATCGTGGATATCGTATCAACAGGGCGGACATTAAAGGAAAACGGTCTCGTAGAGTCGGAACATATTTGTGACATCACATCGCGTTTTATTGTCAACCCGGTCAGCTACCGCATGAAGGACGATGTAATCGACGAAATGGCGGCCAGGCTGGCAAGGGTTGTGGAAGGAGACACGGCAAAATGAAAATAACCGCAATAAAAAAAAGCGAGCGGTTTTCACTGAAGCGTTCTATTGACAGCGGAACCGAAGAGCAGCGAAAAACCGTCAGAGCGATTATTGAAGACGTCAGAAAAAACGGCGACAAAGCCGTTTTGGCCTATACAAAAACATTTGACGGGATCAGCCTGGACCAGATGGCGGTGAGCGGGGACGAAATCGCCGAGGCGTACCGTCTGCTTGATGATCAGCTGCTGGAAGTGATCAGGCAGGCAATTGCCAATATTAAAGAATATCACGAGCGCCAGCTGCAATCCTCTTGGTTTTACCACCGCAAAGACGGCACGATGCTCGGACAGAAAATAACGGCGCTCGATTCCGCGGGCGTATATGTGCCGGGCGGGACGGCCGCTTATCCGTCCTCCGTTTTAATGAATGTCATCCCCGCTCTTGCTGCGGGAGTGGAGCGGATCGTTCTCGTCAGCCCTCCGGGAAAAGACGGCCGCCTTTCGCCGGGCGTTCTGGTTGCGGCGTCTGAGCTCGGGATAAATGAAATTTACAAAGCGGGGGGCGCACAGGCGATTGCCGCGCTCGCTTACGGAACGGACACGATACAGCCTGTTGATAAGATTACGGGCCCCGGCAATATATTTGTGGCACTCGCGAAGCGCGAAGTCTTCGGTGATGTGGATATTGACA
This sequence comes from Bacillus sp. FSL K6-2819, assembly GCF_038008305.1. NCBI lineage: Bacteria > Bacillati > Bacillota > Bacilli > Caryophanales > Bacillaceae > Bacillus > Bacillus sp. FSL K6-2819. The sequence goes on along the minus strand of NZ_JBBOYV010000001.1, from coordinate 3,383,563 downwards.
TGATTGCCGGTCCCAGTGAAATCGTGGTCCTGGCAGACGATACGGCGGTGCCGCAAGAAGTCGCCGCTGACCTGCTTTCACAAGCCGAACACGATATGCTCAGCTCAAGCGTGCTTGTCACCGATTCAAGGAAGCTTGCCGAAGCGGTATCCGATGAGGTGGATAAACAGCTTCAGACGCTGCCGCGTAAAGAGATCGCCGAAGCGTCGATCATGGATCACGGGCGCATTTATATCTCGGAATCGATGGAGGATGCGATAGACACGGTGAACGCGCTGGCGCCCGAGCATTTAGAAATCATGACGCATTCGCCGGAGGCTTTGCTTGGAAGCATCAGACACGCGGGAGCGATTTTCTTAGGACGATACAGCGCTGAACCGGTGGGAGATTATTTTGCCGGACCGAATCACGTTCTGCCGACAAACGGCACGGCACGGTTTTCAAGCCCGCTGAATGTCACAGATTTTCAAAAGAAATCGAGCATCATCTCTTACAGCAGGAAGGCTTTTGAATCCCATGCGGACAGCATTGCCGCCTTCGCGAGACTGGAAGGGCTTGAAGCGCACGCAAAATCGATTGAAGCGAGAAACGGAGGAAGTGACCGATGAGAAAAGCGGAACGCGCCAGAAAAACAAATGAGACGGATATTAAGCTGGCTTTCGGGATAGACGGAGAAGGAAGAGCAGATATCAGCACGGATGTGCCGTTTATGACCCATATGCTTGATTTGTTTACAAAGCACGGGCAATTCAATTTAACCGTTGATGCAAAAGGCGATACGGAAATAGATGATCACCACACGACTGAAGATATCGGCATCTGCTTAGGGCAGGCTCTTTTGGAAGCGCTTGGTGATAAAAAAGGCATCAAACGGTACGGATCAGCGCTTGTGCCGATGGACGAAGCGCTCGCCCAAGTTGCCGTAGACCTGAGCAACCGGCCGCACCTTGAGATGCGCGCTGCATTTCCGCAAGCGAAAGTCGGCACGTTTGATACCGAGCTTGTACATGAATTTTTATGGAAACTGGCGCTCGAAGCGAGAATGAATCTGCACGTGATCGTTCATTACGGTACGAATACCCACCATATGATAGAAGCCGTGTTTAAGGCGCTTGGCAGAGCGCTGGATGAAGCGTCATCCATTGATCCGCGGGTTAAGGGTGTACCATCAACGAAAGGAATGCTGTAAATGATCGGTGTAATTGATTACGGAATGGGCAATTTATTCAGCGTGTCAAAGGCGCTGGAACGCGTCGGCGTCCCGTATCTCGTATCAGACCGGCCGGAAGAGCTGGAAAAAGCGGATGCTTTTATTCTTCCCGGTGTCGGATCGTTCAGTGACGCCATGGACAATTTACACAGCATGAAGCTTGATCGATTCATTCACCGCATGGTTGAGGAGGGGAAGCTGCTTCTCGGCATCTGCCTCGGCATGCAGCTTATTTTCGAAAAAAGCAGCGAAAACGGCACTGCAAAAGGACTTGGCTTATTAGCCGGAAAAGCAGTGAGACTAAAAGACAGGGACGCTGAAGGAAACAAGCTGAAGGTGCCGCATATGGGCTGGAATCGGCTGACGTTTCACCAAACGTCTCCTTTGCTTTCAAAAGCGGAAGAAGGCTTCGTTTACTTTGTCCATTCCTATTATATAGACGGGATGGAAGACGGAGATCTTCTGGCAAGTGCCGAGTACGGCGTTCGAGTACCCGCGGTCGTCGGGAAACGCAATGTCTTTGGGACGCAGTTTCACCCGGAAAAAAGCGGCTCGGCCGGAATGGCGATCCTAACACAATTTACAAAAATGGCAGCGGAACAGAAGGTGAAGAAATGAGCGCTTTTACATTATATCCGGCAATCGATATGAGAAACGGCAAATGCGTCCGGCTCATCCAAGGTGATTACGGCAAGGAAACAATATACGGAGACTCGCCTTTAGACATGGCGGCGCAATTTGCAAAAGAAGGTGCGGAATGGATTCATCTTGTGGATCTTGACGGCGCGAAAGCAGGCAAGAAAGTAAATGACCGGCATGTTCTTGACATCGTGCAGCAGCTTGATGTCAAAGTCGAGATCGGCGGCGGCATCCGTTCTGAAGCAGACGTGTACGGTTACTTATCACAAGGCGCCGATCGTGTCATTCTCGGCAGTTCGGCCGTTTCTGATCCGGCGTTTGTGAAAAGCATGCTGAAACAATACGGCGGGAAAATCGCCATCGGTCTCGATGCGAGGAACGGGTATGTCTCGACGGAAGGCTGGCTGGAAACATCCTCCGTAAGAGCGGCCGATCTGGGCCGTGAATTGGCTGTGGAAGGAGCGGAAACCTTCATTTTCACGGATATTGCAACTGACGGCATGCTGTCAGGACCGAACATTGAAAGCACCGTCCAGCTCGCAAAAGCAACGGGAAAAACCGTCATCGCTTCAGGCGGGGTCAGCTCAGTCGCTGATCTAAAAGCGCTGGCCCGCTACAAAGACGCCGGTGTATCGGGAGCGATTATCGGAAAAGCGCTGTATACTAAACAATTTACATTGGCCGAAGCGCTCAGCGGGGTGAGGGACGCATGATAACGAAACGAATCATTCCGTGTCTTGATGTGAAAGAAGGACGCGTGGTCAAAGGCATTCAATTTCTCGGGCTGAAAGATGCCGGCGATCCTGTCGAGCTGGCTGAAGCATATGACAGGGAGGGCGCTGACGAGCTCGTTTTTCTCGACATTTCCGCTTCTCATGAAGGCCGCAAGACGATGACAGACGTCGTTGAACAAGTTGCTGCAAAACTGGCAATTCCGTTTACGGTCGGCGGCGGAATCAATCAATTAAGCGATATGAAACGAATGCTTCGCGCCGGCGCTGATAAAGTATCCGTTAATACAGCGGCCGTCCTCCGGCCCGAGCTGATTACGGAAGGGGCGGACTTTTTCGGCTCGCAATGCATCGTAGCGGCGATCGACGCAAAGTATGACGAAGACTCGGGTTGCTATAAAGTGTACACACACGGCGGCAGAAAGAAAACCGAGTGGGAAGTCACAGCCTGGGCAAAAGAAGCCGTCAGCCGGGGTGCGGGTGAAATCTTGCTGACAAGCATGGACGCAGACGGAGAGAAAACGGGCTTTAACCATACGCTCACAAAGCTTGTTACACGTGCCGTCCCGGTGCCCGTCATTGCGTCAGGGGGAGCCGGCAGCGCGCGCCATATGCTTGAAGCGTTTACGATCGGTGAAGCGGACGCCGCGCTTGCAGCTTCAATATTTCATTACAAAGAAACATCGATAAAAGAAGTGAAAGATTATATGAAGAAACACGGGGTGAATGTGAGATGAAACGGGCAGATGAACTGCGGTTTGACGAGGCCGGACTGATTCCCGCCATCGTACAGGATGCGGCAAGCAAAGAAGTGCTGACACTGGCTTATATGAATCGTGAATCATATGAAAAAACGATAGAAACGAAAGAAACCTGGTTTTACAGCCGTTCACGGCAGGAGCTGTGGCATAAAGGAGCGACGTCGGGGAATACCCAAAAGGTAAAAGCTATCCGCTATGATTGTGATCAAGACGCCCTTGTCGTGCTGGCGGAGCCTTCAGGACCCGCATGCCACAAGGGAAGCTACAGCTGCTTTACTCCGGAAAAAGCGGACGTGCAGGATCGTTTCGGCATCTTAAATGAACTGGAAAGCGTAATCGCCAAACGGCAGACGGAGATGCCTGACGGGGCTTACACAACGTACCTGTTTCGGGAAGGTGTCGATAAAATCCTCAAAAAAGTCGGCGAAGAAGCCGCAGAGGTTATTATTGCCGCGAAAAACCGCGATCATGAAGAATTAAAATGGGAAGCGGCGGATTTGCTTTATCATTTGCTCGTTCTATTGCGAGAGCAGTCGCTTCCTCTGGACGACGTGCTTGCCGTCCTTGCGAAACGCCATTCGTCATCTGAGTAAAACAAACCTCACGGAGAGATTCGTGAGGTTTTTTACATGCCAAACCTAAACATTCATTAAAATATTCCTTATTTCTCAACCGGAGGCAGATGAATTTGATAATATTGACTAATAGAGTTTATTTTGGTTTTTATTAAAAATGTACGTTTTGTTCATATTCCGTTCATGCTCATCCGTTATAGTATAAACAGTGATATAGGAGGAAAACATATGCCGAATAAACAACCGAAACCAAAAGGGAAATTCAGTTCATTCTTTTCATTAGTCAAAAAAACAAAACCATCATACGGAATGCTGGCCTTCGCGCTGTCTCTCAGTATTGTGACAACGCTCGTCAGCCTGCTGATTCCGCTATTGACAAAGCAGCTCGTTGACGGTTTTTCCATGTCGTCGCTGTCAGGCATGCAAATCGGGATCATCGCAGCCGTATTTATCGTACAGGCCGCATTAAGCGCCTACGCCACATACGCCTTGAACTACAGCGGCCAGAAAATCATCTCGGGGCTGCGTGATTTGTTATGGCAGAAATTAATTAAACTGCCCGTCTCTTATTTTGACAAAAACGCCACGGGCGAAACGATCAGCCGTGTCACCAATGACACGATGGTGGTAAAAGAGCTGATCACAAACAATATCAGCGGATTTATTACCGGAATCATTTCCGTTATCGGATCACTGACGATCTTATTTATCATGAACTGGAAGCTGACATTGCTCGTGCTGATCGTCGTGCCGCTGGCTGCGGTTATTTTAGTGCCGATCGGCCGGAAAATGTTTAAAATATCTCGGGAAACACAGGATGAAACAGCGAGATTCACCGGATTGTTGAACCACATCCTCCCGGAAATCAGGCTTGTGAAAGCGTCAAACGCTGAAGAAGCGGAATACGGCCGCGGAAAAGCGGGCATCATGGCGCTCTTTAAACTCGGTCTGCGTGAAGCGAAGGTGCAGTCACTTGTAGGCCCGCTTATCACACTCGTATTAATGGCGGCGCTGGTCGCTGTCATCGGGTACGGCGGAATGCAGGTATCATCAGGTGAACTGACAGCCGGCGCACTCGTTGCCTTTATCCTGTATTTGTTTCAGATCATTATGCCGATGGGCCAGATTACTTCATTTTTCACACAGCTTCAAAAATCCGTCGGCGCAACAGAACGGATGATTCATATTCTTGCAGAAAAAGAAGAAGACATCCAGACCGGGAAAGCGATTGAAAACGCGGATCAGCCGATTAAGCTTGAACAAGTCTCATTCGGCTACAAAACAGATCAAACCATCTTAAAAGACATTACGGCAACGATTGAGGCCGGCAAAGTCACTGCGATTGTCGGACCGAGCGGCGGCGGAAAAACAACGTTATTTAAACTGCTTGAACGATTCTACAATCCGACGGCCGGCAGTATCCTGCTCGGGAATGAACCGATTGATACGTATTCCCTTGAATCATGGCGGGAGCATATCGGCTACGTGTCTCAAGAAAGTCCGTTAATGTCAGGCACCATCCGCGACAATATCTGCTACGGATTAAAACGCGAGGTGACCGATGAGGAACTGAGAAAAGCGGCCGACATGGCCTACGCCCTGCAATTTATTGAAGATTTACCGAAGAAATTTGAAACCGAGGTCGGTGAACGGGGGATTATGCTGTCAGGCGGACAGCGCCAGCGCATCGCCATTGCCAGAGCGCTTCTCCGCAATCCGAGCATTCTTATGCTTGATGAAGCGACATCAAGTCTGGACAGCCAATCTGAAAAATGGGTGCAACAGGCGCTGGAAGTCTTGATGGAAGGCCGCACCACCATCGTGATCGCCCACCGCTTATCCACGGTTGTGGATGCAGATCAGCTTCTCTTTGTCGAACAGGGTGAAATCACCGGACGGGGCACACACCATGAATTAATGGCATCCCATTCGCTGTACCGTGATTTTGCGGAGCAGCAGCTGAAGCTGAATGCCGACTTAGAAAACAAAGCTGTGTAAAGCAAGACTTTATGAAAAGAAAGCAGCTGAAAAGCTGCTTTTTATTTTACAGCTTAGCCGATATGGCACAGTGACGGACCGTTTTGAGAGTCTGCTGAAGATACAGGAGACTAAAAAATTTGAAAAAGCAGAAGGAGGGATTTTCATGGCTGTCATATTGGTTGCGGATGATGACCGCCATATCCGTGAGCTTGTCCGCCTTATGATGGAGCAGAGCGGATTTGACGTCGCAGAAGCGGAAGACGGGGAAGCGGCGGTGCAGCTGATAGAATCAACACATATTGATCTCATCATACTGGATGTGATGATGCCGAAAATGGACGGATTTGAAGTCAGTGAAGCCGTCCGCAGCTTTACGGATATTCCGATTTTGATGCTGACGGCAAAAGGCGAAACGCTGGATAAAGTGCAGGGTTTTACTTCCGGAGCGGACGATTATCTCGTCAAACCGTTTGAGCCGCTTGAGCTGGAAGCAAGGGTCAAAGCATTGCTGAAACGCTACCGGATCACCGCTGAAAAACTGCTGACCATCGGAACGGTCACATTAGATAAGCAATCCCGTACTGTAACGCGCGGCGGCGGTTCGGGAATGACGCTGCCCCGGCGTGAATTTGAGCTTTTATTTAAGCTCGCCGGTTATCCGAATAAGACGTTTTCAAGAGAGCATTTAATAGAAGATATTTGGGGCTTTGATTATGAAGGTGACGAGCGGACGGTTGACGTTCATATTAAAAGGCTGAGAGAACGGTTTCCTGAAAAGGACTATCCGTTTGCCATTCATACGGTGCGGGGTCTCGGCTACCGGTTTGTGGTGACAGAATGAAACGGATTCTCAGAACGGCGGGAAGAATCATCATCCTTCTCGTATTCACTGCATTTTTATGGCTTGCTGCCCACTTGATCGTTCAGGGCTTCGGTGTTATATGGCCAATTTTGCTGACGCCGTTCGTCGAGCAAATTCTGACACTTTGGCTTGTGTTCGGCCTGCTGTTTTTAACGATGTTTATTTTTTCAAAGTCAGCGCGTAAACGACATCATGCGATCTGGGATTCGCTCACCGCCACGATCAAGCAAATGTCGAGCGGCAACTTCACCGCGGCCGCTTCCCGGAAAATGGAGAAAATTGAGCGGGATCACCCCGTGACGAAGTTGGCTGATGAACTGTCGACACTCGCCGCGGAACTGAGTGAAATGGAAAAACTGAAACAAGAATTTATTTCAAACGTTTCCCATGAAATTCAAACCCCGCTTACTTCATTAAAGGGCTATGCGCACCTCTTAAAAAAACCGGATTTATCATATGAGGAGCGGGGGCGCTACTTACACATCATCGAGACAGAAACAGAACGATTATCAAAAATCAGTGAAAATCTGCTGAAGCTCACCGCACTCGAACGTCAGACCGAACCGATACAAAAAAAACCGTTCCGCATTGACAAACAGCTGCGGCGCACCATATTGACTTGTGAGCCAGAGTGGTCCGCCAAACAGATTGAGTTTCTCATTGATTTACAGGAGTCGTATGTGTACGGAGATGAAGCGCTGCTCAGCCAAGTCTGGATGAATCTCATTCACAATGCTGTGAAATTTACCGGAGAAGGAGGCCGCATATCCGTTAAAATTACAGATTTGCCGGAGGCTGCGGCCATCGAAATCGCCGACAACGGAATCGGAATGGAGCCTGAGCAGGCAGAGCGCGTATTTGAACGGTTTTATAAAGCGGATAAAGCGAGAAACGCGGGGGGAAGCGGGCTCGGCCTGTCCATCGCCAAAAAAATCGCTGAGCTGCACGGCGGTTCGATAGAGGTTGAAAGCAAGCGCGGCGAAGGAACCCTTTTCCGCGTCATTCTTCCTGCCGACCCTCATGAAACAAACAGCTAAAATCTGGTCGAACCAGCCAGTAAAAAACGAAGCCGATCCTGTCTTTTGAACTATTGAGGCGAAACCGTTTTATGGTATACTACTGACGGTAATACGTATAAAACGGAGGGTATTTGTGGGAAAACACACTTCTGAACATAAAAAGCACGCACAAATTGTCCAGCTGCTTCAGGATGGACAATATTTTTTTCATAAAGGCTTAAAAGCATATAAAGAGCGGAATTTAAAACGGGCCAGCAAACTGATTCAGCGAGCCGTTCATCTCGAACCGAATGATTCCGAAATGCTGTCCCGGCTGGCCGTCATTTATTCTGAAATGGGGCACTACCAGCAGTCAAATGAGCTGTTCGACTTTATTTTGGTGAACCTGAAAGAAGAAATGCCCGAGTGTCATTATTTTAAAGCGAATAATTTCGCGCATTTGGGGCTCTTTCAGGAAGCATACAAAGAAGCGGCGGCTTATTCTGATGCCGATCCGGACGGAGAATTCAGCGAAGAGATTGAAAACCTGATGGAGCTTCTGGATTTCGGCGAAGCGGGTGAAAACGAATCGCTCTATGACCAAGATGAACTGCTGATCAGGCAGGACCGGGCAAAAGCGCTTCTTGAGAGCGGCCAGCTTCATGAAGCGGTTGTCATGCTTGAAGAGATTACAGCCGATTACCCCGAGCTTTGGTCCGCATACAACAACCTGGCGCTCGCTTATTTTTACTCAGGCAATGTAACAAAAGCGAAACAGACGGTATTTGAAGTGCTTGAGAAAAACGAAGGCAATCTCCACGCCCTGTGCAACTACCTTGTATTCTGCTATTACGAGAGGGAAGATGAAAAAGTCGGAGAATTGAGCGAAAGGCTCGCCAATGTGTATCCGATATTATTCGAACAGCGTTACAAGCTGGGGGCGACGCTTGCGCTTGTCGGCAGACATGATCTTGGCTATAAGTGGCTCCGTTCTCTATACAAAAGCGGATTTGAAGGCGACGACACGTTTTATTACTGGCTTGCCGCCTCAGCATACGGGACAGGCCGTACAGAATTTGCCGAAACCATTTGGAGAAAGGCCGAAACTGAATTTCCCGAATCAGACCGCCCCGCGCCTTGGGCGGAGCGGCAGGAACCGCTGCCTGCTTCACTTGAACAGCGGCTCGCCGCCTATTATATCAGCAGCGCTCAAGGAGAGCGGCACCAGCTTGAAAAAGTTCTGGCTGCAAAACGAGCCGCTACGCCGTTTGAACAGGAATTCGTCAGACTGCTGCTTTCCGGTGAAAAAGGCGCTTCAGGCGTCTCCCGTGATGCTTTGTTCACGTATCGGACGGTCAAGCTGCTGGAGAAAGCGGAAGCCGACAGTTTAAAGACTGACGTCATGAGCTGCTGGGTTTTTCACGTTATTCAGCACATCCGCGCTGCTGCTGCCGTACAGAATGAGCGGGCATGGGCCGCAGCCATTGCATACGTATGGAAGGAAGCAAACGGCGAAAAAACGACGAAAAAAGAAACCGCCGCCGTTTACGGTATATCCGCGGCAACACTCTCAAAATACATCAGACAAATAGATGATATATTAGAATAAAACCGATTCTTTCTATATAAAGAGTCGGTTCTTTTTTTATCAGAAAGTGATAAAACAGAACTTTACTGCCGAAAAAAGAGATTTTCATACGTATTTTTTTGCTTTTTGAATCAAAAACAGACCGCAATCATCATTTATTTTGCAAATGATGAATTTTGCAATCACATTGAAATATAACTGTAATAAAAATTGTCGAAACATGATGGTATAATGATTCTCGTACATAAGAGATTAGTTTTTTTTACATGTGCTGTATAATCTATACCAATTAACCAGTTTCAAAGATTCATACATAAAAATCATCAGCCTCACGGTATGTGAGGGAGCGTAACTTTGATGTTCATAATAGAATTCCAAATGAGAACAGGTTTTAAAGTAAAAGGGAGGAAAGAAAAAGTGAAAAAGAGTTTATTAACACTTGGTTTGGCTTCCGTCATCGGGACAAGCAGTTTTTTGATCCCGTTTACAAAAACTGCATCGGCGGAAACATTAGACAGCAAAAAAGCAAAAATCGAAAGCAAGCAATCTGAGGTGGCTTCAAGCCTCGAAGCGAAAGAAAAGGAATTATCTAAGCTTCAGGACAAGCAGGCTAAGATTGAAAAAGAACTGAAAGACATTAACGCCAAAGCGTTGGATACAAGTAATAAAATCGAAGATAAAAAAGCTGAAAACGAAAAAACGAAAAAGCAAATCGCTGATTTGAAAAAAGAAATCAAAGAAACAGAAGCGCGCATTGAAAAACGCAATGAAATCCTGAAAAAACGCGTTCGTTCTTTACAGGAAAACGGCGGTTCTCAAGGATACATTGACGTTCTTTTAGGAGCGACAAGCTTCGGAGATTTCATTTCCCGTGCGACTGCGGTATCTTCTATCGTTGATGCGGATAAAGACCTGATCAAACAGCAGGAGCAGGATAAAGCGAAACTCGAAGATGCTGAAGCTGAACTTAACGTGAAGCTTAAAAAAGTCCAAGATGATCTTGCGAAGTTAGAGTCTATGCAAAAAGACCTGAACAAACAGCTTGATCAGAAAGACAAGCTTTTCGACGAAGCGAAAAACGGTCAGAAAAAAGCGGCTTCCGCTATCTCTGATCTGAAAAAAGAAGCGTCACAGCTTGCAAACGAAAAAGCTGACACTGAAAAAGAACAGAAGCGCATTAAAGAAGAGCAGGCTGCAGCAGCTGCCCTGATCAAAAAACAGGAAGAAGCGCAAAAAGCCTCTGAAGACCAAAACCAAAAAGATGACAGCCAGCCGGCACCTGCGGTTAAAACTGTGAAAAAAGCGGCTGTTTCAACTGAAACATCCGATTCATCTGACAGCTCAAGCAAACCGAGCAATTCAGGCGGATCATCTCATAACAGCGGCGGTTCAGATGATTCTGACGGATCTGTTATTTCAAATTCAGGCGGTATTGAAGGCGCGATCAGCGTAGGATCAAGCCTTGTGGGTCAATCTCCGTACAAATTCGGCGGCGGACGCACGCAATCTGATATCAACAACCGTATTTTTGACTGCTCTTCATTTGTACGCTGGGCTTTCGCTAACGCGGGCGTTAACCTCGGACCTGCAAGCGGAACAAACACAGATACGCTAATCGGAAGAGGTAAAGCAGTCAGCGCGTCTGACATGAAACGCGGAGACTTAGTATTCTTCAATACGTATAAAACAAACGGCCACGTCGGCATCTACTTAGGTAACGGAACGTTCCTGAACGATAATACATCACATGGTGTATCTATTGATTCAATGAGCAACCCTTACTGGAAAAAAGCATTCAACGGCAATGTAAGACGTGTCGTGCAATAATGAATAACACAAGGGCCTTCCATCCCGGAGGGCTCTTTCTTTATTTGTATACCCGGGGCAGGAGCTGCCTAATCACGGTTTCTTAGAAAAATGAGCAAAAAAATAGCGAATCGCTCTCAGATTTTATAGGATATGGGTAAGGAATACGATTGATGGGGATTCTTATTCATATAGGGGGTGCCCCATTTCGAAAAGGAGTGAATCATGGTGTCAGAAGAAAAAATTTATGATGTGATCATTATCGGCGCGGGTCCGGCGGGGATGACCGCTGCTGTTTACACATCACGAGCGAATTTATCCACATTAATGATCGAAAGAGGAATTCCGGGCGGCCAGATGGCCAACACGGAGGATGTTGAAAACTATCCGGGTTTTGAAAGCATTCTCGGCCCTGAACTTTCAAATAAAATGTTTGAACATGCGAAAAAATTCGGTGCGGAATATGCGTACGGCGATATTAAAGAAATTGTTGACGGCAAAGAATATAAAACAGTCAAAGCCGGTTCAAAAGAATTTAAAGCGCGAGCCATCGTGATTTCTGCCGGAGCGGAATACAAAAAGATCGGCGTTCCCGGTGAAAAAGAACTTGGCGGCCGCGGTGTATCGTACTGTGCAGTATGTGACGGCGCATTCTTTAAAAATAAAGAGCTTGTCGTTGTCGGCGGCGGAGACTCCGCCGTGGAAGAAGGCGTCTATCTGACACGCTTTGCTTCAAAAGTCACCATCGTTCACAGACGCGATAAATTGCGTGCGCAAAGCATTCTCCAGGCGCGTGCCTTTGACAACGAGAAAATTGATTTCAAATGGAATAAAACCGTAAAAGAAATTCATGAAGAAAACGGAAAAGTCGGCAGACTTACGCTTGTGGATACTGTGACGGGAGAAGAGGAAGAATTCAAAGCTGACGGCGTCTTTATTTATATCGGCATGCTTCCGCTTTCTAAACCATTTGAAAACTTGGGCATCACAAATGAAGAGGGCTACATTGAAACAAATGATCAAATGGAAACAAAAGTTCCCGGCATTTTCGCCGCTGGAGACATCCGTGAAAAATCACTCCGCCAGATCGTAACGGCGACAGGTGACGGAAGTATTGCGGCTCAAAGCGTTCAGCATTATGTGGAAGAGCTTCAGGAGACGCTCAAAACCGTTTAATCATCACTGTAATGTTCAGTTTTTGAATCGTTACTGGGTTTTAATTCCGCTGTAACACGGGTGAAATACTGATGTTTTAAGATGAATGTAGTAATTGACCCCCTTTTTATATGAATACACCTTGGCACGGATTTCAGTATCCGTGCCCTTTTTTTGCGATTTTTGGTTTTCTGTCAAATAAAAGAAAAGGATGTCGGTGTCTCTGCATTGTGAGAGACATGCCGAAACGGTATAATGAAGAGACGATGATTTGTTGAGAAGGTTAGGTGACGTACTTGTGCAAAGAGTGACAAATTGTGTGCTGCAGGCAGATGACCAGGTTCTCCTTCTCCAAAAGCCGAGACGGGGCTGGTGGGTCGCGCCCGGCGGGAAGATGGAGAGCGGCGAATCAGTCAGAGATTCCGTCATCAGAGAGTACAGAGAAGAGACGGGTATTTATATATTAAATCCGCAGTTAAAAGGCGTGTTTACCTTTATTATTAAGGAACAGGAACAAATCGTGTCAGAGTGGATGATGTTTACTTTTGTCGCCGATTCCTATACGGGACGGAATGTCGCTGAATCAGAGGAAGGCGTTCTGAAGTGGCATGACGTAAAAGATATCCACAGCCTTCCGATGGCACCCGGAGACGGGCATATTCTTGATTTTATGATCAAGGGCCAAGGGCTTTTGCACGGCACCTTTACGTATACGCCGGACTTCGAGCTGCTCAGCTATCGTTTAGATCCGCAGCTCATCAAATAAAAGAAAGACCGCAGGGGGGAGAAAGATGAGTGTGAATGAAAATCATGATATTCAGCTCGTCATTATAACGGGAATGTCTGGAGCGGGGAAAACCGTCGCCATCCAAAGCTTTGAGGATCTCGGCTATTTTTGCGTCGACAATCTGCCGCCTTCCTTGCTGCCGAAATTTTTGGAGCTGATGAAAGAATCAAGTTCAAAAATGAGCAAGGTCGCGCTTGTCATGGATCTGCGGGGACGTGAATTTTTTGACAGGCTGATTGAGGCGCTGGATGAAATGGCGGAAAATCCGTGGATTACACCGCGCATTCTCTTTTTAGACGCTAAGGATTCCATCCTTGTGACGAGATATAAAGAAACGAGACGTTCTCATCCGCTGGCCGCTACGGGGCTTCCTCTTGAAGGAATCGCGCTGGAACGCCAGCTGCTTGAAGAATTGAAAGGGCGTTCTCAGCTGATATATGACACATCGGATATGAAACCGCGTGATCTGCGTGAAAAAATCGTGGCGCATTTCGCCACGAACCAAGGTGAAACATTTACAGTGAACGTGATGTCATTCGGTTTCAAATACGGCCTTCCGATAGATGCCGACCTCGTGTTTGATGTAAGGTTTCTGCCGAATCCGTTCTACATTGAAAGCATGAGGCCGCTTACGGGGAAAGATGAGGAAGTGTCATCCTATGTGATGAAGTGGAACGAAACCCAAAAGTTTATCGAAAAGCTTGTTGATCTGCTCAGCTTTATGCTTCCGTCCTATAAGCGTGAAGGAAAAAGCCAGCTTGTCATCGCGATCGGCTGTACGGGCGGCCAGCACCGCTCCGTTACACTCGCTGAGTATCTGGCTGATTATTTTAAAAAGGATTTCTATACTCATGTCACTCACCGGGACATTGAAAAGAGAAGCCGGAAATGAATAAGAAGCCGAAAATCGCAATCTTCGGCGGCGGAACGGGTCTGTCCGTGCTGCTTCGGGGATTAAAGCATAAGCCCGTTGATATTACGGCGATTGTGACAGTTGCTGATGACGGCGGAAGTTCAGGCCGTCTGCGGGATGAACTTCAAATTCCGCCGCCGGGTGACATCCGTAACGTACTGGCCGCTTTGTCAGATGTTGAGCCGCTCGTTGAAAATCTGTTTCAGCACCGTTTCAACAAAGGAAGCGATTTAACCGGACATTCGCTTGGCAATTTGATTTTGGCAGCAATGACAAATATAACCGGTGATTTTTTTCATGCTGTCACCGAAATGAGCAAGGTGCTGAATGTCCGCGGCAGAGTGCTGCCGGCTGCCAATACCAGTGTCGTTCTTCACGCCGAAATGGAGGACGGGCAGGTCGTCTCCGGAGAATCGACAATCCCTTCTTACGGCCAGCGCATTAAACGGGTGTTCCTTACGCCTGAAAAAATTGATCCGCTGCCGGAAACGATTGAGGTAATCCGCCAGGCCGATTTAATCATTATCGGTCCGGGAAGCCTGTACACAAGCATTCTTCCGAATCTGCTCGTGCCGAAAATCGGCGAGGAAGTCGTCAAGGCTGCGGCCAAAAAAGTATATATCTGCAACGTCATGACCCAGCCCGGTGAAACGCTTCAATACAGCGCGGCCGACCATGTTAAGGCGCTGAACGATCATATGGAGCAGCCGTTTATCGACACGATTTTAATCAATAATGAAGATATCCCTGACGAAATCAAAAGCAAATATGCGAAAGAGCTGGCCCGGCCCGTTGAATTTAACGTTGAAAAGCTGAAAGCCATGGGGCTTGAGGTCATCAGGGACCAGATTATCACGTATAAAAATGGCGTAATCCGTCACGATACACATAAAGTGGCTTCTCTTCTCGTTGATTTATTAAGGGACTAGAGGTCTTTTGAAATGAGGTGGCTCATATGTCATTTGCATCGGAAACAAAAAAAGAACTGACGAATCTGGAAGTAAAGGACTGCTGCGCCAAGGCGGAGCTGTCCGCTCTGATTCGGATGAACGGTTCACTGTCATTTTCAAACCGCCATCTCGTGCTTGACGTTCAAACCGAAAATGCGGCGATTGCCCGCCGCATTTATACATTGCTGAAGAAACAATATGATGTATCGGTCGAACTGTTAGTCAGAAAAAAAATGCGGCTGAAAAAAAACAATGTTTATATTGTACGCTTTTCTGAAAACGCAAAGCTGATTCTGGAGGAATTGAAAATCCTCGGAGAGAACTTTGTATTTGAACGGAATATTTCTGAGGAACTGGTGGCGAAACGGTGCTGCAAACGTTCTTATATGAGAGGGGCGTTTTTGGCGGGGGGATCTGTGAATAATCCCGAAACATCGTCATACCACTTGGAAATCTTTTCGCTTTATAAGGAACATAACGATTCATTATGCGCGCTGCTGAATGAATTTCATCTGAACAGCAAAACGCTTGAACGGAAAAAAGGCTATATTACGTACTTAAAAGAGGCGGAAAAAATCACCGAATTTCTGAATGTCATCGGCGCCCACAATTCACTGCTGCGCTTTGAAGATGTGCGGATTGTCAGAGATATGAGAAACTCAGTGAACCGCCTCGTAAATTGTGAAACAGCCAACTTAAACAAAACCATCGGGGCTTCGCTCAGACAGGTGGAAAATATTAAATACATTGATGAACGGATCGGTCTTGAAGCGCTGCCGGAAAAGCTTCGCGAAATTGCGCAGCTGCGGATTGATTATCAGGAAGTCACGCTGAAAGAACTTGGGGAAATGGTTGCAAGCGGGAAAATCAGCAAATCCGGCATCAATCACAGGCTGAGAAAGCTCGATGAAATCGCAGAACAGCTGCGTACAGGACAAAGCATCACTTTGAAATAACCGTACAGAAAAGGGGAGATCTTATGGTTCAGGAGAAAGTGGAAGTGCGTTTAAAGACGGGATTGCAGGCGCGTCCCGCTGCATTGTTTGTACAGGAGGCAAATCGCTTTACATCAGATGTGTTTCTTGAGAAAAACGGCAAGAAAGTGAATGCCAAAAGCATTATGGGGTTAATGAGCCTGGCGGTCAGCACGGGGACGGAAGTCACTCTGATCGCTGAAGGCGAGGATGAAAAGGAAGCGCTTGAAAAGCTGTCCGCTTACGTGCAGGAAGAAGTGTAAGCGCTTTGTAAGGAGGACGGAACGATGAATGAGTTCCTGAAAGATTGTTATCAAACGATAGGATGGGAAAAGGAGTCACTCGATTTCAGCACCCTGCCCGAATTTTTAAAAGCGCTCGCGTATCGGTTTCCGTTTGAAAATCGCGCGGTTTTGTCCAAAAAAGAATATGACGTCACGAAAGAAGGACTGTGGCGGCATATGGTGAAAGAGCCTCATGGCGGACTTTGTTATGACTTGAACGGACTGCTTTATTTCATACTGAAGGACGCCGGATTTGACGTCAAATTGATCCGCGGAACGGTTTGGAACAACGGATGGGAGCTGCCCGGCACACATGCGGCCGTGCTTCTTTCCGCCGAAGGAAATGAATATATCGCTGATACAGGCTTCGGCCTCAATCTCGCTATGCAGCCCGTTCCGCTGTCCGGCGCCGAGGCGGTATCTGCCGCCGGAGCGTTTCGTGTGAGAAAAGAACAAACGGAATTCGGGACACACGTGCTTGAAATGAACAAAGGGGACGGCTGGCAGACAGGTTACGCATTTTCACTTGAAGAAATCGGTGAAAAGGACCTCAAGGCCATGAAACAAACGATCTTTGAACATGAGCGGTCTCCATTCAATAAACGCCTGCTTGCTTCTAAGCGGACGCCGGAGGGGCACATGGTTCTGTCTGAACGCAATGTAACGATTCAAAAACACGATGGCCCGGCGGAAAAAAGTGAAATTGACCGATCAGAGTTTGAAGAAAAATTTATTACACACTTTATGTAAAGCTGAAAAAAACGGCCTCCCGCAGGGAAGCCGTTTTTTTCGTTATCTGATTTTTGTAAAGGTCTGATAATGGTCCGTTGTTTTGTAAATCAGCCAGTCGCTTGAGTAAAGAATCCGGTCTGAATTTCTGAAGCCTGATGTATAGTTAATATCCGCTTCACGCCATGTTCGTCCGCTTTTGCCCGGGAGTTTGCCTTCCCTGTTTGAGAAGATGTCTCCGCCGATGCTTTTCCCCGGAGCGACGTCTGCAAGGTTCCCTTTTGATGCCACCCAGCCGAGGGCTTGTGCTTCTGATTTTGTAATGTAATTATCAGGTAGCTTATGATATGTCTGAAGATAATCCGCAACCCCGTCAAACGTGTTGATAACCTGTGCTTCTGTGTGTGCCTTGTGAGAAGATGTTTCCGTTTTGGCAGCTGTTGAAAACAGCATCCCCGCCGCGGAGACAAGCACCAGTAAACAAACGGAAATCCACGATAATCGTTTTTTCAAAGCAATACCTCCCATTTTCATCATGTGAAGCTGATTCCTTTTCATTGTATCAGCAACGAAAGAAAGGAATAGAAAGAATTTAAAAATAGTACTTTTTATCTAGCGAAAAATAAACCCCGGCTGAACCAACCGGGATTTTTCTTCTTATTGAAATTCCTTAGTAAGGTTTTTCGGCGTTCTTCCGTATACGGCGTCAATCATGTTTTGAGCGGCTTGTGTGAACATATTCAAGCGGATTTTAGCCGTTGCTGACCCGATATGCGGAAGCAATGTGACGTTTTCCAGCTGTAAAAGCGGATTGTCTTCTGAGACCGGCTCTTTTTCAAACACATCTAAACCGGCGCCTTTTATCCAGCCCTCCTGCAATGCGCGGATGAGCGCTTTCTCATCAACCGTCTTTCCCCGGGAAATATTGACGAAAAATGCCGTATCTTTCATCAGTCTGAATTCCCGTTCTCCCATCATATGATACGTTTCGTCAGTAAGCGGCGTAATTAACAGCACAAAGTCTGACGTTTTCAGCAGTGTGTCTAAGTCGGCATATGTAACGCCAAGCTCTTTCTCAGCATCCGGTTTTCTGCTGCGGTTATAGTATAACACGTCCATATCAAAGCCGAATTTTGCCCGTTTGGCGGCTTGTTCACCGATTCTGCCCATGCCGATAATTCCTAACGTCTGATGGTGGACATCCATACCGAAAAGGGATTCTTCCTCAACAGTTCCCCATTTGCCGGCGCGGACGAATCGATCCAATTCGGCAACCCGTCTGGCGGAAGACAGGATTAATGAAAAAGCCAGATCAGCAACAGTGTCGTCCAAGGTGTATGGCGTATGCGTGCCGACGACCCCGCGTTTTTTCATTTCTTCTATATTAAAATTATCGTAGCCGACTGAATTATTGCTGACGACCTTCAGCTTCGGCGCGTGATCGAGTAAATCACTGTCAATCGCCGTTCCGGATGTCAGCAGGCCTTCAGCATCCTTCATTTTTTCGTACAGTTCTTCTTTTGAAATGGTATCTTCTTTCCAGATGTCATAGCGGCAATGTTCGCCTATCATTTGTTCGACTTCCGGCGGTATCGGTTTCGCGATGAATACATATGGTTTCAACGGGCTTCTCCTCCTTTGTCTTTCTTCTCTATTTTATTATAAAAGAGAAGCGGTAAAGTGAGAAATATTCAAACACATTTGAATAAATTTCTGGTTCTTTTGAACTTAAAATGAAAAGAGGAAAAGGTATTTCCCCCAAACCATAACAGAATCCGCCTATATTTCTGAAGGCAGAATGAGCGAAACGGCTGCTTTCAAAAGCTTTATAGGTTGGTATAAAGATAAATTTTATTATTTTTGAAAGATATAAATGAATATAATCTGAATTTACAGTTAAATTATCGTGTCTTTTTTTGAAAGCCTTTTCCACGCCTTTTTCTGTGCTATAATTCCTTACTGTAAGCTGGGTAAGAAGGCTTGCAATACAATCGGATGGGAGATGATTAGAAAAATGGTTTCTTTATCAAGCATTTTGGAGCACAACCAGCAGTTTGTCCAAGAAAGGAAATATGAGCCTTACCAAACGACAAAATTCCCGAAAAAAAAGCTTGTCATCGTATCCTGTATGGATACAAGGCTGACGGAGCTTCTGCCGCAGGCGATGGGACTCAGAAACGGTGATGCCAAAATCATAAAAAACGCGGGGGCCATTGTTTCTCACCCATTTGGAAGTGTCATGCGGAGTATTTTGGTTGCCGTTTATGAACTGGAAGCTGAGGAAGTCTGTATCGTAGGGCACCGCGAGTGCGGAATGTCGGGGTTAAATGCTTCCATATTAAATAAAGCAAAAGATCGCGGCGTGGAGGAGAAATGTCTCAGCCTTCTTGAGCATGCGGGAGTCGACTTGGAAACATGGCTGACCGGTTTTCACAGCGTTGAAGAAAGCGTGGCACACAGCGTGAATATGGTCAGGCATCATCCGCTCTTGCCTGAAGAGGTGCCTGTGCACGGGCTTGTGATCGATCCGGGGACGGGGACGCTGGATGTTGTCGTTGACGGTTATGAAACGGTCAAAGGGGGATGCAGCTGACGATGCAATTTTCCGGCAGATATCAGGGATACAATTTGCAGAAATTTCAGAAAGACTTGATCGCGGGAATTGTGGTTGGGATTGTAGCAATTCCTCTGGGAATGGCTTTTGCCATCGCCTCGGGGGTCGGTCCGGAATACGGGCTTTATACCGTTATTGTGGCCGGAATTCTGATTTCACTGTTGGGCGGCTCTAAGTATCAGATCGGGGGGCCCACGGGGGCGTTTGTTCCCATTTTATTTGCCATTGTGATGCAGTATGGTTTTGAGAATTTACTTGTAGCCGGTTTTATGGCAGGCGTGATGCTC
The DNA here is from genome assembly GCF_038008305.1 of Bacillus sp. FSL K6-2819. NCBI lineage: Bacteria > Bacillati > Bacillota > Bacilli > Caryophanales > Bacillaceae > Bacillus > Bacillus sp. FSL K6-2819. Next base: position 3,363,720 of record NZ_JBBOYV010000001.1, on the reverse strand, counting down.
GTCCTGTTCGGCGTATTTAAACTCGGGAAGATTATGAAATTCGTGCCGAAGCCGGTGATCGTCGGATTTACGGCCGGAATCGCGGTGCTGATCTTCTCGGAGCAGATTGCCCATTTTCTCGGTCTGCGCAATGTTCAAAAGCATGAAAGCTTTATCCTCAACATTGCGGAGATCGGCAAGAAGCTCGAAACCTTTAATTTGTACAGCATTTTCATCGCCGGTATCGCTTTGGCCATTTTGCTGTTATCAGCAAGGCTGATGCCGAAGATTCCCGGCGCGCTTGTGGCGCTGCTTGTATCTACAGCCGCGGCGGTTGTGTTTTTTCCTGACAGGATGGCGACAATCGGTTCTGCTTACGGAGAAATTCCGAGGTCGCTCCCGGCTTTGCAGCTTCCGGATTTCTCCATTGATAACATGATTATGATGTTTCCGTCGGCTCTGATCATTGCGCTTCTCGGCGGACTTGAGTCCATCTTATCAGCGATGGTCGCGGATAATATGAAAGGATCACGGCATGACAGCAATAGGGAGCTTGTCGGGCAGGGCATCGCCAATATGGCCGCGCCGCTTTTCGGCGGCATACCGGCAACGGGAGCGATTGCGCGGACCGCCACAAATATTAAAAACGGCGCAGTTTCTCCGATTTCCGGTATTGTCCACGGAGTCACCGTCCTTCTCGTCCTGCTCGTCTTCGCACCGCTTGCCGTTCATGTACCGCTGGCAAGCATGGCGCCGGTGTTGATGGTTGTGGCTTGGAACATGAGCGAGCGGAGGGAAGTCGCCAATATGATGCGGCTGAAAAACACTGATTCATTCGTGCTGGCGGTTACCTTTTTGCTGACGGTTCTGTTTGATTTAATCATCGGCGTTTCCGCCGGTCTCGTGCTCGCTTTTGTTTTCTTTATCAGGAAAATGAGCGAATCGACAAGCATCAAAACACCGCATGCCGCCGTCAAATCGGTGAAAAATGATTCATCCGTCAGCACATATTCCATTGAAGGGCCGCTGTTTTTCGGTTCCATTGATTCATTGGAATCGTCATTGCTGGAGAGGCTTCAGGAAAAGCCGAAGACGCTTATTCTGCTGATGAATAATGTGCATTACATGGATACCTCCGCAGAAGCGGTGCTGGGGAATGTGATGAATCGGATCAAACGCCATAACGGCAGATTGATGATCGTCGGATTGCAATCACAGCCGAGGGAGCTGATCCGTAAAACGGGGCTGTTCCATAAAATCGGAAAACAGCACTTCTTTGAACATCAGGACGAGATAACGGGATAAATTCAGGCGCGGCCTGTCCAAGAAAAAAACGGACAGGCCGTGTTTTTATTTGGTTTCAAAGCGTTTGATCAGTTTTTCCTGATGGGCTTTCATCGCCTCTTCTAAGGTGATCCCGTACTTATCGGCGAGGATGGCGAGGTTTCCGAGGACATCACCCATTTCTTCAATCAGCTCCTGCCTGCGTTCAGCCTGTGTCGCGTCCTTTTCATCCGGCCGGTCTCTCCCGATTTCATATGCTCTTACCGCCCGGGCGAGCTCACCCGCTTCTTCCATTAAAAAGCCGATTCTGATAAATGGCCCGTATTCCGTCCATCCTCTTTTTTCGTAAAAGTCTTTCATCCATTGTTCCGTTTCAGCCATCTGCATGTGAAACACTCCTTATGTCCTGTATGATTCTTATTGATATTATCATATAGAGATGGGACAATATATAGTGTGTTTTGATTTTTTGATGTACATATATAGATGCGGAGATGAAAAAATGAAAACCATTTGTGTATTTGCGGGGTCAAACCCGGGGGTAAATGAAGAGTACAAACGCAAAGCGGCCGAACTCGGTGAATATATGGCGGAGCAGGGAATCGGCCTTGTTTACGGCGGTTCACGGGTCGGTCTTATGGGAACCGTTGCCGATGCGTTAATGGCAGGCGGCGGAAAAGCTGTCGGTGTCATGCCGAGCGGACTGTTCAGCGGAGAGATTGTTCATCAGAATCTGACGGAGCTGATTGAAGTCAGCGGCATGCATGAGCGGAAAGCGAAAATGAGTGAGCTGGCTGACGGCTATATTGCCATGCCCGGCGGATTCGGAACATATGAAGAATTGTTTGAAGTGCTGTGCTGGACCCAGATCGGCATTCATCAAAAACCGATCGGACTTTATAATGTAAACGGCTATTTTGAACCGCTGATCAATATGGTCAAATACAGTATAAAAGAAGGCTTTTCCAATGAGTCTCATCTTCAATTGATTCATACATCATCACGTCCGGATGAGCTGATTGAACAGATGAATCAGTACACATACCCGATTTTAGATAAGAAATGGCGGGAAGTGTAAAGGGAGATTCTATAAGCAGTCATCAGGATCAATATGAATCTGCTCCCATTGGCCGGAGCTGTTTTTTCTCAGTTGTTTTGCTAACCTATCTGTATCATTCGTAAGCTGAAAATAGACAAAACGATAATGATGGCCGTCTGTTCCGTCAAAGTCAATTGTTTTGACATAACCATTCTGCCGGACAGGCCATCTTTTTTTAATAAGCTTGCACCATTTGCCGAATTTGATATCAAGGCTGCTTTCTGCATTGTGCTGCCACAAATGATAAGCGGCACACAAAAAATCTTCGCCATACCAAGTCATTCGTCCGATCTGAAATCGTCCATTATGTTTTTCCAGCTGGACAACGCCGTGATAATAAGCGAAAAACGTGACGTTTTGATTTGAACCTTGAATGGTTTCGATCTCAACGAAATATCGCAAGTCTTCAAGCCGGTTCAATTTAATCAGATGGGTCTGGCCAATACCTTCGAATGAGGCAAGAAAAGCTTTGTAGGAATGTTTCTTATGATAGGACGGGGTGAAAAAGGCATAGGCCAGCGGAAAGGGAATGTGTGCCTGGCCGACTGTACCGCATCCCCCGGCTTTTTCGCGCGTAAGATTTTCGGCTTCACGTAAAACACTAAAATAATGTAAGATCGTTTTGTCCGGAGCCAAAGAGAGGGATTGGGGCAGATGAATGCTTTTCACAGGCTTATCAATATAAGGATCAAAAAAGGAACTTTCAATTGCTGTGTTCAGGACAGGAAGACAAGAGGGCCTGAAATATGTTTCGGCATCAACTGCTCTGAAGGAAGATTGTTCGTAGCTTGCATCTAATCCATCCTGATCGGAAAGTTCTCCGCCCATAAAATACCTTTTCTTTCTGGGAAAAGACCGTCTTCTCCACTTCATTGCGCTCACGCCTTTCTTGATGATAAGACATATGTATGAGAATAAGATGAGAAAGAGACTGCGGATAGTTTTGAAAGAAGAACATCCATTTCCTCAGAGGAGATGGATGTTTTTTGCGGTTTGCATAGTGTATGCGTTTACAACTTTTGTTGCACGATTGTTTCTTCCGATATGATATCATCCTGCTCAATCGTTTGTTTTTTTGAACCGATTCCAAATATACCGACTGTCAGTGCACAAAGAAGCCAGCAGCCTGTAAAGAACAAGAAGACACTTAAAAATCCGTATCCCGAATACAGGAAACTGACGACAAAGGGACCGGCTACATTCGCAAGACGTCCCACGCCGTAAGTGAGGCCGTTTCCAGACGCCCTGGCTTCAACCGGATATAATTCCGGCGTATAGGCATATGCGATCGAACTGAAAGTACGTTCAAACATGTGCATGAGAAATCCGCATATGACAATGACCATCGGCAAAGGATTGATGCCGTAAAAGAATCCAAGCGCCATAATCATTAACGATAAAACAGAAATGGCCCATTTTCGTTCCACACGGTCTGAGATTTGCGACGCAATGAGAGCGCCCAGCGGGGCACCGATCGTACCGAGAGTGACGTATACGATAGACTCATCCATTGATACGCCTTCTTTTACCAAAAGGGTCGGAACCCACGTGCCGAAGCCTTGAATTGCAATCGTGGAAGCTGCCCACATCGTCATCAAAACAAAAGTCCTTCCTGCTAAAGGCTTTTGAAATAGCGTCCGATATGGAACGGATTTTACAGGGGTTTGTCGGCCTTTTAGAGCCGGAGCTGGTTCAGGCAGTTCACCTTTTTCTTTTTCAGCCTTTGCCTCAAGCTCAAGCAGAATACGGTGTGCTTGTTCGCTTTTTCCTTTCGTATCCAGCCATTTCGGGGATTCATCCAGTTTTTTGGCGATCAGCGGAAAGAAAATACCGATTGCTCCGAAAAGAAAGATAAACCGCCAGCCATAAGGGGCGGCCGGCACGACCATTTTAGCCACCCAGCCGGCGGCAGGAATTCCGCATATGCCGATTGTAATACAGATGGCCTGGTATTTCCCCTTAGTTGCGGATGGGAAAAATTCGCTGATATACGTACTTGCCACAATCGTCGTGGCGCCGATGCCTAAACTCGTAAGAAATCTAAAAACACCGAGTATTTCAGGGCTCCAAGCCAGAGAAGAGAGGAGGGAGAAGGAAGAGAAAAAGGTGACAACCAGGATTAAGCCTTTTTTCCTTCCGAACCGGTCTGAAAACCATCCTCCGGCAGAGGCACCGATAAACATTCCGAAATAGGAGACAGACGTGATAAAAGCGATGGTATGAGTGGATATATTCCACTCCTTTAAAAGTGAAGGCGCCGCATATGAAAACGTATTTAAATCGATAAAATCAAAAAAGTAAGCGAATGAAAGGATAACGAGCACCGCTTGATGAGCTCTTGAAAAAGGCAGTCTGTTTAATCGATTAGACGCGTTTACATTGATCATCTCGTATTCCTCCGTTTATCTTTGACTTGTCTGAAGGCTTGTATTAACCAATGTGATTCAGCGTATTCATGTTGTAACTTTGCTTTGTAAACACATAGCCTTCAGAGATTTTTCTTGCTGTGCGTACTACTTTAATCGTTGTTCCAGCCGGATCAGCAACTGCTTCGGTTTTTAAAATGCCGCTTGGATGCCCTAAGCGGATCGTTTTGCCGGAGAATGAAAATTCAGATAATAATGTATCTTGCAATAGCATGCCGGCGGTCGTACATACCGCCCCTGTAATGGCTAAAGCTTGATGCGGTTTTTGCATGGACATCATACGAATGACAAGGTCCATCTCTTGAGCATGTCTCTTTATCCCTTTTGTATCAATATAATCCGCTGGAGATGAGATTAAAGTTAGTTTTGGCACGGCGGGTGATTTTGCCGCAGCCTCATGTCTTGAAGCGAATCTGCATTTCTCTGCTGCAATCGATCGGATCACTTCAAGTTTTTCAAGTATATCCGGTGTATATTCGTCCGGAAGTTCTATGCCGGTAAGCCCCGCGTCCTCTGCTTTTACAAAGACAAGCGGATTGGCGTAATCGATAATCGATACCGCGATATTTCCATACGGTGTATCGAGAACATCAATAGGCTGACCAGTCGGAAACAGCTTTCCGGTCACCGCTCCTTCAGCCTGGTGAAATGAAAGATAAATAGGAGAAGCTGTGCCCGGAACCCCCGGAATCGAGCAGTTCCCCTGGTAATGAAATGTTCCATTCTTGACTTCAACTTCTGCTATGAACACTTTTTGTGTGTTTGTGTTTAAAATTCTGACTTTTGTAACTGGCTCTTTCGCTTGAACGAGCCCTTGCTCAATAGCATAAGGGCCTACGGCAGAAGAAATATTTCCGCAATTGCCTTTGAAGTCGGTAAATTTGTCAGTCAAGCTGACCTGAGCAAACGTATACTCAACATCTGCGTCCTTTCTGGCGGATTTATTAATAATGGCTGCCTTGCTTGTGAGAGAATGGCCGCCGCCGAGACCGTCAATTTGTCTCTCGTCAGGGCTCCCCATAATGTCTAAAAGAAAATCACTCCATAGGTTTGTATCGTTTGGCATGTCTTTTTGATGAATAAAAACGCCTTTGCTGGTGCCGCCTCTCATGACGGTTACAGGAACTTTTTCCATGCTGTCTCATCCTTACATCATTTTGTGTGGAAAAAAGGTACCGGTCCCTTGGGAAATATCGTATGATAAATGAGGATTATAAGTAAAACATATAATTTTTATAAAGTTGAATAAAAAACTTTTATAATAGGAGAAAATTCTATAGCAGAAAAATATTTGAGGGGATTTCATATGGATGAAAAGGATTGGGTTGTACTCATAACATTATTCGAAGAAAAAAATATGACAAAGGCAGCAGAGCGGTTATATATGACGCAGCCGGCGTTAAGTTATCGTCTCAAAAACTTGGAAGCGCAATTCGGAGTGCGCCTTTTTTATAAAAGAAAAAAAGGGATGGAATTCACTTCAGAAGGTGAATATCTCGTTGAATATGCGAAAGAGATGCTGCGGGAATTCAGAAAAATGAAGGATGATATCCTCAATATGAGCCATGAAGTCAGCGGGGTTCTCAGATTAGGAGTCTCGAGCAATTTTGCTCAGTATAAGCTCCCGGCGATTCTGAAACGGTTTTCTGATCAGTATCCGTCTGTTCAATTCCACGTCAATACGGGATGGAGTGCAAAGGTTATGGATCTGCTTCATCATTCCGGTGTACACCTTGGGATTATGAGGGGAAATTATGATTGGCAAGGGGAAAAACAACTGTTAAATGAAGAGAGGCTGTACCTTATTTCGAAAACTGAAATCAACAGTGAGGACCTTCCCAAATTGCCGATGATTTATTATCAAACAGATGCTTCTTTGAAAAGTTTGATTCAAAAATGGTGGAATAATCAATTTTCCGAGCCGCCTTTCATTGCAATGGAGGTAGACAGGCAGGAAACCTGTAAAGAGATGGTGAAAAACGGCCTCGGTTATTCTGTTGTGCCGGAAATCTGTCTTCAGCCTTCTGATGAATTATACACCTTGGCGCTTTCCTATAAAAATAACGAGCCTGTGATACGCGATACGTGGCTCATGTATGATTCTTCAGTGTTAGAATTGTCTGTCGTAAAAGCATTCATTACTTTTTTGAATGAAGAGAAAGCATAAAAAAAACCTGCAAGAGGTTGAGTCTCTCTTGCAGGCGGGATATTACTTCTGGTCTTCCGTATTGCGTGTCAGCACTTTATCGATTAAGCCGTATTCTAAAGCTTCATCAGCTGATTTGAAGTTGTCGCGGTCCGTGTCGCGCTCGATCACTTCAAGCGGCTGGCCGGTACGTTCAGCAAGCACTTTGTTTAATTTATCGCGAAGCAAGAGAATGCGTTTAGCAGCGATTTCAATTTCAGTCGCCTGTCCTTGCGCTCCGCCAAGCGGCTGGTGAATCATGACTTCACTGTTAGGAAGCGCGTAACGTTTGCCTTTTTCTCCGGCAGCAAGTAAGAATGCTCCCATAGAAGCGGCCATACCGATGCAGATCGTGGATACTTTCGGTTTAATGAACTGCATTGTATCATAGATTGCCATACCGGCAGTGATTGATCCGCCAGGGCTGTTAATGTAAATGGAAATATCTTTTTCAGGGTCTTCCGCTTCAAGGAATAAAAGCTGTGACACGATGGAGTTTGCAACGTTGTCATCAATCGCAGATCCAAGCATGATAATACGGTCCTTCAAAAGACGGGAGTAAATGTCATAAGCTCTTTCTCCGCGGTTCGTTTGTTCAATGACTGTAGGTATTAAATTCATAATGCTCCTCCTTCACCTTTTAGGTAAGTATGTATTTACATGATACATTTTTGGTCAATAAAGGTCAAACAAAACGCTGACCAAAATGCCAACCTTTTCTTCTAAAACCATTTTTCCCAGAAAACAAAAAGTTCAAACAGCAAAGTGAAAATGGAAGTGATCAATGGTCAATAGGCTGCTGTATGCCGAGCTGCCCTATACCGCGCCCCCGGAGCTTGAGAAAATTATATGGCCGGGGCATTCGAAATAGACCGCAGACGCGTCAGCACCGCACCTGATTAAGTTGTCCGTCCTTCCAAAAGCCGTACCGGCAAATACGTTTCCGGCGGAATATCATCAAATTCGCCTTCAATTTCTTTAGCTAAAATCTCGATGGCTGTTTTGGAAATCAATTCGATCGGCTGCTGGATGGTTGTCAATTCCGGCAGAATTGATTGAACGGTCTCGGTGCCGTCATAACCGATCACTTTTAATTGATTGGGGATGTCTTTTCCCCGTTTTTTAGCCTCGGTCATAACTGCGGCTGCCATGATATCATCGCTGGCAAAAATTCCATCGGTGTCAGGCTGTTCATCAAATAATGTTGAAATGATGTCATGGTAATCTTGATAAAAGGGCACTTCGTATGTAATGGGCTGCCGTCCGTGTTTATGCATGACATCTTCGTATGCTTTTCTTCTGAGGTTTGCCGGTGTAGTGAGTTCAATCGGACCGTTGATATGGACGATGTGCCGGCACTCTTTTTCGATCAGCAGTTCCGCCGCTTTTTTTCCGCCGTCATAATTGTCTGAGCCGACGACGGGAATCGAGTCCGATAAGTAATGGTCAATGGCGACAATCGGCAGATTTTGCTTGTGGTAATTGAGAATTCCCCGGTTATAAGTCACGGCGATGACGCCGTCCACTTGGTTTCTAATCAGCATTTCCAAATATTTTTCTTCTTTGTCTTTCCGATGTAAACTGTTGCAAAGCAGCAGTTTGTAGCCCATGGACGTACAAATGCTTTCAATATGAAAGGCGAGTTCGCCGAAAAACGGGTTGCTGGAGTTCGGAATGATAAGCCCTATTAAATTGGTTCGTTTTCGGAATAAGGAGCGGGCCAGATCGTTTGGAAAGTAATTGATTTCTTCCATCGCCCTGTACACTTTTTCTTTTGTTTTTTCGCTGATATAGCCGCGGTTATTTAATACCCGCGAAACGGTTGTAGAGGAAACTCCCGCTATTTTTGCAACATCATGAATGTTAGGCTTCATTCCCTTGCCCTCCTGCTTTACTGAAATGGCTTACAATTCTCGTCACGCACTATTTTAGAGAATCGGGCTGACATGTGCAAGGAAACTCCATGTGTCTGTTTTCATGTGAGCAGGATTAGTTTTAATAATCAGAAAAATATATGTCAACCGATTGACATATGAAACCGGTTGACATACAATTCTTTTTGAAAGTGCTTTACAAAAAAGGATATTGCTGCCGCAAAAGTGAAAGGGGCGAACAGCGGCAAAAAAGAAAGCGCTTACCAAACACTCGCATGAATCTGCTGAAAAAGAAGTAGGAAGTACGTGGCTCAGCAAGCAGTTCGGGAACGGAGATTAAGAAATATCCATGTCCGATCAAAGGAGCGGTGAACATGAAAAGCGCAAAAAGTCTGTATTGGCAACTGAGTGCTTATTTTTTCTTTTTCTTTTTTACTTGGTCTTCCAGCTATTCTTTATTTGCGATTTGGTTAGGGCAAGAAATCAATTTAAACGGATCAGCGACAGGCATTATCTTTTCTGTAAATGCCGTATTTGCCCTGTGCATGCAGCCTCTTTACGGTTTTATCTCTGACAAATTGGGGCTGAAGAAAAAGATATTGTTTATGATCAGCTTTCTTCTCCTATTTACAGGTCCGTTTTATATTTTCATCTATGGACCGCTCCTGCAGTACAACGTCTTCCTTGGCGCGGCTGTCGGAGGCTTGTATTTGGGTGCCGCTTTTTTAGCGGGGATAGGCGCGATTGAAACTTACATTGAAAAGGTCAGCCGGAAATATCAATTCGAGTATGGAAAATCAAGAATGTGGGGCTCGCTGGGCTGGGCGGCCGCTGCATTTTTTGCAGGGCAGCTTTTCAATATCAATCCCAATATCAACTTCTGGATTGCGTCTGTATCAGCCGTCATTTTAACGGCCATTATCATGTCTGTGAAAATCGAAATGACCGACCATGAGAAAAACAGAGCGGATTCGGTCCGGTTAAAAGATGTGGGTCGTCTCTTTTTAATAAAGGATTTTTGGTTTTTTATGATGTACATTATCGGCGTGACCTGCATTTACGGCGTATATGATCAGCAGTTCCCGATCTACTATGCGTCTTTATTTCCTTCAGTGGCGATAGGCAACCAAGTATTCGGCTATCTTAATTCGTTCCAGGTATTTTTGGAGGCCGGCATGATGTTTCTTGCGCCTTTTATCGTCAATAAGTTCGGAGCGAAAAACAGTTTGATTTTAGCGGGGTTTTTAATGGCTTTCCGCATCGTCGGGTCCGGAATTGCAGTTGAGCCAGTAGGAATTTCATCAATGAAACTCATCCACGCACTGGAACTGCCGATTATGCTGATCGCCGTTTTTAAATATTTGGCGGCCAATTTTGATACGCGTCTGTCGTCCGTCCTTTATCTCGTCGGTTTCCAATTCGCATCTCAGGCAGGCGCGTCGATTCTGTCGCCGCTGGCGGGAGGATTATATGACAGTGCGGGGTTCCGGCAAACCTATCTCATCATGGGAATCGTCGTCTTTGGTTTTACCGTCATCTCCATATTTACTTTATTGGGCCCGAAACAAAACAGCAGGCGCGTGCAGCATTTACAAAAAATCGGATAGAGAGGATGTCGCAAATGGATAGAATTCAGCAGGCGGAAGAAGCCTTGAAGAAAGCCGAGGGTAAAGTGAAACAAAGATATCGGCTGGGGTACCATATTATGCCCCGGGCGAATTGGATCAATGATCCGAACGGACTTATTCAGTTTAAGGGAGAATACCACGTTTTTTTTCAGCATCATCCGTTTGATGAGAACTGGGGGCCGATGCATTGGGGGCATGTAAAGAGTAAAGACCTCATTCATTGGGAGCACTTGCCGATTGCCTTAGCGCCGGGCGACGCATTTGATCAAAGCGGCTGTTTTTCGGGAAGCGCGGTCGATGATCGTGGAAGACTTGTCTTAATCTATACCGGGCATAACATGATTGACCCCGAGAAAGACCTTTTCTATCAAACTCAAAATATCGCTGTCAGCCAAGATGGTGCAGTGTTTGAAAAGCTTCAAGATAACCCTGTTATTGCGGAACCGCCGGAAGACAGCTCCCGCCATTTTCGCGACCCGAAAGTGTGGAAGCATCGCGGAGACTGGTATATGGTAGTCGGCAATTCCACAAAAGAAAACGTCGGGCGGGTCATTTTATACCGTTCATCTGATTTGCGTAATTGGGAATACGCAGGTGTTCTCGCCCAAAGTGACGGTCATCTCGGCTATATGTGGGAATGTCCTGATTTCTTTGAATTAGGCGGCAAACATGTCCTGCTAATTTCGCCACAGGGTATTGAAGCCGACGGTGATTCCTATAAAAATTTACATCAAACCGGTTATTTAATTGGTGACTATAATGATGAAACAAATAAATTTACACACGGCGCTTTTAAAGAACTGGATCACGGCCATGACTTTTACGCCGTTCAAACATTACTGGATGATAAAGGACGCAGAATTGCCGTCGGCTGGATGGATATGTGGGAATCCGAGATGCCGACAAAAGCGGACGGATGGTGCGGTGCTTTGACACTGCCGCGGGAACTGACATTGCGTGATGATCATAAACTTTTGATGAATCCCGTGGAAGAAACCAAGCAGCTGCGAAAAATGAAATATCGGGAATGTGCCGGCCGGTCCGTTTCAGGCAGTTACTCGGCAAAGACATCCGAAGAGCTGCTGGAAGTCCAAGTCGTGTATGATGTAAACGATTGCGATGCCGAAACGGCAGGTATTAAAATTCGCGGCCTTGATGAAGAGGAACTTGTGCTTAAGTACAATCTAACGGATAAAAAATTGACACTTGATTGCACCAAGATGGGGAAAGCGAAAGACGGTGTGAGAAGAGTGCGGATGGATGCAAGCGGCAAGCTGGCGCTGCGAATATTTATTGACAGGTCTTCGATTGAAGTATTCGCCAATCATGGAGAAGCAACGATGACAAGCCGTATCTATCCGAAAGAGGGCAGATTGGGGCTTGAGCTGTTTTCTGAGAAAGGCGCTGTAAAGGTTGAGGAATTCACCTATTGGACGTTAAAAGACATTTGGAAAAAAAGCTGAAACATTGCAGCGTTTCGGCGGCGTGTCTGCTCGCAAACCAATAGCCGTTATATGATGCGGGATTATGCTGCATGAGAACGCTGCATAATCCTGTCACGATACGCCGTAAATCACGTTTCATTGAAAAAGTATTGCTTTCTGCACGTTTCTTTATTATAATATAAAGGTATCTGATTGAAATAACGTGCGCTCGTAGCTCAGTTGGATAGAGCGGTGGTTTCCGGTACCACGTCTGTCGGGGGTTCGAATCCCTCCGAGCGCGTAACAGTTAAAAACCTCGCAGATGAATCAATCTGTGAGGTTTTTTTGTTTACCTTGTTTTGAAGCTGTTAATGAATGTGTCTCTGTTATTTTCAGCTCCGGCAATCAGCTGCGCACTTTCACTGATCCGCTGTGCGAGAGCTTTTTGCGCCTTGCCTTCGAAGCTGTTCAATAGGGCTGAATAAACTTCAGTTAATTCATCTTTCAATGTGTTTAAATCGAATTTTGGCTGAAGCGTTCGGCGCACTGTTTCCAGTTTTGTCCCCGCTGCCTGCGTCATGGCGGTTTTCAGCATCTGCCGCTGCAGCATTTTCCTCATGGGATCATCTTTTTGTTCCAGAAGCTTGTCTAATGTCGTCATAAAAATCATCTCCTATAAACGTAACCAGTTTGCCAGCATGTGATCTTTTTCTTTAAAGTCATCCGCTATTGTATGTAAGAATCCGCCGATCTCTTCAAGGTCCGTGATCGCCGTCTGCAAAGAATCAATAAACGCCTGCTCAGCCTGAGTGTCATAAAAAATCGGGCCTTTATCGTAGGATTGCGCAATATCTTCTATTGTATTGGTCACATCCTGTGCCTGAAGCTGATCAAACAAGCCGTGTCCGACTTGGCCGTAAAATTCCGTTTTCAGCTCGGCGATTTTTTCATCGTGCTCCTGATAGGCGTTCTGCGCTTCTTTTTTCATTGTCCGCAAATCCTCGGTCATGGCCTGCACCTTTTCAGCCAGCTTTTTGGCGATCGCGGGCGTTACTTTAATCGCGTCTCCGCTTCCGATCGCACCGGCCGGGAGGAGAGCTCCGAGGTTTTTATCGAAGACTAATTCATCTCCGTTCGGATTTGCGATGTTTCCGTTTCGGTCAAACATAAAATTTGCTTCATTTAAGCCGTGTGTATCCGGATTTCTCAGAATGACGGTAGTGAAGAAATAAGCGAGATTCTTGCCGATCTGCTCGCTCAAGCTCCCATCAAGCCGCAGCTTTCGGCTGAACTGTGAGAGTGAGGGGTTTTTCGTATAAATCGTTGTCCCGTTATGCCGGTCATATTCGTTCCAATAACCTGCCCCGACCATGTCGTCCGGATTGATGATTGATCGTATGTAAGGATCGTATAAGCCGCTGTTGATGTCTTTCTGTGTTTCTTTATCATGCAGTTTTACGACAGAAGGACTGTTAAAAGCGACTGCGTAAATATCATTGTTGACCGCACTGTATTCCGCTTCTGCGCCTCCCAGTGAATGGCCGGTTGTTGAAACGATTGTTGATGTTCCGTATTTGCGTTTGACTTGTTTCACGAGCTGATCTGCCTGATCAATTTGCGATGTTTTCGTCAGCAGCTTATAGTTTCCCGTTGTAAGCATGGCGTCTTGAGTAGGTGTTCCATTATATTTTCCGAGTGTTTTAGATGTGTCTTTGGCGCCTTTTTTAACAATATAATGGGCTTCTTTTTTCGGATCATTTCCGAAAACAATGTTCCCGCCGTCTGCTTTTACGCCGTCATTGATCGGATCTTTTCCGATATCGGTTCCCGCAAAGGCGATGACGACGTTTTCGGGGTTATCAGACTTCGCCCACTTGCCGTCTTTTGTCTTTACACCTTTTGAGAATACAAAGGCATCAAGACCCGTATCAGAATCCTGCTCAACTTTCTCAATGTACCAATATGACGTCTTACTGATTTTATAGGGGGTTTTATATTTCATGTGCAGGGCTAACATTTTATAGTGGTAGGCCGCCTGACTCAAACGGTAATATTCTTTATCTGTAACATTTGAGACGGTTATTTCTTTTCCTTTTGGCATATATACATCACCTTTCATATATTGTAAAATAAGTTCGAAAGGATGATACGCATGAGAAAATACATTATTATCCTAATTGTTATAATTATAGCAGTGGGAGGTTTTTTCGTGAAGCATCAATATGACAAACATAAGAACGAAGAGAAACTTGTGAATGAGGCGCAAGATCATATGAAGAATTACTTAAAAAAAGACTATAAAAATGTGCAGGAAGTTCACTTTTCCAAAGACTACAATATCGATCCGACAGGCGGAGTCGAAGTTTCAGGTTACATAAATAATAATAAAGAAAAAGAATTTTCCGGTATATACGATCCAACGAACAAAGAGATAGGTATTTCAGTGGTCAATGCCGAAGAAAGATAAAATACCCACCTCAGGATGAGTGGGTATTTATTTTGTTTAATTATCTTACAAAATTCGTGATATGTTTCTCATACAGTTCAAACCTATTCCTGAGATCAATCGCCTCTACCGTCTCATTTGTCGAGGTATCCCCGATAATTAACGGTAACTGCGTACAAATATCATGACAACTCAACGATAGGAAAAACGTCAGATAGCATTTTACTCGCTTTAAGTTCCAATCTTAACTTGTCAGCAACAATCGCGATGAATTCTGAATTGGTTAGCTTTGCTTTTGGCATGCTGAAAGTATATTCATATCAAGTTTTCGCTCATTTCGTTTACTTAAAAACGACAGTTATTTATAGGAAAGGGTTGATTTCCAAATGAAAAAGAAAAAGTACATAATTATCCTTATTTTAATAATTATAGCAGTTGGGGGTCTTTTTATGAAGCATCAGTATGATCAAAAGAAAAAAGAGATTGCGTTATTCGAAGAAGCCCAGAATCATATGGAAAAGTTTTTAACAACGAACTATAAAAATGTGGATGATATCCATTTTTCTGAGGATTACTATATTAATCCAATGGGTGGTATTAGTGTTAAGGGTTATACTAACGGAAAAAAAGAGTTTGAAGGTCTATATGATCCAAGTAATAAAGAAATATTGTCATATACGGTTGATGCCGAACCCAAAGAAGAATGTAAAGATAAGCTTTGTACAAGATAAATTAGCCCGCTCAAATCGAGCTGGGCTAATTTTGTTTTATTGCCTACCCTCTATCTCCTCGATATAAAACAAATCTTCCATAGGCACATTTAATCCTCTGTTAATAATGAATAGTGTTGTGATATCATATCTTGATATTTGTTTTAAATCTGCTTATCGCAGCCTCATAGAGCTAACCTAACTCAGCCAATTCTTTCTGGCTTTGAATTCCCTTCCTCTTCATAACTTCATTTAACCTAGATCTAACTATAAGATTTTTTAGAAATTCACACACCCTTTAGGCAAGTGTAACTAACGCTTATATAAAAGTATTCTCGACTTTTGATACATTCATGTTTTTTAGACATGTACAACACCCCAAAAGTAGATATAAATTTAATATAAGAAAGGATGAGTTTGTGAATAAATACATAATTATCCTGGTGTTTGTAATGGTTATAGCGTCAGGAGGTACCTACTTGAAGTACCAACATGATAAAAAAGAAGCAGAACAAGAACTTTTTAACCAAGCGAAAGATAAAATGGAAAGCTATATAAAAGCTAATTACAAAAATATAAAGCACATTACATACGATAACGATTACAAAATAGATCCTATGGGGGGAATTTCCATCGAGGGTTACTTGAATGGTAATAAGGAAAAAGAATTTTTCGGACTTTATGACAAAACGAATGATGAAATAGGGATATCTTTAGTCGATGCTGAAGAGAAACCTGAGTGTCAAGAAAAAGAATGTGAATACTAAAAGGCGCTGGAATAGAGAAAACCTCTTTATGATTCCTTTCTAGTTCGCGAGCCGCATGTGAGCATGGACCTAAGGAGCGCCAGAGTAAATGAAAAAGACAAGGGTTTCGGCATTTGCCGTCCTTGTCTTTTTTATTAAACACCTTTTTACCGGGTGAAGCATCTCATCATTTGACAGTCCATTTTAACAGCGTTACAATTAATCATGTAAATAGTTACATGTATATATAAACATAATGTCTTGGGAGGTGATACGTCCTGAATGAACCTTCTTTAAAAAAAGTGATGTCTCTGCAAATTAAAGTGGATGAACCGATCGTTGCTGGGCAGACTGGATTAGGGAAAAGGCAGCTGATCCTGATTCGGGGCGGAACGGTCAGCGGCGCCGTAAAGGGGCGTGTTCTCCCGGGCGGGGCAGACGCCCAGATCATCCGTCCGAACGGCCGGGTTGATCTTTCTGCTAGGTACGCGCTGGAAACCGAAGAGCACGAAGTCATTTATGTTGAGAACAACGGCATCCGCCAAGTCAGTGAACCGTTCCGCCAGCAGGCTGCAGAGGGGCGCATCATTGATCACGAGCACGTGTATTTCCGCACTGTGCCTGTGTTTAAAACAAGCAGTAAGGCATATCAGCATCTGCAGGACCGGATGTTTATCGGGGCTGCGGTCAGATTGCCGGATGACATTCGGTTGGATATTTATGAAGTTCAATAATAATAATATGGAGAGTGAGTTAGCATGGAAAACTTTATCGGAAGCCATATGATTTACACGTATGAAAACGGCTGGGAGTATGAAATTTATATTAAAAATGATCATACGATCGACTATCGGATTCATAGCGGAATGGTAGGCGGCCGCTGGGTGCGCGACCAAGAAGTGAATATCGTAAAGCTGACAGAAGGCGTATATAAAGTGTCATGGACTGAACCGACAGGCACAGACGTTTCATTAAACTTTATGCCGAATGAAAAACGGATGCACGGGATTATTTTCTTCCCGAAATGGGTTCATGAGCATCCGGAAATCACGGTGTGCTACCAAAATGATTACATTGATGTGATGAAAGAGTCACGTGAGAAATATGACACGTACCCGAAATATGTCGTTCCCGAGTTTGCGGATATTACGTATCTCAACAATGCGGGAATCAATAACGAAGCATTGATTTCAGAAGCGCCGTACGAAGGAATGACTGATGATATTCGCGCGGGAAAATTAAAATAATAGAAAAAACCCGGCAGCTTGGCCGGGTTTTTTTGTATGAGTCAATCCGGCGGCTTTTACGACAGGTTTTTCGTCATGATAAAGTCGATTTGTTTATCATTCCCCATATAAAAAGAGTGTTCTCCGGTGTGAATAAACCCCATTTTTTGATAAAAGGCGATTGCATTTTCGTTTTTTTCCCATACGCCCAGCCAGATGTTCTTTTTATTGTGTTCAGTTGCGATTTTTACAGCATGATTCAGCAGAAATTTTCCAAGTCCGTGTTTCTGATAGTTCTTTCTTATATAAATTCTCTCAATTTCTAGAGAATCTTCACTCATTTTTTCTGATTGAGCTTCGTTCATGTTGACTTTTACATATCCGGCAAGGTCATCGTCATAATAAACAAAATAGAATTTCGAAGAGGGATTGGATAATTCCGTTTTCAGCTGTTCAGAGCGAAATGCAGTTTCCAAATAAGCTTTCATATTTTCAGGTGAATTTTGATCTTTAAATGTATCATTGAATGTTTCAATGCTTATCTCTCGGAGTGCTGTTATATCGTTAAGGCTGCACTTTTTTATTTTGATACTCATCTTCATACATCTCCTTTCTTCAGTTGATTTATGTTGTATTTGCAATGAAAATACCGTATAGTAAACATAACGTAATTTTATTGTATTTGCAACATAAAATTATAAAATGAGGCTGATCAAGTGAAATACGTTTTTTATGTTTTGGGAATCATCATATTGACCTTTGGTATTTCTGTCACTATTCAATCAGATCTTGGAACATCGCCTTTTGATGCGCTTATCGTGGGACTATCTGTAAATGCAGGCCTTACCGTGGGAAGCTGGGAAGTCATTATAGCTTTCCTGTTAATTTGCTGTAATTCAATGTTAAAAAGACAAAGACCGGAATTTTCAGGAATGATTACCGCGTTTATCACGGGAATCGGGATTGATTTGTGGCTTTTTTTCCTGCATCGAATCATCACGCCTGAACTATGGTACGGAAAAGCGGGGTGTTTTGCAATCGGTTTGGTTGTGATAGGGATAGGCACCGCGACTTATCTGCACACAAATTTCGCACCGATCCCGGTTGACCGGTTAACGTTAATTATCCGCGAATTAACCGGAAGAAGCATCTTTTTTTCAAGAACGGTCATTTACTTCGTATTTTTCATATTGGCATTGATCTTAAAAGGACCGGTAGGCGTTGGAACGTTTTTCACCGTTTGTTTAGGAGGAATGATCCTTCATTTCTTTATGCCGATTACCGGAAGATGGATAGACAGCATCTTAACAGTATCTCAAAAGCAGGAAGAAACTAAAACCCGGTGACGGCCGGGTTTTTTGCTGTTATTCCTTATTTTTAAGAGGAGGCCCTGCTGCGGCAATCTGTGCGATTTTGCGGTTAACGTCTCTATCGTATAGTCCGCCGTGATAGCAGATGACCTTTTCGATATCATAGGATGCCAGTTTTGCGACGGACCGATAGGCTTCTTCCATGTCAGGAGTTTGAGGCGGATTCGGCCCTTGAAGCTCCCCGCCTCTGACGATCAGGGCGTCTCCGGCGATAAGCGTTTTCGAGGCCGAATGATACAGGCTGATATGCCCCGGTGTATGCCCGGGTGTATGGATCACGGTCAGCCCGCCGGCCAGTTGATCTCCGTCTGTAACGGTATGAGTGACGGTCAGTCCGGACGTCTGCTTGCCGTCGGAAGACATTTGCGCAGCGAGGGAATTCGGAAGTGTTTTAAGGAGGGGAAGTTCTCCCTGTATATAAGGTTTATCAGCGTCATGGGCATAAATTTCAATGTCCGGAAATTTCGTTTTCAGCTGTGCGGCGCTTCCGATATGATCAATGTCCTGGTGGGTGAGCAAGATGCCGTTTAATTCCCCGGGTGAAAATCCCGCAGCTTCCAGCTGCATTACGATGTTTTTCACCATACCGGGCATTCCCGTGTCAACGAGAATCAAATCATTGTCTGTATGAAACAGTGTCGGTGTCATCGTGAATTGTCCATCCGGCATTGCCGGGATCGGGATGTGTAAATGAATAGGGATACATTTCGCTTTTTCTGTCATTTGTTTGCCGAAAGCTTTACTTTCAGCGCACCTCCAGTTCATATATCAGATTTAAAATGCATTCATCATGGCGCCTATCTTCTGTGCGGCGCTCTCTGAGAAGAATGTTTTCATGTGTGAGCCGGTCTCAGCTGCCGTTTCTTCCGCATAAGCAAACATTTTTTCTTCATATTGTTTTACCGCTTTGTCTGTATCAGCATTGTGTAAGATAGAAAGCCCGAGTTCCGCCGCATCCAGCATAGTCAGATTGGCTCCCGCCCCGGCAAACGGCGTCATGAGATGGGCGGCATCACCGATCAGCGTGACACCTTGTTTGTGCTCCCACTTATGCTGCACGGGCAGGCTGTACAGTCTTCGCGGCAGAATGGTTTCTCCTGCGTATTGGATGTAATGTTTCAGGTCGTCGCTCCAGTCCTCAAAAAGCTCCAGAAGTTTCTGCTTCGCTTCCTCGGGCTGATCATAATCTATGTCGTTTTCATCTATCCAATACCTGCCGGCGGCAAAGCATAAATAGACCCGGACTGTGCCGTCTCCATTGAGCTGGGCCATAATCGCTTTCCGGTCATCAAGGGCATACATGCTTCCCGTGCCGTGAAAACCGGCGAGGTCAGGGAAGTCAGCCGCCGCATTCATAATATGAAGCTCAATCATGCTGATTCCGGAGTATTCAACAGGCGCATCGCTGAGAAGGGGACGAACCCGGGAAAAGGCGCCGTCCGCCGCAATGATAAGATCAAAGACGTCTGTATGTCCGTTTTCAAATTCGAGCTTATGACCTCC
The DNA here is from genome assembly GCF_038008305.1 of Bacillus sp. FSL K6-2819. Taxonomy (NCBI): domain Bacteria; kingdom Bacillati; phylum Bacillota; class Bacilli; order Caryophanales; family Bacillaceae; genus Bacillus; species Bacillus sp. FSL K6-2819. The sequence continues at coordinate 3,343,820 of NZ_JBBOYV010000001.1, read as the reverse complement.
TTTCTCAAGCGGAACGGCATGAGAAAGCTTATGTCCCCATTTGATCGTGTCCGTTTTCAGCGATTGCAGCAGCAGTCTGCGAAGTTCGGTTCGGTCAATTTCAGGCCGCCCATGATCCGTCAGTTTTTCAGGTTCTGTCTCAGCAAAAACGGTTCCTTTTTTATCTGTGATTTTCAGCGCCTGCCCTTCATAACGGCAGATCGACCGGAAGGAGCCGAGAAGGCCGGCCGCCTGCAGCGCTTTTTGTCCGGTTTGTTCATCTAAATCAAGCGTTCCGCCCTGCTGCCGCTCAGCCGGTGATGTCTCCTGCTCATAAATGACCGGGGCGAGCCCTCCCTGCTGCAGAATGCGCGCCAGTGTCAGACCGCCGGGCCCTGCACCGATAATCGCAATTCGTTTTTCTTGGCTGTTCATATTTATACTCACCTCAATTTTTTAACTGCCGGTTTATCCGGCTTCTTGCAGTATAATAGGTTTGTATGAACTCAATATGAACTTGTAAAAAGGGGAGGGGTTTTCATGAGCGGTCAAAGAAAGCTCGTTTTTTACGGAGCTGTCAGCGCAGATGGCTATCTTGCGCGGGAAAATCATTCTTTGGATTGGCTGATCGGAACTGAAGGTGAAGAAGACACCGATTATGCAGACTTCTATGAATCTGTCGATACGATCATCATGGGCAGAAAAACATATGAGGAAATATTGGTTTTATTCCCTGATGAATTTCCATATAAGGGGAAAGAATGCTATGTGTTTTCACGGACATTGACCGGGCGTACTGAAGATGTGCGGTTTATTCATGAAGAACCTGCCGATTTTATACAAGCGTTGAAACGCCAAGATGGCAAGCGGATTTGGATTGTCGGCGGGGGCGATCTGCTGCAGCCGATATTGAAAGAGGAGCTTGTCGATGAGTTTATCATTCAGGTCGCTCCCGTTCTGCTTGGCCGGGGTATTCCGTTATTCAGACCGGGAGAGACGGAGACCGCATTGAAGCTTACGGATGTCCGGCGCTACAAGCAATTTGCGGAATTGCGTTATGAAGTGAGATAGAATGAAATATATGAAAGAAACCCAGTAAGGTTACCGGGTTTCTTTTTCATGTTTGTTTTTATTTTTTGAAATTGTGTGGGCCGGCCCGCATGAAAATCCTGCAACCATGATCACAGCCCCTATCCACCTCACGGCATAGAAATCAGTGCCGCGCAGGAAGAGATAAGAAACTAAGAGCATAAGCGCTCCGATAATAACGGCAGCTGTGCCGATAATATTTGATTTCTCCATATAAAAACTCCTTTATGAATGGTTAGATTATTAGTTGTAATAGAATATAACATATAAGGATTAATATGGAAATGGGTATTCTGCGAAACCGAATGACCAGGTTGAAGCTGACTGATGTCTGAAGTGGGATGAAAACGAAACCCCAAGGGAACCGATCCCTTGGGGGTTTTTTTATGCTTGAAACAGAATGCGGCGTTTGGCTGAATCGGGATCGCTTTCCGTCGAGACGGATGTGTTGAAAATGATGGTCTCACGCGAACCTGTTTCATACTGAGGCCAATGGAGCTGATCAGTGTCCGGTTTTCCGGTTTTTGCAAAAGCGATCCATGCGGATTGAATCAGCTTGGAGAGCTGTTTTACATCTTCGCTGAGCGGTTCCTTCAGCGTCTTTTTCAAAGAATCAAAGTTTCCGAACACAAACGGCAATTCCAGAGCGTGAACCGCTTTATGAAACGGCGGTGTTTCGCCATGCCAATCAAAGCGGTACATCCAGACGGGCGCGTATTGCGATTGTTCTTGTGCAAAGGCAACGGCAGGCCGCCAGAATTTCAGATCCGTCATCATATCAATTTGTCCTGTTAAAGAATGCGGATATAAATCTGCCGCTAGCTTGGCGCTGTTCTCTCCGAGATGATAAAGCAAATATTCTTGCTGTTTTTTCTCGGAATGAATGTCTGTATCAGGGGTGAAAAACAAATATGCTTCATCACGATTGGTTCCAATGATCATTGGTATGCCTTCCGCGGCCCCGTCTGCTATGGCTTTGGCCGGTTCCGCAGGCAATGTGGCCGGATCGATGGCGGGCTGAAACAAAAGATGAAAAATGCTTTGATCTATTGTATTCCGCAACTTATCCGCAGTCTTGAGAATGTCATTAACGGAAAGCTCCTGCAATTGATCAGTGCCGGCTTCTTGAATAAATGCTGTTGTGATCTCTTTTGCCACGTCCGCCGTCATCGTCTGAGAGGCGCCGCTTTCCAGTATGGCTTTATGAAACAGGCCTTTTGCGTCAGGCATGGCCATAAGTGAGGCGATGCTCATGCCGCCAGCCGATTCACCGAATACCGTGACATTATCAGGGTCTCCTCCGAATGCGGAGATATTGTCCTTCACCCAGCGCAGCGCGGCGATCTGATCGAGCATGCCGATATTGCCGGGATATGTGTCATCAATAGAAAACAAATGTAAAAAACCGAACGGCCCGAGTCTGTAATTAAGTGTCACCACAATGACATCTCCGTCAGCGGCAAGAGCAGATGCGTCGTAAGTCGGTTCGCTTCCGGCACCTAGGAAAAATGCGCCGCCATGAATCCATACCATGACAGGCCGTTTCCCGCCCTCTGAATCGGGAGCGAACACATTGAGGTAAAGGCAATCTTCAGATTGAGGCGGTACATCTCCGGAAAATGACATCGACAGCAAATCAGCCGGCTGCGGGCAAACCGGCCCGAACGAGTCGGCATTTTTTACGCCGTCCCAAGGTACGGGCGGCTCCGGCGCTTTAAATCTCAGCTCTCCCACGGGCGGCTTTGCATACGGTATGCTCTTCCATGTGCGGACACCGTGACCGGCAGTTCCCTTCAATGCGCCGCAGCGGGTTTGAACAGTAAGTTCTGTCATTATTTCATCCCCCTTTTTCATTTCATTATAAACGGAGATGATGACAAGATGGAAATAAAAGCCCTTTCATCAGCATATGATTAGTAACGCTTCCGTTCTAAAAATGATCTGACTTCCTGAACGGACAAGCCGAGTTCTTTCGCTTCCTGCATCAGCGCTTTCCACTCCTCAATATTGGATTCAGTCAGTTTTCTGTTGCGGTAGGGTGCGGGCTCCGGCCGTTTTTCAGTCAGTTTGTTCGTAAAGGTGAACAGTTCTTCTTTCGGCATGCCTGACTGCACGGCCTGCACAAGATGGATGCGCCACTCATCTTCCGTGTCTCCCATGTGATGCAGCATCGTCTCGGCATCAAAAAGCTCCGTCAGATCGACCTGCAGGGTGGCGGACACTTTTTTTAGAAATTGAATAGACGGATTTGAATGAACCCCCCGTTCTATCTTGCTTAAATAAGATTTAGAGACACCTGCTTCGACTGCTAGCTGATTAATTGAGTAGCCTTTTCTTCTGCGGTATAAACGTATTATTCTTCCAATCATTATGCTGAATTCTCCCCTGTATACTGGCATTTTTTTGTTCATTATAAGAAATTTTTTGTTCTTTATAAAATTTAAAATTATAAGGTAAGTGCAGTAAATAAGAGGAAAATCATGATAACGTTCTCTAAAAAGAACTAAATGGCTTAATTTGAAATTTTCAAATTTCGAGCTTTTCTTTTATAATCCAATCATTAACAGAAGGGGGCGTTTAAGCCTGATGCATCAAGGATGAGGCTGTATATTACATGAATGAGAATATGAGTTTTAAAGAATTATTTGATATTATTAAGCGCAGATTTTTACTGATTTTTATCATGACAGCAGTAGTGACGCTGGTGACGGGATACATCCAATTTCGAGTGATTTCGCCCGTTTATCAGGCGTCAACCCAGGTGCTCATTCATGAAACAAGCGGTGAAAAAAAATCAAATCTCAGCGACATCCAGCTGAATCTCCATTACAACAACACGTTTCAAACGATAATGAAAAGCCCGGTTGTGATTGAGAAAGTGAAGCGGAAGCTCCATCTTTCCGAGACGGCATCCGCTTTGAAAGCAAAGATCACGACAAGCAGCGAAACCGATTCAGAAATCATCACCGCAGCGGTGCAGGATGAGAATCCGAAACAGGCCGCCGCAATAGCGAACACGCTGATGAAAACATTTAAAAAAGAAGTCCGCGACAGGATGAATATAAAAGGCGTCATCGTTTTGTCTGAGGCAAAAGCATCGGAAAGCCCGATGGTCAAGCCTTCGCGCATCCGGAATATCATGATGGCATTCGGTGCGGCCCTTATGGCCGGTGTGACGCTTGCGTTTTTTCTCCACTTTCTTGATGAAACCGTTAAAAGCGAGCGGCAGCTCAGCGAAAAAACAGACTTGCCTGTTTTAGGGGTTGTGTATGATATCAAAAATCAGAAGACACGGTCTGATGAAAAACATTTCGGGGAGTGAGGCATTTGGGATTCAGAAAAAAGAAGTCAAGACGGGGATTGGCTCAAATATCCGTTTTACACCACAAATCATTGGTAGCTGAACAATACCGCACCATTCGGACAAATATTGAGTTTTCCTCTGTACAGACCCATTTGCGCTCTATTCTCGTCACTTCTTCCGTTCCGGGAGAAGGAAAATCATTCAGCGCCGCCAACCTTGCCGCGGTATTTGCGCAGCAGGAAAAAAAGGTGCTGCTCGTCGATGCGGATTTACGAAAACCGACGATACATGAGACCTATCAGCTTGAAAATGTACAAGGCCTTACGAATGTGTTAGTCGGAAACGCTTCCCTCGGCGAAACGGTGCAAAAAACACTGATAGATAATCTTTATGTCTTAACGAGCGGTCCGACGCCGCCGAATCCGGCTGAGCTTTTGTCCTCTAAAGCGATGGGAGAGCTGATTCAGGAGATGTACAGCCGATACAGTCTGGTCATTTTCGATTCACCTCCGCTTTTGGCGGTGGCGGACGGACAGATTTTAGCGAACCAGACGGATGGAAGCGTTCTCGTCGTTTTGAGCGGAAAAACAAAAATGGATACCGTCCAAAAGGCGAAAGACGCGCTTCAGCAGTCGAAGGCGAAGCTTTTGGGCGCGCTTTTGAATAAAAAGAAAATCAAAAAAACAGAACACTACTCGTATTGAGCGGTGAAGGTGATGTCTCCTTACCTTTATCAACGGAGGCACTCGGCTCTGCTGTGGGCAGCGATTTTCGCTGCCTTAGATGCTGGTCGTCGGTGGCGGGGTGTGAGGACGGGTTAAATGCCCAATTTATCTTAAAATGCCGCGTTTTTATCGGCTTAGCTGTTATGCCTGTTTTTTTGCGAAAACCGTATCAGCTAAACCGATAAATGAGGAGGGGAAAGATTGACTTACCGGAGAAGACTTTCAATGATTTTTGCATTGGATACGTATCTCGTTTTACTTTCCGTTGTTATAGGATATCAATTTTTTGAGGATTCTTATCACTTTTATGACTCCGGAGCGCTCCTGCTGACCGCGGTGAGCATGCTGATCAGCCACCATGTATGCGCTTTTATGTTTCACCAGTATAAGCAGGTATGGACGTATACGGGAATAGGGGAGCTGCTTGCCCTGCTGAAGGGGATCACTCTGTCCGCAGCGGTGACGGCCGCCGTTCAATATGGGGTGTTCCACACGATTTTGTTCCGGCTTTTAGCCGTCAGCTGGATGGTTCAGCTATTGTTTATCGGAGGCAGCCGGATGATTTCGCGCGTGCTGAAAGAAACGATCGGCAAGAAGCAAAATGACTCTTCACGGGCGCTGATTATCGGCGCTGGCGCGGGGGGGACGCTGCTCGCCCGTCAGCTTACGCAGAAAAACGATCTCGGAATCATGCCTGTGGCTTTTATTGATGATGACCAGACGAAGCATAAGCTCGAGATTATGGGGCTGCCCGTCATCGGCGGAAAAGAAAGCATTTTGCCGGCGGTGCAGAGGCTGAGAATTCACCATATCATCATCGCCATTCCGTCTCTGCGAACCCATGAGCTTCAGACTTTATACAAAGAATGTGTGCAGACGGGCGCCCATATTAAAATCATGCCGCAATTTGATGAGATCCTGCTCGGAACGCAGGCTGCCGGACACATCAGAGATGTAAACGCCGAAGATTTGCTCGGCAGAAAACCGGTCACTCTGGATACGAGCAAAATTTCTGACAGCATAAAGGGAAAAACGATTCTGGTCACGGGTGCCGGCGGCTCTATCGGTTCTGAGATCTGCCGCCAGATCAGCTCGTTTCGTCCGCGTGAAATCGTCCTTCTCGGCCACGGGGAAAACAGCATTTATTCCGTGCATGGCGAACTGTCAGCACGCTTTGGGAAAGAGGTGCTTTTTCACGCGGAGATCGCCGATATTCAGGATAGAGATAAAATCTTTACCTTGATGAAAAAATACGAGCCGCACGTCGTCTATCATGCGGCTGCCCATAAACATGTGCCGTTAATGGAACATAACCCGGAGGAAGCTGTCAAAAACAACATCCTCGGCACAAAAAATGTCGCCGAGGCCGCCGATATGTGCGGAACGGAAACGTTCGTGCTGATTTCTTCTGATAAAGCGGTCAATCCGGCCAATGTTATGGGGGCGACGAAGCGGTTTGCGGAAATGGTCATCATGAACCTCGGAAAAATCAGCCGCACCAAATTCGCCGCCGTCCGTTTCGGAAATGTGCTCGGAAGCCGGGGCAGCGTCATTCCGATTTTCAAAAAGCAGATTGCAAAAGGCGGACCCGTCACCGTCACGCATCCGGCGATGACAAGATATTTTATGACGATCCCCGAAGCGTCAAGACTCGTCATTCAGGCGGGGGCGCTTGCAAAAGGGCGGCAGATTTTCGTTCTGGATATGGGAGAACCCGTCAAAATCGTCGATCTGGCAAAAAACCTGATTCATTTATCAGGCTATACGACAGAACAGATTCCTATTGAATTCTCCGGCATCCGGCCGGGAGAAAAGATGTATGAAGAACTGCTGAATCATAATGAAGTACATACGGAACAGATTTTTCCGAAAATCCATATCGGAAAAGCGGTAGACGGGGATTGGGCCGTGCTTATCCGCTTTATGGAAGAATTCAGCCGTCTGCCTGAGGAAGAGCTGAGAAAACGGCTGTTTGAGGCAATCGAATCAGTACATGAAGAAGCGGCCGCGGGCGTGTGATGGGAGGTCAGAAAGATGACGAAAAAAGTATTATTCTGCGCCACTGTCGATTATCATTTTAAAGCCTTTCATCTTCCGTATTTTCAATGGTTTCAGGATATGGGCTGGGAGGTGCACGTCGCGGCAGGCGGTGATATGAATCTGCCGTTCGTGAATGAAAAGTTTTCCGTTCCGATCCGGCGCTCACCGTTTCATCCCGAAAACCTTTCTGTTTACAGACGGCTGAAACGGCTCATTCAGGATAACGGCTATGACATGATTCACTGCCATACGCCGGTCGGCGGCGTGCTCGCCCGCCTTGCCGCGAGACAAGCACGCCAAAAAGGGACAAAGGTGCTCTACACCGCGCATGGTTTTCACTTCTGTGAGGGAGCGCCTCTGAAAAATTGGCTTCTTTATTACCCGATCGAAAAATTTCTTTCTTCTTATACGGATTGCCTGATTACCATTAATGAAGAGGATTACGAACGGGCCAAGCAAATGAAAAAAACCGATTGCGACGCGAAAAAAATACACGGCATCGGCGTTGATACGGACAGGTTTCGGCCTGTAAGCCGGGCAGAGAGTGAACGTCTGAGAGAAAAACACGGCTTCACCGCCGGAGAATTTATCCTCGTTTATCCAGCTGAATTAAACAGCAATAAAAACCAGGGTATCCTCATTGAGGCTGCGGCATTGCTGAAGAACAGCATCCCTGAGCTGAAGCTTGTATTTGCGGGAGAAGGCGCGATGGAAGAGTCGTACAGAAAAAAGGCTGAATCACTCGGTGTATCCGATATTGTGCGGTTTTACGGTTTTTGCCGGGACATTCATGAACTCATTCAGCTTGCTGATCTGTCTGTCGCCTCAAGTATCCGGGAAGGGCTCGGCATGAATGTCCTTGAGGGAATGGCTGCCGAAAAGCCCGCCGTTGCCGCAGATAACAGGGGGCACCGTGAGATCATCGAAGACGGCGTGAACGGTTTTCTCGTGCCGGCCGGAGACAGCGCGGCGTTTGCCGATCGGATTGGAAAGCTGTACCGCTCCCCCGGCCTGCGAAAAGCAATGGGGCAAAAAGGGCGCCGTACGGCGGAATGCTTTTCAGAAACACGCACGGTAAAGGAAATGGCGCATATTTACGCCGGTTATATGGATAAAAAGGAGAAAAGCGTATGAATGCAGGAGCACAACCGAAAATTTCCGTCATCATGGGAATTTATAATTGCGAACAGACATTGGCGGAGAGTATTGAATCCATCCTGAGCCAATCTTATAAGAATTGGGAGCTGATTATGTGTGATGACGCGTCAACTGACGGAACGTATCAGATTGCGCGCCGTTACGCGGATCATTACAGCGACCGGATTACGCTGATTCAAAATAGGACAAATCAACGGCTTGCCGCTTCTTTGAACCGCTGTCTGACATACGCGTCGGGGGATTATATCGCCAGACAGGACGGAGACGATATCTCCGCCCCTAGGAGACTGGAAAAACAGGCCGCTTTCTTAAACAAGCACGCCCACTATCAAGTCGTAGGCACGGGTATGCTCGTATTTGACGAATTCGGCGTGAGGGGCGCCCGGCTTTTGCCGCCGGTGCCGAAACCGGAAATCATGGCGAAAGGCACACCGTTCTGCCACGGCACCATTATGATGCGGGCCGAAGCGTACAAAGCGCTCGGCGGCTACCGGTCAGTCAGGCGGACGCGGCGGATGGAGGATATCGATTTGTGGCTGCGCTTTTTTGAAGAGGGCTTCAGAGGGTACAATCTCCAAGAAACGCTGTATAAAGTGAGAGAGGACAGCGATGCGTTTAAACGGAGGTCGTTCACGTATTCCATTGATAATGCTGTGCTCGTTTTTCAGGCGTGCAGACGGCTGAAGCTGCCGTTTTCCCATTACGTGTATATCGCAAAGCCGCTCATCCGCGCCATTACGCCGCCTGCGGTCATGAACCGTTATCATAAAAACAGGGACATCCGCCAAAAAGAAGGGCTTGCCGAACATGACTGACACACCTGTGCGGGTGCTGCACATCTTCAGCGGGATGAACAGAGGCGGCGCAGAAACGATGATGATGAATTTGTACCGGAAGATGGACAGAACGAAGGTGCAGTTTGATTTTTTAACCCATAGGAACGATCCGTGCGCTTATGATGAGGAAATTCTTACTCTCGGCGGACGGCTTTTTTATGTGCCGAGCATCGGCAGCACAAATCCGATAACATTTGTGAAACAGGTCAAACGGGTGATTCAGGAAAAAGGCCCGTTTGCCGCCGTGCACGCCCATACCGATTTTCAATCGGGATTTATCGCGCTGGCTGCGCGTTTAGCCGGTGTCCCGGTGAGGATCTGCCATTCTCACAGCACGTCGTGGCGGGGGCGGTCGTCGCGGCTTGCCGGGATGCAGCTATTTGTATTCAGACGGATGATCACGGCAAACGCCACCGCGCTGTGCGCCTGCGGGGAAGAGGCGGGACGTTTCTTATTCGGTAAAGAAAAAGATGTGCATCTTTTGCCGAACGGCATTGATCTCGATTTATTTGCCGGCGGGCGTGCGGACACAGAATCGGAAAAAAGGAAGCGGGGCATTGCCGGCGGCCGTTTGGCAATCGGACATATCGGCCGCTTTACAGAGGAGAAAAACCACCAATTTCTGCTCCGGCTGGCCGCTGATATGAAAGAGCGGGGCATCGGCTTTCAGCTGATTCTCGCCGGAGACGGTCCGCTTCGCACCGATATGGAAAAACTGGCGGAGAAGCTGGGGCTTGATGATGATGTGCGTTTTATCGGCGTAGAGGAGCGCGTTCATGATCTGCTGAAAACGCTGGATGTATTTGTCATGCCGTCTCTATATGAGGGGCTGCCTGTCACGCTCGTTGAAGCGCAGGCTTCCGGGGTGCCGTGCGTGATATCAGACGGCATAACAGAAGAAGCCGATGCCGGGCTCGGACTGGTCAGCAGGCTCAGCCTCAAAGAGCCGCCCGAACAATGGGCATCCGCGATTTTACGGGCAGCGGAGACGCCGGTGCCTGACAAGGCCCGCATTAAAGAAACCCTCGGACGGCTGGGATATGATGCGGGAGAAAATGCGGGGGCGATTATGAAGCTTTACAATATGAATTGTGAAAAGGAACAGTAACGAATGATTGTATATGTAGTCAATATGGGAATTGTTTATATTTGGTCATGGTTCGCGAAAATGTGCGGCGGGCGTGATCAATCGCTTTCGACCGGGTACCGCCCGAATCAGCTCGTCATGCTGGTTCCGCTGCTATCGCTGGTATTGGTCTCCGGGTTACGCTACAGAGTCGGAACGGATTTTCAGACGTACGCGCTGATGTACAAACTGGCGGGCAATTACGGCAGTATATGGGAGATTTTCGGGTTCGGAGCGAAAAAAGCCGCTGTTGATCCGGGGTTTACCGCTCTCATCTGGCTCATGAATTTTATCACGAAAGATCCGCAAATCATGTATTTCACCGTTGCGGTCGTGACGTGCAGCTTTATTTTAAAAGGGCTCGCCGAGTTCGGCCGTCCGTTTGAGCTGAGTGTGTTTTTGTTTTTAGGCACGTATCATTATTACGCTTCTTTTAACGGCATCAGGCAGTATATGGTGGCGGCCGTGCTGTTTTGGGCCGTCCGCTACGTGATCAGCGGAAGCTGGAAGCGCTATTTTTTGATCGTGCTGTTGTGCTCGCTCTTTCATTCCTCGGCCCTGATCATGATTCCGGTTTATTTTATCGTCAGAAGAAGAGCCTGGTCGCCCGCGATTTTCGGGCTGTCGGCCTTGTTTCTTCTCATGACGTTTCTGTATCAGAAGTTCATTTCGCTGTTTGTCGTCGTGCTGGAGAACAGCTCGTACGGCCATTATGAGAAATGGCTGATGACCAATACGAACGGGATGAACGTCGTAAAAATCGCGGTGCTGCTTCTGCCGCTGTTTTTGGCTTTCTGCTACCGGGAGCGGCTGCGGAAGCTCTGGCCTGGCATTGATGTCATCGTGAATTTCTGTCTGCTCGGCCTGCTGTTCGGTCTGCTGGCGACAAAGGATGTTATTTTTGCCCGGTTTAATATATATTTCGGCCTGTACCAAATGATCCTGATCCCTTATTTTGTGAGGATTTTTGATGAAAAATCGAATGCCCTGATTTATATCGCCATTATTGTCTGTTATTTTCTTTACAGCTATTTGCTTATGCCGGTCGATTCGTCTGTGCTTCCGTACAGAACGATTTTTTCCCGGTAATGGATACTGGAGGTTTATATGGAAACACCCGCGGTCAGTTTATTAATTGCTGTGTATAATACGGAAACCTATTTAGAAAAATGTTTAGATTCATTGCTCAATCAGTCGCTCGCCAATATCGAAATTATCGCCGTCAATGACGGGTCAACGGATCAAAGCCCGGCCATTCTTGAAACCTATCAAAAGCGGGATGAGAGAATACGGGTCATTCATCAGAAAAACCGGGGGCTCGGCGCGGTCCGCAACAAGGGCATTGAGGCGGCGCGCGGCGAATTTATCGCTTTTATTGATGCGGACGACTGGGTTGAACCGGATTATTGCCTGCGCATGTATGAAAAAGCGAAGGCTGATCAGGCTGATCTCGTCATTTGCGAATATGCGGCTGAATTTGCGGATACGGGGAAAACTGTCGTATCAACGATCGCTTCAGCGTATGAGGGCCGTCCGAAACAACTCTACCTGAAAGATTTATTTGAGGGAAGAGTCAGCGGATTTTCATGGAACAAGCTGTACAACAGAACCATGATCGAACATCATCGGCTGCGCTTTCCGCTTCGTGATGAGCTGGAACACGTGGAGGATCAGTACTTCAGCCTCCGTGCGCATGTATTCGCGGATGCGGTCTCGTACGTGGATCAGCCGCTCTATCATTATCGGATTCACTTGACTTCCATTGTGCAAAGCTATCAGAAAAAGCTGTTTGACTCAGGTCTGGTTCTCTATCGGCTGAACGAGGCTTTTTTGCGTGAAAACGGCTGCTTACAGGAATACCGGCAGGAGCTGGACTTTTTTATCGTCCAGCACGGAACAGTCTGCCTGCTTAATGAATGGAAGCGGAATAACGGCGGACGTTTTTCTGAGAAATGGCAGAATATCAGCCGGATATGCGCTGATCCCGTGTTCCGCCTGAGTCTTTCCAAAACAGGAACGGCGCCGTTTGACGCTAAACGCTCATGCCTTCTGCTTTTGGCGAAGCTGAAGCTGATTCCGTTCGTATCGCTGGCATCAGCCGCGTATCAGCGGGCAATCGAGTACAAAATGAAAATCAGAGGGTGAAGACATGTCGATACAATCTTTAAAAATCAATCTCGCGGAATGGCTTTTGCTTAAGGTGAAATACCCGTCTCAATTTCATTTCGGAACGGCAGCGGACGGGGCGGGGCATACAGCGGCAAGAAAAAAGATCATTCTGACGCTGCTTCCGTCCCACGATAATCTCGGCGATCACGCCATCGCCTACGCAAGCAAAACGTTTCTTGAACGGGAGTATCCCGATTTTGACATCATTGAGGTGGATATGAAGGATATATACAGATCCGCAAAAGCGCTGATCAAAAAACGCCACCCCGATGATATGGTATTCATCATCGGCGGCGGGAACATGGGTGATTTGTACCGTTATGAGGAATGGACGCGCCGTTTTATTATAAAAACATTCCATCAGTATCGGATCGTTCAGCTTCCGGCGACGGCTCACTTTTCTGATTCAAAAAAGGGGCGGAAGGAACTGAAACGCGCCCAAAAAGTGTATAATGCGCATCCCGACCTTTTGTTAATGGCAAGAGACGAGACGACGTATCAATGGATGAAGCGTCATTTTCCCGGAAAAACAGTGCTCAAACAGCCTGACATGGTCTTATATTTGGATAAAAGCGAACGGCGCCTCCCGCGGGAAGGGATCTACCTCTGCTTACGTGAGGACCGGGAGAGCGCGCTGACCGCTGAGGAAAGAACGATGGTAAAAGAAGCTTTGGCTGAAGAATACGGAGAGCTGCATTCCTTTACCACGACGGTCGGCCGGAGAGTCAGCCGCCATACACGGGAAGAAGAGCTGGAGGCGCTGTGGAATACACTGAAAGGCGCGGAAGCCGTCGTAACTGACAGGCTTCACGGGATGATTTTTTGTGCGCTGACGAAAACGCCTTGTGTCGTCATTCGTTCTTTTGACCATAAAGTGATGGAAGGCTTTCAATGGCTGAAACATATACCGAACATGACATTGCTTGAACGTCCGGAGCCTGAAGCCGTGACGGCCGCTGTAAACCGGCTGCTGAGCGGCAAGTATGAGGAAGGCGGTTCTATGCGCAGTGTTTATTTTGCCGGGCTGCGCTCGAAAATCAGCGGTGATGCCCAATGAACGCGCCGCTGGTAAGCGTAATCGTCCCGATGTATAAGACAGAGCCTTTTATTAAAGCATGCGCGGTATCTTTAACAAAACAGATGCTGAGAGACATCGAAATTATTTTCGTCAATGACGGCTCACCGGATCAGTCCGGCCGGATGGCCGAACAATTCGCCGCAGAAGATGCGAGAATCCGGGTGATTCATCAAGAAAACGGCGGTCTCAGCTCGGCCCGCAATGCCGGAATTAAAGCCGCCCGCGGCCGTTATATCGGCTTTGTGGACGGCGATGACTATGTGACGGAAACGATGTTCGAGCGGCTTTATGAAGAAGCGGAGAAGAACCGGCTGGATATCGCCGGATGCGGCTATTATAAGGAAACGCCGTCTAAGGAAAGAGCGTATATGCCGCCGTCCATTCCGCCGGGCCGCGTCTTCACAGCGGCTGAGATGACTGATCTGCTGACCTGCGCGCACGAACATCGGTTTATTTGGTACGTATGGCGTTATATATACCGGAGAGAAGTATTGCAAGGGCTGCTGTTTCATGAAGATATCCGATTTGCCGAGGACTCTCCGTTTAACTTGGCAGCGTTCCGCCATGCAGCACGTGTCAAAGTGATAGATGAAGGGCTTTATATTTACCGGGAAAACCCCACAAGCCTTACAGAAACTCCGTTTAAGCCACACTTAGATGACGAACTGCAAAAGCAATATGAAGCGAAAATGGCTTTTTATGAGGCGAACGGGCTGACGGACGCCTGCCAAAGCGATATCAATACGTATTTGTGTAAGCATCAGATCCCGATGCTGATCGCCAATGCATGCGCCGCCCCGCAGCCGTCACATGAGATTACGGCGCACATCGGCAGAATTTTAACGTATGACATGGTAAAAACGGCGGTGCGCAGCACGCCGTGCCGGCATAAACAGCTGCTGGCCGGGGAACGTGTGGTGCTCGGTCTGTGCAAAATGCGCCTTCCGCTGCTTCTGCATGCATTTTTCGATCGGAAAACGAAAGAGAAAGGCAGTGCGGAAGGAGCATGAAATTTGCCATTAATTTCGGCGCCAATGTGACGGCGTTTTTACTATCGGTGTTTTTATCAGTATGGATGACCCCCTTTATTGTCAAAACATTAGGTGTAGAGGCTTTTGGGTTTGTCCATCTGACACAGAATATCATTAACTATTTCTCTATTATTACCGTTGCGCTGAGCTCTGTCGTTGTGAGGTTTTTCTCCGTCGCCGCCCACAGGGGGAACAGGGATGAGGCCAATGCGTATGTAAGCAATTATTTAGCCGCGTCTGTCGTGATTTCGCTATTGCTCGCTGTGCCGCTCGCCGGGACGGCTTTTTTTATTGACCGCATCATGAATGTTCCGGCCGGGCTGTTAACGGATGTGAGGCTCTCTATCGTGATCGGCAGTGTGCTGTTTATGCTGACGTTTTTTATGGCAGGTTTCGCGACGGGGCCGTTTTTTGCCAACAAGCTTTATATCACAAGCTCCATTCAGGCCGTGCAAATGCTGGTCAGGGTGCTGTGTGTGCTCGCTCTGTTTACGTTCCTTCCCCCGAAGATCTGGCAGATCCAGCTCTCGGCTTTAGCCGGTGCCGTCTGCGCGGCCGTGCTGACGTTTTTCTTTTTTAAGAAATTGATTCCGTGGTTTTCTTTCAGGCGGAAAGCCTTGTCATTACAGACGAGCAAAGTGCTGTTTTCGGCCGGTGCATGGAGCTCTGTCAACCAGATCGGCGTGCTGCTGTTTCTGCAGATTGACCTGATGACGGCAAACCTTGTGCTGGGGCCGTCGGAAGCGGGCATTTATGCGGCGATTATCCAATTTCCGCTTCTGCTTAGAAGTCTTGCCGGGACGCTCGCTTCGCTGTTTGCGCCGGTTTTGACTTCCTGCTATTCAAAAGGCGATATGGAAGGTCTCCTGTCTTACGCCAATAAGGCCGTGCGGCTCAACGGGCTTCTGCTCGCGCTTCCCGCCGCCTTATTAGGAGGGCTTGCCGAACCGTTTCTGTCGATTTGGCTGGGCCCGTCGTTTGTGCAGACGGCGCCTATTTTATACATTCACGCCGCGTATTTGGCGGTCAGTCTCTCTGTCATGCCGCTATTTTACGTATGGACGGCTTTTAATAAACAAAAAACGCCCGCCGTCGTTACTTTATGCTTAGGCGGACTGAATGTTCTATTGGCCGTTGTTCTCAGCGGGCCGGCTCATCTCGGCCTGTACGGCATCACCATTGCCGGAGCTGTCTCTCTCATTTTGAAAAATGCCGTCTTCACGCCGCTGTATGTTTCGCATATTACCGGCTTTCAGAAAACCGCGTTTTACAAAGGCATGTTCGGTCCGTTGGCGGCGGCTGTATTTGCCTGGGCTGTCTGCCGGGGAATCCAGCTGTTTTCACCGCTTGACAGCTGGACCGGCCTGATTGCCGCAGGGCTTGCCGTATGCGTGAGCTATGCCGCATTCGCTTTTTTCTTCATTTGTACGAAGGAAGAAAGGCGGCTTGCTTTACAGAAATGCCGAAAAGTGAAAGGAGCTGTTCAGATTTGAAGGCGAAACGTGTATTTGATATAACGGCCGCGATTTTGTTATTGTGCGGCGCAAGTGTCATTCTTCTCTTCGCCATGGCCGCCGTCAGATTCGCCATCGGGTCGCCGGTGTTCTTTAAACAGACGAGACCCGGGTATAACGGGCGTCCGTTTACTTTGTATAAACTCAGGACGATGACGGATGCGCGTGACGAAAACGGTGCGCCGCTTCCGGATCATCTGCGTCTGACCAGAGCGGGAAAGCTGATCAGAAAACTGAGCATCGATGAGCTTCCCCAGCTTTTTAATGTGATCAAAGGCGATATCAGTCTGGTCGGCCCCCGCCCTTTGCTGATGGATTATCTGCCGCTTTACACGGCGGAGCAGGCGCGGCGGCATGAGGTGAAACCGGGCATTACGGGCTGGGCGCAGATTAATGGGAGAAATGCGATTTCCTGGGAAGAAAAATTCAAGCTCGACGTGTGGTATGTCGATAACCGCACATTCCTTCTCGACTTGAAAATACTGCTGTTAACTGTGAAAAAGGTTCTCGTGTCAGAGGGGATACATCAATCCGGCCATGCGACGGCAAAGCGCTTCACAGGCAGCGGAGATATGTCATCGTGAAAAAGGTCGTGCTGATCGGAAACGGCGGACACGGAAAAGTTGTAAAGGAAATCGTGAAGGCTCGTTCCGATATGGAGCTTGCGGGCATATTGGACGACGGATTCAGCGGTTTTACCGTTCGGGACGGTTTGTATACGGGCCGAACGAAAGACGTGCACATGCTTCGGAAACTCGTCCCGGGAGCCGTATTCACGATATGCATCGGTCACAATGGTGTAAGAAAGCAGCTCGCTGAAACGCTTGGGCTTGAACATGATGATTACACCGCTCTCATTCACCCCGGGGCAATCGTCAGTGATACGGCTTCCGTCGGACACGGAACGGTTGTGATGGCGGGCGCCGTCATTCAGGCGGGCGCTGACATCGGCGCGCATTGCATCATCAATACAGGTGCGGTTGCCGATCATGACAATGCAATCGGAGATTACGTCCATCTTTCCCCGCGCGCTGCGCTTGCCGGCGGAGTGAAAGTCGGGGAAGGAGCGCACATCGGAATCGGCGCGTCTGTCATACCGCGGACAGACATCGGTCCTTGGTCGGTTATCGGCGCGGGGGCTGCCGTCATCAGCCGGATTCCCGATCATGTGACGGCGGTCGGCGTTCCGGCCCGCGTCATCTCCTCTATTCATAATGAAAAAGGATGATTTCATGCAAACAAACAAACGGATTTATTTGTCTCCGCCTCATATGAGCGGAAAAGAACAGGAATACATCGCGGAAGCCTTCCGTTCCAATTGGATTGCGCCGCTCGGTCCGCTCGTCAATTCGTTTGAAGCGCGGCTCGCGGAATATGCGGGGGTGAAAAGCGCGGCGGCCGTAAGCTCGGGAACGGCGGCCATCCATCTTGCCCTGCGGCTTGCGGGTGTGAAAAAAGGAGACGCTGTATTTTGTCCTTCCTTTACGTTTGTCGCCACGGCGAATCCGATTGTGTATGAGCAGGCAGAGCCCGTTTTCATTGATTCGGAATGGGAGACGTGGAACATGTCGCCCGCCGCGCTTGAGCGGGCGCTCCGGGATGCAAAACGGTGCGGCAGGCTCCCGAAAGCGGTGATCGCCGTCAATCTTTACGGCCAAAGCGCAAAAATGGATGAATTGTTACGCCTTTGCGACGCATACGGAGTCTGTCTGATTGAAGACGCAGCCGAGTCCTTAGGATCAACATATAAAGGCAGACAGAGCGGCACGTTCGGCCGTTTCGGCATTTATTCCTTTAACGGCAACAAAATCATTACAACATCGGGAGGCGGCATGCTCGTGTCTGACGATGAAGCAGCTATTGAAAAAGCGAAGTTTCTTGCGTCACAGGCGAGAGATGCCGCCGTTCATTACCAGCACAGTGAGCTCGGTTATAACTACAGGCTCAGCAACATTCTCGCAGGCGTCGGTATATCGCAGCTGGAAGTGCTCGAAGAACGCGTCCGGGCGAGGAGAGAAATCTTTCACAGGTATAAGGAAGCGCTGGAAACGTATCCGGGCATCCGCATGATGCCGGAGCTTGAAGGAACGGTTTCAAACCGATGGCTGACGGCTCTGACGCTTGATAACGGCGTGACGCCTGAGGAAGCCGTCGCCTGTCTTGCCGAACAAAATATTGAGGCCCGTCCGCTGTGGAAACCGCTGCATACGCAGCCGCTTTTCTCATCTTCCGTTTTTTATCCTCACAGCGATCATGAACGGGTCTCTGAGAACCTTTTCAGCCGGGGCATTTGTCTGCCGTCCGGGTCTGATTTGTCTATTGAAGAGCAGCAGCGTGTCATTGACGCACTAGCACAACTGTTTGAAACGAAAGGGGAGAAAACATGGACAGCCGCCATGTCATGAGCCGATTAAAAGAGACGCTGACAGGTCTGCTCAGCGTCATACCGCCCCAGTCTGACATCATTTATGCCGACTATCCCCTCTATGGAAATGTAGGGGATTTATTGATTATGAAAGGGACGGAGGCGTTTTTTAAAGCGCACGGCATCCGCGTGAAACAGCGCTGGAATCCTGACAATTTTCCGTTCGGGCGCAGGGCGGATAAAAAGACGATCATCGTCTGTCAGGGAGGCGGGAATTTCGGGGATCTCTATCCGTACTATCAGACGTTCAGAGAAAAAATCGTCAAAGCCTTTCCCGAAAACAGGATCGTCATTCTGCCCCAATCCATCTATTATCAGGATGAAACACGGCTGCGAAAGACAGCGGCGCTTTTTGCGGAGCACAAGGATCTGCACCTGTTTACGAGAGATCATGTGTCACACGAGACTGCGAAACGCTTTTTTTCGGCGAATCACATCGGACTTCTGCCTGATATGGCCCATCAGCTGTATCCGATCAAGACGGCAGCGGCTCCGTCACGCGGCAGGCTTCATTTTATCCGCACTGACGGGGAAATCAATCCGAAACTGCAAAACAATCATTCCGTTAAAAGCTGCGACTGGCAGCATGTGCTGTCAGCAAGCGACCGCCGGGGAATCGCTTTTTTCCAGACGCTGAATGTCCTGAATAAAAAAGCGGGAAACCTGCTGCCGATTGCGCGGTTTTGGAAATTCTATTCGGATTTCCTGACGAAAAAAGCGGTCCGGTTTTTCAGCAAGTACGAATCGGCGGAAACGTCAAGGCTTCACGGCCACATCCTGTCCTCGCTTCTTGGGAAACCGAATACTGTCATTGATAATTCATACGGGAAAAACGCCAACTATTATCACACCTGGACACACGAAGCGCCGGACGTCCGTCTGATCGAGACTGCAGGCACGAAGGAAAACCTTCCGCTTTGAATGAGCGGAAGGTTTATTTTGTTTCTCCCCGTTTTACTTTGTTATACGCCTCATCCAAATGCTGAATTCTTTTGAGCACAACCGAGTTTTTCGTCAGCTGATCCTGTACAAGGGTTGAGACGACGGAGCGGTAATAGCTGTTCATCGCATGAATTCGGTCTTCATTCGGATTCATTTCAATATGCTGTGTAAAGTTTTCAATAAAATAAGGAACAGAAAAAAGTTCTGACATCTATAAAGCAACTCCTTTTAATAAGTATATACGGTATGAAACCAATCATGTACAATGAAAAAAGGGGAGTGAGCATGATGGATATCAAACTTCAGCAAACACAAATTTTAAAGCCTCAATTGACTCAAGAGCTTAAACAGGCCATCACTTTACTCGGATACAATTCCGCGGAACTGGCCGGGTATATTGATGAGCTCTCTCTGGAAAACCCTCTGATTGAACGAAAGGAAACAGACACGCCGCCACTATCTTACCATAAAACAAATAAAAACAGGATGAAAGAACAGGACGTAAGCCAGCAGATCAGGCTTACGCGCAAAACGCTGCAGGATTCGCTCAAACAGCAGGCCATAGACATGAAGCTGTCCGATGCTGAAAAGAAAATTTTTAATTATCTGATATATTCCTTGGATTCTAACGGATATTTAAAAGAGGACATACAAGCTGCCGCCGACCATGTATCCGCTTCACTAGAGGAGACGGAAGCCGTTCTGGCAAAGCTTCAATCGCTTGAGCCCGCGGGAATCGGCGCCAGGTCTTTGCAGGAATGCATCCTTCTTCAGCTCCGCCGTCTGCCCGAGCGGAACGAACAGGCGGAATGGATTGCCGGCGCCTATTTTGAGCTTTTTGCAAGAAAGAACTGGAAAGCGCTTACATTGCAAACGGGCATTCCGCTCAAAGACATTCAGGACATCTTTGACATGATCAGCGCGCTTGACCCGAGGCCGGGGCTCCGTTATGCGCATGAGGAACCGGGTTTTTACGTTGAACCGGATATTTTCATCACGGTGAAAAACGGCATCATTCAAGCGCGGCTCAACAGCCGTTCGTTCCCGGATATCCAGCTTCATGCCCATTATCGGCCGATGCTGTCAGCCGCCGGATGCCGTGACACGAAAGATTATCTGTCGGCAAAATATCAGGAATGGCGCTGGCTGAACCGGGCTTTATCGCAAAGAAAACAAACGATCACGAGAATTATCGGCGTCCTGACTGAACGGCAGGCATCCTTTTTTCTCACAGGAAAAAGCGGCATGCAGCCGCTGACCTTAAGAGAGGTGGCGGAAACGCTGGAGCTCCATGAATCAACGATCAGCCGGGCCATCAAAGGAAAGTACGTGCAGACGCCGTACGGACTGTACGATATGAAAACATTTTTTTCGGCGAAAGCTGAATCATCGGGAGACGGCAGCGCCTCAAACTATGCCGTAAAAGCACACCTGGAAGCATTGGTCCGTAAAGAAGACAAAAAGAAACCTTTTTCAGACCAAAAGCTTGCCGACCTGCTGCTTGAACAATATGACATCCGAATTTCAAGACGCACCGTCGCCAAATACCGTGACCAATTAAATATCCCGCCGTCATCGGCGAGAAAACGATACAGCTGAAACCTCCCCGAGCCAATTCCCGGGGAGGTTCTCTTTGTTAGGGGATCATCCATGAAAACAGATGATGCTGTAAAAATGTAATGAGGCAGACGAGCAAAAGCAAAAACAGACTGTGCTTAATCGTGAAGCGGAAAAGCTCTGCTTCCTTGCCTGCCAGACCGACAGCGGCGCAGGCCACCGCAATGGATTGGGGAGAAATCATCTTTCCGGTGACGCCGCCTGATGAATTGGCGGCGACAGAGAGAACCGGATCCATCCCGACAGAGAGCGCCGTCACCTTTTGCAATCCGCCGAACAATAAATTGGCCGACGTATCAGAGCCGGTAATAAACACGCCGAGCCAGCCGAGCACCGGCGAAAAAAAGGTAAACATCGCGCCAGTCATGGCAAGCGCAAGACCGAGTGTCGCGCTCATGCCGGAAGCATTCGTGACATAAGCAAAGCCGACAACAGATACGATGGTGACGATCGGAAGCGCTAGTTCTTTTATGGTTTCTATAAATGCCCCGCCCCATGACTTCCACGGCATGCCGAGTGCGAACTTGGAGATGACGGCCGCAATCAGAATCGCCGTGCCCGCTGAACCGAAAAATTCAAGCTTGTACACGGCTTCAATCGGCGTGCCGTCAGCCTGAAGAATCTGCTGATTTACAAATGGGACGGGAGGCGTGAAGGTCAATGCTTTCCCGGCTGCATTCAGCCAGGAAAGCCATATTGACGTTCCTTCGTAATGACCGGTCAAGGCGGCCTTCACGCCGGGAATCCCCCAAACGGATATCATGGCCGTCAGAAGAAGGAAAGGAGACCATGCTTTAAAAACCGCAGCCCCCCCGTACACGGCCGGCGTGACGTCAGCGGCTGCGGCTGATTCCCGTTCTGCCGCGAAACGAAAGGCCGTTTTCGGTTTCCAAAATTTCAAAAACACGGTGAGCGCGGCCATGGACACAAGCGCCGACAGCACATCAGGCAGCTCAGGCCCTAAAAAGTTTGAGCTTGCGTACTGCACGGCCGCAAAGGAGACGCCGGAAACAAGAATGGCCGGCCAGACTTCAAAAGCCTTTTTAAATCCGCTCATCAAAATGATTAAATAAAGCGGAATAAATACGGATAAAAACGGCAGCTGCCGGCCGACCATTTGAGAAATTTCCATAGCCGGTATTCCGGTCGGACCTTCGACGGCGGTAATCGGAATGCCGATCGCGCCAAAGGCAACGGGCGCGGTATTGGCAATCAGGCAGATCCCCGCCGCATAAAGCGGCTGAAAACCAAGTCCGACGAGCAAAGCGGCCGAGATCGCGACGGGAGCGCCGAAACCGGCGGCGCCTTCTAAAAACGCTCCGAATGAAAAGGCGATGAGCAGCGCTTGTAAACGGCGGTCATCTGTAATCGCCAGCACCGAACTTCGGATAATCTCAAATTGTCCTGTTTTCACGGTGATTTTATACAAAAAGACGGACGTGATGATAATCCAGCCGATCGGAAGCAGCCCGTACACCGCTCCCTGCGAAGCGGACAGCACCGCTTTTTCCGCCGGCATTCCGTAAACAAATACAGCGATTAAAAGTGAAACGGCTAATGTCAAAAGACCCGCTATGTACCCCTTCATCCGTTTCACCGCCAGCGCCCAAAAAAAGAAGATAATCGGCACGAGCGCGCAAGCTGCCGATAAAAGCAAATTTCCCCCTAAAGGAGCATACCCCTGTGTCCATTGCATCCCTAAAAACCCCTCCTTATGACATGTAAACGATTACTTTTTATGATAAGGTCATCTGATGACCGGGTTAATTAGCATTATATTTTGAAGGTTTTGAAAATACAATACTTTTCTGAAACAAATTGTCTGAACCTGTCGGCGGCTCGAAAAAAGAAGTATAATAGACGATAAACATCAAGATTCACAAGTGACGGGGTGATCGCGTTGAAATATAAACAAATTAAAACGAAAAAAATCTACGAAGAAGTCGCTGATGCATTGCTTGAGAAGATAAAAGCGGGCGAGCTTAAGCCGGGTGAAAAGCTTGATTCCGTTCAGGCGCTTTCTGAGAGTTTTCAGGTCAGCCGCTCGGCAGTCAGAGAAGCGCTGTCAGCTTTGAAAGCGATGGGGCTCGTCGACATGAAACAGGGAGAAGGCACATACATAAAAGAATTTGAACCGGCCCATATTTCCCAGCCGCTTTCTTCCGCCCTCTTAATGAAAAAAGAGGACGTCAAACAGCTGCTCGAAGTCAGAAAGCTGCTTGAATTGGGTGTCGCCGCCATGGCCGCTGAAAAACGAACAGAAGAAGATTTACAGAAAATCCGCCAAGCTCTCATGGAGATGAAAGACATCGACGGAGACGAAGAATTGGGGGAAAAAGCAGATTTCTCCTTTCATATGGCGCTGGCGGAAGCATCACAAAACGGTCTGCTCAAGCATCTCATGAATCATGTCTCCGCGCTGCTTTTGGAAACGATGAGAGAAACGAGAAAGATTTGGCTGTTTTCTAAACAAACGAGCGTGAAAAGATTATATGAAGAGCATGAACGCATTTACAGCGCCGTCGCCGCCGGAGACGCGGATGAAGCGGAAGCCGCGATGACGGCGCACCTGACGAATGTGGAAGAAGTGCTGGGGGCTTATTTTGAAGAAAATGTATAAAAGCTGACTTGTGAAAGGGGATAAGATCACATGCAGGCCGAATCTTTTTTTTCTGACCATGTAAAGAAAGCCCTTACAAACGATCCTCCCGGGGAATGGATGCCGGATGTTCCGAAAGCGTGCATCCCTCTGCATTCCGGCTATCCCGATCCCGCACTCGTTCCTGATAAGGAGCTGAAAGAAGCTGCATCCCGTCTTCTCGATGAGGAACGCGATCTGCCGCTGCATTATATGGGAAGTCCGAGGCCGGCCGTTTTAAAAAAGCAGATTCAAAAACGATTAGCTGTCCGCGGCATTCACTGCCGGGACGATGAACTGATCGTGACCTCAGGCGCCTGTCAGGCGATAGATCTGGCTGCCCGGGTTTTTCTCGATGAACAAACCGCCGCTGCCGTTTAAGCTCCTGCCTACATGGAGGCGCTCGAGATTTTTAAAAATTACACACCGCATATGATGAGCGTTCCGGCAGATCAAGAGGGCCTGCAAACAGAAACATTAGCCCTCATGCTTGAGGAAAGAAAACGCAAAGGGCTTGTGCTTCCCCGTCTTCTGTACACGATACCCGCTTTTCAGAATCCTGCGGGAACTGTGATGTCAGCAAAGCGGAGAACCCGCCTGCTTCAGCTGGCCGAAACGTATGATTTTCTCATCTTGGAGGATGATGCATACGGAGAGCTGGGATTCACTGATATCCCGCCGCCTTTAAAGGCCATGGATCAGAACGGCCGGGTACTGTACGCCGGTTCATTATCAAAAGTCATCGCCCCGGGTATGAGGATCGGCTGGATTGCAGGGAACGCTTCTTTCATCAAGGCTTTGTCATGGTTTAAAAAAGACTTGGACCACCCATTTTCTCAAGCGGTGACCGCCGTCTATCTGGAACAAACGAATGTTGAAGAACGGCTCGCCGCCTTGCGGGAAGCATACCGGAGCAAACGTGACGTTTTACTCGCCGCATTAGAGCAATATCTTCCGGAATCCGCATCCTGGAACGTGCCGGACGGCGGTTATTTTGTTTGGGTGAGAGTGCCGGGTGCGGATACGTCCGCACTGCTGGCGCGGGCTCTTTCTTCAGGCGTTTCCTATGTACCCGGAAAATATTTTTTTCTGAACCAGAAAGACGGTGCGGAATATCTCCGCCTGTCGTTCAGTTATGCAGGTAAAGCTGCGATAAAAGAGGGTGTGCAAAAGCTGGGGCGCCTGCTGGAAAACGAGGTGTAAAGCAGCATGAGAAGCT
Organism: Bacillus sp. FSL K6-2819; assembly: GCF_038008305.1. Lineage (NCBI taxonomy): Bacteria > Bacillati > Bacillota > Bacilli > Caryophanales > Bacillaceae > Bacillus > Bacillus sp. FSL K6-2819. The sequence goes on along the minus strand of NZ_JBBOYV010000001.1, from coordinate 3,318,930 downwards.
TTCGGGCTTCTCTTTTTTTGTGCCCTTAGCGCATCGGACAACAGGATTTTTCAGAAAAACCTTCCAATCCATATTCAGAATAGTGTAGGATATTTATAGAGCTTTCCCAAAAACAGGTCATCAGATGACCGGATCAATATATTGAGGATGAAAGAGGGGTTCATCATGAAAGTCTCATTATTTGTCACGTGCCTTGTGGATATGTTCCAGACCAATGTCGGAAAGGCGACGGTTGAGTTGCTGGAACGGCTCGGGTGTGAGGTGGATTTTCCCGAGGGTCAGATTTGCTGCGGTCAGCCGGCATACAACAGCGGGTATGTGACGGATGCGAAAAAAGCGATGAAGCGGATGATTGCCGCGTTTGAGGAAGCGGAGTACGTCGTCAGTCCGTCAGGCTCCTGTACGACGATGTTCCGTGACTATCCGCATCTGTTTCAGGACGATCCGAAGTGGGCGGCAAAAGCGCAGCAGCTTGCAGACAAAACATATGAGTTAACAGATTTTATTGTCAATATTCTCGGGGTGGAGGATGTCGGTGCGGTGCTGCATAAAAAAGCGACATTACATACATCGTGCCACATGACAAGGCTGCTCGGCGTGTCGGAGGAGCCGATGAAGCTTTTGCGCCATGTGAAGGGGCTTGAGTTTACTCCGCTTCCCGGAAAACATCAATGCTGCGGGTTCGGCGGAACGTTTTCCGTGAAAATGGCGCAAATCTCCGAACAAATGGTGGATGAGAAGGTCGCCTGTGTGGAAGACACGGAGGCCGAGGTGCTGATCGGGGCGGATTGCGGCTGTCTGATGAATATCGGCGGGCGTCTTGACCGGAAAGAAAAAAACGTCAGAGTCATGCACATCGCCGAAGTGCTGAACAGCAGATAACGAGAAACAACAGGGGGGTAAAATCATGGCGATGAAAATCGGCACCGCCGCTTTTAAAGAGCGGGTATCAGAAGGAATAGATAATGAGTTTATGAGAGGAGCCGTCTCCGGAGCGCAGGAACGGCTCAGGACAAGAAGGCTTCAGGCGGCAGAGGAATTGGGAAACTGGGAGGATTGGCGTTCGCATGCGGAAGAAATCAGGCAGCATGTGCTGGACAATCTTGATTTCTATTTAGAACAGCTCGCCGAAAACGTCGCCAAAAGAGGCGGACACGTCTTTTTCGCCGAAACGGCGGAAGAAGCGTCCTCATATATCCGCGATGTCATTCGGCAGAAAAACGCCAAAAAAATCGTGAAATCCAAATCCATGGTGACAGAAGAAATCAATATGAACGAAGTGCTTGAGGAAGAGGGCTGTGAAGTCACAGAAACGGATCTGGGCGAATACATTCTCCAGATTGACGATCACGACCCGCCGTCACACATCGTTGCTCCCGCTCTTCACAAAAACAAAGAGCAGATCCGTGACGTGTTTAAAGAAAGACTCGGATACAAGCAGACGGAAAAACCGGAAGAGCTCGTTATGCACGCGCGCAGCGTTCTCCGGAAAAAATTTCTCGAAGCGGACGTCGGCATCACGGGCTGCAACTTTGCAATCGCGGATACTGGTTCAGTCAGTCTCGTGACAAACGAAGGAAACGGCCGCCTTGTGTCCGCGCTGCCGAAGACGCAGATTACCGTAATGGGAATGGAGCGGATCGTTCCTTCATTTTCTGAGTTTGAAGTGCTTGTCAGCATGCTGACGAGAAGCGCCGTCGGCCAGCGGCTTACAAGTTACATTACGGCGCTGACGGGCCCCCGGCGGGAGGGAGAAGCTGACGGACCGGAGGAATTCCATCTAGTGGTTGTGGACAATGGGCGTTCCCGCATACTCGGCACGGAATTTCAATCGGTGCTGCAATGTATCCGCTGCGCCGCCTGCATTAATGTCTGTCCCGTATACCGGCATGTCGGCGGACATTCGTACGGGTCCATCTATTCGGGCCCGATCGGCGCCGTCTTATCGCCGCTTCTCGGCGGATACGACGAGTATAAGGAGCTTCCGTACGCATCCTCCTTATGCGCGGCCTGTACGGAAGCGTGCCCCGTTAAAATTCCGCTGCACGAGCTCCTGCTCAAGCACCGGCAGAACATCGTGGAAAAAGAGGGCAAAGCGCCGTTCAGCGAAAAACTGGCCATGAAAGCCTTCGGGCTCGGCTCATCATCCCCGTCTCTTTATAAAATGGGATCAAAATGGGCGCCAGCCGCCATGATGCCGTTTACGGAAGATGACAAAATATCAAAAGGACCGGGACCGTTAAAGGGATGGACAACAGTCCGGGACTTCCCGGCGCCGCATAAATCGAGATTCCGAGATTGGTTTAAAGATCGGGAAACACAAAAGGAGGAAGAATGATGATGAAAGGGACGGTTAAACATCAGGAATCCTTTTTAAACCGGATTGCCGAAAGCCTGGGCAGAGAGCGCAGAAAATCAGGCGTGTCCCTGCCTGAATGGAAGTATCAGCCTCAATATGAAACGCACGCGGACTGTACGGAAGATGACCTTGTCATGATGCTGAAAGACCACTGTGTCAACATTCATACGGAGCTGATCGAAACGGATGCCGCCGGGCTTTACGCCGCTTTGCGCACGCAGGTGGAACGCTTTGAAGGGGGGCCTGTCATTATCCCGAAAGACAGCCGGTTTGAAACATACGGCCTGCAGAGCCTTATGACAGAAGAGTGGCCGGATGAAGGGATTCCGGTTTGGGAATGGGATGCGGAACAAGGAGCGAAAAATATTGAAAAAGCGGAACAGGCGAATGTGGGCATCACATTCAGCGAGATCACGCTTGCGGAATCAGCCACCGTCGTTTTGTATGCGTCAGAGCATGCCGGCCGTTCTGTCAGCCTGCTTCCGACCACCTATATCGCAATCATCCCGAAATCTTCCATTGTGCCGAGAATGACGCAGGCCAGTGATATATTGAAACAGCAGATCAGAGACGGCGTCACTGTTCCTTCCTGCATCAACTATATTACCGGACCGAGCAACTCGGCCGATATCGAAATGGATTTGGTTGTCGGCGTCCACGGACCCGTTAAAGCTGCTTATATCCTTGTGAATGACCGATAACAAAAACAACCCCCGGTTCAGTCCGGGGGCTGTTTTTATATAAACGCGTTAATGATCATGATAAAACAAATCGCACTGACAGAAATAATCGTTTCCATCGCCGTCCATGTCAGGAATGTTTCTTTCACCGTCATTCCGAAGTATTCTTTAATAAGCCAGAAACCGGAGTCGTTGACATGAGACAGAATCAAAGAACCCGCTCCTGTTGCTAAAACAAGAAGCTCGCTGCTGACGCCCGGCATGACAGATGCAATCGGTGCGACAATGCCGGCCGCCGTCATCATGGCGACAGTCGCTGAACCTGTGGCGACGCGTATGACTGCCGCGATCGTCCAGCTTAAAAGAACGGGAGAGAAGCTTGAATGCTTCGCCAGATCAGCGATATAAGTGCCGACGCCTGAATCAATCAGGACGTTGTTAAAAGCGCCGCCGGCTCCGATCACAAGCAGAATTGAAGCGATCGGTCCCAGACAGTCATTGCTGAATTTTAAAATGCTTTCTCTGTTAAAGCCCTGATAAAAACCAAGGCTGAAAAAGGAGTAAACCGTGGCGATCAAAAGCGCCGTGACAGGATCGCCGATAAATTTAAAAGTTTCATAGAGCGTGCTTTTTTCCGGAAGCGCAATTTCGGCAAGCGTTGCCATAAGCATCAGGATCACCGGTACCAATATCGTAAACAATGTATTTGCGAATCCAGGAAGCTTGTGTTTCTCATTCCGTTCAATAAATTGTTTTTTCAAAAGTTCGGGAACGGGTTTGTGAATGCGCTTACCAATCCATTTTCCGTAAAGCGGCCCCGCGATGATGGCAGTCGGAATGCCGACGATTAAAGAATACAAAATCGTTTTTCCGACATTTGCGTGATAAATGCCGACAGCCGCCATCGCCGCCGGGTGGGGCGGAACCAATCCGTGCACGACGGAAAGCCCCGCAAGGAGCGGAATCCCGATCGTCACTAATGAAACGCCGGTTTCAATCGCAATCGTAAACAAAAGCGGCACGAGCAGGACGAAGCCGACCTGGAAAAAGACCGGGATGCCTACGATAAAAGCAACGGCCATCATTGCCCAATGCACTTTCTTTTTGCCGAAGCGGCCGATCAGGGTGTGAGCGATCCGCTCCGCACCCCCTGATTCAGCCATCATTTTACCGAGCATCGTACCGAGAGCCAGCACGATCGCAAGCAGAGACAGCGTATTGCCGAGCCCGGTTTTCATCGAAGTGATAATGTCCGGAAGATGCATGCCCGTTGCGAAACCGACAAGGATGGATGTAATCAAAAGACTGATAAAAGGATTTAACTTAGCGACTGTAATCAATAAGAGTAAAACGATAATAGCGGCAATGACAATAAACAGTAACATGACCTTTTCACCCTTTCAAAGAAGAATTAACGGCTTTGTTTGAGCTGAAATTCACTGATGACGTCAAATTCATCTTTGAGCTTGTCATACAGCCGCTCGTATAAGTAAAACAGCTCAATATATGTTTCGCTGTTTTTGACATTTGGTTCATGGCGGTGAGAAATTCTGATCCAGTCCTGAACATCCTCAATCCGTTCCATTTCGCCAAGGCTGTGTAAAGCGAGGACGGCAGCTCCGAGCGCCGAGGCTTCATAACTTTCCGGTACGAGAACTTCCCGCCCCATCGTATCGGACAAAATCTGTCTCCACAGCGGCGACCTCGCAAATCCGCCTGATGCCCGCACGTCTTTTGCGGGACCCGCCAAATCTCTCAGTGCGACCCCGATTGAAAAGACGCTCATGATGACGCCTTCCAGCACCGCTCTGATAAAATGCTCCCGTTTATGGCGGAGGCTGATGCCGAAAAACGTTCCGCGGGCATTCGGATTCCAAAACGGCGCGCGCTCTCCTGATAAAAACGGCAGAAACAGCAATCCCTCAGAACCTGCGGGCACTTTATCCGCGATATCAATCATTAAATCGTACGGATCAACGCCCAGCCGCTTCGCCGTTTCGACTTCCGGAGAAGCGAATTCATCACGAAGCCAGCGCAGCATAATGCCTCCGTTATTCGTCGGGCCGCCGATGACCCAATGCTTGTCAGTCAACGCGTAACAGAACGTCCGCGCTTTTTCATCCGTAATCGGCGTATCCGTCACCGAACGCACGGCACCGCTTGTTCCGATCGTAACGGCTACCTCGCCTTTGCCGATCGCGCCTACTCCCAGGTTCGCGAGCACGCCGTCATTTGCGCCGATGACAAACGGGGTATCCGCATGAATGCCCATCCGTGCCGCGATTTCCGGCGCAAGGCCGCGCAGCTGATGAGTGGTCGGCACGATGTCCGACAGCTGATCTTCCCGGATTCCGGCAATCCGGAGCGCTTCTTCATCCCAGGAAAGCGTCTCTAAACGGAACAGCCCCGTTGCCGAAGCAATGGAATAATCGACGACATATGTCCCGAAAAACTCGTGCAGAATATATTCCTTAATACTGATGAATTTGGCGGTTTTCGCGAATGTCTCCTTATCCTGCTCTCTCATCCACACAATTTTGGAAAGCGGGGACATCGGGTGAATCGGTGTACCCGTCCTTTTATAAATATCGAAACCGTTCATCTCTTTTATAATCCGTTTTGATTGCTCAGCGCTGCGGTTGTCCGCCCAAATGATGCTTTTGGTCAGCAGGCCGCCGTGCTGATCGACAGCAATCAATGAGTGCATGGCGGTGCTGATACCGATTGCAAGCAGGTTGTCAGGACTCAGTCCGGCCTTTGTGACGGCGCCCCTGATGCTTCCGATAACCGCTTCCAAAATGTGCTCAGGATCCTGCTCGGCCCATGCCGGCTTTGGCTGTATTAAATCATAGTGAACCGAATGCTTGGCTAACACTTTGCCTCTTGGTCCGAACAGAACGGCTTTCGTACTGGTCGTGCCGATATCCAGACCGATAACAGCTTGGGTTTCCTTCATATATATCCCGCCTAATCTAATTGAATAATAAGATAGATTGATAATGTATGCCCTTACAAAGTCAATTATAGGAATAATTTTTTTATAAATCAACGATGAAGAAGAAAAATTTTTTCATAAAATTGCCTCATTTCCCGCTGTATCGGCATTTCTCTTTTGAAAAATAAATATTCAGAAAGCGATTACAAACGTTTGTGCGCGATCATTTTTCTGATTTTCTGCAAGTTGGCGAGCGTTTTCTCCTGCCGCAGACGGGCAGTTGCGAAATACAGTGTATCAATGACTGTCAGCTGGGCGAGTCTTGCGGACATCGCTTCCGTTCTGAAGGCCGTCTCCCTTGTTGATGTATACAGCACAACGTCGGAAATCTGGGTGAGCGGCGATTTTTGATAGCTTGTAATGCCGATCGTTCCTGCGCCGAGCGATTTGGCCGTTTTCACTGCGTCGAGCACATCTTTGTTGCTCCCCGAATGAGAAATGCCGATGACCGCGCTTCCGGGACCGAGAAGACCCGCTGACATCGCCTGAAAGTGAGAATCCGTATGCGCGATGCAGTTTATGCCCGTACGCATAAACTTATGATACGCGTCAGTGGCGATCAGCCCGGAGCCGCCGTTTCCGTAAAATTCGATTCTGTCTGCGCTGTGAATCATCTCTACCGCCTTTTCAACATCGGCCGGATCTAGTAAATGGAAGGTATCAGTCAGGCCGGAAATATTTGCGCGGAAAACTTTCTGAATGATGACTTCGATATCGTCATCGGGGCTCATTTCTTCATGAATGTGCTGTACCGGCTCCTGAACGATCTCCTGAGCAAGCGTGATTTTTAAATCCTGATAGCCGGTAAAACCGAGACGCTTGCACAGCCTGAAAATCGTCGCTTCAGAGCTTTTCGTTTTTTCCGCCAGCTGAATGATGGAGAGGTGAACCACGTCTTTCGGTTCCTTCACGATATGGTCTGCAATCGCTCTCAATTTTGGCGACAAGCCTTTGCTGGCAGCCTGAATCTTCCCGATGCTGCTTGAATTGACAGGGGTCATGCTATAACCTCCTTACTCGAATGTAAACGCATACTTTTATGATAAAGCAAGTTTCAATATAAGGAAAACAGAATTTTAAAATTGTTTTTTCGATTTAAAATATAAAAAAAAGAGAAAGGCCGCCGATGATAAAAAGTGAGGAGGAATCTGGATGAAAAAAGCATGGATTCTCGTCATTTCATTCGGCATTGCGCTTGCCCTGTTTTTATACGCAAATACAAAGGTAAAAGCGGAAAGCGCGGCACCCGGAAAGCAAAGCCCGGTTTCCGGATTTCTGCTGAGATTTTTAAATGACTTGGAAGGGCAATAAGCGGCAAAAATTATGTATTGACTTTGAAAATAGAAGACTGTATATTATGTTACTATATTCAGAAAATAAAAACTCAAGAGATTCATTTAACATAAAACACTGTGAACGGGAGCAGTAAAAGAATCCAGTCAGAAAAAGAGAGCCGCGGGGTGGTGCAACGCGGACTGATTGTTCTTTGAACTCGCCCGGAAGTGGCAGGGCGGAACGGAATTGTCGGAATATTCCCTATGTCCTAACGGCTGACCTTCGTTAAAAGGTTTAAAAGCTGGATTCCGGATATTCGGGATCAACAAGAGTGGTACCGCGGCTGCCTGAGGCACGCCGTCTCTTTTCTAAAAAGAGGCGGCGTGCTTTTTTATGTGATGAACAATTTTTTGCGAGAGGGCGTGTGATAGATGGAAAAGGACAAGCAAACGTTAAAACGGACGATGTCGTCCAGACACATTATGATGATGGCGCTTGGAGGCGCGATCGGAGCCGGGCTTTTTAAAGGCAGCAGCACGGCGATTGATGAAGCCGGGCCGTCCGTATTATTGGCCTATCTCCTCGGCGGAATTATTCTGCTGTTTATTATGCAGGGGCTGGCTGAAATGGCTGTCCGAAATAAAAATGCAAGGACGTTCCGTGATTTGGTTCAGCAGTCTCTCGGTTCGTACGCTGCATACTTTTTAGACTGGATTTATTGGAAAATGTGGGTGCTCAATATTGCCGCAGAAGCGGTAGTAGCCGCAATTTTTATTCAATATTGGCTGCCGGAATGTCCGATATGGATATTGGCTCTAATCATTTCCATCGTTGTTACGGTCGTTAATATGCTTTCTGTTAAGCTGTTTGCCGAGACAGAGTACTGGCTCGCGCTTATTAAAATTACGGTGATTGTCATCTTTATTTTATGCGGTATTCTGCTGTTATTTTTCTCATTCGGCAATCACACGGCACCGGGGCTGTCTCATCTAACGAACCACGGCGGGTTTTTCCCGCATGGAGCGGGGGGCGTCATTACGGCGATGCTCGTTGTGATCTACTCATACGGCGGAACGGAAATCATCGGCGTCACGCTGGCGGAGACAAAAAATCCTGAAAAGGTGATTCCGAAAGCTGTCCGCAGCACGTTAACGCGGATTGTCGCTTTTTACTTGCTGCCGTTTTTCATCATCGTCAGCCTGATTCCTTGGAATCAAGTTAACAGCGTTCCCGAAAGCCCGTTTGTCATCGTATTTAAGATGATCGGAATTCCGGGTGCCGACCATATTATGAACGCCGTCATTCTTCTTGCGATTATCTCGTCCATGAACTCGGGACTGTACGGATCATCCCGCGTCTTGTTTACGCAGGCTTCTGACGGCCGGGTGCCGAAAGTCTTTTCAAAACTATCAAAGAAAAAGGTCCCCGTTTATGCGATTCTTACATGTACGTCGTTTTTATATGTAGGCGTTCTGATTTCTTTATTTGCAGGAAGCCAGACGTTTAATTATTTGATGGGGTCACTAGGCTATACCGTGCTGTTCATTTGGCTGATTATCGGGTTCGCCCATCTGAAATCAAGAAAACATGCAGCGGAACAGCCCGCTTATTACGTAAAATGGTTCCCGTACACCACATGGTTCGCGGTGCTTGCGCTTTTGGCCATCCTGATCGGCGTGATTGCCACGACATCAATCGTCATTACATGCATCACGGCGGCCATCTATCTGCTCATTACGGCTGCGTATCTTGTGAAAGGGAGACGCCAATAAATAAAAAACTCTTGCCCCGCGGCAAGAGTTTTTTTAATGAACGGCCTTTTTTTCTGCGGCCAAAGCAGGTGTTTTCAGTTTCTTCGGTGTTATATTCACAAAACAGATGCTTGTGACGATCAGAAGCAGTCCGGCCAAAAGGCTGACGGTCAGCGGCTCATGCAGGAAAATTGAGCTGACGACAATGGAAATGAGCGGGATCAGGAAGGTGTAAGAGGCAACCTTGCTTGCTTCCCCTGAACCGACAAGCGTAAAAAAGACGAGCCAGCCGAGCGCGATGACAAATACCGAAATAAATAGAAGGCTGAGAATGAACGGAGCTTTCCATTGAATCGCTGAAAAGCTTTCCGAAAAACTGCCTGAGCTGACAAGCAGCCCGCCGCCGATCAGAAGCTGAAGAGCGACCATCCAGATGGAATCCACGCGTCCTCCCGTTCTTTTCATAAATACCGTGCCGAGCGCCCAGCTGACCGCAGAGCCTAATGCCAGAAGAATGCCGGCGATGGAAATATGGCCTCCGAAACCGGCTGCGCTGATGACGGCGACACCGGCGAAGCCCAGAATAAGACCGGCTATTTTCAAAGGAAACATCGGTTCCCCGAGCCACAGCCAAGAAAAAACGCCCATTAAGACCGGCTGGAAAAACACAATGGCTGAAAATAAGCCGGCGGGCAGGTAGTTCAAGCCGACCGTTTGCAGGCCGTAAAATAAAGTGATATTTAAAATAGCAGAAATAAGATAGATCGGCCACGTTTCTTTAAAACGCAGCTTTTTAAAACGGGGCACCGCAACCATTAACAGCAGCAGTCCGCCGATCAGCGTGCGGATTCCGGCAAACAGAAGGGGCGGCGAATAGGCGAGCGCTGCCTTTGTCAGCGGCCAGTTAATCCCCCATACCGTGACTAAAAACGCCAGCATGAGAGCCGTCTGTATTCTCGAAAGCTGTTTCACGTCGTTCACTCCTTGTAGAACAATTCCATCATATGATACGGTAATCAGTAAGATAAATAAAATGAATCTTTTTTATAAGGAGCATAAGTAAAACGTTATGACGATTACACAACTGCGGGTTTTTGTTCAAATTGCTGAAACGGGAAGTTTTACAAAAGCAGGGCAGGCGCTGAATATGACGCAGCCCGCCGTCAGTCATGCCATCTCGGCGCTTGAGACGGAGCTCGGCATCAAGCTGATCATCCGGGAACGCCGCAACGGCTTAAGGCTCACGGACACGGGCAAAAAAATTCTCGTACATATCAGAGAGGTGCTCAAAGGCATAGAAAAAGCGGAGCAGCTGGCGGCCGCGGAAAGAGGGCTTGAACAGGGAACGATTCACATCGGCACATTTCCGGCCGCTTCCGCTTATTTCATTCCAAAGCTGATCAGCGTGTTTAAAAAACGGTATCCGAAGCTTGAACTGGTGCTGCATGAAGGAACGGCGGACGAAGTGAAGGAGTGGCTGCAATCCCGGATGATTGATGCGGGCATTTTGCTTTTTCCGACAGAGGATATGGATTATTTCCTGTTGAAAAAAGACAAAATGGCAGCGGTTATGCATAGGGATCACCCTCTCGCCGCACGCTCAACCGTAACAATAAAGGATCTGGACGGCGAACCGATGGTGGTCTGCGACGGCGGTTACACGTCCCCTTTTTCCGGTTTGTTTAAACAAGCCGGTGCCGAACTTTGCGCCGCCTTTACCGTTTTTAATGTCAGCACATCCATTAATATGGTGCGGGAGGGGTTAGGCATGGCAATCTTATCGGAAATGTCTATGGCCGGCAATCCTCTTCCGGAAGAAGTGGTGATTAAAGAGTTTACCCCGGATGTATTCAGGGAGGTGCAGCTGGCGGTTCCTTCTATAAAAGACGCCTCACTTGCCGCCAAGCTTTTTATTGAAATTGCCGAGGAGCTGTTCATCCGTAAGAAAACCGCCGCTGACTGATTGTTCGAAGATCATCGAATCAAATTGTTTAACTCACGGGAAAAGCTGTGGTAAGGTGTGTGGTAGAGACCTTGTTTAAGATCTGCTTACACTAAACCATAAAGGAGAAAACGATGGCTGAACATACATTGAAAGATACTGCGTTTTCCGTATTGAATTTATCGCCGGTCGTACAGGGGGGAACGGTTGCTGAATCGTTCCGCAACAGCATGGATTTAGCGCGCCGCGCCGAGGAGTGGGGCTATAACCGCTACTGGCTGGCGGAGCATCATAATATAGAAGGAGTTGCCAGCTCGGCAACGTCAGTGCTGATCGGCCACATTGCCGGCGGCACGAAAAAAATCCGCGTCGGTTCAGGCGGCATTATGCTGCCGAACCACTCGTCGCTTGTGATCGCGGAGCAATTCGGAACCCTTGAAACGTTATATCCGGGGCGGATTGACCTCGGGCTCGGACGCGCTCCGGGAACCGACCAATTAACGGCGAGAGCTTTAAGAAGAAATATAAACAGCGGAGAAGATTTTCCGGAGCAGCTTGAAGAATTGAGAAATTACTTTAAACCGTCAGGCAATGTGCGTAATCAAGTCCGCGCCATTCCAGGCGAAGGGCTGGACGTGCCGATCTGGCTTTTGGGCTCAAGCGGCTTCAGCGCGCGTCTTGCGGGTGAGCTCGGGCTTCCGTTCGCCTTTGCGGCTCACTTCTCACCGAAAAACACCGTGCCCGCCCTTGAGATGTACCGAAGCTCCTTCCGCCCGTCAGACGTACTGGATAAACCGTACGCGATGGTCGGCGTCACCGTCATTGCCGCGGATACGGATGAAAAGGCGGAGCATCTGGCGACATCGCATTATCAAAGATTTTTAGACCTCGTACGCGGTACACCGAATCAGCTGAAACCTCCTGTTGAAGACATGGATCAAATCTGGTCGCCGTATGAAAAAGCGATGGTCAATGAACAGCTCAGTTCAACGATCGTCGGCGGACCTGATCGTGTGAAGGAAAAGCTGGAAAGCTTCATCCGGACAACACAGGCGGATGAAATCATGGTGAATTCTGAAAGCTTTGAGCATGCCGACAGAATGCGGTCGTTTGAAATTATTGCTGAATTAAAAAACAGCTGAGCAAAAAAGCAATGTGCCGTGCACATTGCTTTTTTTATTCGTCGATTCGCTTTACGGAATTCCGGATAACGAGTTCCGGTTCGTACACGACGTCATCCCGCTTCGGTTTTTTATGTTCTAAGCTGTCGATGACGTATTTTGCCGCCGCTTTCCCCATAATTGATTTCGGATGCTTGACAGAGGTAAGCTTCACCTCGGAAATCTGGGCGAAATGTGAATCATCATAGCCCATGACTGACACATCATCAGGGACTCTCAAACCGAGTTCTCTGAGAAGATTAATCGTCTTCAGCGCAATTTCGTCATTGTAACAAAGAATGGCCGTCGGATGTGACCCGCTGTTCTGCTCAAGAGTATGCTTCATTTTCTCGAGAAGCACGGTTTCTTTTTCTTCAGTCGTGTAAGTCACGATCATGTCCGGCGATGGAAAAATCCCGCGTTCCCGATGTGCCTGAAGGTAGCCGTTCATCCGTTTGACGCCCTGCGTGTCATCGGCTTTAAAGATTCCCATAATGTGCGTGTGGCCGAGTGACATAACGTATTCGCAAGCCATCATGCCGCCTTTGACATCATTGACGGAAAAGCTCGGTGCGGCCAGCTCCGCATAAGAGGCGTTAATCATGGCAAACGGAATGCCGTTTTTCTCCAGATTGAGATAGTAGCCGATATTGGGCGTCTGAAGCGCGCTTTTTGTGGGCTCGACAATCAGCCCGTCTATATTTTTGGACAGCAGGTTTTCAAGGCCCCGCCGTTCACTTTCTGTATTGTTGTTGGTGCTCGTCAGAAGCATGGAATAGCCCTGTTCGCTTAAATAAGATTCGATTCCCCTGATGATGCTCGGGAAAATATAGTCTGATATGTACGTTGTAATAACGCCGATCGTTTTGTTTGAATGCATGGCTGATTTCGCCGTGCGTGAAGCGACAAAGGTGCCTCCGCCCTGAACGCTGTACAGCAGTCCTTGCGAGACCAAATCCCCGATCGCTTTTCTGATAGTATGGCGGCTGACGCCGAACTGCTGCATCAGCTCATTTTCCGTAGGCAGCTTTTGATCCGGCTGTATCTTCCCTTGATTCAGCCAAGAACAAATTTCTTCTTTTACTTGAGCATATTTCGGTAGCATATCAATTCCTCCAAAATGTATACGGACAAATTCAAGTATAACATAGTAAGCCCTTTCATCAAGCGTCAAAAATAATTGACAGATTATGAAAAACTGCTTATTCTTTATTTGTACGTACTAATTTTCCTTATTTTTAGATAAAATTCTTTATAAGTACGTACAAATGTGACGGCGAAGTAAACCAAAGTCAAACCAAACGCCGGCACTCTGATTTGTAAGCGTTTTTATTCTATTATACGCGGGAGGGTAAAATTCATGAAGAATCACCCGGCACCAATTGGTTCACATGTACCAGTCACTCGGCAGCATTCCATGTGGTTTGTCATTCTCATCTCATGTGCGGCCGGACTTGGAGGGCTTTTGTACGGTTATGACACGGCGGTGATTTCCGGCGCGATCGGTTTTTTGAAAGACTTGTACCGCTTAAGTCCTTTTATGGAAGGGCTCGTGATTTCAAGCATTATGATCGGCGGTGTTTTCGGTGTCGGTATTTCCGGATTTTTGAGCGACCGTTTCGGACGGAGAAAGATCCTGATGGCAGCAGCGCTTTTGTTTGCGGTGTCAGCGGTTGTCTCTGCGCTTTCTCAAAGCGTGTCTTCCTTAATTATCGCCAGAATTATCGGCGGTCTGGGAATCGGGATGGGCTCCTCGCTTTCTGTCACCTATATTACCGAAGCCGCCCCGCCGGCCATCCGCGGCAGTCTGTCTTCACTGTATCAGCTATTTACGATATTGGGCATCTCCGGCACTTATTTTATTAACCTTGCCGTCCAGCAATCCGGTTCATATGAATGGGGAGTGCATACCGGCTGGCGGTGGATGCTCGCTTACGGAATGATTCCGTCCGTCATCTTTTTTATCGTGCTGTTTCTCGTGCCGGAAAGTCCGCGCTGGCTTGCAAAAGCGGGGCGCCGGAATGAAGCCCTCGCCGTGCTGACGCGTATAAACGGCGAACAGACTGCGAAAGAAGAAATCAAACAAATCGAAACGTCTTTACAATTAGAAAAAATGGGTTCATTATCTCAGCTGTTTAAACCGGGGCTGAGAAAAGCGCTTGTGATCGGGATTCTGCTGGCTTTGTTCAATCAGGTCATCGGTATGAACGCGATTACGTATTACGGGCCGGAAATCTTTAAAATGATGGGCTTCGGGCAGAATGCAGGGTTTGTCACGACATGCATCGTCGGTGTCGTCGAAGTGATTTTCACCGTTATCGCGGTTCTTTTAGTCGATAAAGTAGGCCGGAAAAAGCTGATGGGGGTCGGATCTGCCTTTATGGCGCTGTTTATGATCTTAATCGGGGCATCCTTTTATTTTCATCTGGCGAGCGGGACGGCTTTAGTCGTCATTATATTGGGATTCGTCGCCGCTTTCTGTGTATCAGTGGGGCCGATTACGTGGATCATGATTTCAGAAATCTTCCCGAATCACCTCCGTGCACGCGCCTCGCCGGTATTGCAACAATATTCTTATGGGGGGCGAATTGGGCGATCGGCCAGTTTGTGCCGATGATGATCAGCGGGCTGGGTCTTGCGTACACCTTCTGGATATTCGCCGTCATTAATATTCTCTGTTTCTTGTTCGTCGTGACGATCTGCCCTGAGACGAAAAATAAATCATTAGAAGAAATAGAAAAGCTCTGGATAAAATGAAAGCGTTTTACGACAAAATCCCGCTCCGGCGGGCTTTTGTCTGTCACCTTCATTCCGTTTCTGTATATAATGACTGTATCAAGGAGATACTGGTAAATGTTGCGAAGAATGTCGAGGAATTGACCTTTAACAGTTGAATTAACAATGTCAGCCTGTTAAAATAATTAAAGAAAGCAGACATAATTTTTTTTGGCTATGATGGGACGTTTTTTGTCATAGCGGGACATTTTCTGTCCAGTATGAATAGGAAGGAACGTTTGAGTCATGAACCAGTTAATACAAGCTCAAAAAAAATTATTGCCTGATCTTTTGCTTGTGATGCAGAAAAGATTTGAAATCTTGCAGTATATCAGGCTTACTGAACCGATCGGCCGCAGAAGCCTTGCAGCCAGTCTCGGATTGACCGAGCGCGTTCTCAGAAGCGAGGTTCAGTTTTTGAAAGAACAGAATCTCATCGATATAAAAACAAACGGCATGACACTGACGGAAGAGGGCTATTCACTGCTTTCGATTCTGGAAGATACGATGAAGGATGTTTTAGGATTGACGCTTTTGGAAAAGACATTAAAGGAACGTCTTAATCTGAAAGACGCCATTATCGTTTCCGGAGACAGCGACCAATCTCCTTGGGTCAAAAAAGAATTAGGGAGAGCGGCCGTCGCATGTATGAAAAAGAGATTTTCAGGCAAAAATATCGTCGCTGTAACCGGCGGTACGACAATTGAAGCTGTCGCCGATATGATGACGCCGGATTCAAAAAACCGCGAGCTCCTGTTTGTGCCTGCAAGAGGCGGTTTAGGTGAAAACGTCAAAAATCAGGCGAACACCATATGCGCGCATATGGCGGAAAAAGCTTCAGGCACTTACCGGCTTTTGTTTGTTCCCGGACAGCTGTCACAAGGCGCCTACTCATCTATTATTGAAGAGCCTTCCGTAAAAGAGGTGCTTCACACGATTAAATCAGCGAGTATGCTCGTTCACGGAATCGGCGAAGCTAGAACAATGGCGGAACGAAGAAACACGCCTTTGGAAGATTTGAAGAAAATAGATGACAATCATGCGGTGACAGAGGCATTCGGCTACTACTTTAATGCGGACGGAGAAGTCGTTCACAAAGTGCATTCAGTCGGAATGCAGCTCGATGATCTCGGCGCCATTCCCGACATTATCGCAGTAGCGGGCGGATCATCAAAAGCAGAAGCAATTGAAGCTTATTTTAAAAAGCAGCGAAACACGGTTCTCGTCACGGACGAAGGAGCCGCAAAGAAGTTATTAAGGGATAAAAGTCCCTCAATATAAATATCTCTCACTTATTTAAAGGAGGAAACAATCATGGCAGTAAAAGTCGGTATTAACGGTTTTGGTCGTATTGGACGTAACGTATTCCGCGCAGCATTAAACAATCCTGAAGTTGAGGTAGTAGCGGTTAACGATTTAACAGACGCTAACATGCTTGCTCATCTTTTACAATATGATTCCGTACACGGAAAATTAGACGCAGAAGTTAAAGTTGACGGCAGCAACCTTGTTGTTAACGGCAAAACAATCGAAGTTTCTGCTGAGCGCGATCCTGCGAAACTCAGCTGGGGCAAACAAGGCGTTGAAATCGTAGTTGAATCTACTGGTTTCTTCACAAAACGCGCAGACGCTGCGAAACATTTAGAAGCTGGCGCGAAAAAAGTTATCATCTCTGCACCTGCTAACGAAGAAGATATCACAATCGTTATGGGTGTTAACGAAGACAAATACGATGCGGCTAACCACCATGTTATCTCTAACGCATCTTGCACAACAAACTGCCTTGCGCCGTTTGCAAAAGTACTTAACGACAAATTCGGCATCAAACGCGGTATGATGACAACTGTTCACTCTTACACAAACGATCAGCAAATTCTTGATCTTCCGCACAAAGACTACCGTCGTGCGCGTGCAGCAGCTGAAAACATCATTCCTACATCAACTGGTGCTGCTAAAGCAGTTTCCCTCGTTCTTCCTGAACTGAAAGGCAAACTGAACGGCGGAGCTATGCGTGTGCCGACTCCAAACGTTTCTCTTGTTGACTTAGTTGCTGAACTGAACAAAGACGTAACGGCTGAAGACGTAAACGCAGCTCTTAAAGAAGCGGCTGAAGGCGACCTTAAAGGAATCCTTGGCTACAGCGAAGAGCCATTAGTATCCGGAGACTACAACGGCAATGCTAACTCTTCTACAATCGATGCTCTTTCTACAATGGTTATGGAAGGCAGCATGGTAAAAGTAATCTCTTGGTACGATAACGAAAGCGGCTATTCTAACCGCGTTGTTGACCTTGCAGCTTACATCGCAAAACAAGGTCTTTAATTCATAGCTCCCGGAAAGGGCCGGACTTGGTTCTTTCGGACAGAAACGCTATAATGAAAGCGGACAAGGGAAGGGGACGGACTCCCTTTCCCTTTTTCCATGAGGACCGGCTTTCAGAAAGCGCCGGATTGCTGCAGAACGTCCGCGTTTTGCAGTTTCCGCGGCACTTTCGTTTTCGGGGCCGCCTGCCCTGGCTCAGAAGACGATCTGCCCCGTGCCGAGAAGCTGCAATCTGCCCCGCGGCGGAAGCATCATGAGGCGGTTTCACGTTTCACGTTTTTCGTGCTATGCAAACCATTTTGAAGGAGGATCTCCTAAGGCATGAATAAGAAAACAGTAAAAGACATCGACGTAAAAGGCAAAGTCGTATTCTGCCGCGTTGACTTTAACGTTCCAATGAAAGACGGGGAAGTAACAGACGATACTCGTATCCGCGCTGCGCTTCCAACAATCAAACACCTTGCAGACCAAGGCGCGAAAGTCCTTCTTGCGAGCCACCTAGGCCGCCCGAAAGGTGAAGTGGTTGAGGAGCTTCGTTTAACTCCTGTCGCTGCGCGCTTAGGCGAACTGCTTGGCAAAGAAGTGAAAAAAGCGGATGAAGCTTACGGAGATGCTGTAAAAGCACAAATTTCCGATATGAAGGACGGAGACGTTCTTGTATTGGAAAACGTACGTTTCTACCCTGGTGAAGAGAAAAATGATCCTGAGCTTGCAAAAGCATTTGCTGAGCTTGCGGATGTATATGTCAATGACGCATTCGGTGCTGCCCACCGTGCTCACGCATCTACAGCCGGAATTGCCGAGCATCTGCCGGCGGTTGCAGGATTCCTGATGGAAAAAGAGCTTGACGTTCTCGGCAAAGCCGTGACAAATCCTGAGCGCCCGTTTACGGCGATCATCGGCGGAGCGAAAGTAAAAGACAAAATCGGCGTAATCGAAAGTCTGCTTGATAAAGTGGACAACCTGATTATCGGCGGAGGTCTTGCTTACACATTCGTAAAAGCCCTTGGATACGAAATCGGTAAATCTTTGCTTGAAGAAGATAAAATCGAGCTTGCAAAATCATTCATGGACCGCGCGAAAGAAAAAGGCGTGAAATTCTATATGCCTGAAGATGTGCTCGTTGCAGACGATTTCTCTAACGATGCAAACGTGAAAATGGTGCCGATCTCTGAAATCCCTAGTGATTTAGAAGCAATCGACATTGGTACGAAAACACGCGAAACGTATGCTGACGTTATCAAAAACAGCAAACTTGTCGTGTGGAACGGACCGATGGGCGTATTCGAAATCGACTTGTTCGCTCAAGGAACAAAAGCGGTTGCGGAAGCATTGGCAGAGGCGAAAGATACATACTCTGTCATCGGCGGAGGAGACTCTGCGGCAGCCGTTGAAAAATTCGGCCTTGCTGATAAAATGAGCCATATCTCTACAGGCGGCGGCGCATCTCTTGAATTCATGGAAGGCAAAGAGCTTCCTGGTGTAGCTGCACTGAACGATAAATAAAAACTGCTATAAGGAAGTGGAACAGATGAGAAAACCAATTATAGCCGGTAACTGGAAAATGAACAAAACTCTCGGCGAGGCTGTCAGCTTCGTTGAAGAAGTGAAAAATTCCATTCCAGCAGCAGACAAAGCGGAAGCCGTTGTTTGCGCACCAGCTCTTTTCTTAGAAAAGCTGACTTCTGCTGTTAAAGGAACTGACTTAAAAGTCGGCGCCCAAAACATGCATTTTGAAGAAAACGGTGCGTTCACAGGCGAAATCAGCCCGGTCGCTCTGAAAGACCTTGGCGTGGATTACTGCGTCATCGGCCACTCTGAGCGCCGTGAAATGTTCGCTGAAACTGATGAAACAGTTAACAAAAAAGCGCATGCCGCTTTCAAACACGGCATTGTGCCGATCATTTGCGTAGGTGAAACGCTTGAAGAGCGCGAAGCCGGAAAAACAAATGATCTTGTTGCCGATCAAGTGAAAAAAGGTCTTGCGGGTCTTTCTGAAGAGCAAGTTGCAGCTTCCGTTATTGCGTACGAGCCAATCTGGGCAATCGGAACAGGCAAATCTTCTACAGCGAAAGATGCAAACGACGTCTGCGCGCATATCCGCAAAGTTGTTGCTGAAAGCTTCAGCCAAGAAGCTGCTGACAAGCTCCGCATTCAATACGGCGGCAGCGTAAAACCTGCAAATATTAAAGAATATATGGCAGAGTCCGATATTGACGGTGCTTTGGTCGGCGGCGCAAGCCTTGAACCGCAGTCATTCGTTCAATTATTGGAGGAAGGTCAATATGAGTAAAAAACCAGCTGCACTCATCATTCTTGATGGGTTCGGATTACGCAATGAAACAGTCGGAAACGCAGTCGCACAAGCGAAAAAACCGAATTTCGACCGTTATTGGAACCAATACCCTCATCAGACGCTGACGGCATCAGGCGAAGCAGTCGGACTGCCTGAAGGACAGATGGGGAACTCTGAAGTCGGACATTTGAATATCGGCGCCGGACGTATTGTGTACCAAAGCTTAACACGCGTGAACGTTGCCATCCGCGAAGGTGAATTCGAACGCAATCAAACGTTCCTTGACGCCATCAAAAACGCGAAGGACAACGACAAAGCGCTGCACCTGTTCGGTCTTCTTTCTGACGGAGGCGTACACAGTCATATCAATCATTTATTCGCGCTGCTGAAGCTTGCGAAAAGTGAAGGGCTGACGAAGGTGTATATTCACGGTTTCCTCGACGGCCGCGATGTAGGTCCGCAAACAGCGAAAACTTACATTCAGCAGCTGAATGAGCAAATCGAAGAAATCGGTGTCGGCGAAATCGCCAGCATTTCCGGACGCTACTACTCCATGGACCGCGACAAACGCTGGGACCGTGTGGAAAAAGCGTACCGCGCAATGGCTTACGGCGAAGGCCCGTCTTACAAGAGCGCAATGGATGTAGTGGACGATTCTTATGCGAACGGCATTCATGATGAATTCGTCATTCCGTCCGTCATCACAAAAGAAAACGGCGAACCTGTTGCGAAAATTCATGACGGCGATTCTGTAATTTTCTATAATTTCAGACCTGACCGCGCCATCCAGATTTCGAACACGTTTACCAACAAAGATTTCCGCGATTTCGACCGCGGTGAAAATCATCCGAAAAACCTGCATTTCGTCTGCCTGACTCACTTCAGTGAATCTGTTGACGGATATGTGGCTTTTAAACCGGTAAACCTTGATAATACGGTCGGTGAAGTATTAGCACAGCACGGGTTAAAACAGCTTCGCATTGCGGAAACTGAAAAGTATCCGCACGTTACGTTCTTTATGAGCGGCGGCCGCGAAGAAGAATTCCCGGGCGAAGAGCGCATCCTCATTAACTCGCCGAAGGTCGCAACATATGACCTGAAGCCTGAAATGAGCGCGTATGAAGTGAAGGATGCTCTTGTAAAAGAAATCGCGGCTGACAAGCACGACGCGATCATCCTGAACTTTGCAAACCCTGACATGGTCGGCCACTCCGGAATGGTCGAACCGACAATTAAAGCAATTGAAGCAGTGGACGAATGCTTAGGCGAAGTGGTTGACGCCATCATCGCTAAAGGCGGCCACGCCATCATTACCGCTGATCACGGTAATGCAGACATTCTGATTACAGAAACAGGCGAACCGCACACTGCCCATACGACAAACCCAGTCCCTGTCATTGTGACGAAAGAAGGCGTGACGCTGCGCGAAGGCGGAATCCTAGGCGACCTCGCACCAACGTTATTAGACCTTCTCGGTGTTGAAAAACCGAAAGAAATGACCGGAACATCTTTAATTCAAAAATAAGCGTAAATCAAAAGGAGAGACAAACTCATGCCATACATTGTTGATGTTTATGCACGCGAAGTCCTTGACTCCCGCGGCAACCCGACAGTTGAAGTTGAAGTATATACAGAAACAGGAGCTTTTGGCCGCGCATTAGTGCCAAGCGGAGCTTCTACAGGTGAATACGAAGCGGTTGAGCTTCGTGACGGCGACAAAGACCGTTACCTTGGAAAAGGCGTGTTAACTGCTGTTAACAACGTAAACGAAATCATTTCTCCAGAGCTTCTCGGCTTTGACGTAACAGAACAAAACGCAATCGATCAGCTTTTGATCGAGCTTGACGGAACTGAAAACAAAGGCAAACTCGGTGCGAACGCAATCCTTGGCGTATCTATGGCTTGTGCGCGCGCTGCTGCTGATTTCTTACAGATTCCTCTTTATCAGTACCTTGGAGGCTTCAACTCAAAAACGCTTCCTGTACCGATGATGAACATCGTAAACGGCGGAGAGCATGCTGACAACAACGTAGACATTCAAGAATTCATGATTATGCCTGTAGGCGCGCCTAACTTCCGTGAAGCGCTTCGCATGGGCGCTCAAATCTTCCACAGCCTGAAATCAGTTCTTTCTGCTAAAGGAATGAACACAGCTGTAGGTGACGAAGGCGGATTCGCTCCGAACCTTGGTTCTAACGAAGAAGCGCTTCAAACAATCGTTGAAGCAATCGAAAAAGCCGGCTTCAAACCTGGCGAAGAAGTGAAACTTGCTATGGATGCTGCATCTTCTGAGTTCTACAACAAAGAAGACGGCAAATACCATCTGTCTGGCGAAGGCGTTGTGAAAACATCTGCTGAAATGGTTGACTGGTATGAAGAAATGGTTTCTAAATACCCAATCATCTCTATCGAAGACGGACTTGACGAAAACGACTGGGAAGGACATAAACTTCTTACAGAGCGTCTTGGCAAAAAAGTTCAGCTTGTCGGTGACGACCTTTTCGTTACAAACACGAAAAAGCTTGCTGAAGGTATCAAAAACGGCGTAGGCAACTCTATCCTGATCAAAGTAAACCAAATCGGTACATTGACTGAAACATTCGATGCGATCGAAATGGCGAAACGCGCGGGCTACACTGCCGTTATCTCTCACCGTTCTGGTGAAACTGAAGACAGCACAATCGCTGACATCGCTGTGGCAACAAACGCAGGACAAATCAAAACAGGTGCTCCGTCACGTACGGACCGTGTTGCGAAATACAACCAGCTTCTTCGCATCGAAGATCAGTTGGCTGAAACTGCTCAATACCACGGTATCAACTCTTTCTATAACTTGAATAAGTAATGAAAGAATGCCGGGAGATATTCTCCCGGCTTTTTTTATGCCTTCGGACTTTTCCCTCCTTTTTCATCATTTTCATTTGGTTAATAATATTCATTTTTTTCCTTTTTAAAGGAATCATTGTCCATCAATCGAAAGGAAGAGGTGTAATAAGAGGAGGGATTTTGATGAAATTTTCATTTATATCAGCTGCGGTGGCAGCAAGTGTTATATGGGGCGCGTCTGCCGGACCGCTGTCCGAAACCCATGCTCATTCAACAGTGAAGGCGCCGGTTTTTGATACTGACGAGGCATTGGACACCATGCATGCTCTGAGTGAAACCATCGGGCCGAGGGAAACGGGAACTGCGAAAGAAAAGGAAGCGGCTGAATACATATCGAATCGCCTGAGGGCTCAAGGCGCCGCTGTCCAAGTACAGACATTTCAATTGAAAAAGTATTTTTCAGGTTCAGTCACAGCAGGAGAGCATGAATTCCCGCTTCGCTCCGCTGATCAATCTGCTGTTGAAAAAGAGCTGAGAATAGAGGGCGCGATCTTTGACGGCGGCCTCGGATTACGCGATGACGTAACGGGAGCAAAAGGAAAGATTGCAGTAATCCGTGAGGGGAAGATCCCCATTTCGCAAAAGATAAAACATGCCGAACAAGCGGGAGCCAATGCAGTTATTATTTATAATCAGGCAACAAAACCGCTTGCTGTCCGCCCGCATAGCGGGAAAGGAATAACAATACCGGCGGCCGGTATGAAAAAAGAAGACGGTGAAGCATTGCTGCGGGAAAAGCAGGCAGTCATTCAATTTAAGAATTATAAAAACCGTACCTCACAAAATATCATAGGAACTCGCAAAGCGGCACAGGCCAACCCTTCTGATGCTGATATTATTTATGTCACAGCGCATTATGACAGCGTAAAAGGAGCGCCCGGAGCGGACGATAACGCCTCAGGCACATCTGCCGTTCTGGAAATAAGCAAGCAGTTTACACACATACCGAAAGATAAAGAAATCCGCTTTATCCTGTTCGGTGCAGAAGAATTATGGTCTGCGGGTTCATCTTATTACGTCAGTACACTTACGAAAGATGAAAGAAAGCACAGCCAGGCCAATTTTAATGCCGATATGATTGCGACTGACTGGAAAGAAGCGAGCCAAATGTGTGTCACCACTCCTGACGGCAGGGAAAATCCGAGTGTCCGGTATGCTGAAAAAGCCGCTGAACAATCCCGGCTGGTCAAGCCAAGCCTGATTCAGCTCGGTTACTCAGACCACGTCTCTTTTTATGAAGCGGGAATTCCGTCGGCTAACTGGATTTGGCTCAGCCCCGATACACATGAGCCGGGGCCCTGGTATCACACCGAGAATGATAATATGAAACATATCAGCAAAGAACGATTAGAGAAAGCGGGAGCACTCGTTACCGGAGCTGTAACTGAGGCTGTGAAAGAATAAAAAAACAGGCTGCGGCCTGTTTTTTTATATTGTTTTCTGTATATTCTCTCAATTAGGGGAGATTTTCTCACTTGTTACCAAATATGTACCATTTAATAGGATTTTATTTTATGAATAAAGGAAAAATAAATATATAATACCTAATTTATAAAAGGATGTAAAACCCATTCAACAAATTTTAACTTTTGTTATAATTGCGATATCGATCGATATTTGTATTAAATTGTAAAAAATAATACTCTTTTCTATCTATTAGGGGGCGAAAAATGAATACTGTCACAAAAGAAGCCAGCAACCTTGGTCAAAAACGGCTGTTACATCTGATTGAAACGAAGCAGGCGATTGTAGGCGTGTTAGGCATGGGATATGTGGGATTTCCTCTTGCACTGGAATGTGTTGATAAAGGATACAATGTTATCGGATTCGACAAAAACAGTGAAAAGGTTTCCTTGTTAGCCGCCGGAAGCAGCCATATTCAAGATATAGAGGACGACAGACTGAACTCTGCTTTACAAACAAAACGATTTCAAGTCAGTGCCGACATGTCGCTTATCCAAAAATGTGACATCATTGTGATATGTGTGCCGACACCCCTGGACAAAAAAGACAAGATCCCCGATTTATCCTACATCGACAGTGCAGTTGACAGCATGATCGCTTATGGACGACAGCATCAGCTTTTAATTTTAGAAAGCACCACCTACCCTGGAACAACGAAAAAAAAGATTGCCGAAAGAATGGCATCAAGCCGCCGCATGGAAATAGGAACAGACTTTTTTACGGCTTATTCACCGGAAAGAATCGATCCGGGCAACAGTCAATATGAAGTATCAGATATTCCTAAAGTAGTCGGCGGGATTACACAGACTTGCACAGAACTCGCCTCAGCGTTTTACAGCACCATCGTTACCAGCATTCACCCGGTCACCTCACCCGAAGTAGCTGAAACAGCTAAACTCCTAGAGAATACCTATCGTTATGTCAATATAGCTCTCATCAATGAAATGGCGCTTAATTGCCGTGAACTCGACATTGATATATGGGAAGTCATCTGCGCGGCGGACACGAAGCCGTTCGGCTTTCAAAAATTTATCCCGGGCCCCGGGGTCGGAGGCCATTGTATCCCGATTGATCCTTTTTACTTCAAATGGATTGCGAATGAAAAAGGGCTGCAGACAAAATTAATTGATCTGGCAGACGAAATCAATTCTAACATGCCGATTTCTGTCTCTGACTATGCCCTGAAACTGGCGGGCAAAGACAAATGCAGCATTTTAATAATAGGAGCCGCCTCCTATAAAAAAAATACAAATGATCCGCGTGAATCCTCAGTGTTTACGATAATGGAAGAATTGATGGGCAAGGGATGCACGATTGATTATCATGATCCGTTTATCAGCAAGATCAGCTTGAATGACGGAAGCCGCAAACAATCTGTCCCTTTCACAAAAGAACAAATCAATCAATACGACGTCATCATCATTCATACAGACCACGATGTGATTGACTACAGTATTTTGAAGGATGCCTCACCGATTATCTTTGACACAAGAAATGTATGCAGGGAAAAATCAGCCGACAATTGCAGAGTTGTCACTTTATAGGAGTGAACGGTCATTAGTAATCGATTTATCTCTTTTCACAGACCTGATATGACAAGCGAAGAAATCGCAAGCGTCACCGAAACAATTCAATCGGGATGGATTTCGAAAGGCCCGAAGGTAATAGATTTTGAAAAAAAGCTGGGAGAATGTATAGGAGCCGAACACGTCATCAGCTGTAATTCAGGAACCGCTGCATTACACATGGCTTTATTGGCGCTCGGTGTGGGAGAAGGCGATGAAGTCATCGTGCCGAGCTTCACGTTCTGTTCCAGTGTCAATGTCATCCTGCACGCCGGAGCCGTTCCTGTGTTTGCGGATATATGCGAGAAAAGTCTGTGTGCAGATCCTGAAGATGTCAGGAAGAAAATAACGCCGCGCACAAAAGCGGTAATTGCGGTTCATTTTGCCGGCTATCCGGCTGATCTGGAAAACTTGCAGTCCATTTGTAAAGAACACGGATTATACCTGATTGAAGACGCCGCTCATGCGCTCGGTACAAAATATAACGGAAGTATGATCGGCACCCACGGCGATGCGGTGTGCTTCAGCTTTTACGCTACCAAAAATATTACGACGGGGGAAGGCGGAGCCCTCGTCATGAAAGACGAACAGGCCGCAGAAAGAGCGAGGCTGTACGGCTGGCACGGCATCACAAAAAATGCCTGGAACCGGTACGGTGAAAAAGGCAGCTGGAGATACGACGTTTTACTGCCGGGTTTTAAATATAATATGACGGATATTCAGGCCGCACTCGGTCTGGTTCAATTGAAACGCGCAAATGAAATTCAAGAAAAACGGGAACAGATCGCTCAATTTTATGTCCGTGAACTGTCAGGCCAAGCTGACAAAGCAGCGCTTCCGCTTTCTGACATTCCAAACGGCATAACGCACTCATGGCATTTATTTATTTTACGGATTCGAGAAAACGGCGGCATGGACAGAGATCTGTTTATTGAGAAAATGAAAGAAAAACAAATCGGGCTGAGCGTGCACTTTATTCCCGTGCATATGCATCCTTACTATAAAAAACATTTTCCTGCTGAGCTTCCGGTAACTGAACGTGTTTTCCGGGAGATCGTATCACTGCCTCTTTACAGCCAGTTATCAGATGAGGATTGCAGCTATATTGTTAAGTCTATAAAAGAAGTTTTGACTATCAGCCAGGAGGTTGGATCATGAAGAATATTGCGATTATCGGAGGGGCCGGTTTTATCGGAAGCGAACTGGCGGCGTTATTACAGACTAAAGGGTATCACACCATTATTGCAGACCAAAAGAAGCCGGCTTTTGACACTGAATACCGCCACACGGATATTCTTGACCGGACGTCGCTGCGCGAATCACTGAGGGGAGCGGATGCGGTTGTCCATTTGGCGGCAATGGTCGGAGTGGACAGCTGCCGAAGCAATGAAGAAGACGTCATACGGGTCAATTTTGAAGGAACGAAAAACGTCGCCGAGGTATGCGGTGAATTGGGAATCAGCACACTTCTTTTCTCATCGAGCTCAGAAGTGTTCGGAGATTCACCTGATTTTCCTTATACCGAGACAAGCAGAAAGCTTCCGAAATCGGCTTACGGAAAAGCCAAACTGCAATCAGAGGAATATTTAAGAGAACAAGCTTCCGATAAACTTCATATTCGGGTCGTCCGGTACTTTAATGTATACGGACCGAAACAGCGCGAGGATTTTGTCATAAACAAGTTTTTCAGTCTGGCCGAGAATGGCTCAGAGCTGCCTCTTTACGGAGACGGCGGACAAATACGCTGCTTCAGCTATATCAGTGATATCGTCAACGGAACTTATCTCGCGCTCGTTCATGAAGGAGCCGTCTTTGAAGACTTCAATATCGGGAACGACCAGCCGATCACGATAAAAGAACTGGCTGAGAAAGTCAATGTGCTCTCAGGCAGAGAGAAGGATAACTATCTGTTTAAGAAGCTCGGTGAAGACGGCGTAAGAGGAAAAGACATCGAGATTTTTAAACGGGCGCCGTCAATCGAGAAGGCGAAACGTTTGCTTGGATATTCTCCGAAAGTAAGTCTGAATGAAGGCCTGGAGATCATTAAAGATGAAAGACAAAAGCACAAACTTTCACTTTCCTAAAAACCCGGAAGAGGTCAAATATCCAATTTATCCGGGCCAGTTTTCAGTCAGGAGCCGTCTGCGCGCAGTGAAACACTTGCTTTGGGCTGAACAAAGCGGACTGACTGAAAAACTGGAAAAACGTTACGGAAAAGGGGTTGTGCTGACCTCCAGCGGGAGTGCGGCACTGGTGCTCGCATTAACTTATTCGGGAGCTGGGCGGGGAAAAGAAGTGATTTTCTCATCCTTCAGCTGCCCGAATGTCATTGATGCCGTGCTGCAATCCGGTGCGGCGCCTGTTTTTGCGCAGCTGGATGAGCATCTTTCCTTATCGTTCGAGGATGTCAAAAAAAAAGCGACGCGACAGACTTGTGCGATTATCCTCACGCATGTATACGGCCGGAGAGAAAATACCGCAATCATTGACTGGGCGAAGGAAAACGGAATTGTTGTCATTGATGATGCCGCTCAAGCCATGTTTACAAAACAATCGGATACATTTGCCGGCGGTCTGGGTGATTTCGGCGTTTTAAGCTTTGGTCCGTCAAAGCCGCTTGCGAGTATCGGAGGCGGCGCGTTAATTGCGCCGAAAGAATTGCTGCAGCAAAACGCAAATCCCCCGATGGAACGGCGCAGCCAAGTGACGGCTGACTATCGCTTCTATATCAGAAATCAAAGAATACAAGCTGTTATGAAACGGAAACGGCATCATCCCATTTCATATCTTTATAGAAAAGCGGGCGTGATGCCTTCCATGAAAGCCACAAAGCTCGAAGCACTGCCGGATAAACCGGCTGTTGTACCGGTGCTGCGCATGCATCCGGCAAGGGAAGCCATAATTGACGATCAGCTTTCACGTATGGATCAGCTCGTAACAGCTTCACTCCAAAACGTGGAGGCGGCAGGAGAAATCTTTGCAAAGGCGGAAGAGACATACGGCATAAGAATGATCCAGCCTCAAGAAGGAGAACATCTGAATTATTTAACGATCGTATTTCCCCGGGATGAAGAGCGGTATGGGTGTTCCGTTTATTTAGCTGAAAGAGGCATCCAAACATGCTGGAACTATCTTCCTCTCGAACGTATTCCGATTTATGAAACATATGCGGGAGATGGAGAGGAAGATCCGCTTTGGAAAAGAGTTCTTTCTCTGCCGTTTAAACCGCCTCTGCGCCAAGAGCAAATCAGATATATAGCCGAATCCGTTTTATCATATTGTGAACAAAAGAATAAGACTGAATAGTGGTGATAACTATGCAAAAAACAGCAGTATGCACGACCCGCGAGGCATGGGATCGAGCCGCTGACATGTATCAGGCGGGATTGTTTCAAAGCTATGATTGGGGAATTCTCATGGAAGAGCTTCCCGGCACGTCATTTCACCCTGTCAGACTGACAACGGACGGTGGACAAGTCATCTATCTTCCGCTTTTTGAACAGAAGGGCGTATTATCCGGCAATATGATCGGATACGGCGGCGTTATTTCAGACCGCCCCATCTCATTTGCATGGCTTCAAAGTGAAATCAAGGCCATATTCGGCCGGAACATATCCCGGATGCTGCTTCCGTACGGTCAGACTTCTTTTACAGAAGAAAGCGGAGAAGCGTGGACGGAGAAGGCGACACAGATCCTTACGCTTCCGGACACGTTTGACGAACTTTGGACGGGCATTTCCGGAAAAGCCCGGACGGCAGTCAGGTACGCTGAAAAAGAGAACACGGTCACCCGTCTGATCGGGCGAAAAGAACTTGGAGCGTTTTATGAACTCTACAAAGAACATACGGCGGCAATCGGCGCGGCTTATGTCCTGAGTGAAGGCTTTTTCCAAAAGCTGCTTGACCTATTTTCAGACCGGATGTTTTGGATAGGGGCATATCAGGAGGAAACACTGATCAGCAGCAGTATTTTTCTCTATGACCGCTCCCATTTCTATTATTGGCAGAATGTAAACAGCCCGGCGGGAAAAAAAGCGCAGGCCTCTTACTTATTGATGCGCGACGCCCTGCAATTCGCCATTTGCCGCAAGCTTCAATGGGCTGATTTTGGCTATTCACACAGTAAAGAAATCGCGAGACCGAAACGATATTGGGGAGCTGAAGAAAAACAATGCCGACTTTTTGCGAAAACGGAATGAAAACAATAAGCGGCCATCAATCCAGTTATCTGCCATGGTACGGTTTTTTTGAAAAAATGTATAAGTCGGATCTGTTTGCCATTCATGACACAGCTCAATTTGAAAAAAAAGGATTTCTCAACCGCAACAGAATCAAAACGCCGCAAGGCCCCAGATGGCTGACGGTGCCTTTACAGATGAAACAGTATAAAGACATAGAGCTTCGGAACATGAAAATCGATCAGACACAGGATTGGCAGAAAAAACATTGGATGGCAATTAAAATGAATTATGCGAAAGCCCCCTATTTTGAGCGCTACCAGCATTTTTTTCAGGATGTCTATCAGCGGGAGTGGGAATATCTCCATGATCTGAATATGCACATTATTGAATTTTTCCGAAAAGAGCTCCGTATTGAAACGCCGATGTGTTATGTTTCAGAGCTTGAATGCCGGAAGGAGAAAAAAAGCGATTTTGTTTTAGCGCTTTGTCAGGAGCTTGGGGCGGATCGTTATTATTCAGGCAGTCAGGGTTCCGACTATTTAATAGAAAGCGATTTTGAAAGAAACGGTATTGTCATTGAGTATCAGCAGATCAGACATTTTGGCTATCCTCAATTATTCGGGGAGCATATCCCTCACCTCTCCGTGCTTGATATGCTGATGAACTGCGGTGCGGATACAGCTGAAATGTTAGTCAAAGGAGGGCAATATGATGAAAGTAATGGTATTTGCAGCGCATCCCGACGATGAAATTATCGGCGTCGGCGGCACGCTCGCCAAACATGTCCGCCAGGGTGACAGCGTGTCGGCGGTCATTATGGCGGAAGGCAAATCATCAAGAAAAACCGATTATGAAAAGCCGGAAGAGTCCGTTATGGAGCATTCCCATCAAGAAACGGAACAGGCGCTCAGCACTCTGGGCATCCATGATTTTGTCAGGCTGAACCTTCCTGATAACAGAATGGATTCAATGGATTTGCTGGATGTCGTGAAGGAAGCGGAGAAACAAATCAGCCGTTTTCAGCCTGACATTGTGTATACCCAGTACGGGGGTGATATTAATATTGACCACTCCGTCGTATTCAGAGCGGTCATGACGGCAACCCGCCCGCTTCCCGGCCATACGGTAAAACGGGTTTTCGCCTATGAAACATTGTCTTCGACAGAATGGAATTATTGTCAGAAGGATCAGTTTCATGCCAATTTCTTCGTTAATATTGAAGACGAGCTTGAAACGAAATTGAAATCGATGGCGTGTTACGGCTCGGAGCTCAGAGACTTCCCTCATCCCCGTTCTTTGCAGGCGATAGAACATAATGCCCATGTGTGGGGAGCAAAATCGGGTTTTTCCGCTGCGGAAGCATTTATGCTTGTGAGAGGGACATGGTGACTGTCCTATGATTGCTCAAATTCCGTTTTTCGGACTTGATCCGAAGCAAATCGATGAAAAATGGGTGGAAGCGGGATACGGTCTGGAAGCGAATATTTTTGACGGCCATTCCTTTGAGGAAGCGGATTACAGCAAAACATTCAATCAGACGCTGGAATATGCAAAACAGCTTGATCCTTCATTATTGACGCTGCATTTCCCGACAGATCACGCCGATTATGTGCATGAAGAGCAAATTAAAAAACAGCTTTATCACTTTGCGGAGCTTGCTGTTAAATACGGCGCCAAAGGCATAACCGTCCATGCGAATCAATTTATGACGGTTGAAGAATTTCAAGTCTATGACCTGGAGGGCAACCGCAAAAAAATTGTTGAATTTTTCGCAGAGTTTGATGAGCAGCTGAAAGGAACGGACATTTGGATCGGTGTGGAAAACCTTCCGATCATCGGGAATCTGGGAGAGGATTTTGATCCGATTTTCATTTATCCTGAAGATTTTACAGAACTGGTTCAGCTGGATCTGAAGCATGTCGGTATTACGTGGGATCTGTGCCACTGGGCGATTACCTATCAGACTCACTTGTCTTCAGCGCTTATGTTCAGAAATGACCAGCTGAGATACCCGGATTTCTTTCAGTTTCTTTCGATAAAAGAGAGCATTAAGCATTATCACTTCAGCTCATTTCGCCAGCTGGCGTTCCCGCATGGTGATGTCCGCTGCTTGGAGGGCCGCCATCCGCGTGAAGGGACAATCGCTGAAGAGCTGCTCAGACGGGCTGCCGATACTTTGCAGGAGCTTTATCGGGATCAAGATACCGGCATTGTATTTGAGGTAATGGAAAAGGATTATACAAAAAGACGTGAATCATGGAGAACGCTGGAATGGTTCGGCGGTGTTTCTGATGAGGATCAAAAAAGGGCCTGATATGACGTATCGAACACCGAACTATGCAAAGCTTTGGTGTGCCCAGGTGTTTTCTTCAGCGGCGGACGGTGTCTGGCTCATTGCCCTGCCGCTGTTAGTATTAGAATTGACCGGCAGCAAAATTCTTGTCGGTGTTATCTCTTTTATCGAACTCGTGCCGTTGACATTCGGAGTGCTGGCCGGACCGCTGATTGATTTATTCCGAAAAAAGTCGATCTTGTATTTGTGCAACACGGGCCGTGCCGTCATTATGATCCTCTTGGCGGTGCTCAGCGCGAACGATTTATTAACCGTGTGGATTGCCGGGGTGTGCGCATTTTGTTTATCACTGCAATCGATGCTGTTTGCTCCGGCGAAAGTCGCCATCATTCCGCTGCTCGTCCGCAAACAGCATCTTGATCAGGCGACATCTCTGATCAATACGAGTGACTTGATCGGACTGATTGTCGGAAAATTGATCAGCGGTATCATGATTGCGGCTGTTCCGTTCGGACTTCTGTTTGCCATAAACGGAACTGCTTTTTTTATCTCCGCGGTATTGATCACATTCATTCGTATTTCAGAACAGCCCGGTGAAAAAAGCAGCGGCGCTGAAGATCTAAAAGCCGGATACAGAATGCTGAAAGGAAATACGGCATGGCTGACATCGGTCGGATACTTTTTCGTCGTGAACCTCGTCATTGCCGGTTTCATTTCAGTAATGGGGCCGATTCTTGCTGTGGAGCGTTTTCAGCAGAACTATTCTGTATGGTTTGCCGTCATGTATTCAATGTTTCAGGCGGGAATGCTTTTGGGCAATCTGGCCGTATTTTTCAAATGGAATACAAAACGCTTGAACCGGCTGTACCCGCGGACGTTAACGGCAGCGGGGCTGCTCATTATGCTCCTGTTTTTCCCCCTTCATGGGTTTGAGTGCATCATCTTCCTGGTGCTTGGCATCATCATCTCGTATATTGATGTGCAAACGGTGCTGTATTTCCAAAAGACGGTTCCGGCCGCATATTTCGGAAGAGTCTTTGCACTGATTTTTTCAATTGTAAAAATGGGAGAACCGCTGTCGGCCGCTGTCTACACAGGGCTTCTGCTGTTGATGAATGCGGACTATGTTTACGCAGCGGTCGGACTGACCCTTATAGTCGTTTTTGCTATTTTATCAGTCAGGCAAGGGAGTCAAAGAAATACAGAGAAACAAGCGGATCAATCTGTCTGAACTTTATACGAAGGGGCGCCGATATCAGCCGGCGCCCCTTTTTATCATAAGTCCATATAAAGCCTTATCATATCCCGGCATTGAATGCCGTTTTCAAAAATGTCTTCATCATAATGTCTGATAAAAAAATCATGGTCGACAGCCTGAATGCGGAATCCGCATTTTTGATAGAGTGACAGCTGATGAATACTCGAATTTCCAGTGCCGATTTCAATCGTGTCAGCTCCCGATTGTCTTGCTTTTTCAATGGCATCCCGCACCAGAAGCTTTCCGAATCCCCTGTTCTGCAGCGATTCTTTTACTGCGATGTTTACGATTTCTATCGTTTTAGGCCTTGTTTGCAATAAGACATAAACCCCTGCAAGCTCGTCTGATGCCCAAGCCGTATAGCACTCGCCTCTTGCAAGATAATCATCGACAATCTCCCGCGACGGATCGGCCAGCAGCAGTAATTCATACAGTGCTTCATCCGGCTCTCCGGCTTTTCGGATGCTCAATTTTTGCATGTCTGTTTCTCCTCCTTCATTGTGATCGACAGCTATTTTTTCAAAATAACTCCAAAATCATTCTACTTTATTATAAAATATGAAACATAGGAAAAGTTATACAAGTTTTGCAGATTGAATAGGAGGAAAGTCATGTTTTTTTGTAAGTATTGCGGCCAGCAGAACAATGAAGAGGCGCGTTTCTGTAAAGAATGCGGAAAGCCGATCGGGAAAGGAAGCCGACAGACGGCTGAAAAAGCGGCTGAACCTGCATCACAGCCGAGAAAGCCCATTCCTAAAAAAACGCTCTTCCTATGGGGAGGCATCGCTGCAGCGCTGATCTTATTGATTGCCGCATATAAAACCGGAGCCTGGCTGACATCTGAAAAAAGGCTCACGGATCAATTCGAACAGGCGGTTCATGACGGAGACACGAAAAAGCTCGCAGCCCTTCTCACCCCTTCAGACAAAAAACTGAAGCTGAATGAGACCAATGTCAAACCGCTCCTTGCATACGCAAAGAAACACGATGAACTGCTGGCATCGCTTCGCGGCGATTCGTCGGAAAAAGATGCCGTATACGTCAAAAAGGAGGGAAAAACCCTTCTCTTGTTTGACCATTACGAGCTGAAAGTAGACCCGGTTTATTTCCGCATCACAAGCAATTATAAAGGCGCCGATCTTTATATCAACAGCGAGAAAACAGGCACGGTCAAAAAAGCCGATGACACCCAAACATTCGGCCCCTACGCACCGGGTGTCTATACGGCGGAAGCCAAGCTGAAAAATGATACAGTTGATGTTGTCAAAAAGCAAGAGGCGGAGGCAGCCGGCAGCCGGAATGTTGAGTTTAACCTGCCGCTGGACGCCGAGGATGTGACGTTTACTCCGGCAGACAGCTTCAAAAACGCAAAAGGCGATCTGCTGATAAATGGCAAATCCGTTCATAAAGATCCTTTTACATCGGTTACATACGGCCCGCTCTTAACTGACGGTTCCATGACAGCAGCCGTGGAGGCTGATTTTCCTTGGGGGCAAACGAAAACCGCCGATGTTCCGATCAACAGTACTGATATGGAATTAACGCTTATCCCGGATCAAGATACACAAAAAACAATCATGGACACGATTGTCAAAACAACGAAGCAGTATACGAAAGCCATGGCAGACGGAAATACTGATCAGATGACCGAGGCCGGTTCAGCGTGGAAAGAGCAGACGAAAGAAGTGGTTTCAGGCATGAAGAGTTCCGGCACTTTTTTGAAAGATCAGTATAAAGAGACAAGCTTTGATCTTGATTCATTTGCGATTTCTCAAGAGAACGGCCGCTGGCAAGTAACCGTTACAGGTAAAGAGCTCCATCAGTCGGCGTATTTCGACGGGAATACGAAACCTGATATGGAAGAGGCGGAACCGAGCTTTCATTATGTACTCTCATATGATACAAAACATAAAAAATGGGTTTTTGAAAAAGCTGATCCAGCCTCAGATTCTTCTGGGACAAATGTGAAAAAAATAAAAAACGACCAGCCGAAGACCTACACATCCGCATGGGCATCATCCAAAGGAAACACAGCTTCAGGCAGCCTCACAAATGAACAAGTCACATCGTTTATGGTTGATTACCTGACAAACCAATCAAGCGCTGTCAGCCTTAACAATTTTGCCATCATGGCGGGTAATTTAGAAGAGGGAAGCCCTTTGTATGCTGATCAGCAGAAACTCGTCAAAAAACTGCACAGCGAGGGAACGACAGAAGTATTTAATGAAGTAAATGTAAAAAGCTTTTCGCAGAACGGTTCCCATCTGACGATTCATACGTACGAGGAGTTTTATATTACGAAAACCGGCGGCAGTCCAAAGCTCAGAACATACAATTGGACGTATGGCGGCGTTGTGAAAGACGGAAGAATTTATTTAACATCCATTCAATAAAAAAATCCCCGCGCCACTCAGGCAGCGGGGATTTCCGTTTTTAAAAGAAAAAATAATTCATGAGTTCTTTTATATAATGCTTGATCGTGAATTGAAAGGTTACGCAAATGATCAAATAGATGACGATAACAAAATAAGTGATATCCGCCTTAGCCGTAAGCTGATGCTGATAGCTCGCCAGCATGAGCGGGGGCACGGCAAACGCCGCTCCTAAAAGACCGACGACCAGAATGGTAAAGCAAACGGTTGTGTGCAGCAGCATAAAAATGAGTGCGAGAAGCAAAATAGCTGTAAACGGAATCAAAAATGCTCCGAATCTGGACAGCGAATCTTTAAACGACACCTGCGCGCCGCCTGCTTTTAAAGCGATAAAAATCAAAAGATATAAGCAGAAAACGCATAATGCAAAGGTAAGCGCCGGTTTGATCACAACTGCGGTAAAACTGACGTCACGAAAGCCGTCTGATAAAAGAATATACAGCATAATCGGCGGCACCAGGCAGAAAAGCACCATGTTGATGATGCTGCTGACAAGCTGTTCGCCGCCTGTCGTTTTACATGTCTGATACGGTTTCTTTAAAACATCAAGCACGAATAAGGCAAATTGCTTTGAAGCCTGCTTAGCGGCGGCCCCGGCCTGCGCGCCCTGGCCCTGCATCTGGCCTGCGCCTCCCTGTCCGGGCTGGGGCGCCCCGCACTTTTCACAAAACTTTCCGCCATCCGTTTGATGGCCGCATTGAGGACAATACATTATAAAACTCCTTTTACATGAAATATAGGGATTTTGTTCAATATTTACATTATAAAAGAAAATAGGACGGATGTAACGGAGATTTCTAAAGATATACAATTCAATGTCTTTGTTATTTGATAATAGAGAAAAAGTGCCCATTATGGTAGAATTTTAATGGAACTATTGATTCGGAGTGATAGAGGAAATTAACAGATGCTTAAAAAATTAAAAATGCTTTATCGGCTGTTGAAATTCGGCAAACATTTATGGAGATAGCACATGGAAAAAAACCGTCCTGATCAGGGCGGTTTTTTTCTTTTTCCGGATCGGCCGGCTGAGGTTACAAAAATCAGACCTCCGGGTAAGAATCATGCATAAGAAACAGCGGAAAACAAAACATAAACCAATAATGGCAAGCCATAAGGAGGTACGCATGTTTTCATTTATCATTCATGTCTTCATTTCCCTGTTTGCAGTGTCCAATCCCATCGGAAACGTGCCGATCTTTCTTTCGCTGACAGAGGGGTACCCGGAGAAAGAACGGACAGCGATCGCACGCAAGGCTTCCGTGCTGTCGTTTATCATCTTGGCGGCCTTTTTAATCTTCGGCCATCTGATCTTTAAACTGTTCGACATTAACATTCATGCTTTACGTATCGCGGGCGGCATTTTTATTTTCGGCATCGCTTATAATCTTTTGAACGCGAAACAATCCCATGTCCAGTCCCTTCACCATGAAGAGAAAGGGGAAAGCAAGGAGAAAGCCGATATTTCCGTGACGCCATTGTCGATTCCGATTATTGCCGGTCCCGGTACGATCGCAACGGTCATGAGCCTGTCGGCCGGCCATGGCGGCATCTTCCATTACATCAGCGTGCTTATCGGCATTGCGGCCGTCATCGCGATGACGTTCATATTCTTTCACTATTCATCCTTCATCAGCAACAAGCTCGGGAAAACCGAAATGAACGTCATTACCCGGCTGATGGGACTGATTTTGGCGGTGGTGGCGATCGGCATGATCGGCGCCGGCCTGAAAGGCATGTTTCCGATATTGGTTTCCTGAACTGAAAAAAGCAGCGCCCGGTTATGTTCGGGGGCTGCTTTTTTCTATTTTCGGCACATGCTGAAACACTTCTTCACTCTCAAAAAATTCTATCAAACGGCTCAGCCAGTCATAATAATGGAGCCAGTCCGTCAGTTCGTCCAACAGCTGACGGGCTTTTTCTTCAACGCCGGGACTGAGGTTTTCCGATTCCAGAAGCTCAGTCAGTTCGCGGTTCAGCTTTTTATACAGCATTTTGTTTTTGCTGACCGTCTTTGTCCAATTTGCCGTAAACAGGGAGATAAACGTCTGGTAATAATCACGCTCCACGTCGTAAAGATCTTTCCGAACGCCTTTTTCAAACACTTTTTCAGCCAGATTGGCATCGGTCATCTCACGGACTACCTGGCTCATTCTCGTTTTGCTCATTCCGGTCGCCTCTGACAGCTCATTTAACGTCATCGGCTTGCGGTTCATATAAATAATACCGAGCACACGCCCGAGGGTGGCCGGCATTCCGAATGTATGCATATTCTCGGCGATTCTCTCAATGAGATGCTCTTCAGCATGCCTGATGATATCAAGAGCGTTTTTTTCCACAGCTGATCATCCCTTCACTGGCTTTTCATGGAGACAATATATCATATTTTTTACAGTTGTTGAAAAAGACAATGCGGCAGGATATGCGAGCTATCGGGAGAGATTGTAAGAACGTCCGCATTGTCAGCGGGATAACATGAAATAATACGTATATTATATATAATTTCAACACATTGTAAACTTTTTATTTTATAAATTTCATCTTATAATAAAGATTATACTTTTCAGAAAAATAACGGAACCCTTCGGAGGTGCACGGATTGCTGAGATTAGAAAATGTTTCAAAAGTCTATAAAGGCGGTAAAAAAGCTGTCAACAGCATTGATTTAACGATCGAAAAAGGCGAGTTTATTTGTTTTATCGGGCCGAGCGGCTGCGGTAAAACAACGACGATGAAAATGATTAACAGACTGATTGAGCCGTCATCAGGAAAGATTTTCATCGATGGCGAAAATATCATGGAGCAAGATCCTGTGGAGCTGAGACGGAAAATCGGCTACGTCATTCAGCAGATCGGACTTTTCCCCCATATGACCATTCAGCAGAACATTTCCCTCGTGCCGAAACTGCTGAAATGGCCGGAACAAAAGCGGAAGGAACGGGCGCGTGAGCTATTGAAGCTCGTCGATATGGGCCCGGAATATTTAGACCGCTATCCTCACGAACTGAGCGGCGGACAGCAGCAGAGAATCGGCGTGCTGCGCGCCCTGGCGGCGGAACCGCCTCTTATTCTCATGGATGAACCGTTCGGAGCGCTTGATCCGATTACGCGTGATTCGCTTCAGGAAGAATTCAAAAAACTGCAAAGAACGTTGAATAAAACGATTGTGTTTGTGACCCACGATATGGATGAAGCGATTAAGCTGGCTGACCGGATTGTCATTTTAAAAGCGGGAGAGATCGTTCAGGCCGGCACGCCTGATGACATTCTCAGAAATCCGGCTAATGAGTTTGTCGAAGAATTTATCGGCAAAGAACGGTTATTGCAATCAAGACCGGACATTGAACGCGTCGAGCAGATGATGAACAAAAAGCCTGTCACCGTTACGGCGGACAAAACGCTTTCGCACGCGATACAGGTGATGCGGGAACACCGTGTCGATTCCCTGCTTGTCGTTGATGACCTGAATGTGCTGCAAGGATATGTTGATGTCGAAATCATCGATCAGAACCGGAAAAAAGCGAGCCTCGTCGGCGACGTGCTCCGCTCTGATCTGTATACGGTCGAGCAGGGTACACTGCTTCGCGATACCGTACGCAAAATTTTAAAGCGGGGAATGAAATATGTACCCGTTGTTGATGAACAAAGGCATTTAGTCGGGATTGTCACGAGAGCGAGCCTTGTCGACATCGTTTACGATTCAATCTGGGGCGAGGAAGACCAGCTGGTGACAGGCTGACAGGGGAGGAACTCTTACAATGAATGAAATGATCAAGTTTTTGCAGACGAACGGCGGAGAACTGTTATATAAAACGTGGGAGCATTTATACATTTCGATCATCGCCGTCATATTAGGCATTCTCGTCGCCGTACCGCTCGGAGTGGCGCTGACGAGGATGAAAAAGGGCGCAGGCGCCGTCATCGGCGCCGTCAACATTGTGCAGACCTTGCCGAGTCTTGCGATACTGGCGTTTTTTATCCCGCTGTTAGGGGTGGGAAAGATGCCGGCGATCGTCGCGCTGTTTTTCTATTCGGTGCTGCCGATTCTCCGAAACACATACACCGGCATTCAAGGCGTAAACAAAAATCTATTAGAATCGGGAAAGGGCATTGGGATGACCGTCTGGGAGCAGATCAGGCTTGTGGAACTGCCGCTTGCCATTCCGGTGATCATGGCGGGCATCCGCACATCCACCATTTATCTGATCGGCTGGGCGACGCTTGCTTCTTTTATCGGAGGCGGCGGACTCGGAGACTATATTTTTATCGGCCTGAACCTCTATCAGCCTGAATATATTATAGGCGGCGCCGTGCCTGTCACCATTTTAGCCATTATCATTGATTATCTGCTTGCGGTGACGGAACGGAAGGTGACGCCGAAAGGGCTGAAAGGATTGAAGGAAGTATCATAAGGAGTTGGCTGTTTTGAAAAGAAAACAAACGAGATGGATGTGCGCGCTGGCGCTTTCGGCTGCTCTGCTTTTAGGCGGCTGTTCTCTGCCGGGGCTTAGCGGAGCCTCCGATGATACGATCAAAATCGGGGCGCAAAGCATAACGGAATCCGAAATTATCGCCAATATGCTTGCACAGATGATTGAGCATAATACAGACTTAAATACGGCATTAATTAAAAACCTCGGATCGAACTATGTCCAGCAGCAGGCGATGCTCGGCGGTGAAATCGATATCGCTGCGACGCGCTACTCAGGAACAGATTTGACAAGCACCCTCGGCATGGAAGCGGAAAAAGACCCGAAAAAAGCGTTATCCATCGTTCAGAAAGAATTTGAGAAACGCTTCCATTACAAATGGTTTGATTCTTACGGATTTGAAAACACATACGCTTTTACCGTCTCGAAAGAGCTTGCGGAAAAAGACCATTTAGACAAAGTGTCTGACATTAAAAAGTATGCGGATCAATTTAAGCTCGGCGTAGACAATGCGTGGCTGAAACGGAAGGGCGACGGCTATAAGGGCTTTACCGACACGTACGGCTTCGAATTCGGCACAACCTATCCGATGCAGATCGGACTTGTATACGATGCCGTGAAAAACGGAAAAATGGACGCCGTCCTCGCCTATTCAACGGACGGACGGATTAAAGCGTACGATCTGAAAATTTTAAAAGACGACAAGCAATTTTTCCCGCCGTATGACTGTTCGCCGGTCATTCCCGACAGCGTGCTGAAACAGCATCCGGAACTGAAGGGCATTGTGAATAAACTGATCGGCAAAATCGATACGGAAACGATGCAGGAATTGAATTACGAGGTGGACGGCAAGCTGAAAGAACCGTCCGTCGTGGCTAAAGAATTTTTGGAGAAACATCATTATTTTGAATAAGAAATGAGGTGGGGCAAATGGAAGTGCTGCAGCAGCTCGGCACTTATTATTCTCAAAACGGCGCCTATGTGCTTCAGGAGTTTTACCGCCATTTTCTCATGTCGGTATACGGCGTTTTATTTGCGGCGATCGTTGGGATTCCGCTTGGCATCTTCATTGCCAGATACAGAAAATTAAGCGGCTGGGTATTCGCGGTGACAAACGTGATTCAGACCGTGCCGGCGCTTGCGATGCTTGCGGTGCTGATGCTCGTCATGGGGCTAGGTGCCAATACGGTGATTTTGTCGCTGTTTTTATATTCGCTTCTTCCGATCATCCGGAATACGTACACGGGAATCGCCAGCATTGAACACGCTTATCTTGAATCGGGAAAAGCGATGGGCATGACCAAATTTCAAGTGCTCCGCATGGTGGAGCTTCCCCTTGCGCTTTCCGTCATTATGGCGGGGCTGCGGACGGCGCTTGTGATCGCGATCGGCATTACGGCAATCGGAACGTTTGTCGGCGCGGGCGGACTCGGTGACATCATTGTCAGGGGATCAAACGCCACGAACGGCACCGCGATTATTTTAGCCGGCGCCATTCCGACGGCGCTGATGGCCGTTATCGCAGATCTTGTGATGGCGTGGCTGGAGCGGTCGCTTAGCCCGGTGAAGAAGAAAAAACGAACCAAAGCGCCGAATGCGGCATAAGAAAAAAACGCCTTGCGGGTCAGGGCGTTTTTTCTTATGGCTTCGGAACGTGCTTGAAAATTTCTTCGCTTTCGAAAAACTCGATCAGACGGCTGATCCAATTGTAGTAATCAAGCCAATCCTTTAATTCTTTCAGCAGTTCGTTGATTTTTTCCTCAGCTTCTTCCGGCACGCCGTTTTCAAGGGCGGCTGTCAGTTCGCGGTTCAGCTTTTTATGCATCATTTTATTTTTGCTGACGACCTTGCTCCATGTGGCCGTAAACAGCGTAATAAAGGTTTGGTAATAATCCTGCTCGACATCGTATAAATCTTTGCGGACGCCTTTTTCAAACACTTTTTCCGCCAGATTGACATCAAGCATTTCTCGGACTGCCTGGCTCATTCTCGTTTTGCTCATGCCGGTCGCTTCTGATAATTCAGTTAAGGTCATCGGCTTGCGGTTCATATAAATAATGCCTAAAATGCGCCCCACTGTCGCGGGCATCCCGAATGTATGCATATTTTCAGCGATTCGTTCGATCAAATGATCTTCAGCTTGTTCGATTACATGTAACGGATCTTTCTCCAACAGTTTCAATCCTTTCAGTCAGCAATTCCGATGTCAATATACCATATTTTTAAACCGGCGGAAATGCTCTTACGAGAGAATTTGGAAGTAATTCGAAGCAATAAGAAGAACTTTGCCGGTCAATACGGGTAAATCAGCGCTTACACATACTTTATATATAATATGGACAAATTGTAAACTTTTTATTTTATAAAGTTTAATTTATAATGGGAAACGTTCAATTGTCTGAAAAGTTAAATACGAATTTAACAAATTGAATAAACTTAATTGTGGAGGTGTGGGTATTTGCTGACATTAGAAAATGTCTCCAAAACGTATAAAGGCGGAAAAAAAGCAGTCAACAGCATCAATCTGAATATCGATAAGGGCGAATTTATTTGTTTTATCGGACCGAGCGGCTGCGGCAAAACGACGACGATGAAAATGATTAACCGCTTAATTGAACCGTCCGAAGGCAGAATCTTGATTGAAGGCCGGAACATTATGGAACAAGACCCGGTGGAACTCAGAAGAAGCATCGGCTATGTCATTCAGCAGATCGGGCTGTTTCCGCATATGACCATTCAGCAGAACATTACTCTCGTTCCGAAGCTTTTAAAGCATCCTGCCGACAAACGGAAGGAACGGGCGCGGGAGCTTCTAAAGCTCGTTGATATGGGGCCTGAATATTTAGACCGTTACCCTCATGAACTGAGCGGAGGACAGCAGCAGCGAATAGGTGTATTACGGGCACTTGCCGCAGAGCCGCCGCTTATCTTAATGGATGAACCGTTCGGGGCGCTTGACCCGATTACGAGGGATTCCCTTCAGGAAGAATTTAAAAAACTGCAAAAAACCTTACATAAAACCATCGTATTTGTTACCCATGATATGGACGAAGCCATCAAGCTTGCGGATAGAATCGTCATTTTGAAAGCGGGAGAAATCGTCCAGGCCGGAACGCCCGATGAAATTCTCAGATTTCCGGCGAATGAATTTGTAGAGGAGTTTATCGGCAAGGAACGGCTGATCCAATCATCCAGCCCTGATATTGAACGGGTGGAGCAGATCATGAATCCCGATCCTGTAACGATAACACCTGAGAAAACGCTGTCAGCCGCCATTCAGCTGATGCGCGCCGAGCGGGTGGATTCGCTGCTCGTCATTGATGAGAAGAACGTTCTCCAAGGTTATGTCGATGTGGAAATGATTGACCGCAAACGAAAACAGGCGGCACTCGTCGCGGAAGTGCTTGAGCGGGACCTGTACACGGTCAGAAGCGGCACCCTGCTTCGCGACGCCGTTCATAAAATTTTAAAAAGAGGCATGAAATTTGTGCCCGTCATTGATGACGCCGGCCGTTTAACGGGAATCGTGACAAGGGCCAGCCTCGTTGACATCGTCTATGACTCCATTTGGGGAGAAGAGAATCAGCTTGCGGTAATGTCATGAGGAGGATTAATTTTTATGAATGAGACCGTGCAATTTTTACAGGCAAACGGCGGAGAGCTGCTTTATAAAACATGGGAGCACCTGTACATCTCATTAATCGCCGTCATGGCGGGCATTCTCGCCGCCGTGCCGCTCGGCGTACTGCTGACGAGGATGAAAAGAGGCGCCGGCGCCGTCATCGGCATCGTCAACATCATTCAAACCTTGCCGAGTCTGGCCATTCTCGCGTTTTTTATTCCGCTTTTAGGGGTAGGAAAGGTCCCGGCCGTTGCGGCGCTGTTTTTCTATTCAGTGCTGCCGATTCTCAGAAACACGTATACGGGGATTCTCGGCGTCAACCGGCATCTTCTTGAATCGGGTAAAGGGATCGGCATGGCCGCATGGGAGCAGATCAGGCTTGTAGAGCTCCCGCTT
Organism: Bacillus sp. FSL K6-2819; assembly: GCF_038008305.1. NCBI lineage: Bacteria > Bacillati > Bacillota > Bacilli > Caryophanales > Bacillaceae > Bacillus > Bacillus sp. FSL K6-2819. The sequence continues at coordinate 3,274,848 of NZ_JBBOYV010000001.1, read as the reverse complement.
GCCGCCCCGGTCATCATGGCGGGCATTCGGACATCCTCGATTTATTTAATCGGCTGGGCGACGCTCGCCTCCTTTATCGGCGGAGGCGGACTTGGAGATTACATTTTTATCGGCTTGAACCTTTACCAGCCGGAGTATATTATCGCAGGCGCCGTTCCGGTCACGATTTTGGCGGCCGCCGTCGATTACGCGCTGGGGATGACGGAACGGAAAGTTACGCCTGACGGGCTGAAGGACTTAAAGAACGCTTCATAAGGAGGAGGTCTCTATGGGAAAAAGATGCAAAAAACGGCTGCTCGCATTCGCCTGTATCGGCATGCTGCTCCTTGGCGGATGCTCGCTCCCGGGATTGAGCGCCGCATCGGAGGATACCATTAAAATCGGCGCCCAAAGCATGACCGAATCGGAAATCATCGCGAGCATGCTCGGACAGATGATTGAACATCACAGCGGTTTGAAGACAACCGTTATTAAAAACCTCGGCTCAAATGCCGTACAGCAGCAATCTTTGCAGAACGGTGATATTGATATCGCCGCTACGCGCTATACAGGAGACGCGCTGACGGGCACGCTGCGCATGGAGCCGGAAAAAGACCCGGACAAAGCGCTGCGGCTCGTTCAGCGTGAATTTCACAGCAGATATGATATGAAATGGTTTGATTCCTACGGCTTTGATAATACATACGTTTTTACCGTTTCCAAACAGCTTGCCCGCAAATACCATTTAGAAACGGTATCCGATGTCAAAAAAGAAGCGTCTCATCTGAAATTCGGCGTTGATAACTATTGGATGAAGCTGAGAGGCAACGGATACCAGGATTTTATGAAAACATACGGAATGGCATTTGAAGGCACGTATCCGATGCAGATCGGCCTCGTGTATGACGCGCTGAAAAGCAGGAAAATGGATATCGCGCTCGCGTATTCCACCGACGGAAGAATCATTGCTTATGGACTGAAAACGCTGAAGGATGATAAGCGGTTCTTTCCTCCATACGACTGTTCACCCGTCGTACCGGATCGTGTATTAAAAGAGCATCCCGAACTGGAAGGCGTGATCAATCAAATGATCGGCGCGATTGATACAAAGATGATGCAGAAAATGAATTACGAAGTTGACGGACAATTAAAAGAGCCGTCCATCGTGGCCAAGGAATATTTAGAAAAACATCATTACTTTGAATAACGGAAAGGAGATGTGCGGATGGACACGCTGAGAGAGCTGTTTACGTATTACGTTCAAAACGGCAGCTATGTTCTGTATGAGTGTTGGAGGCATTTTCTCATGTCGGCGTACGGCGTCGTTTTCGCAGCCGTTTTCGCCATTCCGGCGGGAATTGTGACAGCCAGGCACGGGCGTCTCTCCGGCTGGGTGTTTGCTGTGGCAAACGTGATTCAAACCGTTCCGGCGCTGGCGATGCTCGCAGTTCTGATGCTTGTCATGGGACTCGGCGCCAATACGGTCATTACGGCCTTGTTTTTGTATTCCCTTCTGCCGATTCTCAGAAATACGCACACGGGCATTATCAATATTGAGCACGCTTATCTTGAGTCGGGAAAAGCGATGGGTATGACGAAATATCAAGTACTTCGCATGGTGGAGCTGCCGCTTGCGCTTTCCGTCATTATGGCGGGTCTTCGAACGGCGCTCGTCATTGCCATCGGCATCACGGCAATCGGCACCTTCTTCGGCGCAGGCGGCCTCGGGGATATGATCGTCAGAGGCTCGAACGCGACAAACGGTACCGCCATTATTTTGGCGGGCGCCATTCCGACCGCGCTGATGGCGGTGGCCGCAGATCTGTTGATGGCGTGGCTGGAACGAGCCCTCAGCCCCGTGAAAAAACAAAAAAGAAAGCTGCTTGTACGCTCAGCCTCATGAAAAAAAGCATTCTTCCGCGTGAAGGATGCTTTTTTTGATTTCTTGATTAAATTTTGATAACTGCGCTGTAAAGTCTTACATATCAAATAACAAAGCAGAGGGGTAATCATATGAGCAACATCTTAGAAACGAGACAGCTGCAAAAATCATTCGGCAGACAACAGGCAGTGGCTGATGTGTCTCTATCGGTTAAGCGCAACAGTATATACGGCCTGCTCGGTCCGAACGGGGCCGGAAAATCAACAACTCTTAAAATATTGACCGGCATCTTGCGGCAAACATCCGGCGAGGTTCTGTTCGACGGGCATCCATGGAAGCGCGAAGATTTGAAAAAGACCGGTTCCCTGATTGAAGCGCCGCCGCTTTACAGCAACCTGACAGCCGCCGAAAATCTGAAAGTCCGCTGCGTGATGCTCGGGCTTCCTGATTCAAGAATTGCGGAGGTGCTGGAAATCACGGGATTAACGGGGACCGGAAAAAAGCGCGCCGGACAATTTTCCATGGGAATGAAACAGCGGCTCGGCATTGCGTTAGCATTAGTCAACCGTCCGTCGCTCTTAATTCTTGACGAGCCGACAAACGGATTGGACCCGATGGGGATTCAGGATTTGCGGGAATTTATCCGCTCCCTGCCCGCACGGGGAATGACGGTGATTTTATCAAGCCACCTGTTATCTGAAGTCGAGCAGATCGCAGACCATATCGGAATCATCAGTGACGGTATTTTGGGATATCAGGGAGAAATCAGCCGGGAAGACGATCTGGAGCGGCTGTTTCTGGAGGTAGTCAAATCAACACGGGAGAAAGCGGGGACAGGAAAATGATTCAGTACATGCAGGCGGAACACCTTACATCTAAAAGAACATTTATCAGAAAGCTGATCATTCTGATTCCGCTTCTGAACACGGCTTTTTCTTTTCTGCTGAATGCCGCCTATTTTATGACGGGCACGTTCAATTGGTGGGCGGTTATTTTCATGCCGCTCATGATTGCTCTAATGTGCGGTTTATCTGTTAAAAAAGAGAAAAAATCTGCGCATGACCGCGCGGTGTACTCATTGCCGGCAGATTTAAAAAGCATATGGCTCTCAAAAATAAGCTTGATCGCGCTGTATTCACTCCTGTCGCAAATCGTCTTTTTCATCATCATGTTTTTACTTGGCCTTGTGTTTCCGGGAATTGCTGCGCTGCAGCTGAAAGGCGTTGAAGCAGGCTCCCTTTTGTGGCTGACGACGCTTTGGGAAATCCCATTGTGCTTATGGATTGCCAGACAGTTCGGGTTTACGGCAGTCATTCTCGTGAATATGATCGCCGCCTTTGTTGTGGGTATTGTGCCGGCGTCCGGTTCATTGTGGTGGCTGAGTCCGTGGAGCTGGTCAGTCCGGGTGATGTCACCGATTCTCGGGATTCATCCGAACGGAATTCCGCTTCCCGCAGACAGCGGCTTATTGAACGGAAACGTGATATTTCCGGCTATTATTCTTTCGATCCTTTCTTTTATCGCAATAAGTTTGATTTCCGCAGTGCCTTTTGCAAAAGGGGGAAACCGGTCATGACCGTGCTTTTGAGATCTATGTGGGCCGATGTATTAAAAATGAAGCGCACGCCGCTCATATGGATGCATGCGGCGGTGCCGGCCGTATGCGCGGGATTTTTCCTGTTGTATATGATGTATGGAAGGATTCAGGAGCCTTATGTGCTGTACAGCGGCTTCTTCAGCGCGATTGCCGTTTTATACCCTTTCATCATCAGTATTGTCTGCGGCATGTCTGCCTCCGTTGAGGAACAGGCGGGCCATTTTCAGATGATGCTGGCGGTGCCTCATTCTAAAATCGTTAGTTTTGCGGGCAAGCTGCTGCTGTTGCTGCTGTTGAATGTATTATCGATAGGTCTCGCCATCTGTCTTTATTTGGCGGGGATGAAATTTATTCTTCAGATCAATGACCTTCCGTACTTTCTCTTTTTAAAGGGAGGGGCGTGGCTGATTGCCGGCAGTATTCCGCTTTACATGATGTCTTTTTTTGTCGGTATAAAGTACGGCATGGGACCTTCCGGGCTTTTAGGGGGAGCGGGTTTATTAATGGCTGCGCTGATGAATACGGGATTGGGCGATGTCATCTGGCGTTTCTTCCCGTGGGCATGGAGCGTGCGGCTGTCGGGCCTTGAAGGACTGCTGCATTTTGACAAAGTCAAAAAAGAGTTCCTCCCTTATGTGAGATACGATATGAGATTCGGAGAAATAATGTTATATTTTTCTATAGTGATATTATGTCTGGCCGGCCTCCATTGGTGCAGAAGATGGGAAGGGCGGCGTTCATATGAATAAAGGCAAGGAGCGATTCGGCCGGTGGCAAACATTTTAGCGGTAGATGATGAAAAAGATATTCTCGTTCTGATCAGAAACATTTTACAGCGTGATCAGCATACAGTAACGATTCTGGAAAAAGCGGAAGATCAGTCATTGGATTTTTTTCAAGGCTATGATTTGATTCTTCTTGATGTCATGATGCCCGGAACGGATGGTATCGAACTCTGCCGGAGGATTCGGCCGCTGGTGGACAGCCCGATCCTGTTTTTAACGGCAAAGTCTGACGAAGAATCCATTGTGAAAGGACTCATGACAGGCGCTGATGATTACATCACAAAGCCGTTCGGCGTAAAAGAATTGATGGCAAGGGTAAACGCGCATGTCAGAAGGGAAAGTCGGGAAAAGCGTCAGACGAAACGTCTGATATCAGGCTTCATGTTTGATTTTGACAATAAAGAAGTATGGTTGGATGACCGGAAACTGCCTCTTACGAAAAACGAATATAAAATCGTAGAATTTCTGGCACAGCATAAAAACAGAACATTCTCACGGGAGCAGATTTACGAGGAAGTGTACGGCTTGGACGGCGATGCGCTCTATTCAACCATTACGGAGTTTATCAGAACCATCCGGAAAAAATGTAAAGAACACGGGGCTGATCCGATCAAAACGGTGTGGGGTGTCGGATACAAATGGGAATAGCAAAAGGAAAATCCAGCATCCGCAAAGAGCTTGTCAAATTTACCATCACGCTGTGTCTGAGCACGATGGGAGTGGCGGCATTATGCGTCGCCTTAAATGCCATTGCCCTGAATGCCGGAGCGATCCTGCCGGCAAATTACAGCGAGCATGAGGCGGAACAAATCAAGCCCCGCCTGAAATCGGCGGAAAAGATAACAGAAGACATGATCCCTGAAGGTATGACATACGCCGTTTTTGATAAAAAAACAAAGCGGATGACGAAAGGAACGATGACGGAAAAAGACGCGGCCAACGCCAGAAAAAAGATCCAGCATCAGCCGTATTTTAATTATGCTCAAAAAGGATTCATGGTGGTTGATCGGAAAAATGAATATTGCGTTCTCCAATATTCACTCAGGTCGGAATTTCAGTCGCCGCTACTAAGGCGCTATCTGCCGAATTATGAATGGACGGGTCTTGCCATTCTGATCACTTTGCTTCTGTTAACCGTATTTATCGTGACGACGCGATTCGCCAATCAGCTGAGACGGCATTTCAGCACACTCAGTTCCATCACGGCAAGCATTCAAAAACAGAATTTAAATATCAATCCAAAAAGGCCGCGGATAAAGGAATTTGACTATGTCATTGACTCTCTGCTGAAAATGAAAGACGCGCTTCAGGCATCTCTGGCGGCACAATGGGAGGCGGAGCGGATAAAAAAGGAACAGATCGGCGCGCTTGCGCATGATATTAAAATTCCGGCAACGATTATTAAAGGAAATGCCGAGCTGCTTCAGTTAACAGAACCTGATGAGGAGCAGACGGAATACACGCAGTATATCCTTGATGCCGGAAACAAAATCGAGCAATATGTCGGGCAGCTGATTCAGCTTTCCAAAGCGGAGGAGGCAGTTGCTGTTCATCTGGAATATACCGATCTCAAAGAGTGGGCTAAAAACATATATCGTGACGCGGCGGCGCTTGCGGGGCCGAAACAGATTGATCTCGTCCTCAGTGAGCGGGGCATTGACCGAAAAGAAGCGCCGATTGATCAAGAACTGCTCCGCAGGGCGGTCATGAATATCGCGGCGAATGCCGTCGACTACACGCCGGAAAGAGGAGAAATCCGTGTGGACGTCCTATGCACCGATAACGCACTCAGTATTGCCGTATCCGACAGCGGAAGCGGGTTCTCGCAGGAAGCGCTGAAAAAAGCGACACAGCTTTTTTACACGGAAGATAAAAGCAGACATTCGGCGGGGCATCACGGCATGGGGCTTACATTCGCCCATCATGTCGTACATCTTCATCACGGGGAATTGATACTTGAAAATAAGAAGTCTGGAGGTGCCCGGGCGGAGATCCGAATTCCGCTGGAAGGCATCAGACAAAAACAAGCCCTGCACGCATAAGGGCTTGTTTTCCTGTTTAAGAAAGGAAAAAATAAAAACGGCTGTCCGTTTGAGAGACCAGCCGCTTATGCGGAAAAGATTTTATCAGGAAGGATCAATCCATTGTGAAGACCACTTGGAAATTTCCTCTAAAATAGGGGCTAATGCGCAGCCTTTTTCCGTTAAAGAATACTCAATGCGGACAGGCGTTTCCGGAATGACTTCCCGTTTGATCACACCTTCTGTTTCAAGTTCTTTCAGCCTTTCTGACAGAACTCTGCCGCTTAAATTCGGAAGCGCTGCCTCAATCTCACTGAAGCGCTGCTGTCCGTTCAATAGCTGAAAGACGATAAGAGCGACCCAGCGTTTACTCAAGATGTCGACTGCCTTTTCAAATCTGGGGCACATTTCTGATTGCTTCATGCTTTTTCACCTCGTCTTCTGCTATTATACCGCAAAATCCGAGGGAACGTATGTCTGGCGTTTGTTAAGTTGGGGAGGGTTTCAAAAAGAGGATGAGGAATCCGGGGAGCGCTTTTTCGCTTCAGCCGCAATAAAATCAAAGTATTTGCTGACGCTTTCAATATCTTCTTTTGTGAAGTGCTGCCATTTTTTGCTATCAAACAGCGGCAGATGCTCCGCGCCTCTGGCAACGGCCGTCTGATAGATTGCGTATATGGATTGATAGCTCTCAGGGGCCTCGCGGATTTCCTCCTGAAATGACTTGATGTGTCCGGCCCGCGCCATTAACTCCTCGTACGGAATTTTTAATGTGTCCGCCAATTTTTTAATGGTCGCGGGTTTAGGAATGCCGCGGTGCCCGTTCTCAATTCTTGAAATGGTCGCCGAGCTGACGCCGGAATAGACGGCAAGCTGATTAACGGTAAGCTTCCGGGCGCGGCGCAGCTCTCTTAATTGCTTTCCGAATGTGTTCATTAGGATCGCCTCACATGTGCAAAGTCATGAGTCTTCATTTGTTCTTTTTTTGGCTTCCGCGGATAAGAACGCAAAGTATTTATCTAGCAGAACCAGGTCTTCTTTCGACAGGTGCCGCCAGTTCTCCCGCTCCAAAAGGGATAAATCATGCAACTCATACGTTTCGGCTTTTTCCAGCAAGGTGCAGCCCGTGTCGTACGAGACTCCCGTTTCCTGAACGGTCTCTATGTATCCCGCCGTCTGCATCAGTTCCTCGTACGGGATTTTTAACGCATCTGCGAGCTTTTTAATGGTTGCAGGTTTCGGCACCCCGCGTTTGCCGTTTTCAATCCGCGAGATTCCCGCGGCACTGACGCCTGAATACGTTGCCAGCTGGTTCACTGTCAGATGCCGTTTTTCCCGCAATGTCCGTAATTGTTTCCCGAAGCTTTCCACAATCTCTCCCCCTCCCGCGGTCTATTTATATTCTAGTATGTTTATTGACTAAAGGGAATAGGAAGGCTGGAAAAGTATTGACAAAAGTTAACAAAAGCCGTATGGTTATGTATAAGAAAGAAAGTATTTGACAGAACGGAAGGTGAAGAAAGTGGTCGAAAAGATACAGATCAGAAGAGATTATGTGCTGCAATATATGGTCAATAATGACTACTCGTTAAACCAGCTCGCCCTGGAGATCGGAATATCTCCCGCCACACTGAGCCGTGTACTGAATGGAGAGCGGAGGCCGGGCCAGCTGGTCATCGGAAAAATGCTCTATTACTTTGACATGAAATTTGAAGATCTTTTTTACTACGACTTTGTTGACAAAAGTCAATAACAATTGAAAGACAAACACATTTCCGTTTTTTCTGACATGATGTGTACCGATACGGCGTGACATGCCTTTGCTTTTCATGTAAAATAGAAGCAATGTAGGCCAGTCAGTCTGGAGGTGTATGGGATGCACACATTATTGATTACTTTATTGGTTATCGTCAGTATTGCACTTATTATTGTCGTATTGCTTCAATCCAGCAAAAGCGCCGGTTTATCGGGTGCGATTTCAGGCGGGGCGGAGCAGCTTTTCGGAAAACAGAAAGCAAGGGGCCTTGATCTGATTCTTCACCGCACAACCGTTGTGCTGGCAGTCTTGTTTTTCGTGTTAACGATTTCGCTTGCGTATATCGTATAAGGCAATGTTTGTATAAGGTCTGATTAATATCAGGCCTTTTTCTTGTTGAGAGACCGCGTTTGTTTCTCGCAAAACTGTGGAAAACTAAATTGAATGTGCAAAAAAGGGGTTATGAGCATGAAAATTGTGACACCAAAACCATTTACATTTAAAGGCGGAGACAAAGCGGTGCTTCTGCTGCACGGATTTACGGGAAATACGGCAGATGTCAGAATGCTTGGCCGCTACTTGAATGAGCGCGGCTACACTTGCCACGCGCCTCAATATAAAGGGCACGGCGTTCCGCCGGAAGAGCTGGTACATACGGGACCAAAAGATTGGTGGAAAGACGTCATGGACGGTTATGAGTATTTACGGTCTGAAGGCTATGAAAACATTGCGGCCTGCGGACTGTCGCTTGGCGGGGTTTTTTCATTGAAATTGGGTTACACTGTACCCATAAAGGGAATTGTACCTATGTGTGCGCCAATGCACATTAAAAGTGAAGAGGTTATGTACGAAGGAGTTCTCTCCTACGCGCGCAATTATAAGAAATTCGAAGGAAAACAGCCGGAGCAGATTGAAAAAGAAATGAAGGAGTTTGAAAAAACGCCGATGAATACGCTCAAATCGCTTCAGGAGCTGATTGCCGATGTGCGCAAAAACGTCGACATGATCTATTCCCCGACATTTGTGGTTCAGGCACGGCATGACCATATGATTAATACAGAAAGTGCAAACATCATTTACAACGAGGTGGAAACGGACGACAAACAGCTGAAATGGTATGAAGAGTCAGGACATGTCATTACGCTGGACAAAGAACGGGACCTCGTTCATCAGGATGTGTACGAATTTTTAGAGAAACTCGATTGGTAACAAACAGGAGGTCGGATAATGGAAAAAGAAGCGTTTATGGACCGTCTTCTCTCGTTCATGAAGGAAGAGGCGTACAAGCCCCTTACCGTTCAGGAACTTGAGGAGATGCTGAACATCACGGAAGCCGAAGAATTTAAAGAGCTGGTAAAAGCGCTGGTGGCGCTCGAGGAGACGGGTCAGATCGTCCGCACCAGAAGCAACCGCTACGGGCTTCCGGAAAAAATGAATTTAGTAAAAGGAAAAATTTCCGCGCATGCCAAGGGCTTCGCGTTTCTGCTGCCGGAAGATACCTCATTAAGCGACGTGTTTATTCCGCCGAATGAGCTGAATACGGCCATGAACGGCGATATCGTCATGGTGCGGCTCAACTCCCAGTCAAGCGGATCGAGACAGGAAGGCACTGTCATCCGAATTCTGGAAAGAAGCATAGACCGCGTCGTGGGCACATACACAGAAACGAAAAGCTTCGGCTTTGTCATTCCGGATGATAAAAAAATCACGAGCGATATTTTTATTCCGAAACATGCCAATAACGGCGCTGCGGAAGGCCATAAAGTCGTCGTGAAACTGACAAGCTATCCTGAAGGCAGAATGAACGCCGAAGGAGAAATCGTTGAAATACTCGGCCATAAAAATGACCCGGGCATTGATATTTTATCAATCATCCATAAGCACGGCCTGCCGGGAGACTTTCCGGCCGAAGCGATGGAGCAGGCAACAAGTACGCCCGACACCATCGATGAAAAAGACATAAAAGACCGCCGTGATCTCCGTGATCAGGTCATTGTCACCATTGACGGCGCGGATGCGAAGGATCTCGATGACGCCGTCACCGTGACAAAGCTTGATAACGGCAGCTACAAGCTCGGCGTCCATATTGCCGACGTCAGCCATTACGTCACGGAGAATTCCCCGATTGATAAAGAAGCGCTGGAAAGAGGGACAAGCGTGTACTTGGTAGACCGGGTCATCCCGATGATCCCGCACAGGCTGTCTAACGGAATCTGTTCTTTAAATCCGAAGGTCGACCGCCTGACGCTTTCCTGCGAAATGACAATCAACCAGCAGGGACAGGTGACGGAGCACGAGATCTTCCAAAGCGTCATCAAAACGACGGAAAGAATGACCTATTCAGATGTCAACCGAATCCTCACAGAAGACGACGCTGAGCTGAAAGAAAGATATGAGCCGCTCGTCCCGATGTTTAAAGACATGGAACGCCTGGCGGAAATTCTCCGGGCGAAACGGATGAACCGCGGCGCCGTGGATTTTGATTTTAAAGAAGCGAAGGTGCTCGTCGATGAGGAAGGCGCCGTAAAGGACGTCGTCATCAGAGAACGCTCAGTAGCCGAAAAGCTGATTGAGGAATTCATGCTTGTCGCAAACGAAACGGTGGCCGAACACTTCCATTGGATGAACGTGCCGTTTATTTACCGGATTCACGAAGAGCCGAACGCTGAAAAACTGCAAAAGTTCCTGGAGTTCGTCACGACATTCGGTTATATCGTCAAAGGGACAGCCGGAGACATTCATCCGCGCGCATTGCAAAGCATTCTTGACGAAGTCCGGGACCGTCCGGAAGAAACAGTGATCTCAACAGTCATGCTCCGTTCCATGAAGCAGGCGAAATACGACCCGCAAAGCTTGGGCCATTTCGGGCTGGCGACTGAATTTTATACACACTTCACATCGCCGATCCGCCGTTATCCTGACTTAATCGTTCACAGACTGATCAGAACGTATTTGATCAACGGACAATCGGACGAAGCAACTCAAGAAAAATGGGCCGAACGCCTCCCGGAAATCGCTGACCATACGTCAACGATGGAACGGCGCGCCGTTGACGCAGAGCGGGAAACGGACGATCTGAAAAAAGCGGAATATATGCTTGATAAAATCGGCGAGGAGTTTGACGGCATGATCAGTTCCGTCACGAATTTCGGAATGTTCGTCGAGCTGCCGAATACGATTGAAGGGCTTGTGCACGTCAGCTTTATGACGGATGATTATTACCGTTTTGATGAACAGCATTTCGCCATGATCGGCGAACGCACGGGCAACGTTTACCGGATCGGGGATGAAATCACGGTCAAGGTCGTGGACGTCAATAAAGATGAGAGAAACATCGACTTTGAAATTGTCGGCATGAAAGGCACCCGCCGTCCGAGAGAAACAACAGGCGACCGCAGAAAACGCGGCAGACCGGCGCGGAAACGTGTATTAAACAGCAATACCCCGGCTTCACCGCCGAAATCGGAGGAAAAAGGGGAATGGTTTACAAAACCGAAGAAGAAAAAGAAAAAACGCGGTTTCCAAAACGCGCCGAAACAAAAACGCAAAAAGAAGAAGTAAATGCGAAAAGCAAATGGGGCAAAATGCTCTGTTTGCTTTCTTTCGCAAGCCGCATTTTCATTGTCGCGGAACGCTCCATTTGCTAAAATAAAGCGTATCGCACACAGAACGGTTTTTGCGGAGAGAGGAGGATAAGGCATGCCAAAAGGATCAGGCAAAGTATTATCACAAAACAAAAAAGCAAATCATGATTACTTTATAGAAGAAACCTATGAAACAGGCATCGTGCTGCAGGGGACGGAGATTAAGTCCATCCGCGCCGGCCGCGTGAACATGAAGGATTCCTTTGCGAAAATCGAGCGCGGCGAAGTGTTCCTCCACAATATGCACATCAGCCCGTACGAGCAGGGAAACCGCTATAACCACGACCCGCTCCGGACGAGAAAGCTTTTGATGCACCGGAAAGAAATCAATAAGCTGATCGGCCTGACTAAAGAGAAGGGCTATTCCCTCGTGCCACTGAAGCTGTACTTGAAAAACGGCTTTGCCAAAGTATTAATCGGCCTCGGTAAAGGGAAGAAAACATACGATAAACGCGAAGATTTAAAACGAAAAGACGCTAAAAGAGAAATCGAAAGAGCGTTCAGAGACAGACAAAAAGGCTTCTGATGCGTGAGCCTTGATGTGATGACTGCCCTATGCTATACTGTTCACACATCAGATTCACAGGCTGTTTATTGAAGTAATTCCCAATTGAATTTGTCTGTGGTCATGATATAATAACAGTACAGCCAGTTGCGCAAGAGCTTGATAGATCTCCCGTATACCCTTAACAAGGGGACGTTACGGATTCGACAGGGATGGATCGAGCTTGAGCTGCGAGCCGAGAGGCGATCTCGTTAACACGCACCTAAATATAACTGGCAAAACTAAAAGTTTTAACCAAAACTTAGCACTAGCTGCCTAATAAACGCAGCGAGCTCTTCCTGACATTGCCTATGTGTCCGTGAAGAGCACATCTAAGTAGGCTACGCTTGCGTTCCCGTCTGAGAACGTAAGAAGAGACTGACAGACTAGCTCTCGGAAGGCCCGCCCGCAGGCACGAAGACGAGTGAAACACGAAATATGCAGGCTACGCTCGTAGACGCTTAAGTAATCGATGTTTCTGGACGTGGGTTCGACTCCCACCGTCTCCATACATAACACAAAAACCGCAGTGCCGTCATATGACCGCACTGCGGTTTTTTCATGCTGAAATAAAGGAGCAATTGATATGAAAGTTATCATAGACGGAAAAGATGTTACAAGTATAGAAGTTTTACACCGAATCTTAAAAGATGAATTAGATTTCCCGGACTATTATGGTGAAAATCTGAATGCCTTATGGGATTGTCTGACAGGCTGGATAGAATTTCCACCGACTTTGGTGTGGAAGAATTTTGAGACCAGTCAGAAGGAATTGGGTTCGGATGCTGATGATGTATTAAGGATATTAAAAAAGGCTCAGGAAGAGTTAGATGGTGAATTTTTCATTCAAATTGAGCAGCCGTCAGCCGGGACAACGGACAGGCACTAAAAAGTGCGTACTTCCCCTCATCCATTTTTCTATCCGATAATAGGGACGGAAGGTTTCAGGCTTTCGATTTCTGACCATATATAAGAAGAACTTGTGATAGGGAGGAATGGATGATGGATTTGCAGTTGAAAGGGAAGACGGCGCTTGTGACGGGATCGACGTCAGGCATCGGGAAGGCGATTGCGGCTTCTCTGATTGCGGAAGGTGCGGCGGTGATCATTAACGGCCGCCGTGAAGAAAAGGTAAACGAAACAATTCGGGAATTAGAGAAACAGACGCCGGATGCCCGTCTCTACCCGGCCGCCTTCGATTTAGGCACGGCGGAAGGATGCGGCGCGATTTTTCAGCAGTACCCGGATGTGGATAGTCTTATCAACAATTTAGGAATTTTTGAACCTGCGGAATACTTTGATATTCCAGATGAAGAATGGCTCCGGTTTTTCGAGGTGAATATCATGAGCGGCGTACGTCTGACACGCCAGTATGCAAAGCGGATGATTGAACGGAAGGAAGGGCGGGTGATTTTTATCGCGAGTGAAGCGGCCGTCATGCCTTCTCAGGAAATGGCCCATTACAGTGCCACGAAAACGACGCAGCTGTCGCTGTCACGCAGTCTGGCCGAACTCACGGAAGGGACGAATGTGACGGTGAATACGGTTATGCCCGGCTCGACGAAAACAGAGGGCGTCGAAACGATGCTGGAGTCGCTTTATCCCGGTGAAAACCTGACCGCGGAGGAGGCGGAAAAACGATTTATGAAGGAAAATCGTCCGACGTCCATCATTCAGCGATTGATCCGCCCGGAAGAGATCGCTCACTTTGTCGCCTTTTTAAGCAGCCCGCTGTCGTCAGCCATTAACGGATCTGCATTGCGGATCGACGGCGGATTGGTGCGGAGCATTATATAAGATGAACATACAAAAAACCCCCGCAAAGTGAAGCGGGGGTTTTTTTAATGCGGATCACACTGGTGAAACCGGCTGATCACTCTGCTGATTAAATCTTTTGTGGCACAGTCAAAATGCTCTTCCTTTTGGTTTGTCAACAGCCCGACCGGCGGTGAAATCGTTAAGTTATCGATTGGAATGACCTTCGTGCCCCTGATCGGCTCCGAGTGCGCCGTCGCCGTAAAGATCGAGACGCCGATATTTTCCCTGACATAGTATTGATGAGCCATGCTGCTGGTCAGCTCCATTTTTCGATAGCGGCTGCCGATGGCCCGCTGCAGGTGCTGTTCGATTTGAATCCGAATCGGACAATTAGCAGGCGTGAAGATCAGACATTCATTTTCTAAATCTTCGAGATTGACGCTTGTTTTGGCGGCTAGAGGATGTCTGTCGGATACGATGACATTGAGCGAGTCATGGAAAAACGGATCGAAATAATTTTCCAGAATCAGCTCTGGCTCGCCGCAAACGGCAAAATCAATGGCGCCTTCCAGCAGTTTGCGGCTGCATGTATTGGCATCGTCCACACTGACATTGACTGACATGTCAGGATAATCATCTAAAAAGCCCCGCAGCACGGCAGGGAAGATCAGGCTTGCCGTCGGTTCGGATATGCCGATTTGAATAAGGCCTGCCTGCCCCTGTCTGATATCGGCCAGAGTATGGTCAAGCACTTCGTATTGCGCGAGAAGCTGCCCGGCACGCTCGTGAAACAGCCGCCCCGCTCTTGTCAGCTTCAGCTTCTTTCCCCGTTCAAACAGCTGCGCGCCTACATCCTGCTCCAGCTGTTTAATCCGCATTGAAATCGTCGGCTGTGAATAGTTAAGAATTTCGGCGGCCTTATAAAAGCTGCCTGACTGTACGATAGTATGAAACGTTTTAATGGTGCGTAATTCCAACGACATCCCCTCCCGGCTGTTCATTAATTTTCTTGAACCTTCCCTTTACTTTTTTTGATTAGTCAAAAGAATCAGTTTGCTTTATAGTATAAACAATTAAAGCTCAGTAAACAAATTGGAATTATATATTTATGGGGGAGAGTGACCGGAATGAGTGAAGACATTTTTCGATTGGCTGAGAAGAAGGATGCGCCGGAGTTTTTAGAGCTGCTGTACAGCGCGTTTCAGCCGATCCGCAATTTGGAGATTGACTGGCCGTCGGCGCGGGCGGACATTGATATGGTAACAGAAAATATTGAAAATCATTCAGCCGTCGTGCTGGAACGGGACGGTCGGCTTCTTTCAACAATTACGATCCGTTTTCCGTGGGAAAGTGACACGCCTCCGTCAAAATACCCGTTTGTCTGGTGGTTTGCGACACTCCCTGAACTGAAGGGGCAGGGCATCGGCAGCAAACTTTTGACTTATGTGGAGGAACACGTGCTGCGGGATACGCTGAAGGCCCCGGCATTAACGCTCGGCACCTCGGCGCGCAAGCATCCCTGGCTTGTTGATATGTACAGACGGAGAGGCTATGAAGCGTATTTTGAGCAGGAGAAAGACGGAGATATCGGGGTCATGATGAGAAAGGTGCTCATACCGGAGCGGTTTGACGCCTCGCTGTTAGGCACACCGAGCTGGGCGAAATCATGAAAAAACGAATCAGAGCCGGTTGTCTGCTCCTGCTGCTTAGCGCGCTGGCCGGGTGCGGACAAGGAGAAAGCACGAAAGCCGGGAGCGGCGTGCAGACCGTCGTTGTCGGCACGGGAACTGATTTCCCGAACATTGCTTTTATGGATGAAAAAGGCGAGCTGACCGGCTATGACATCGAAGTGATGAAAGCCATTGATAAACAGCTGCCGCAATACAAATTTGTCTTTAAGACGATGGATTTTTCGAATCTGCTCACAAGTCTCGGAAACCGGAAAATTGATGTGATCGCACACAATATGGCGAAAAACAAGGAACGGGAAAAACGCTTTTTATATCACAAAATCCCTTATAACTACTCGCCGATGTACATCACGGTGAAGGCGGATAATAACACGATACACACACTCCGGGATTTAAAAGGGAAAACCGTCATCGTCGGCGCGACGTCAAATGCGGCGGATTATATGACGGCATACAACAAAACCCACGGCAGCCCGATCCGTTTGAAATACGCCGGGCAGGGCAGCAATGACACAGCGAACCAAATTGAGACGGGACGCGCTGACGCCACCGTAGCCACGCCGTTTGCCGTCGATTTTCAAAATAAGACACACGCGTTCAAACAAAAGACGGTCGGTGATGTGCTGCTGGATACCGAGGTGTATTTTATGTTCAATAAAAACAGCCAAACCTTGGCGGACGATACGGATCGCGCGATTCAAAAGCTGGAGAAGGACGGCACATTGAAAAAGCTGAGCAAAAAATGGCTCGGTGCTGATTATTCAAAATCAAGTTTCACTAAATAATTGAAGCAGAAAACGGGGCGATCACATGAAAATAAGACTGGCGGTCATGTCATTAACAATTGCCGCAACAGCGGCGTTATCAGCTTGCAGCGCAGGCGGGGAAGCGGCATCAGGCAATCAGAAAAACGTGAAGAACATCACGGTCGGCACCGGCACTCAATTCCCGAATATTTGCTTTATTGATGATAAAGGCAATTTAACGGGCTATGACGTCGAGCTGGTGAAAGAGCTTGACAGACGCCTGCCGGACTATCGCTTCACCTTTAAAACGATGGATTTCTCCAACCTGCTTGTCAGCCTCGGCCAGCATAAAGTCGATATCGTGGCCCATCAAATGGAGAAAAGCGCCGAACGGGAGAAAAAATTTCTGTTCAATCAAGTCGCGTATAACAACTTTCCGCTGAAAATCACGGTGCTCCAAGATAACGGGAACATTACCGGCATTGATGACTTGAAAGGAAAGCGGGTCATTACAAGTCCGACGTCAAACGGAGCGCTTGTGCTGAAGAAATGGAATGAAAAACACGGCAGCCCGTTTGACATCGCCTATGCGGGCCAAGGCTCCAACGACGCGGCCAATCAGCTGAAATCCGGCCGCGCAGATGCGACGATTTCTACGCCGTTTGCCGTCGATTTTCAAAACAAAACGAGCGCGGTCAAAGAAAAAACGGTCGGCGGGGTGCTGTCAAATGCCAAAGTGTTCTTCATGTTTAACAAAAATGAACAAACGCTGAGTGATGACATTGATAAAGCCCTCAAGGAAATCATTGACGACGGCACGCTCAAAAAGCTGAGTGAAAAGTGGCTCGGCGCGGATTATTCAAAGGAACAATATTAAGTGAAAAAGAGAGGGATCGGCAATGGAAAAAGCGTTTGATGTCAGTATGATCGCGTCCTTTGTGCCGACATTGCTCGGGTATCTGCCCGTCACGCTGTATATATTGGCGGTGTCTTTGCTGTTCGGCTTTCTATTGGGGCTGCTTTTGGCTCTGCCCCGCATCTATCGCATTCCCGTTTTGAATCCGCTCGCGAAGCTGTATATCTCTTTTTTCAGAGGAACGCCCATTATGGTGCAGCTCTTCATTGTATTTTACGGCATTCCGGCGCTCACGGCGCTCGGCGGAATTGATACCTCCAAAATGGATCCTTTGTATGCGGCCATTGCCACATACGCGCTGAGCAGTGCGGCAAGAGCGGCGGAAATCATCAGGGGAGGTGTGAACAGCGTCGACGCCGGGCAGACGGAGGCGGCTTTAAGCATCGGGCTGAACGGGGGGCAGACATTCCGGCGCATCATTCTTCCGCAGGCGCTTTTGCAGGCCTTTCCCAACATCGGGAATATGGTGATCGGTTTCTTAAAAGATACGTCACTCGCTTTTTCAATCGGGGTGATGGATATGTCGGGCAGAGGACAGACCTTGATTACATCGAGCAATCATTCTCTTGAAGTGTATATCTCGCTTTCTGTTCTGTATTATGCAGCCGCCCTTTTATTTGAATGTGTCTTCAGATGGGCCGAAAAACGAATCAAGAAAGATGAGACGCGGCTTGTGACGGTTTTTGACATGAGCTCGCACGGTTAAAAAGGAGGGAGAACATTGGAGCTGGACATTCCGTTTATCGGCACTGCGATAAAAGAAATGATGAAAACCGTTCCGCTTACATTGGCGATGACGGTCATTCCGATTATCGCCGGGTTCTTCATAGCTCTCGGCAATATAACGGTGCGTGTGTTCCGCATCAAATGGCTGTTTGCCTTCTCAGCGTTTTACGTGTCTTTTTTCCGAAGCACCCCTGCGATTCTCCATATTATGCTGATTTATTTAGGGGTTCCGCTTATTGCCGACCACTTCAGCCGTGAGTTCCATCTCGGCTGGTCAGCCAATCAGATTCCGGTTGCCGTGTTTGTCATCATGGCACTGTCATTAACGGCAGGCGCTTATATGACGGAAATTCTCAGGTCGGGGATTATGGCTGTCGATACGGGGCAGGCGGAGGCGGCCTATTCAATCGGCCTGACGCGGGGCCAGATGATCCGGCGCGTGATTCTGCCGCAGGCGTTCATGATATCACTGCCGAACTTCACCAACATAGGCATCGGTTTTTTGCATACCACTTCAATCGCGGCAATCGTTGCAGTGCCTGAAATTACTGGAACGGCGACGATTGCCGCATCCGATAACTATGCGTTTCTGGAAGCATTTATCGGGGCGGCCGTGATTTATTGGGGGTTAACGCTGATTCTCGAGGCCGTAAACAGTCTGGCGGAAAAAAGGGCAGCCAGATATCAAGGAGGCGCAGTATGATCGAAATAAGAAACATTCAGAAACATTTTGGCAGTCATCATGTGTTAAAAGGAATCAATTTAAGTGTGCAAAAAGGAGAAGTCGTGACCATCATCGGTCCGAGCGGTTCTGGGAAAACCACGTTTCTGCGCTGCCTTAATTTACTTGAGAGGCCGGATGAGGGCGCCATTTCTGTACACGGCGAAGTCATTAACTGCAAAAAGCCCGCCAAAAAAGACATTCTCAGACTGAGGAAACAGACAGCGATGGTATTTCAGCAATATCATTTGTTTTCGCATAAAACGGCGATTCAAAATGTCATGGAAGGTCTGACGGTCGCAAGGAAAATGAAAAAAACAGATGCGTACGCCATTGCGGAGCGGGAACTGGCTAAGGTTGGGCTTAAGGATAAATTGCACGCCTATCCGAATCAGCTGTCAGGGGGCCAGAAGCAGCGGGTCGGCATTGCCAGAGCGCTTGCCATTCATCCTGATGTGATGCTGTTTGACGAACCGACCGCTGCCCTCGATCCAGAGCTTGTCGGCGAAGTGCTTGAGGTGATGCTTAACATTGTGCGGACCGGCGCCACCATGATCATTGTCACACATGAAATGGAATTCGCCAGAAGAGTTTCCGACCAAATTGTGTTTATGGATGAAGGGGCAATCGTGGAACAGGGCACGCCTGAGGAAGTCTTTTATAAGACGAAAAAAGAAAGAACGAAGAAGTTCCTCCGCCGCGTTCTTCCCGATTACGGTTATGACATAAAAGAACACATAAAGGAGCCTGTCGTATGATTCGTTTAAGCATTTTAGACCAAAGTGTCACCGCGGAAAATCAAACCGCAGAAGAAGCCTTGCGGCAAACGGTGAAATTGGCCCAGGAGGCCGAACAATACGGGTATGACCGTTTCTGGGCAGCGGAGCATCATAACAATGAAGAGATAGCGGGCTCGGCGCCGGAAATTGTTCTGGGGTATCTTGCCGCAAGCACGAAAAAAATCCGCCTCGCGTCCGGCGGGGTGATGCTGCAGCATTACAGCCCTTATAAAGTGGCGGAGCAGTTCCGGGTTTTGTCCGCCCTTGCCCCCGGCCGTGTGGCGCTCGGTGTCGGCAAAGCGCCCGGCGGATTTCAGCTGTCAACCGATGCGTTGCAGCGGGAGCTTGCGCAGCCCGCCCGTTTATTTGAGGAAAAGCTTGAAGAGCTGACTCATTTCATCCGTAATGATTTTCCGGCCGCGCACCGATACGCGTCATTGCGGCCGACTCCGCATACCGAGTATGCGCCGGACATCTTTTTGCTCGGCGGCAGCACAGAAAGCGCGGTGTCAGCGGCCAAACTCGGCATTTCCTTCGTTTTCGCCTATTTCATAAACGGTGAAGAGACTGCCTTAGAAAAAGCGCGTCAAGCCTTTGACGAGCATCTGCCGAAAGGGTCGAAAGCGGAATTCCACCTCGCGCCGATGGTATTTACCGGGCATACGAAAGCAGAAGCGGAAAAACACGTGGTATCGCGTGAATCGGTCAAAATCATTCTCAAGGACGGCAAAAAGGTGAATGTGAGTTCCAGAGAACAAGCGGATGCGTTTCTTGAAAAAGTCACACAGCCTTATAAGCTGATCACACAAAAAACCGGTGTCTTCGCAGGAACAAAAGAAGAAAACGCCGCCGCGCTGAGACGATTATCGGTTCAATACAGCATTACCGATTTTGTGATTTTGTCGCCTATCAAAAACGCCGAAGAAAAACGATTGTCTTACCGGCTGTTAAGCGAAGCGGTCCAGCCGGCCGCACAATTATAGGAGGTATGGAGCATGAGTCATGAAGTAAACGTAGTGGTCTGGAGCAAAAAGGGCTGCGCATATTGCGATGAAGTGAAAGGATATTTGCGGGAAAAAGCCATAGCTTACGAAACAATTGATGTGACAGAGCGGGACGAATTGCGTGACGTGCTTCAGACTAAGTACGGCATCCGCCATGTCCCCGTCGTTGAAATCGGCAGCGGTGACAGCCGTGTGTATCAGGCCGTTACTCAAGTCGGCATTGAACATGTAGAACGGGCGCTTGCCGATTATAAGGAAATAAAGGGGGAGAGAAAATGAGCCGGACGGATCTCATTCAATTCGGTGCCATGATTCACGGTGTCGGCGGCACAACGGACGGCTGGCGTCATCCCGAGGTTGATCCGTCAGCAAGCACGAATGTGGCGTTTTACAAACAAAAAGCAGAGACCGCTGAAAAAGGGCTGTTCAGCTTCGCTTTTATTGCAGACGGCTTGTTCATTTCTGAAAAATCCATCCCGCATTTTTTAAATCGGTTTGAGCCGATCACTATTTTATCGACGCTTGCCGCTTCTACAACCCATCTTGGTTTAATCGGCACTTTTTCCACATCATTCACTGAGCCGTTCACCATCGCCAGACAGCTGATGTCTCTTGACCATATCAGCGGCGGCCGGGCGGGCTGGAATCTCGTCACCTCTCCGCAGGCGGGAGCGGCGCGCAATCACAGCAAAGAAAGCCTTCCCGACCACAGCCGGCGCTACGCCATCGCCCAGGAACATGTGGATGTGGTGCGCGGTCTGTGGAATTCCTGGGAAGAAGACGCGTTCGTCCGCAACAAAGAAACCGGGCAGTTTTTTGATCCTGACAAACTGCATCGACTGTATCACAAAGGTGAGTATTTTCAAGTGGAGGGCCCGCTGAATATCGGCCGTTCCAAACAGGGAGAGCCGGTCGTTTTCCAAGCGGGATCTTCAGAAAGCGGCCGGGCGTTTGCCGCTCGGAATGCCGATGCAATTTTTACACATTCCAGTTCACTTGAAGAAACGAAAGCCTTTTATGATGATGTGAAAAAGCGGGCGGCGGATTACGGCCGGGATGTTTCGAAGCTGCGGATCTTTCCGGGAATCAGTCCGATTATAGCCGGCTCACAAGAAGAAGCAGAGGCGAAATATCAGGAATTCGCCGAGCTGATTCCGATAGAGAATGCCGTTAAATATGTGGCCAGATTCTTTGACGATTATGATCTGAGCCGTTTTCCGCTGGATGAGCCGTTCCCTGATTTGGGCGACATCGGGAAAAACGCGTTTCAAAGCACGACAGACCGCATCAAAAGAGATGCGAAAGCCCGGAATCTTACGCTGCGTCAAGTGGCGCGCGAAGCCGCGTTTCCGCGAACCCTCTTTATCGGCACACCGGAAGGGGTGGCGTCGTTAATTGAAACATGGTTTCAGGCAGAGGCCGCGGACGGCTTTATCATTCAATCTGACATCCCGGGCACACTTGAAGCCTTTGTGGATCATGTCATACCGATCCTTCAGGAAAAGGGGCTGTACCGAAAAAGCTATCCGGCGGATACACTGCGGGGGAATCTTGGATTGGATATTCCGGTCTGCAAACCCAATCCGATTTTGAGCAGAAACTGAGGTTTCTGCTTTTTCGGCTGCTTGGAATCTTGATATTAAAGACTTTCTAAAAAAATATACTGATTTCAAGATATTATAGTTGCTAAAAGATTTTTTTGTAACTATAATTATTACAGAGTTGATCAGTATAAAAAAACATTCATATTTCATAATAAATGTGTGTGTAATTTGAATAAGAAAGGGCTGTTTACAATGGCAAAAGTACTTTATATCACTGCTCATCCTCATGATGAAAAGACATCTTACAGCATGGCGACAGGAAAAGCGTTTATCGATTCTTATAAAGAATCAAACCCGAATGATGAGGTTGTACATATCGACCTTTACAAAGAGAACATTCCTCATATCGACGCGGATGTATTCAGCGGCTGGGGAAAACTTCAATCCGGCACAGGTTTTGAAGAGCTTTCTGAAAATGAAAAAGCGAAAGTCGGCCGTCTGAACGAGTTGAGCGATCAATTCGCATCTGCTGACAAATACGTATTCGTTACACCGCTTTGGAACTTCTCATTCCCGCCTGTTATGAAAGCGTACCTTGATTCTGTAGCTGTAGCCGGAAAATCATTCAAATATACAGAACAAGGCCCGATCGGTCTTTTGACAGACAAAAAAGCGCTCCACATTCAGGCGCGCGGAGGCTATTATTCTGAAGGACCGGCGGCTGACATGGAAATGGGCCACCGTTACATCGGCATCATGATGAACTTCTTCGGCGTTCCTTCTTTTGACGGCTTAATCGTTGAAGGTCATAATGCTGAACCGAATAAAGCACAGCAAATTAAAGAAGATGCGATTGCCCGCGCGAAAGAAGCCGGAAAATCATTCTGATCTTAAAAAAAACCTCCCCGCCGTCGGCAGGGAGGTTTTTTATATTAAAGGGCAATCGTCCGTTTTTGCTCGCTGCTTTTCATCGCCGCTTCAATGACACGGATGACATCGATGCCTTCTTTTGCCGTAACGGGAAGCGGTTTTCCGTTTAAGATGCTGTCCGCCAGCAGTTTGTAGTACGTAAGGTAAGAGCCGTTCTCAGAGGGGATTGTTTCTGTATGCCTTTTTTCATCCGCTGCGATTGTCAGCTCTCCGAAGTTGTCAGGGTCATCGGCGCCCCAGCTGTCGTCAATCGGCTTTTGGCCGGCTGAAAGCGCCTCTTCCTGTCCGTCCTTTCCGTATTTGATAAAGCTTGCATTCCGTCCGTGAATCTGATAGCGTGGACCGCTGGCCGCATTCATTGAACTGGATTGAAGAATGACCTGAAGCTTGCCGTAATGAAGCGCGGCTAGAAAGCAGTCGACGGTTTCACTGTTGTCACGTTGTTTCATCACATGTGCCGTGACGGATTCCGGCATTCCGAAAAGCAAAAGTGTCTGGTCAATGATATGTGAACCGAGATCGTAAAGCGTGCCCGTGGCGGGTCCGCTTTTTTCGCGCCATTTTTCCTGTACAACCGGGTTGTATAGGTCATAGCTGACTTGATATGTATGAATATCTTGAAGCGCTCCGTCCTGTATCAGCTTTTGAATCGTTAAAAAGTCATTGTCCCAGCGACGGTTGTGATACACGCTCAGTAAGACGCCCTTATCTTCAGCCGTTCTTCTCAGCTCCTCAGCTTCAGCCGAAGTCGCCGTCATCGGTTTTTCCACGACGGTGTGTTTTCCCGCAAGAAGACATTTCATTGCTGATTCATAATGCATTCCGCTCGGTGTCGTGACGATGACAAGATCAATGTCAGGATCACCGGTAATGTCTTCAATCGTGCGCACGGCTTCAGTCTCCGGCAGATCACGTTTGACCTCCTCGGTTCTGGAGGTCATGACTTTTTTGATCTGATAATCATCAAGGACGTCCAAAAGCGGTGCGTGAAAGACTTTCCCTGACAAACCATATCCCAATATGCCAACCTGTATCGTTTTCAATGAATTGCCCCCTCTTGATATGTGATAACCTTATGTACCCTATATACGCGCTGGTAAAACTTGTGTGTTGAAATTTTTTTACACCGGTTTTTCAAGACTGTATAATGAAGATAACGAAGAAAAAACCGAGGTGAAAAATGGACAAACATACCGAACATCAATCGTTAAATCATAAAAGCGCCAAGGAAAAAGACCAGATTCTGAACCGGCTGAAACGGATTGAAGGCCAAGTCAGGGGTATTCAGAATATGGTGGAGAATGAACGATATTGCGTGGATATTCTCGTGCAGATTTCAGCCGTACAGGCGGCCATGCAGAAGGTCGCGTTTCATCTGCTGGAAGATCACGCCCATCACTGCGTAGCCGGCGCCATCGAGAGCGGAAACGGGGAGCAGGCGATTGCCGAGCTGCTGGATGTCGTGAAAAAAATGAAATAAAATGTTTTGAAATACCCTACAGGGGTATGGTAACATAGAAAAGAAAAAACAAGATGTGGAGGGATTTATCATGGAACAAAAAACGCTGCAAGTGGAAGGCATGTCCTGCCAGCATTGCGTCAAAGCAGTAGAGACCGGAGTAGGAGAACTGAACGGAGTGACGGCGGTTCAGGTGAATTTGGAAGCCGGACAGGTGGATGTGACGTTTGATGAGAAGAAAGTCTCCGTATCCGATATAAAAGACGCGATTGAAGATCAGGGTTATGACGTCGTATAGGGGTTATCGCGCTTCGGGAACGGGCGCGGTTTTCTTTTATCATATTTATACCCCCCTGGGGTTTGTGAGAAGAGGTGAGGGCATTGAGTGAACAGAAAGAGATGACCATTCAAGTAGGAGGCATGACGTGCGCCGCCTGCGCTTCAAGAATTGAAAAAGGGCTGAAACGGATGGACGGCGTCAATGAAGCTTCCGTCAATCTTTCGCTTGAAACCTCAAACATTTCCTATCAGCCTGACAAAATCGAAGCTAGCGCCATAAAAGATAAAATTGAAAAACTAGGCTATCACGTCGTTACCGAAAAAGCCGATTTCCAGATTGAAGGCATGACGTGCGCCGCCTGCGCCAATCGGATTGAAAAGCGCCTGAACAAAATAGAGGGTGTTGAGAGCGCGCCGGTGAATTTCGCCCTGGAAACGGTCACCGTTGAATACAATCCGAAAGAGGTGACACCGAAAGAGCTGAAAGAGACTGTGGCAAAACTCGGCTACCGGTTAGAAGATAAGGAAACGGGCGGCCAAGACGGCGGATTGTCCCAAAAGGAGAAAGAACAGCGTAAACTGCTGATCAGGCTGGTGTTTTCTGCCGTGCTCTCATTTCCGCTTTTATGGTCGATGGTCAGCCATTTTTCTTTTACTTCTTTTATCTGGATGCCTGATATCCTGATGAACCCATGGCTGCAATTCGCGCTTGCCACCCCGGTGCAGCTCATCATCGGCTGGCCTTTTTATACAGGAGCGTACAAGGCGCTGAGAAATAAAAGCGCCAATATGGATGTTCTCGTTGCGCTCGGTACAACGGCCGCTTACGCGTACAGTCTGTACATGACGATTGCATCTCTCGGACGAAACGGCCATGTTGAGGGGCTTTATTATGAAACGAGCGCCATTTTGCTGACTTTGATTTTGCTTGGAAAGTTTTTGGAGATGAAGGCGAAAGGCCGCTCATCAGAAGCGATTAAAAAGTTAATGAAGCTTCAGGCGAAGACGGCGGCGGTTGAGCGGGACGGCAAGGTACAGGTGATTCCGATTGATGAGGTCCTGGCTGGGGACATCGTATATGTGAAACCGGGAGAACGCGTCCCTGTGGACGGCGAGGTGATTGAAGGCCATTCCGCGATTGATGAATCGATGATTACGGGAGAAAGCATGCCTGTCGATAAGTCTCCGGGAAGCACCGTCACCGGGGCGACGATCAATGCAAACGGCTTTCTCAAAATCAGAGCGGTTAATGTCGGGAAGGATACCGCGCTTGCACACATTATTAAAATCGTGGAAGAAGCCCAAGGATCAAAAGCGCCCATTCAGCGGCTCGCGGATCACATTTCCGGCATTTTCGTCCCGATTGTGCTGGGGCTGGCCGTGCTGACTTTTCTCATTTGGTATGTATGGGCGGCGCCGGGCCAGTTTTCTGAAGCGATCGGCAAATTCATTGCCGTGCTTGTCATTGCCTGTCCGTGTGCCCTCGGGCTCGCCACTCCGACGAGCATTATGGCGGGGTCCGGCCGTGCCGCTGAATTCGGCATTCTCTTTAAAGGCGGAGAGCATTTAGAAAAGACACAGCGCCTGACGACAATCGTACTCGATAAAACAGGAACGGTGACAAACGGCAGACCGGTGCTGACAGACGCCGTACCGGCAGCGGGAATGAACGAAGAGGAACTCCTGCGGCTGGCGGCTGCCGCCGAAACGGGATCGGAGCACCCGCTTGGAGAAGCCATCGTTTCAGGAGCCGAAAAACGGGGGATTTCCATACCGAAAATAACCCGTTTTCAAGCCAGGGTCGGTTCGGGAATATACGCCGAGGCCGACGGCAGAACGATTCTTGCCGGATCAAGACGGCTGATGGAATCAGAACACATTGATCATGAGGCACTGATTCCGCACATGTCCCGATTAGAGGCGGAGGGAAAAACGGTCATGCTTATTGCGGCTGACGGCAAAGCGGCGGGGCTTATCGCAGTCGCCGATACAATCAAAGAAACATCCCGCGCCGCAGTGAAACGCCTGAAGGATATGGGTCTGGACGTCATAATGATGACCGGTGACAACCAAAAGACGGCGGAAGCCATTGCAAAAGCAGCGGGCATCAGCAGCGTGATTGCCGAAGTGCTTCCCGAACAAAAGGCAGAAGAGATTTCCCGGCTGCAAAAAGAAGGCCGGCGTGTGGCGATGGTCGGCGACGGTATCAATGATGCTCCGGCGCTGGCCACGGCCGATATAGGAATGGCCATCGGCACCGGCACCGGCACCGATATCGCGATGGAAGCGGCTGATATTACGCTGATCCGCGGAGACTTGAACGGCATTGCCGACGCCATCGGCATGAGCAGACTCACCATGAGAAACATCAAGCAGAATTTAGGATGGGCATTGGGCTACAACAGCATCGGCATTCCGATTGCGGCATCCGGCTTTTTAGCCCCGTGGGTGGCAGGCGCTGCCATGGCGTTCAGCTCGGTATCGGTCGTCCTTAATGCTTTGCGTTTACAGAAGGTGAAAAAAGACAAAATGGGCTGAGGCCTGTTTTGTTTTTTTATTGACACTTTATTCAAAACCTGCATATAATATAGAAAACACTTATATGAACATATGCTCATATATATAATTTGTTTAGCTGTATTGATGTTATGGGAATCCTATTACGGAAGGTAGGGTGAGTCGAAATGAAAGCAGCCAAAGGTGAATTTGTGTTAGACGGACTTGATTGCAGCAACTGTGCAAAAAAAATAGAAAACGGCGTAAAAGCCATTGAAGGCATAGACGGTTGTGCTGTCAATTTTGCGGCAAGCACCATCACGGTTTCGGCCGGGGGCAAAGACGAACAGTGGATGAAAGACGAAGTTGCGAAAAAGGTAAAGTCCATTGATCCTCATGTGAACGTCCGTTCAAAGCATGAAGACAACCCCGGCGGGGATGAATACCGCAAAAAGCTGCAGCTGATGTTAGTAAGGCTTGCGGCGGGCGCCGTTTTGGGCATAATCGCTTATTTCGCGCACGCGGGGACCGTCCTTGAGTTTTTGCTCTTTTTTGCTTCGTATTTGATCATCGGCGGCGATATCGTAGCCAGAGCGGGAAAAAATATTGTCCGCGGACAGGTATTTGATGAGCATTTTCTCATGGCGCTTGCCACAATCGGCGCATTTATTATTCATCAGTATCCGGAAGGCGTCGCGGTCATGCTGTTCTACCAAATCGGTGAATTGTTTCAGGGAGCGGCCGTCAGCCGATCCAGAAAATCGATCAGCGCGTTATTGGACATTCGTCCTGAGTACGCCAATGTGAAAACGGAAGGCGGCATGACGGCAGTTCCGCCGCAGGACGTCAAAGTCGGACAGGTCATCGTCGTTAATCCCGGAGAACGGATTCCGTTGGACGGTAAGGTGCTGAGCGGTTCATCAATGGTTGATACATCCGCTTTAACGGGTGAATCCGTGCCGAGAAAAGCGGAGCCGGGGCAAGATGTAATGGCCGGATTTATGAACCAGAACGGCGTGCTTCATATTGAAACCGCTAAAGGATATGAAGACTCGGCCGTATCAAAAATATTGGATCTGGTCGAAAATGCGGCCGGCCGTAAAGCGAAAACGGAAAACTTTATTACAAAGTTTGCTAAATATTATACGCCGGCCGTTGTGATTGTTGCGGTGCTTCTCGCCTTTTTGCCGCCGCTTCTCGTACCGTCAGCCGCGCTTTCTGACTGGGTGTACCGGGCGCTGATTTTCCTTGTGATTTCTTGTCCATGCGCACTAGTCGTCTCCATTCCGCTTGGTTTTTTCGGCGGTATCGGTGCCGCGTCAAAAGCGGGAGTGCTCGTGAAAGGAAGCAACTATTTAGAAGCACTTAATCATGTGGCATACGCGGTGTTTGATAAAACGGGAACCTTGACGAAAGGCAATTTCGCCGTTACTGATATCAAACCGGCGGCAGGGTTTACGAAAGACAGCCTGCTTCATGCGGCCGCGCTTGCAGAAGTCCATTCCAATCATCCGATTGCTGCATCCATCCGTGAGGCTTACAATAAACCGCTTGCGGCTCAGGAAATTGAAGAATATGAAGAAATACCCGGACACGGTATTCGGGTGAAAACCGGCAGATCAACCATTTTGGCCGGAAATCAAAAACTGATGGAAAAAGAACAAATCGCTTTCGGCACAGCTGAAAACAAGGGAACCGTCGTCTATGTTGCCGTCGATGGGCAATATGCGGGGGCAATCGTGATCGCTGATGAAATCAAAGAGGACGCCAAACAGGCCATTGCCTCTTTAAAAGCGCTCGGTGTCAAACGGACAATTATGCTGACGGGTGATTCAAAGCAGACCGGTGAAGCGGTCGGCCGCGAGCTCGGTATTGATGACGTGTATACAGAGCTATTGCCGGGTGACAAAGTAGACCGCGTCGAAGAACTCGAAGCGGCGCTTTCACCGAATGAAAAATTGATGTTTGTCGGTGACGGGATAAATGATACGCCTGTGCTTGCCAGAGCTGACATCGGAGCAGCCATGGGGGCTCTCGGCTCTGATGCCGCCGTCGAAGCAGCCGATGTCGTCCTGATGACAGACCAGCCGTCAAAAGCAGCCGAAGCCATCCGGATTGCACGCCGCACACGCCG
The DNA here is from genome assembly GCF_038008305.1 of Bacillus sp. FSL K6-2819. Classification (NCBI taxonomy): domain Bacteria; kingdom Bacillati; phylum Bacillota; class Bacilli; order Caryophanales; family Bacillaceae; genus Bacillus; species Bacillus sp. FSL K6-2819. The sequence continues at coordinate 3,245,457 of NZ_JBBOYV010000001.1, read as the reverse complement.
GATCGTCTGGCAGAACATCGGCTTTGCATTAGGCGTAAAAATAATTTTTCTCCTGCTTGGCGCACTCGGATTCGCCACCATGTGGGAAGCGGTCTTCTCAGATGTCGGGGTCACGCTGATTGCCGTTGCCAACGCAATGCGTGTCATGAGGGTGAAAGCGGAATAATTGTCAAGGATAATTCGTTTTTCAGGGTTTTCTTAAAGAAGGTTGTCTTGGTAAAATAGAGAAGCGGGCCATCCGGCATCCGCTTCTTTTTTATTTTAAAAACAATGAGGTGTCTGAGTGAAAAAGAAACAATCGTCTGCGAAATTTGCGGTGATCCTGACGTTAATCGTTGTCGTTTTATTTGCGGCCATCGTAATTATTAACAACCAATCGGAAAAAGCGGGCGAAACAGTCGCCGAACAGCCTTCCATTAAAGGACAGCCCGTGCTCGGCAAAGACAGCGCGCCTGTTACGGTAGTTGAATTCGGAGATTACAAATGTCCTTCATGCAAAGTATTTAACAGCGATATTTTTCCGAAAATCAAAAAAGATTTTATCGATAAAGGCGACGTGAAATTTTCCTTTGTGAACGTGATGTTCCACGGAAGCGGATCGCGTCTGGCGGCTCTTGCTTCAGAAGAGGTGTGGAAGGAAGACCCGGCATCATTCTGGGCATTCCATGAGAAGCTGTTTGAACAGCAGCCGTCAAGCGAACAGGAATGGGTCACGCCTGCATTGCTTGAAAAAACGGTCAAAAGCACCGCCAAAAAGGTTGATCCTGACAAGCTGAAGGAAAACCTTGATAAAGAAACCTTCTCAAAAGAGCTGAAAGCTGACACTGACCTGAATGATAAATTAAACATTACGGCGACACCGACGATTTACGTAAATGACAAATTGATTAAAAACTTCTCTGATTATAAGGAGATTTCAAAAACGATTAAGAAAGAGCTGAAAAATGAAAAATAGAATCGTATTTTTATATGCTTCTTGGGTAATAGCTCTTGTTGCCATGCTCGGCAGCCTTTATTTCAGCGAGATCAGAAAATTCATACCGTGCGAGCTGTGCTGGTATCAAAGAATTCTCATGTACCCGCTTGTCCTGATTTTAGGAATCGCCACCTTCCAGGGTGACACGCGCGTGAAAAAATATGTGCTGCCGATGGCGGTCATCGGCGCGTTTATATCGACAATGCATTACCTTGAGCAGAAGGTGCCCGGTTTCAGCGGCATCAAGCCGTGCGTCTACGGCGTTCCTTGCTCATCTGAATATATTAACTGGTTCGGTTTCATTACCATTCCTTTTTTAGCATTGACGGCATTTATTCTCATCATTATCTGCATGTGCTTTGTCAAAACGGAACGCACGGCAAAATAAAGAGCCTGCTCCATGGGAGCGGCTCTTTTTCTATTATTTGTACCAAGCTTTGTTTGTCTCAATCTGTCTGTTGTGGGAGCTGTCCCAAATATCCACGGAGTAGGCATAGTCATAATTCATGACGCAGCGGATACCGCTGCCTTGGGCGTCATGCTGAAGTCCGAAATTATGGGAAAACTCGTGCTGGGCCGCTTTCGCCGTGTTGGCCGTACCTTGGTCAAGGTTCACGCTGAAAGCGGGGCCGCTCGGTTTGCCGTTATATACATATGCGATGCCGCCGGCGTCAAAACTTGATTTTGCGGTAAAACCGACGACAAAATGATAATTTTGATTACTGAAGCTGCTTTGGAGATTCGATAAAATTTGAGAACTGTTTGAGCCGGAGGAATTCCAAGCCTGCACGGCCTGTACGACGAAATCAATGTTGTGATCACGGTTGAAGGCGACATCAGCCTGCTCCACGATCTGGACGATTCTTGTTTGCCAGTCGCTGTATTTAGCGCGGTATTCAGCGTCCGCCACCGCCAGCACTCTGACCTTCTGGCTGCCCGTGCTTGCTTTAGTCGAGGCTTTCTCCTGATTGACATTGGCGTTGAAGCGTTTTGTGCCGACCTGCTTACCGTTTTCATCCAAAATTTTTGTATCAACCGTCTGTTCAATCTGAACCGGGCCTTTCAGATCTTTAAAATGATCAGCTTTCGGAAGCGGGTCCGTATACACCGTTTTGGCCGGCTCCGCATGAGTGTGCGAATGCGTGTGGCTTTCGGCTGACGGCAGGCCGGGAATTAATCCGGCGGCCAATAAAACAGGAAAAACAAGTGAACTGATTTTCATCTTATAACCCCCTTTATGTTAGAGTAGGTATTCAATGAAACTTCCAATAAACCTCCTAATATAGTATAAAATAGGAAAAAATTCTCGCTTCCGGCAGCTACGGAGGCGATTGTCCCGGTTTCGGAATCAGAATCTTTCAAAAATAAGGTTGATTTTAAGAGAAAGCGATTATAAAATCTAATGGTCGTCAGAAAATTTAACAAATAAAAAGGAGCATATGGAATGGCCTGGGAGCTGCTTAGTGTAATCGGCATCATTGCGTTTGCGGTCAGCGGAGCGATTGTTGCGATGGAAGAGGAGTATGATATTTTAGGCGTGTATATCTTGGGGATTGTAACGGCGTTCGGCGGAGGAGCCATCCGAAATCTGCTGATCGGTGTTCCAGTCTCCGCCTTGTGGGAGCAAGGCGCGTTTTTTCAAATCGCTCTCGCATCAGTTACGATTGTCTTTTTGTTTCCGAAGCTGCTGTTAAGACATTGGAGTAAATGGGGAAACGTATCCGATGCCATCGGGCTTTCGGCGTTTGCCATCCAAGGCGCTTTATATGCCGTGAAAATGGGCCATCCCCTCAGTGCGGTGGTTGCGGCTGCGGTGCTGACCGGAAGCGGAGGCGGCATCATACGGGATCTGCTCGCGGGCAGGAAGCCCCTTGTGCTCAAGTCGGAAATTTATGCAGTCTGGGCCGCGCTCGGAGGATTAATCGTGGGCCTCGGCTGGGCCGGGAATGCCGCAGGCTTGTATGTGCTGTTCCTTGTGCTTGTGGCATGCCGCATCTGCAGTTATGTTTTCAGGTGGCGTCTGCCGAATCGTTCCTATCATATAGATCAGTAAAAAACCGATTTCATAAAAGAAATCGGTTTTTTTGCATAACGGCTTCTGAAAAAAAAGACGCCCGATAAGATAAGAAAAAGAGTATTTGACTATAATGCTGAATATTATGTTGCATATATGTTTGTGTGATGAGCCGAATTTGTCAGCTTGATGTCGGAGGTGCCGCTGATGGCAAAACGTGATGAAGAATGGAAAGAAGAGCAGGGACGAATCAATTTTGTAATGAAAGAACTGGATCAGAAAGAAACGCGTCTTGAAGCATCATCGGGCGGATTGAAGCAGGATATTGTCGGCCTGCGAAAAACGTTCTGGAATGATGTCACCGTGAATTTGGATGACGCCCATGAAGCGGCGGAAACATTTTCAAGCATCAAACAGCAGGCGGAAATGCTTTCAGAGCGTGAACGGACGCATCGGCTTCAATATCGGCAGCTTCAAAAAATCCAAAAGCTGAAAGCCTCTCCCTACTTCGGCCGTGTCGATTTTACGGAAAAAGGGGAATCTTCTTCCGAGCGGATTTATATCGGGCTGACTTCTTTGATGGACGAAAACAATGATCAATTTCTCATTTACGATTGGCGGGCGCCCATCTCATCTCTTTATTATCAATATTCCCCGGGAAAAGCCCGCTACGAAGTTCCGGAAGAAACCATAGAAGGCGACATCACACTGAAGCGGCAGTTTATCATTAAAAACGGGACGCTTAAAGCGATGTTCAACACGGATATGACGATTGGTGACGAAATGCTGCAAGAGGTGCTGAGCGAAAATTCCGGCCGGCATATGAAAAATATCGTGTCAACCATTCAAAAAGAACAAAATGAAATCATCCGGGATGAAAAAAGTAAATATCTCATCGTTCAGGGAGCCGCCGGAAGCGGGAAAACATCCGCGGCGCTTCAGCGGGCCGCTTATTTGCTGTACCGGGGGCGCGGTGTGCTTGATGCCCGTCAGATTGTGCTGTTTTCTCCGAACATTTTGTTCAACAGTTACGTTTCCGCCGTATTGCCGGAACTGGGAGAAGAGAATATGGAGCAGGCCACCTTTCAGGAATATATCGCCCGCCGGCTCGGACGAAAGTTTGATTGTGAAAGCCCGTACGAGCAGCTCGAATATTGCCTGACTGAGCAAAATCAGGACGCGCTTTCCGTAAGGCTCACAGCCATCGCCTACAAAGCGTCATCAGCTTTCCGGACCATGATTGACCGTTACGCCGGATCGCTTTCCGTCTCCGGCCTGATGTGTAAACAGATCAGCTTCCGGGGAGAAATACTGATTTCAAAAGAGCGGATTGAAGATTACTTTTACTCACTTGATCAGCAGCTGCCGATTCCGAACAGAGCGGAGCTGACGGCGGAATGGCTTCTTGCGGAAATCAGCGCACTCGAAAAAAAGGAACGTAAGAAGGAATGGGTTCTGCAGGAGAGTGAGCTGCTCGATAAGGAAGACTATGCTCAGGTTTATCAAAAACTCAAGAAGCAAGCGGCGGATGATGAACCTGCTTTTGACGACCATCAGCGCGAACAGCGGCTGCTTGGCGCCATCATTGTGGGAAAAGCTTTTAAGCCGATTAAGCAGGCCGTCAGACAGCTTGGCTTTCTCGATATAAAACGGATGTATCTCCGGCTGTTTTCAGACTGGGGATCATATGAAACGCCTGATCAATGGCAGAGCATCGGCGCTTTGACCCGGAAAGCGTTCGCAGAGCAGTCACTCCCATATGAAGATGCAGCTCCGTATCTTTATTTGCAGGATCTAATAGAAGGAAAAAGAAAAAACACACAAATGAAGCACGTATTCATTGATGAAGCGCAGGATTATTCCCCATTTCAGCTGACGTATATTCAAAACATCTTCCCAGCCGCGAAGATGACGGTGCTCGGTGATGTCAGCCAGTCGATTTATGCCCACACCATCACGGGCCCTTCTTCACTTGCCGGCTGCTTTCGCAACGGCGCAGAAAAGTATGTCAGCCTGAAGCGGACTTACAGGTCGACGCGGCAGATTGTTGAATTTACGAAAGCGCTGCTCGATGACGGTGATGACATTGAGCCTTTTAACCGGAACGGAGAAAAACCGCGTCTCCTGCGGGCGGATACAGAAAAAGCGCGGCAGGAGCAATTGACGGAAACAATACGGGAGCTCAGGCAAAAAGGCTGGGAGACGATCGCCGTCATCTGCAAAACTGCCGCGGAAGCAAAAAAAGTATTTCAGGCGGTCAGCGTCGCAAGCGATGTCCGTTTGATCAATAAAGAAAATCAGCCTTTCCAAAAAGGGGTATGCGTCATTCCCGTGTATTTGGCAAAAGGCATTGAGTTTGACGCCGTCATTGTTGCTGACGCCTCTGTTACCCAGTACAATAGCCAGCATGACCGCAAGCTGTTATATACGGCCTGCACGCGGGCGATGCATCATCTGACCGTGCTGTCTCCCGGAGTAACTTCTCCTTTTATAAAAGAAGTGCCCGCCGGCTTATTCGTGTAAGCCCTTTGCCGAGTGCAAAGGGCTTTTTATCATTAGTAATCTTAATCATTATCATCACGATTATATATTTTACTTACATACAAATTTTCGGTAAAGTTTCAATTAGAATATTATTTTGACAATTCCTATAGAAATAACGTACGTTACGTTTAATTCCTTGTGAGGTGGATATCGTTGCAACTTCAGGTCATGAACAGTCCGTTTAATCAGGAGCAGGCAGAGCTCCTTAACCGCCTTCTGCCGACCTTGACAGAATCACAGAAAATCTGGCTGAGCGGTTACTTGGCTGCGGCCCGGTCCGAGTCCGGTGAAACAGCCGCACCCGCTCCCCAGGTTCCGGCAGAAAGCCCGGCAGTCTCAAGAGAGGTGACCGTCTTATACGGGTCACAAACGGGGAATGCGGAAGGTCTTGCGAAACAGACAGTAAAGACGCTTGAGGAACGGGGATTCCAGGTCACCATCGCGTCGATGAACGATTTTAAGCCGAATAGTCTGAAAAAAATAAACAATTTACTGATCGTGGTAAGTACGCACGGAGAAGGAGATCCGCCGGATAATGCGCTGGCTTTTCATGAATTTCTTCACGGCAGACGCGCGCCGAAGCTTGAAGCGCTCCGTTTTTCCGTTTTGGCGCTCGGAGACAGCTCGTATGAATTTTTCTGCCAAACAGGCAAAGAATTTGATGAGCGTCTTCAAGAGCTCGGCGGCACGCAGCTTGCGCCCCGGGTTGATTGCGATCTCGATTATGATGAGCCGTTTTCGGAATGGCTTGACGCTGTCATCGGCGGTTTGAACGAAGGAGCCGGAAACCAAACAGCCGAAGCGCCTGCCGAAACGCACGCTCTCGGTGAATCCGTTTATTCCAGAACAAATCCGTTTCGGGCTGAGGTTCTTGAGAACATCAATCTGAACGGACGCGGTTCGAATAAAGAAACGCGCCATCTCGAGCTTTCGCTTGAAGGCTCGGGTCTCGCGTATCAGCCCGGAGACAGCCTCGGCATCTATCCCGAAAATGATCCGGCGCTCGTTGATGAGCTGATCAATGAGCTGAAATGGGACCCGAAACAGGAAGTGGCGGTGAATAAACAAGGAGAGCTCCGTCCGCTGAAAGACGCGCTGACTTCTCATTTTGAAATCACCGTCCTGACAAAACCGCTCCTGCAAAAGGCCGCACAGTTTACGGCTGACAAAAAGCTGAGTGAACTTCTGGCCGAAGGGAACGAAGAGCAGGTGAAAGCGTACATCAATGGCCGTGACCTGCTTGATCTCGTCCGTGATTTCGGCCCGTGGGAAGCGTCCGCGGAAGACTTTCTTTCCATCCTGCGTAAAATGCCGGCCCGGCTCTATTCGATCGCAAGCAGTTTAGAAGCGAATCCGGAAGAAGTGCATCTGACAATCGGAGCGGTCAGATATGACGCGCACGGCAGGGAACGAAAAGGCGTCTGCAGCATTCTGTGTGCAGAACGGCTCCAGCCGGGAGATACGCTTCCGATTTACATTCAGCATAACCAAAACTTCAAGCTGCCGGAAAATCCGGATACACCGATCATTATGGTCGGGCCGGGGACAGGCATCGCGCCTTTCCGTTCCTTTATGCAGGAGCGTGAAGAAACCGGAGCCGAAGGGAAAACATGGCTGTTTTTCGGAGATCAGCACTTTGTCACTGATTTTCTGTATCAGACGGAATGGCAAAAATGGCTGCAAAACGGTGTTCTCACAAAAATGGACGTCGCTTTTTCCCGGGATTCGGAGGAAAAAGTATATGTGCAGCACCGCATGAAAGAACAAAGCAAAGAGCTGTATGAATGGCTGCAGCAGGGAGCCGCTGTATACATCTGCGGTGATGAACAGCATATGGCGCATGACGTGCACCAGGCGCTTCTCGATATTATTCAGGAAGAAGGCGGCATGAGCCGTGAAAAAGCGGAAAGCTTCCTGACAGACATGCAGCAGAAAAAACGCTATCAGCGTGACGTATATTGATTTTGGTTTGAAAGGAGCTTATTCAGCATGGTGAACAACATTTTAAAAGCGCCGGAAGGCCCTCCAAGTGATGTTGAGGATATTAAAGAAAAAAGTGATTATTTGCGCGGCACATTGAAAGAAGTCATGCTTGACCGGATTTCAGCCGGCATCCCGGACGATGACAACCGGCTGATGAAGCATCACGGAAGCTACTTGCAGGATGACCGCGACCTCCGCAATGAACGCCAGAAACAAAAGCTTGAACCGGCGTATCAGTTCATGCTGCGCGTCCGGATGCCCGGCGGCGTTTCAACTCCGGAACAATGGCTTGTCATGGATGAACTGGCGCAAAAATACGGAAATCAAACATTAAAGCTGACAACCCGTGAAACATTCCAAATGCACGGAATTTTAAAATGGAACATGAAAAAAACGATTCAGAAAATCAATGCGGCGCTGCTTGATACCATTGCGGCCTGCGGAGATGTCAACCGAAACGTCATGTGCGCTTCAAATCCGTATCAGTCGGAAATTCATGCCGAAGTATACGAATGGTCGAAAAAACTGAGCGACGACCTTCTTCCGCGCACGAGAGCCTATCATGAAATCTGGCTTGATGAAGAACGTGTGGCGGGCACTCCTGACACGGAAACGGAACCGATGTACGGGCCGCTGTATCTGCCGCGGAAATTCAAAATCGGAATCGCCGTGCCTCCGTCCAATGATATCGATGTCTTTTCTCAAGATCTTGGCTTCATTGCCATTGTAGAAGAAGGCAAGCTTATCGGCTTTAATGTAGCGATCGGCGGCGGGATGGGAATGACGCACGGCGATACGGCCACTTATCCGCAGCTTTCAAAAGTTATCGGCTTCTGCAAGCCGGAGCAGCTGTATGATATAGCGGAAAAAGTTATTACGATTCAGCGTGATTACGGAAACCGTTCCGTCAGAAAGAATGCCAGATTCAAATATACCGTTGACCGTCTCGGGCTTAACAACGTAAAAAACGAGCTGGAAAACCGCCTCGGCTGGCAGCTGGATGAAGCGAAACCTTATCATTTTGACCATAACGGCGACCGTTACGGATGGGTGAAGGGCGTAAAAGGAAAATGGCACTTTACGATGTTTATCGAAGGCGGCCGTGTCACGGACTATGAGGATTACAAGCTGATGACGGGAATGCGTGAAATCGCCAAAGTCCATACGGGGGATTTCCGTCTCACCTCTAATCAAAACCTGATTATCGGCAATGTCTCGAGCCAGAAAAAGCAACAAATCAGCGAATTAATCGAACAATACGGCCTGACAGACGGCCGGCAGCATTCCGCCCTGCGCCGCAGTTCAATGGCTTGCGTCGCGCTTCCGACATGCGGGCTCGCCATGGCCGAAGCGGAGCGGTATCTGCCGAAGCTGATTGATAAAATTGAAGAAATTGTTGACGAAAACGGGCTGCGGGATGAAGAAATCACCATCCGTATGACAGGATGCCCGAATGGCTGCGCCCGCCATGCGCTCGGCGAAATCGGTTTTATCGGAAAGGCGCCGGGAAAATATAATATGTATTTAGGGGCGGCGTTTGACGGCAGCCGTTTAAGCAAAATGTACCGGGAAAATATCGGTGAAGAGGAAATTCTGAGTGAGCTTCGCACCATTCTGCCGCGCTACGCGAAAGAGAGGGAGGAAGGCGAACACTTCGGAGATTTCGTCATCCGCGCGGGCATCATTAAAGCGACAACAGACGGAACGAATTTTCACGAATAAAATAGAGCTGCTGACAAGAATGCAGCCTGCGAAAAGCTTGTTTTCACAGAAAACAAGCTTTTTTCTTTTGTGAAAAAATATAGACATAGGAAAAAAGTTCGCTGTGAGCACGTTATGAGAAATTTTAAATAAAAACGGGTAAAATAAAAGAAGACTGGTTGTGTGCGGAAAATATATCAGGCCTGCCCGATGATTGGCTTCGGCCTTTGATCAAGGAAGAGAACAGGCAATAATGATACAATGCAGCAGATGAAGGAGGTCATGCTTTGGACATATTTTTAGTCGTACTCGTACTTTTAACCATCATTGCGATCTCAAATATTATAAATCGGTTTGTCCCCTTTATCCCGGTGCCTCTGATTCAGGTGGCGCTCGGTATCATTGCGGCGTCATTTCCGCAGGGGCTTCATTTTGAACTGAATACCGAATTGTTTTTTGTTTTGTTTATTGCTCCGCTGCTTTTTAACGATGGAAAACGAACGCCGCGTGCGGAACTTTGGAATTTAAGAGCGCCGATTCTGCTTCTTGCGCTCGGGCTCGTGTTTGCCACGGTGATTGTCGGCGGTTACACCATTCATTGGATGATTCCGGGTATTCCGCTGGCCGCCGCGTTTGGGCTCGCGGCGATTCTGTCACCGACTGACGTTGTTGCGGTGAGTGCTCTGTCAGGACGTGTGAAGATGCCAAAAGGCATTCTCCGTCTCCTTGAAGGAGAAGGGCTGATGAATGACGCATCCGGCCTGGTCGCTTTTAAATTTGCGATTGCGGCTGCCGTGACGGGGGCATTTTCGCTGGCGCAGGCCGCGTTCAGCTTCGTTCTGATTTCAGCCGGAGGTTTACTCAGCGGTGTCGTCATTTCTTTTTTGATTATCCGTTTCCGGTTATTTTTGCGCCGCCTCGGCATGCAGGATGTCACGATGCATATGCTCATTCAAATTCTGACGCCGTTTGTCATCTATCTGGCGGCTGAAGAAATCGGCGTTTCCGGCATTTTAGCGGTTGTGGCCGGCGGCATCACGCATGCGGTGGAGCAGGATCGTCTGGAATCAACGATGGTCAAACTGCAAATCGTCTCTTCAAGTACGTGGAATATTATTTTGTTCATTCTTAACGGTCTTGTTTTCGTTATTTTAGGAACGCAAATACCCGATGTGGTTTCTGTCATTTTTAATGACACCGCGTTTAACAATATGATGGTCATCGGGTACATTATCGTCATTACGCTGACGTTAATGATTCTCAGGTTTTTGTGGGTGCTGTTTTTTTGGAACGGGAAGTGGTTTTTTAACAAGGACCAGAGCATTTATAAGCCCGGCTTGCGCTCCACCCTGCTGATTTCAGTTTCAGGCGTCAGGGGAGCGGTCACGCTTGCGGGTTCCTTTTCCATTCCGTACGTGATCTCCGACGGCTCGCCGTTTCCTGAACGGAATTTGATTCTCTTTTTAGCCGCGGGCGTTATTTTGTGCACATTGGTGCTGGCGACAATCGTACTGCCGATTCTGACTGAAAAGCCGGAAGACAATGTGAAAGAAAAGAAAGTCAAATTGCTGACAGCGAGACGGAAGCTGATAAAGGCTGCCTTAACAGCCATTAAAGAAAATATGAATGAGACAAACAAAACGGCTTCTTTTGCGGTCATTGCCGAGTACAATGAGAAAATGAAAAATCTCAGGTTCCAGCAGTTCACGGTAAAAAACCGCACGAAAAAAGATGAGCGGAAGGTTCGCGCCCAAGGGATACAGGCTGAACAGGAAGAACTGCTGCGGCTGATTGAGCGGGGCGACATACCGGAAGAAACGGCTGACAGCCTACAGGAACGGTTCGATGAGCTGGAAGTGCTTTATACCAATCCGTTTAAAGTCGGCTTGTCTAAGAAAAAGCTGAAACGGCTGATGTACTGGATCTTTTTCGGCGAACATAAAAAGCCGGAAATGTCGATTTTAAATGAAGAAGGCCTTATTCGTGCCACAAGGGTTAAAACGGCAAAAGCGGCTATTGAAAGCCTGAAAAAACACATGACCGAAGAAAATAAAGACGTGACGCTTGCCGTCATTTCCTTTTACAATCACTTGATTTTCAGGCTGGAGCACTCGTATCACGAACAGAGTCCGAGCCGCCGTTTTGAAAATCAAAAGCTCGAAATCAAACTGCGGGCCGTGCAGGCCATCCGCAACGAAATCCAAACATTATTCGAAGAACGGGAGATTTCCCGCGACATGTCGCATGAGCTTCGCCAATACATCAATGATGTTGAAGCGGCCATGCTTGACGGAGATGAATAAATGAAAAAAGTCCGGCGTATGTGCGCCGGACTTTTTTATATTACGGGCGATGGAATTCGACGTGATTGCCGTCGCGGTCAAACCAGCCTCTGAAGGCCCAGTTGATCCAGCCGCCATCGCCTTTATTGGTGAAGCTTCCGTCTTCAAACACCCAAATGCCGTACGTAATGCCGTCATAAACGGCCGAACCGTAAAACTGAACGCCGTTAAAATGATCTTCATATTCCTGGCTTAAATTAAACACCATGACGTTATATTTTTGTCCGGAAGAGTAGAATGAAGATTCCATTAAATTTTTGACGAAGCCGTCACGGTTTTTTGCGGACTTAATCGCGTCAGCAATTTGATTGCCGATTCCGAGCAGGTCAACGTCAATATTTAATCCTACATCTTTTGCTGAGACATCTGATGTTTGCTGTGCCATGTTTTGAGGGACCGGGTTTTCTTTTGCGGATACAAAGGACAGAGGAGTCAGAGACAAAGCGGCGCCAAGGGCAACGGACATAGGGATACGCATACGTTTCATAATATTTCCTCCTTCAATTGTTTGGTGGCTACAGTAGCCATTTACCCGGACAGTTACCCATTTAACCTTAATTATTCAAAAATAGGAAAATAATAACGTTAGTGGTACTTGGGGACTAAAGATGGTTTCTGTTAGAACGTTGAGCGTATAATTGGTTTCTTACTGCGGAAATATGAGATAATAATAACCGTTTACATAAAGACTAGAAAGGATGGTTCAACGTGGCAAAAAGCTTAAAAGATACTGTAAAGCTTCATAATGGCGTTGAAATGCCGTGGTTCGGCCTTGGCGTGTTCAAGGTGGAAAACGGAAGCGTAGCGGCAAACGCTGTCGAAGCGGCTATCAGAAACGGCTACCGCAGCATTGATACGGCGGCTATTTACAAAAATGAAGAAGGTGTCGGCGAAGGCATCAGAGCTGCAGGCGTTGCCAGAGAAGAGCTGTTCATCACGTCAAAAGTGTGGAATGAAGATCAAGGATACGAAACGACACTTGACGCATTTGAGAAAAGCCTTGAGCGCCTCGGCCTCGATTACCTCGATCTTTATTTGATTCATTGGCCCGGCAAGGATAAATATAAAGACACATGGCGTGCTCTTGAAAAGCTGTACAAAGACGGCAAAATCCGCGCAATCGGCGTCAGCAACTTCCAAGTGCATCATTTAGAGGAACTGCTGAAAGATGCTGAAATCAAGCCGATGGTCAACCAGATTGAATTCCATCCGCGCCTGACTCAAAAAGAAGTAAGAGATTTCTGCAAAGCGCAGGGCATTCAAGTGGAAGCATGGTCTCCATTGATGCAGGGACAGCTCTTGGATAACGATGTGCTGTCACAAATTGCGGAAAAACATAACAAATCGGTTGCTCAAGTGATTTTGCGCTGGGATCTTCAAAACGAAGTCGTTACAATTCCGAAATCCATTAAAGAGCACCGCATTATAGAAAATGCCGATATTTTTGATTTCGAACTGTCACAGGAAGAAATGGAAAATATCAGCGCATTAAACAAAGACGAGCGTGTCGGCCCGAATCCGGACGAGCTTCTGTTCTAAGAAAAAACAGCCCTTTACGGGGCTGTTTTTCTTTTACATAAATGTCTGTGACTGCCGTTTTACACTGAACCTGTATGCGGCAATTAATAAAAAGGCGGCGGCGAAGGCTCCTAAAATAGTGATATTCAGTGTCAGGCTTTGGAGCGAACGGCCGTGCTGCAGTTGATCCACCGTATCGAGCACCCAATGCTGAGGCAGAAATTCGGCGATTGTCTGCACCGTTTTCGGCATAATATTGCCGGGAAAGAAGCAGCCTGCCAGCAAACATGTCGGTACGACGATTAAATTCAAAAGCGCCGACGCCGAAGCGCTGCTGTTGGAAAAACCGACGGTAATAAAGGCGATCCCGATCGCGCTTAAGGCAAACAGCATCATCAGGGCGAACAGCTGCCACAGCGGGAATGACGGCTGAATATGAAAAGCTGCGCCCATAAAGAGAACGGCGAATATAATTTGGACGGCCATGATAATCATATTCACCGCCGCGTTCGCCAATACATACTGTTTTGACGTGATCGGCGTTGACAGCAGCCTGTAGTACGTTCTGTTTTCTCTCTCTTTAATCATCAGTTCTGTCAGGTTGCCGGCGGAATAGAGCATAATAATGATGAGATATCCAATGACTGAGTAAGTCATTTCTTTATGGTTCGATGTATCTTGTAAAACAGCGGATTCCGTTTGAATGGGAGAATGCTTGAAATCGGCGTACATCGCCTGAAAAGCTTTCGCGTCTCCGCCGGAAGATTTGCCGATTGAGGCGGCGCTGTTAATATAATTGTACAGATAAGAGCTGACATACCCGGTGACCTGGGCGCCTTTCAGCGAGGTCATGCCGATATGAGACGGTCTCCCGTCTTTTACGCTTTGCGAAAAGCCTTTTTCAAACGTAATCAGCGCCTCCATTTTCCCTGACGCGATCTTTGATGAGGCAGACGCAGCCGTTTCCTCCGAAATCCTCACATGATCCAGCCCTTTTAAAAACGATACCGTATCCTGGGACACTTCTCCTCCGTCTTGGTTGAGAATGCCGATATTGAGCGTTTCGGCTCCGCCATTGGCATTGGTCATGAAGGAGAGAAAGACGCCGATCAGCGGTGCGCCGATATAAAGGATGAGCTGTTTTTTGCTTTTTGTAATCCCTTTGAGAGCATGTGTAAACAGCCACCAGAAGTTTTTCATATTACAGTCCCTCCCGTCTTTGAAACGTAACCGCGGCGATCAGCAAAAAGAGCGCCGCTAATGCTGTATTTAAACCAATTGCAGGCCAGGCGGCTGATACGTCATTGGCGTATATAATTTTATTAATCGCCTTATTGATCCAAGTTAATGGCGACAGGACGGAAATTCCTCCGTCTTCATATTTATAATAGGCGCCGCCGATAATGGCCATCACCTGAACGATGATGACAGTGATTAATCTGGCGCTTTCGGGTTTTCTGGTCAAATAGCTCATGCTGAGACCGAAGCTGACGGCCAAAAGAATTTCAGAGACGAGAATCAAAAGCACAAGTCCCATATGGCTGCCCCAATTCGCTTTTAAGATAAATTTGCTGAAGGCGACAACGGCAAGGATCGTCAGAAAGTTCACAGCCAAAATGCCGAGCATTTTTCCAAGAAAGATATCGCTTTTCGAAAGGGGCGCGGCGATCAGGCGATCCGCAGTGTGCCGTATTCGTTCCCCGCGGAACAAGGTGCTTGCAAAAATTGAGGCGTACAGCCCGATCATTGTCGTCATGGAAACCGCGTAAAAATCTTTCGCTTTCGGTTCTTTCGCTTTGTTTAAAGACGTCTGCTTAATATAATCACTTTTTATTTCGCCGGCGGCAGGTGCCTTATGTGCCTTGTAAGCGGCGGCGCCTGCTTTGTATTGGTTGGTAAAAGCGGTCAGCATGCCTTGGACGATCGTGCCGTTCATGCCGCTCCGGTCATTTGTATAGACTTGAAAACCGCTGTTTTTTACAGTGACGAAAGCATCCGCCTGATTTTCACGAACATCGTTTTTGCCTTTTGCCTCAGTGTCCGCTTTTTGAAAATAGACATGCTCTTTTTTGGCCGCTTTCATAAACTCAGTAAAATAATGAGAAAGAGGGCCGTTTGACTGGTCCGTATAAACCACCTTGATGTTCCCGACCGTCACCTCTGAGTCAAAGGCGTTTGATAATGCCGCAGTGAAAATCAGCATAAAGACGATCGGAAAAGCAAGCATGAAAATAAAGGTCCGTCTGTCACGGAAACTGATTTTGATTTCTTTCCCGGCGATGTGCAGAATACGCATTTGCAATCCTCCTTTCAGTTTGGTCAGTCGCGCAGGCTTCTGCCTGTCAGAGTGAGAAATACCGTTTCTAAGTCAGGGGCCTGTTCCTGTAAGGAGCGGATCTCAATTCCTTTGTCCATGAAGTATCGGATCAGGCGGTTTAAATTGTTGACCCCTGTGTCAGAGCTGATTTTTACGCTGTTTTCTTCCAGTGCCGCGGCTCTGACGCCGGGAATCTCCTGAATATCGCCGAGACTGATGCCGTTTCCGGATGACAGCTCAATCACGACATCTTTTGTGTCGGTAATGATGGAGGTCAGCTGTTCCTTTGTGCCTTCCGCGATGACTTTTCCGTGGTCAATGATAGCGATGCGCGTGCATATTTCTTCAACTTCCTCCATGTAATGGCTCGTATAGATGATCGTGCAGCCCATTTCATTCAGTTTTTTCACTGATTGCAGAATATAATTTCTTGATTGCGGGTCAATGCCGACCGTCGGTTCATCCATGATGATCAGTTTCGGCCGATGGGCAAGGGCGCAGGCAATATTGAGCCGGCGTTTCATTCCGCCGGAAAAATGCTTCGGCAAATATTTGTGTTTATCGCTCAAACCGACGAATGTCAGTGCTTCCTCGACCCGTTCTTTCAGAGCCGCCCCTCTCAGGCCGTATAACCCGGCGAAGAATTTCACATTTTCATAGGCGTTTAATTCTTCATAAATGGCGAGGTCCTGCGGGACGATGCCGATATTCATTTTCGTTGCTTTGCTGTGCTTGAAAATATCTTTGCCGAGAAACAAAATGTCTCCGTCTGAGGGTTTTAAAAGGCCTGAAATCATGTTGATGGTTGTGCTTTTTCCGGCTCCGTTTGCGCCGAGAAACCCGAAAATCTCACCTTCTTTTACGGCAAGTGACATCTGGTCAACGGCGGCGTAATCGCCGAATTTCTTACTCAGCTGTTTGAGCTCCAAAATGTTCATGTTTCCACCTCTATGTCTTATGATGCTCTTATTATAAAAAAAAGAATGAACGGCCGTTAGTGCAGCTGTTCATTCCTTTGACATGAGAATCTTCATATTTTTCACATGAAAACATTCACTTATTCAATCGGCAGCAAGGTTGTGACGGAAAAACCCGCCGTGCCGTCAAAAATGACGGTTCCGCGGAGAACGGCGGCCCGTTCTTCCATACCGAGCATCCCGAGGCCTTTTTTAAAGCGGACGGCGCCGTTTCCGTTATCTTTCACTTCCGCTTTCACGGCTTTATTCAAAACGTGAATATCAATGGAGATCTGCGTGGCATCGGCGTATTTCATCGTGTTGGTCAGGGCTTCGGTTACGTTTTCCTGAATGACTCTCCAATGCATTTGCGTCAGCCTGTCCAAATCACCTCTGTACGTAAACGGAACCGGCAGGCCGTTTTTGGCCGAAAATTCATCAATAAATGTTCTTAATCTGTGAATGCCCATTTGTTCAGCGGGCGGTTTCATATTTTTCAGCGTAATCCGGATATCCTCTATGCCTTCTTTAGAAATGGTAATGGCGTTTTGAAGCAGGTCTGCCGCTTTTTCAGGATGGGAGCTGAGCATCCGCTTTGCCGCTTCCATCTGAATGAGCGCGCCGGTCATGGAATGGCCGATTTTGTCATGGATGGCCTGGGACAATCTGTTTCTTTCTTCGAGTTTGCCGGTGTACTCCGATTGTTTGATGTATTCGGTGCTGCTGTGCAGCTGTTTCGTCAGCTTTTCGATGCTCGACCGCATACTGTCTGACTGCTCCTCATATTTCTTCAGCCGATCGTTTGACCGGGCGGCCAATACGAAAATCGCCAGGCAGAACAGGGTTATGACGGTATAGGCGGGAAGATCGCCGTACGGAATAAATAAAAACGGCAAAAACACAAACAGGCAGAACATATAGCGGTGAACCGGGTATTCGGCAAGGACGGCGAAAATGGCGGGCGGCAAAAGAAACAGAAACGCCGGATGGCCCCGTACGGAAAGCCAGACGGTCAATGCCAGCGCGAGCAGGGTGATTCCGCGTCTCCAGGCGGGCGGCCTGATCATGCAGACCGCAATGCCCAAAGACAGATAAAGCAGCAGAAACAAGACGGCGTACGGCGTGTAAAGGCGGTCTGCCGATACGAACAAAAAGGCCGTGTAAAAAATGACGATCAGTCTGCTTATCAGCATCCAGAAATCCATACCGTTCAACGCCCGTTATCCACCTTCCCGGTAATATAATAAATCGCGATCTGCGTTCTGTGCTCAAGTCCCGTTTTCCCTAAAATAGATGAAATATAATTGGCCGTCGTCCCTTCAGAAATGAAAAGCTGTTTTGAAATTTCCCTGTTTGAGAACCCTTTCGCAATGAGCGACATGATGCTGAGCTCTCTTTCAGTAAACTGGCTTTCATCAATCTGATGCGCTGCTTCCGCCGGACGGAAAAGGCTGTCTTTTATTTTATCCAGCACGGTGTCCTGAAGGATGCTGTGCCCGTTGAAGACGCTTTTGATCGCATCGCGGATCCGTTCCGGTTCGGTATTTTTTAATAAATATCCTTTCGCGCCGTTTTTAATCGCTTCTAAAATATACTCATCGTCGTCAAATGTCGTCAGGATCATCGGCTTCGTATCCGTTTCCTCCGCGATCCGCTTTGCGGCTTCGACGCCGTTCATTACCGGCATGCGGACGTCCAATAAGGCGATATCGACGGGATTGTTTTTACAATACTCTGCCGCCTCAAGTCCGTTTTCCAAAGTTGCCGATACAGTAAATTCCTCATATGTATGCAAAATGATTTTCATTCCTTCTCTGATGAAAGAATTATCATCCGCGATAATGACATTAATCTTCATAGCCGCACCCTTTGTGTGTTTTTGTTTCATTATATACCATCCGATTTTAAATCAAAAAGCCTCCCGGCGAAATCTGCGCGGAAGGCGGATGGTCAAGCTGGTTTTTTCAATTGGATGAAAAACAGCATCAGAAAAGAAATGATCATAATACAGATCACCCATACCCAGGCGAGTGTTTCATTGCCGGAATCCATCGCGACGTAAATCGCTGTCGGCAGCGTTTGGGTGACGCCCGGGATATTTCCCGCAAACATTAAAGTCGCCCCGAATTCACCGAGCGCTCTTGCGATACTGAGAATGCTTCCGGTCAAGAGGGAGGGAAAGGCAAGCGGCACGGAAATGCGGGTAAATACCTGCCATCTGCCGGCCCCGTCTACTTTCGCCGCCCCCTCGATGTCAGAATCAACCGCGGCGAAACCCGTTTTGGCGGACTGATACATAAGCGGGAAAGCGACGATGGCCGAAGCGATCACCGCGGCCCACCACGTGAAGATGACGGACTGGTGAAAAACCTGTTCAATCGCCCGGCCGATAACGCTGTGTTTCCCGAAAATGATAATCAGAATGAAACCGACAACGGTAGGAGGAAGAACGAGCGGGAGCATAAACAGGGTTTCCACGGCCGTTTTTCCGGGAAATCTCGCTTTCGCCATCCAGGCGCCGGCGAGCGTCCCGAGAATGATGACGGCGATGCCCGATGCCAAAGCCACCTCAAAAGACAGTACGACGGGAGTGAAAAACTCCGAAGCCGTAATATTACTTGGCAGTAAATCCATATTTCTTAAACACTTTCATCGCTTCATCTGACTGCAGATACTGATAAAACGCTTCCGCTTCTTTACGGTGCTTTGTATCCTTGACGATGCCGAGCGGATACACGATCGGATCGTGGGTTTTCGCAGGCGCTTCATCGGTGATTTTCACCTTCTTTGAAATCAGCGCGTCTGTTTTATAGACAAGCCCGGCATCAACATTTCCGGTTTCAACATAAGAAAGCACCTGGCGGACGTCTTTTGCATAGACGACTTTATCTTTTACCTTGTCCCATAGGTCTAATTTCGTCAATGACTGTTTGGCGTATTGTCCGGCCGGAACGGATTCAGGCGTGCCGAGCGCGATTTTATCTGTACTGTCTTTTTTCAGGTCATTCAGATGTGTAAGGTGTGCGCTGTTTTTCTCAGGCACGATCATGACGAGGTCGTTTTTCAAAAGATCCGTGCTGTCCTTTTTGTCGATATCTCCGTCATCAACGAGCTTTTGGAATTTATCTTCGGCTGCCGAGAAGAATAAATCAGCTCCCGCGCCTTGTGAGATTTGTTTTTGCAATGTGCCCGATGATCCGAAGTTGTCTTGAATGGTCACGTTTGAATGGGACTTTTCATAGTTGGTTTGGATTTCTTCAAGCGCATCCTGAGCGCTGGCAGCCGCGGAAACGGTCAGCGTCACTTTTTCGTTTTGTCCGCCTTTGGACGATTGCCCGGATGAGCAGCCCGCCGTTGCCAGGAAAACGGCCATGGCCGCAGTTGTGATTAGTGTCGCTTTCTTTTTCAAAATGGTGCACCCCTTATAGCTAAATATCATTAGATCATACTAATTATAACGTAATTGTACGTTGTGGTGCGGTTTTTTTTCAATAACTTAACAGTTATAATAAAAACGGAGCGTGATATTATGGCAGAAGCCACTTCCTATACAATAGAAGAAGTTGCGGGCCTTTTGAAGGTCTCAAAACTGACGGTATATGATTTGATAAAAAAAGGGCTCATTCCTGCGTACAAGGTCGGGAGACAGATGAGAGTCGATGAAGAAGACTTAAAACAATATAAAGCAAACATGAGGATGTCAAAAAAGCCATCCGCAGCCGATGCGGCTGACTCGCCCCGCAGGCGGGACCCGGAAAAAAGGGAGTCCGTTATCATCAGCGGGCAGGATGTGTCGATGGACCTCCTCAGCAAACAGCTGGAACGAACGATACAGGCGGCTCCGCTTCGCAAGTACAGCGGCAGTTTAAACAGCCTGATCGAGATGTACCGGGGGGCTTGCGATATCGTCAGTCTTCATTTGTACGATGGGGAGACGGGGCAGTATAACATTCCGTATGTGAAGCGCATTCTTTCAGGAGAGCCGTTTGCGCTTTTTCATGTCGTGCTTCGGCAGGCCGGATTATATGTGAAAAAAGGCAATCCGCTGAACATTCAGGGCTTTCAGGACGTGAGCAGAAAGGACGTCCGCATCGTCAATCGCGAAAAAGGATCAGGCGCGAGGGTGCTGCTGGATGAACAGCTCAGATCATTCGGCATCACGCCGTCTGATGTCGCCGGCTACCATGACATTGTCACGGATCATCTGTCAGCGGCTTCACAAGTATCCGGCGGAAAAGCGGATATAGGAGTCGGGTCGCAGCATGCGGCGCATATGGCAGGCACGGATTTTATCCCGGTGATCAGTGAGCAGTACGATGTTGTCGTCTTAAAACAAAACCCGGAGCTTGTTCAAAGCGTGCGGGACATTCTCAATTCCGAGGAATTCAAGTCTCAGCTTTCTCAATTATCCGGATATGATACGAAAATGACCGGACGGCTGATATATGAAACATAAAAAACCCCTCCATAAAACGGAGGGATTTTTTTATTGCTTATAAAACCGCAGCAGGTCGCCGTTTAATATTTTATCGGAGAGCATCAGCTCTTGTTCCGCTTTTTCTTTCTCATCACTGCACGCGCTCACGTCAGAAAGCGGTTCGCCCGTTTTGCGGCTGTAACACGTATTTTTCGTATAGATATGATCGTCCGTGATAAAGCTGCCGTTTCTCAGTACAGCAAACGGAGTCCGCTCTTTGGAAAACAGATCATTGCCGAACTGAATGCTGCCTTTCGTTTCAATGCCGAGAAGGTGAAGCAGCGTCGGTTTTACATCAACCTGTCCCGCAGCGGAAGCAACCGTTTCCGGCGCACGGTCGGTCACCCCGGGAATATGAATGATAAACGGCACGCGCTGGAGCTGAACCGTATCAAACGGAGTGATTTCCTCTTTTCCTAAGAACTCGGCAAGTCCTTTATTATGGGCTTCGGATATGCCGTAATGATCTCCCATCAGGACGATCATCGAGTTGTCATACAGTCCTGCTTTTTTCAGCTTCTTGAAAAAGTGTTTTAAGGCCTCATCTTCATAGCGGACCGTTGTCACATAGCGGTTTAATAAATCGCTGCTTGTGTCCGGTTCATCAATGAGCTGATCTTGTTTTTCAATTTCAAAAGGAAAATGGTTGGTCAAGGTCAGCAGGCTTGCGTAAAACGGCTGCGGCAGCTTCTTTAATTTTTCCGCTGACTGCTCGAGAAACTCTTTGTCCTTCAGGCCCCAGCCCGTTGAATTTTCCTGTGTCACCTGAAATTCATCGGCGTCAAAAAAACGGTCGATTCCGAAGGCGCCGTACATCTCATCCCGGTTCCAAAAGGCCTTATGGTTGGCATGCAGAACGGCTGAATAGTATTGATGGTCTTTTAACGTATGGTACATCGTATTGAACCGGTGGCCGCTTTTTGTAAAAAAAAACGGCGCCGCTGGAAGACGGGTACAGCGAATTCGCGGTGATGAATTCTGAATCTGAGGTTTTACCCTGTTCGGTCTGCTGATAAAAATGAGTGAAATCATAACTTTTTTTCCGCAGCTTATTCATAAACGGGGTAATCTCCCGCCCGTTGACCCGTTCGTCCATCACAAAACGCTGTGTTGATTCGAGCGTCACAAAAATCACATTGCGCCCCTTTGCAAGCCCGAACTTTGAATCGGACGGGCTGCTGTAGTCGGCTTGAGTGTAATTCGCCACCGCCGCAAGGCTGTCTTCATCTGCAAACGCTTTAGCCCCTGCATTCAGCGTCTGCGAAATGGTGTCATACAAATGAAAGTGGAACAGGCCGATTCCTTTTACGAGCGCTTCACGATCAAAAGGATGCTTGAACAGCTTCGGCTGCTCGGCCTCAGACAGCGCAAGGTTGCACAGCATGAGGCCGGCTGATGCCCACGCATACGCTTTAACGGTTCGTGCGCCTGCTTTTCCCTTACCGGCTGTATCCCTTTTCGCAAGATAAAACAGAACCGCAATATCCAAGAATAAAGCGATATAAAGCGGGTGAAACAGCTCTTGGACGCTGCTTCCCATATCGCCCATATTGCTCGCCTGAAACAAAACCGGTATGGTGATAAAATCAATATAAAACCCGTAAAACACCGTGTTTGCGATTAAAATCCCCGTCAATATCACATTCGCCGAAAGCAAAAAGATCCGCTGTTTTTTTTCCGTCAGGAGCAGGGCGATGCCGAACAGCGGCACAATGAAGCTCAGCGGATTAATGAGAAGCAGACATTCCTCAAGAACAGAATTGTTCTGCAGATCAAAACCGAGCTTATAAACGACATATGTTTTTATCCACATGAACAGAATGGACAAGCATAAAAACCGATGATTTTTGAAAAAGGATTTCTTCATATGTATGACTCCTCACCCTAAAAGCGAAAAGACGCTTTTTGTTTAAGAGATGCGGCCGTGAACCAGTTCGTATAAATAATAGCAGGATACAATCGTTAAGCCGGCCAGCACAAGCTGCTCCGAAAAGCTCCCCGTCCTCATATAAAGGGGAAGACGGAAGCGGATCGCGGACGGAAACAGCAGTTTAATCCCGTTGACGGTCCATGCGTCAAGCACAAGATGGCTTGCCATTCCGATCATCAGTCCGGCGGAAATGCTTGGATTCGGAATGTAGGTTGCCGTGATGAAAAACATAATAAGCATAAACAGCAGGCTGTGTGTAAATGTTCTGTGTCCGAACACCGTGCTTACGATTTTGGACAGAACGGGCAGCGTCCTGCCGATTTTGCTTTTCGTATGGCATATATCGGGAATCAGCGCCCCGATGGCACCGGCTGAGGTCATCAGAACCGGATCATACCCGTAGTAATAAGCAATTGCGGAACAAGAAGCGATGCCTCCCATGATGTGTGTTTTTCCTGTCATTTTTCGCTTCTCCTTTTTATTTTTGCCAAAATCCCCTGAATTACAAATATATCAAGAGAATGCATGTTTGATCAACAAACTTTACCTGTAACACCAAAAGGAAGGAGACGCGGATTCCGCATATTCTGCCGCGTAAAAAGACACATTATAGGTGTACCTATATTTGATAAAGAGGTGATACAGATGGCTTTCTTTAACAAAGAAAAAGGAAAAAACAGCGATAAAAACAAAAACGTCATTCAAGGTGCGCTTGACGACGCCAGTGCAGCTCTGAAAGACGATCCGCTTCAAGAAGCTGTTCAAAAGAAAAAAAACAACCGCTGACCATATAAAACGGGTAGGGCGAATGCTCTATCCGTTTTCCGTCTAATTTTTCCCTTTGACAGATCTTTTTATCTCTGATAACCTCTGAGTAGAATTGAATGATAAAAATCCTCACTCTTTCTCGGTGAGGTAGAGGTTGCGCTTGATGATGAGTCGCACATGCCAGGCTGACAGGGGCCGCAAAACATGTGTTAAAGGCATCAGCGCCGAAGTGTAAAGAAAGCCGATCCTTCTTTATGCTGGGACTGTATCTGAATAAGTGCAGGACTGCCGCGTGCTTTTTCGCGGAGGGCTATCCGGAGATCAAGGGTGTGTGTTTCTTTAAGCATGGACTTTTGTTCAGGCTTTTTTTGTGTGTAAATATGGTCTCGGGGTCTGGTCCGTACGAATGAACAACCAGGAGGTACAGGAATGGAACAGACGAAAAAATGGGGTTTTTGGTTACTGACGGCATTTGTCGTAGGAAATATGGTAGGATCGGGCATCTTTTCCCTTCCGAGCACGCTCGCAAAAATCGCGAGTCCGTTCGGCGCTACATCGGCATGGCTTTTAACGGGAGCCGGTGTTTTAATGATCGCGCTTGTTTTCGGCCACTTATCCATCCGTAAGCCTGAGCTGACGGCGGGGCCGCAAAGCTATGCGAGAGCGCTGTTCAGCGATCGGAAGAAAGGGAATGCAGCCGGATTCACGATGGTGTGGGGCTACTGGGTGGCGAGCTGGATCAGCAACGTGGCGATCATCACAAGCCTTGCCGGATATTTAACATCATTTTTCCCGATTTTAACGGATAAGCGTGAAATGTTTTCGATCGGCGGTCAGGCGGTTACGCTCGGCCAGCTGCTGACGTTTGCCGTATGTACGGTTTTATTATGGGGCACTCACACGATTCTCGTCTCCAGCATTAACGGTGCGAGTAAATTAAATTTCGTCACGACGTTTTCAAAAGTATTAGGATTTATCTTTTTTATCATTGCAGGTTTGTTTGTGTTTCAAACGTCGTTTTTCGATCATTTTTATTTTCCGGTTCAAACTGGGCCTCACACAGTTGAGGGAATCGGCGGGCAGATCCACAATGCGGCGATTTCAACATTATGGGCGTTCGTCGGAATTGAATCTGCGGTCATTTTATCCGGGCGCGCCCGTTCGCAGCGCGATGTGAAACGCGCCACCATTACCGGCTTATTGATCGCGCTCAGCATTTATATTATCGTGACATTGATTACGATGGGCGTGCTTCCACATGATAAGCTTGTCGGCTCGGAGAAACCGTTTGTTGACGTCTTGTACGCGATTGTCGGCAATGCGGGAAGCATCATCATGGCGATTCTGGCGATCCTGTGTCTGTTCGGAACGATGCTCGGCTGGATTCTTCTCGGCTCTGAAGTTCCGTATCAAGCGGCGAAATCAGGGGACTTTCCCGCTGCTTTTGCAAAAACGAATAAACAGGGCAGTCCGGTTGTGTCGTTAATCGTCACGAACGTCATGTCACAAATCTTTATCTTTTCGGTTATTTCCCGGACGATCAGTGACGCGTTTACGTTTTTAACAACAGCGGCGACGCTCGCTTATCTGATTCCGTATCTCGTATCAGCATTTTACAGTCTGAAGCTTGTTTGGACGGGTGAAACATATGACGAGATCAAGGGTTCAAGAGTGCGGGACGGTTTCATCGCCATCTTAGCCTGCATTTATTCTTTTTACGTCATTATCACCGGAACGGCCGATTTAACGACCTTTATTCTCGGTATCGGGCTGTTTTTCGTCGGTTTGCTGTTATATCCTTTCGTCTCAAAGAAATTTGCAAACAACAGACAATCGGTTTGAAAAAAAGACATCTCACGACTGTGAGATGTCTTTTTTGTTTGCGGCAGCGGATTACTTTTTGACGGCGTGTATAAAATGAATGGTCTCGAAAGCGGTTAAATAGTCAGTGCGTCCGCTGAAAAAACGCTCATTGACGGCCGCTGGAGATAAGTGTTCATAAATAAGCAGACCTGATGATTCTAACACCTTTTCAATTTCTTCATAGCTGAAACACGATAGCATCGGCTCTCCGCTGGCTGCAGCCATTTTCACCATGTTTTCCACTCTGTTTGACAGTCCTTTATCTTCAAAGAGCGACTGATCTGCATAATCAAAGACGATAGAGCTTCCTGGAGGGACTTGGTCAAATAATTGAGTAAGCAGGCGGGCAAGATGCTTTTTCGTAAGATAGTATGAAACGCCGAGCAGACTGAAAAAGGTTTTTTGGCGGGAAAAACCTTCTTGGTACAGACGGCTGAAAGAAAGTGAAGCGGCAAAGTCCATCGGTACAAAATGAAGATGACTCGGAATATCGAAATCCAGGCGTTTCAATCTGTTTATTTTGTCTTCCTGTGAAGCGTAATGATCGATTTCAAAGATATCTAAGCCATTTGTTACCTCAGGATGCCTGAAACAGAAAGTATCCAGCCCCGCCCCAAGGATGACATATTGTTTAACCCCGAGCATCATTTCATTCAGAAGCACTTTTTCACAATACGCGGCACGCGCTAACGGTGTAGGAGACAGCTGGACTTGAATCACCCATTTTAAGATATCATCCGGTTTATCTTGAAGTTCCTGAGCCATGTCTTTGCTGAAGAATGATATACCTTGAATCAAATGATCACAAATGTCTGAATGCTCTTTTTCAGAAATAAGATCTTGTGCCAGAAAATCATCAAACATAACCGGCTTGCCGTATTTACTGTGGTACGCTCTTCCGAAAGCGGACAGCAGGGAAGTCATACTTGCCTTGTTTTCTTTCATATTAAGAATCCTCCGTCATTCACATCAATCTCCGGCCGGGAGAATCTTATTATACACGCTAATCCAAAATTGTAAATTTTAGCATAAATAAATTTTTTTGTCAAGTTTTAGGAATCATAAAAGCCGCTGTGTCAGCGGCTTCAGGGTTACTTCGTTAAGCTTTTTGTAATATAGTCCAGCTGGCCTTCAAGTGAGATCGGGTCTGAGAAATAGAAGCCGATCGGATCAATGCGGTAGACATGGTTTTGCTTGACGGCATCGAGGTTTTTCCAGATTGAACTGTCAAGGACGCCTTTGTCGTCACCGCCGGCCTGCCATGGTCCCATAAAAATATAGTCTCCTGCGAAGTCAGGCAGTTTTTCAAGTGAAATGCTGGCATAGCCCGGGCCTTGATTAATGGCTTTTTCCTGCGTTAGTTTTGTGGCTTTCAGCCCGAGTTTGTCATAAATGATGCTTCCCCCGCGACCGAAGTCTTTACCGAATACATAGATGTCTTTACCGTTTGTCTGCATGATGGAGATGGTTTTTGAGCCGACTGCTTTTTGAACTTTTGTTTTAGCGGCAGCTGTTTTCTTATCCCATTCGGCAAGCCATTTGTCTGCTTTATCTTCAGTGCCTGTCATTTTCGCAAACTCTTTGAATTGCTCAATGTTGCTGAGCTTGTCATATTTAATAGCGATTGTCGGCGCGATTTTCTCCAGTTTTTCAATATCGGCCCCTTGTGTCGTCCAGACAACGATTAAATCAGGCTTCAGGTCAATGATTTTTTCAACGGATGTGCCGTCGCCGATGTTTGTCACACCTTTTGTTTTCCCTTTGTAATAAGGGTTTTTAAATACGTTTTGCGGCGCGCCGACAACATTGATGCCGAGCTGTTTGAAGTCGCCGTAGTAGCCGTCAGCCATAACGACGACCCGTTTCGGGTGCTTCGGAATTTTAATATTGCCGTTTTCGGCTTTATACGTGACGGTTTCTTCTTTTTCAGAAGAACCTTTCGTGTCTGAAGAATTTCCGCATGCGGCCAAAGCGGCAATGAGCAGTACGGCAATCAGCGCTGCGCCGATTTTCTTGTATGTATGGAACATCTGGCATTCCTTCTTTCATAAAAAATAGTGATAAAGAGAATCATTATCAGTGTGATTATATCACTGCTTTCATAGAGAAGCACGCTCTTTTTTAAGAAAAACTTTCTTTTTTTATATGAAATTAGGTCTATTAAAAGAGAAGAAAATAGTGCTATACTGAAACAAGTCATTGATAATCATTATCATTAACATTCTTGTCTTGGAGAAAGGAAGAACGAGTGTTGGGTCTATTAAAAAAGAAACAGACAATGACGGCTCAAGGAGCGTCAGGGAGCGAAATCCAGTGGACGGCGCGTTCATTCAGAGCGGCTGTGCTGCTTTTTGCCGGTATTGCGGTTTTATTGATCGGCGCAGTTTTGTCTGTTTCCATCGGAGCCGCTGATATTCATCTGCGGACGGTGTGGAACGCTCTCTTTCACTTTCAGCCGCAAAATACATCTCATCAAATCATACGCGATCTGAGGCTGCCGAGAACCGCCGCCGCAGCGCTCGTCGGGGCTTTTTTAGCTGTGTCCGGGGCAATCATGCAGGGGCTGACGCGGAACCCGCTTGCTGAGCCTTCCATTATGGGGGTGACTTCGGGGTCCGGCTTTGCGATCGCTTGTGCATTTGCTTTTTTTCCGGGGCTGTCTGCAGCGGGGCTTGTCTTGTGGTCCTTTGCGGGAGCGGGAATCGGGGCGCTTATTGTTTTTGGCATCGGCCTGTTTTCAAAAGGCGGGCTGACACCTGTGAAGCTCGCGCTGGCCGGTACGGCAGTCGGCTATTTCTTGACTGGGCTTTCAAGCGCGATTGCGATCCGGTTTGACGTCGCCCAGGATGTGAAGTTCTGGTATGCCGGGGGAGTCGCGTCCGTGAAATGGGAAGGCGTGCAGCTGCTATTGGCAGTCGGGGTCATCGGCCTTTTGCTTGCCTTTTTGATTGCGCGCTCAGTGACAGTGCTGAGCTTGGGTGAGGAGCTGGCCAAAGGGCTCGGGCAGTATACGGCGCTTGTGAAAGTAATCGGAATGTTTGTCGTTGTCCTGCTGACAGGGGCTTCAGTCTCAGTCGCCGGAGCCATTTCTTTTATCGGCTTGGTGATTCCGCATATCACCCGATTTTTAGTCGGGGTCGATTATAGGTGGATTATTCCTTGTTCCGCGGTATTCGGCGCCGTTCTGTTAGTCTTCAGTGATATTGCCGCAAGACTCGTCAATGCGCCGTTTGAAACACCGGTCGGCGCTTTAACCGCCCTTATCGGCGTTCCCTTTTTCTTTTATTTGGCGCGCAGGGAAAGGAGAGGGCTGTAATGAATGTGAAATCGAAAAAACCGCTGGCGGTCGCGGCCGTTACGTTATTGCTCATATGCATCGTCTTTTTTATCAGCTTAAATATGGGTGTGATCCGGATTGCGCCTCTCGATACGTTACGAGTCTTTTTCGGACAAGGCGATGCCCGGGATCAGCTTGTTTTATTTGAATTCAGACTCCCGCGCATGGTGCTGTCATTGCTGGTCGGCGCCGGGATCGCGGTTGCAGGCGCGATTTTTCAAAGCGTGTCTCAAAATGACTTGGCGGAGCCGGGCATTCTCGGTATTAACGCCGGAGCATCATTGGCGGTCGTTCTGTTTATTTTCTTTTTCCAAGGGTCCGCTGTTGATTTAAGCATGTTCAGTACATGGCTGCTTCCAGTGAGCGCTTTGGCGGGAGCTTTTCTGGCTGCGTTTCTCATCTACGTGCTGGCTTGGAAAAAAGGTGTCTCACCCGTCCGGCTCATTTTGGTCGGGATTGGCGTTAATGCGGGGTTTAATGCGCTGCTCTTGATTTTTCAGCTGAAAATGGACCCGCGGGATTTCATGCAGGCGCTTGTATGGATTTCCGGTTCGATTTGGAACGCCAATTGGAAAATGGTGCTGTCGATTTTGCCGTGGCTGCTGGTTCTTCTGCCGTTCAGTCTGTATAAAGCGAGGTATTTAAATGTGCTGCAGCTTGGTGACCAGCTGGCTGTGGGACTTGGCACCCGGGTTGAAAAGGAGCGGCGCGTTCTGCTGATTTCCGCTGTCGCCCTGACGGCGTCATGTGTTGCGGCAGCCGGCGGAATCGCTTTTCTCGGACTGATTGCGCCGCATTTGGCCAGAAGGCTTACCGGGCCGCGCCACCAGACGCTTATTCCGGTTTCAGCTTTGATCGGCGCATTTTTATTTCTCCTTGCCGATACGCTGGCGAGAAATGTCCTTGTGACGTTCGAAGTTCCCGTCGGCTTGGTGATTTCCGTACTCGGCGCGCCGTATTTTATATATTTGCTGATGAAAGCGAAATAAAGGAGGGAGACTGCCGCGATGAACTCATTATCGGCGGAACAGCTTACTGTCGGTTATGGTGACCGTCTGATAGCGAAAGAATTGGATATCGCCATACCGAAAGGGAAAATTACAACGCTGATCGGTCCAAACGGCTGCGGAAAATCGACGGTTCTTAAGACGATGTCAAGAATCATGAAACCGAAATCCGGCGCCGTCTATTTAAACGGACAGGCGATCATGAAAAAATCAACGAAGGACATCGCCAAGGAAATGGCAATCCTTCCGCAGACGCCTGAAGCGCCGAGCGGGCTGACTGTATACGAACTTGTTTCTTACGGCAGATTTCCGCATCAGTCCGGAATGGGCCGCTTGAGTGATAAAGATCGTGACATGGTCAAATGGGCGCTTGAAGAGACGGGGATGGCCGAATTTTACGACCGGCCGATCGAAGCGCTTTCCGGCGGGCAGCGGCAGCGTGTGTGGATCGCAATGGCGCTCGCTCAAGAAACGGAGCTGCTGCTTCTTGATGAACCGACTACTTACTTAGATCTTGCCCATCAGCTGGAAATTCTGCAGCTGCTGGACAAATTAAACAAAGAGCAGGGACGAACCATTTTAATGGTCATTCATGATCTGAACCATGCCGCCCGTTTTTCCCATTATATGATCGCGCTGAAAAAAGGACGCGTCATCAAGGAAGGGACGGCGGAGGAAGTCATGACGCCCGGCATATTGGAAGACGTGTTTCAGATTGACGCACAGATCGTAAAAGACCCGCGCACGAACAAACCCGTCTGCTTAACCTACGATTTAATCCAGCATGAAAACGCCTCGGTATGACGGTAAAAACGCAGAGCCATTTCGGCCTGCGTTTTTTTATTGCGCCTGAGTTTGTTTCTGCACGGAGACGCATTTATCCAACACGAAAAAAACCCCAGCCACAATCAGCTCCTCGGTCGTTGACAGCCAAATCTTTTCAATCAGTTTATCCGTCGTATACGCGGTCATCCAAAGAAACAGCAGCTGAACGGTGCTGGCTAAAAGAAGAAAAGGCAGCCTGCCCGTCCTGAAAAAGGTAAAACTATGTACCATCAGCCGCTCAAGCGGTTCAAAACATAACCCGAGAAGAATAAAAAGCACAGAAAAAAGCAGGACGTACGCCATCGATCCGTAGCTCGTCCCGGCTAATGAAAATACGGTCATCATCACGATGAAATACCCGAATAATACAGCGGCCGCTGCCAGGGCATACGTGAGCACCCGGAAAAAAAACAATTTCGGCCCGTTTTGATTGATCATCTGCTCAGCTCCTTTTCACATAGAGGAGACTTGCAGAGATGAACTCTGCAAGTCAATGTGTGTCTTCAGCATTTCTTTTTGACGACTGGATGTTTCTCTTTCGAAAGAATGTCGGTAAAGTCTTTGCCCAGTTCAAGATGCTGCTGGACGAATTTCTCAGGAAGCATGGCGAGCCATTGGTTCAGAGACACATCGGCATAATGGTCATCTTTGAAGATTTCCAAGAAGACGAGCGGCTCATCTCCCAGGTTCTCCACATAGTGGCCCATTGCGAACGGAACGTAACCGACATCCCCGGCCTGATAGTTAAATGTTCTCGCATGGCCGTCCGAAGCAAAAACCGTCATCCGGCCTTTCCCGGAAATATAATACTGCCATTCATGCGTATTCGGATGCCAGTGCAGCTCTCTCATTGCGCCCGGTTCGACCACGACAAGCGCTGAAGCGATCGTTTTGGACACTTTGAAGTTTGTGGAATCCGCGATATATACTTTGCCGCCGTCCGTCTCAGCAGTCGGGCCTTCATCCAGCAGACGGTAAGTGAACGGGTAAGGCACTTCGCCGTTCGGCCCTTCCACAATGTCATCTTTCAGCTTTCCGGGAACAGGCTCTTCAAAGATATATTTTTCTTTCCGCGGCAGGCCGGCAAGGTCTTTTTCTGAAACCCCGAAGTTGTTGGCGATGACATCAAGCGGCGTGTGGGCAAGCCAGTCAGTCACTTGGAATGTGCTGTTTTCTGAGAATGAGCCGTCATCAAAGACTAAGAGGAATTCACAGCCTTCTTTCAGCGCCTGAATGGAGTGCGGCAGACCTGACGGGAAGTACCACAGATCTCCTTCCTTCACGTCATCGATAAAACTGCGCCCCTGCTCATCGACAATCGTGATCCGCGCTTTGCCCGTCAGCATATAAGCCCATTCCGCTTCTTTATGCCAGTGCAGCTCACGGATGGCGCCCGGTTTTAAACGCATGTTGACAGATGCGAGATTTTTAGAAATCGGCAGCTCGCGAACGGTCACCTCACGCGCGTATCCGCCCTTTTCCAGCCGGTTGTGCACATCTGAGAAAGAGAATTTCATATTATCCACTGTGCCGTGATCCGTTTCCGGCGGCACCAGCATATCCGGATTTTGGCGGTCTCTTTCAAGGTTGCGCGGAATCGTGACGGTCGCCCCTTTATCTCCTCTGATCGGCTGCGGGATATTGCAGTTGTTTTCTTTTGACATGTAAATCGTCTCCTCTCAAGCTTTGTTTTTTTCAGAAAGAGAATGTGAAAGGCCTTTCGTTTTCCCTTCTGCTTTGTTAAGTGATGCGTTCCGATGAAAAGTCAACTTCGTTTGAAAATTAATTTTTCATCTTCTGGTCTTTCAGTTCCGTCATCAGCTCGATCAGGGCGTCAAATTTCTTCTCAAACCGGGTGAGAAGGTACATGGCAATCAGAGCCGGAAAGCCGAGATTGCCGATCTGTCTGACTGCTTCTTCTATAAAAACCTGATCCATTATCAGCCACCTCCTGACTTGACCTGCAGTCATGTATATAAGTGAAAGAAAGAGCGGCTCTTGTAAACCTGATATCCGGGCTGAGAGTCTTTTTTTGTTCCGGAAAAACCGGGACATAAGGAGTGTAAAACCTTAGTCGGAAAGGAGTAGTTTACTTTTTTTTGCTTTCTTTCATTTAATTTAAATAGGAGGCGGTTTTATGGACTATCAAGTTCTTTTACGGTCAAAATGCAAGGAAATCATGAAACATCCGATCGTCAAACATTTTTTAAGTGACCCCAAGCATTACGAGAAATTTAAAAATGTGCTGGAACATTCAGACGAGAAAGATGCAAAATCACTGGACGAACATTTTAAGCAGTTTTATAAGGAAATCCGGATCATCAAATATATGAACTCTATGATCCGGATTTTCTCCATCGACTTTGACAAGCGCATCCGCAAAAATCAGAAGCGCTATCCGCTGACGGTTGATCAGCCGGAAGGAGGTGAAACGCTTCCCTATGAAATGGGAAAAGACGCGTATGAAGAGTTTCTGCGGCAGCAGGGAGATTTGAGCCAGCATGTCCAAAACCGGGATTTATATGAAGCGCTTCAGACATTAACCGATAAACAAAAAAGTGTGCTGACGAATATTTACCTTCACGGAGCGACGATGAAGGAGATTGCCGAGTCGCTGGGGGAATCCCGGCAGAACATTTCCAATATTCATAAAAAAGGGCTCGGCAATCTGAGAAAGCAGCTGGACAAGCAAAAAAAGGGGGAAAATAAGCAGTGAACGGGCCATTTGATTTCAACAAAGAGAAAACAGATATCGACGAAATGGAACTCTTGATATCACGTTTTTCGCCAATGATAAAAAAAAAACTGAGCAATACGTCTTACCAGGAAAGAGAAGATTTGGAACAAGAATTAAAGATTAAAATAGTTGAAAAAGCGGACATGCTGTTATGCCAGGAAGTGCCTGGATTTTGGGAATTTATTCTACATCTTATAAATGAAAACTCCTGACAAAAGGGCGGGATGACTGATATACCGCTCTGCCCACCGCGAGAAAAACGAGAGAAGATATCCGGTCTCGTTTTTCTTTTCTGTCTCCCCGCAAGACCTCCGCACTAAAAAAGTACCAAATCTTAACCATATAATGATATGATGAAAAAAACAAAGAGAAAGGAACGTCCAAGGTGGAAAATGCGTCAATTTTAATTGTAGACGATGAGAAGGCGATCGTTGATATGGTCAAACGCGTTCTCGTCAAAGAAGGCTATCACAACATTAAGACAGCCGGCAGCGCCGAGGAAGCGATTGAATTTGTTAAACATGAAACCGCGGATCTGCTCGTGCTGGATGTGATGATGGAAGGCATGTCCGGTTTTGAAGCATGCACCGAAATCCGGAACTATACCGATGCTCCGATCTTTTTTCTGACTGCCCGGTCTTCTGATGCGGATAAGCTGTCAGGATTTGCATTGGGAGCTGATGATTATATAACAAAGCCGTTTAATCCGCTCGAATTGGCGGCGCGGATCAGGGCGACGTTAAAAAGAACCTATAAGCGCGAAGAGAAAACGGCGGTGAAGACGTATTCATACAGCCATTTTTCCTATTCGCCGCAAAACGCCGAGCTGATTGTCGGGGGCGAGCCCGTCAGCTGCTCCGCACAGCTTTTGCAATTGCTGCAATATTTCTGCGAACACCCTGATGTGGTGCTCTCAAAAGACCAGATCTATGAAAAAGTGTGGGGATATCCGTCTTACGGCGACAACAACACCGTCATGGTGCACATCCGCAAGCTCAGAGAAAAGATTGAAAAAGACCCAAGCGATCCGTCCTATATTGTAACGGTGCGCGGCCTCGGCTATCGGTTTATTCCCGATCAAGGAGAAAAAGGAACCCGCCCATGAGAATGCGCGGAAAATTTCTGCTCCACTTTTTCGGGCAGCTGCTGCTTGTCATCCTGCTGATCTCTGTTTTGGCCGTCGCTTCTTTTTTCTATTTGGATTGGCGTTTCAGCGAAGCGGAAGCCAATGCGGGACTGACGAAAGCGACGGCTGACTCGTTTGAAGCGTGGCTTGATAAAAATGAAGACGGCACATGGGATGTCGATGAATTTTTAAAGATGTCAGTCAGAAAGCAGAAGGGCTGGCTGCAGATCATTAATGACAATGAAAAAACGGACTACGCGTACAGAGTGCCGAAAGACGTCCCGAGCCATTACAGCAGAAAAGATCTCTTATCCATTTATCAGTACCGGAATTTTGACAACTACAAGCTGAACTACTGGACGGTCACGATTAATAATGAGACCTATTTGATTCTGTTCGGCTGGAAATCCGCCAGCGAGCAGCTTCTCACTTACATCGAATCACAGGAGCCGTCCCTCGCTTCCCTTTCTCAATATAAAAAAAGCACGGTTGATTATATTAAACGGGAAAAAGGGGCGGTCTATCTTCTCGAGGACAGCGGCAGACTGCTCGGAGATATCAACAGCACCAAAAAAGAGCGGAACACCGTCAATGAGCTTGAATTGCTGAAATACAATTCCAAGCCGTGGAATTATAAGAGGGAAATTTCTTTTAAAAGACTCGATAAAACGAAATGGATGGTCGCGTCGGTGCCGAACCCCGTGTACATCCCCGATCATGAGTTTAATAAGTCATTTTTGAGAAATGTGATGAAAACCCTCTTTTTGCTGATCGGAATCTTGGTATTAATGATCTGTATTCTGACAATCTGGTACTCTTTCCGTTTCGGATGGCCGCTTTTTCATACCATCAAATGGCTTGTCAATTTATCAAAGGGCCGGCTTGAAGAGCCGAAGAACCGCAAAGGACAGCCGGTCAGCAAAAACAAAAAAGGCAAAACAAAGCAGCCGTTCCGCTTTTTCGCCGAGATTTTCGAATCGATGGACCAGCTGACCGATACGCTGAAGCGGGATAAGAAAAACAGAGAAAAAATCCAGGCGACTAGGGAAGAATGGATCGCCGGACTCAGCCATGATTTAAAAACACCGCTGAGCACGATTTACGGCTACAGCATGATGCTTGAATCGAAGCAATACGACTGGACCCCGGAGGAAGTCAAAGAAATGGGGCAGATCGTCCGGGAAAAATCAGAATATATGTCGAAGCTGATTGAGGACTTAAACTTGACATACCGGCTGAAAAACGCCGCCCTCCCGATTGAACGGCGGCTGATCAACGTCGTTCCGTTTATCAGAAACGTCACGAACGATTTCACGAAAAACACGTTCTCGGAAGGCTATGACATCGCCTTTGAAACCAAAAAGGAAGACATTCTTTTCGCCATTGATGAAGCATGGTTCCGCCGTATTCTGGAGAATCTGCTGGCAAACGCCGTAAAGCATAATAAGAAAGGGACCGCCATTCGGGTCGTGCTCGAGGAATCAGCCGAACAGCTGATTCTGAAGGTGAAAGATAACGGAAGAGGAATGGACGAAGAAACGATTCACCAGCTGTTTAACCGTTATTACCGGGGAACGAATACGAAGGGGCCGTCAGAAGGAACGGGGCTCGGACTCGCCATTGCCAAGGAACTGGTGCATCTTCATAACGGAACCATTCATGTCAACAGCAGAATCAGCGCCGGAACGGTTATTACGATTCTTTTTAAAAAAGATTGAGTTTGGACGCCGCTTTGTCGGGAATAACAATAGGAGACTGACAAGCAAAAGAGGTGTTCACACATGGAAGCAGCATTACGAGCAGATACGAGAGCGGTGATCGGAGAAGGCCCCTTATGGGATAAGGACAAGGAATGCCTGTACTGGGTGGATATACTGGGCAGCCAGCTCCATATCTTTACTCCGGCTGACGGAATCAACCGTTCCGTTAAATTCAAATCATTCGTAACGGCTCTGGCTTTGTATTCAAAGGAAGAGCTGGTGATGACGATGAAAGACGGTTTTTACCTGTACAATCTGCAGGAAGATACGTTGACGAAGATGAAGCAGCCGAAAGACATGCGGGAAGATATCCGTTTCAATGACGCCAAGTGCGACCCGTCCGGAAGATTATGGGCGGGAACGACGAGCATGGAAGGCAAAGAAGAGGAGGCTTCGCTGTACCGTCTGAATACGGACGGCAGCCTTGCCAAAATAAAAGACCAGGTCTCTACTTCGAACGGTCTGGATTGGGATCGAGACCGAAACCTGATGTATTATATCGATACTCCGACGCAGGAAATCGTCCGTTATTCATACGATCCGGAAACCGGAGCCGTATCAGATCCGAAAACGGTTTACCGATTTCCGAAGTCGCAAGGATCTCCCGACGGAATGACCATTGACCGGGACGGAATGCTGTGGGTGGCTCTGTTCGGAGGCGGCCGTGCCGTCCGGATTGACCCGTTTTCGCATAAGGAAATCGCATCTATTGAAGTTCCCGCAAAATACGTCACCTGCTGCGCGTTCGGAGGCAAAGAGCTTAACACATTATACATTACGACCGCGACGGAAAAATTGACGGAAGCCGAAAGACTTGAGCAGCCGCATGCGGGCGGCCTGTTTTCCGCAGAGCTTGAGACGGGCGGCTGGGAGCCGGTTCCGTTTGCAGGCATGATATAAAAAAAGCCCTGGCATATATGGGAGTTCCCATTGTGCCGGGCTTTTTTTGGTTAAATGGAGCGGATGATGCCGCCTTCAACCCGCTGTGCGATGCCGTTAATGGCAGATGCCGCATCTGAAGCGAGAAATACAATCGTATTGGCGACTTCTTCCGGCGTTGCGTAGCGCTGAATCAAGGACGTCGGTTCATTCACTTTAAAATAATCCCGGACGAAGCTGTCCGTATCTTCTCCGGCAGCCTTAGCGGCTCCTTCCATGTAAGAAGCGACGCCTTCGGTCCATGTCGGTCCGGGCAGCACGGAGTTTACCGTGACATTTGTGCCTTTCGTCATTTCCGCCATTCCCCGAGACAAGCTGATTAACGCCGTTTTCGTCATTGAATACGGAATCATTTGCGCAAGCGGTTTGACACCGGCTTCACTAGAGATGTTCAGAATCCGACCGCTGTTTCTTTCGAGCATTTGCGGCAGAAAACGCCGGCACAGGCGCACGGCGCTCATGACATTCACTTCAAAATACCGGGTCCATTCATCATCAGTCACCTCAGCGAAGTCTTTTACTTCAAAAAATCCGAGGTTATTGACGAGAATATCGACTTCTCCGATTCCGCCGGCGCGCTTCATCAGGTCATCCGCTTCATCCTGACGCGATAAATCAGCGGCGATGCCGTGAACCGTTCCGTAAGCGGAAAGCTCCTCAACCGTCCGTTCCACGGTTTCTTTTTTTCTTCCGTTTACAATCACCTCGGCGCCTTCGGCTAAAAAGCTTTTTGCCGCGGCTTTTCCGATGCCTGAAGTTGATCCTGTAATCAAAATGAGCTTTCGTTCAAGCTGTAATTCCATGATGATCCTCCTCTTAACATGATTGTGTAACAGTATACATGATGGGTTTTAGTGTTTACGAACAATTTGCTTTAATGAAAAAAAGGCCGGATATACAAGCCTGACAGACTTATAGTATAATTACTGCGAAAAAAGGATACGAATGTCAAAGAGACAATCGTTTACCATAACCAGGGGGAGTTAAAAGAATGAAGAAAATCACTGCCGTCTGGGCGGCGCTCTTTGTCACCGCCTTTATGGTCGCCGGCTGTTCCGGCGCACAAGAAGAAGGAAGCGCGGCAAAACAAAAAGCCGTCTCAGCCGAAGCATTTCCGGTAACCATTAAGGATGCCGCAAACGAAAAAGTAACCATAAAGCAGGCGCCGGAAAAAATCGTTTCCCTCATGCCGAGCAATACGGAAATTACATACGCGCTGGGGCTCGGAGATAAGGTCGCAGGC
The DNA here is from genome assembly GCF_038008305.1 of Bacillus sp. FSL K6-2819. Classification (NCBI taxonomy): domain Bacteria; kingdom Bacillati; phylum Bacillota; class Bacilli; order Caryophanales; family Bacillaceae; genus Bacillus; species Bacillus sp. FSL K6-2819. The sequence goes on along the minus strand of NZ_JBBOYV010000001.1, from coordinate 3,207,094 downwards.
GTCACGACAAATGATACATATCCGAAAGAAGCGGTAAAAAAACCGAAAGTCGGAGATATGAATGTGAACGCTGAGAAAGTCATCGCGCTGAAGCCGGATCTCGTGCTTGCCCACGCGTCCTCTATGTCCGCTTCCGCCGATGCGATGAAGCAATTAAAAGATGCGGGCATCACCGTATTAACGGTCAATGACGCTCAATCGTTCCAAGAAGTGTACAAATCAATCAGCATGATCGGAAAAGCGGCCGGCAAAGAAAAGCAGGCGGACAAGCTGATCAAATCGATGAAATCCGACCTTTCCGCCATAGAAAAGAAAGCGGCGGCCATTTCTGAAAAAGATGAAAAGAAAGTATTCGTCGAAGTTTCTCCTGACGGATACACGACGGGAAAAGGCACGTTTATGAACGAAATGCTTGAAGATATACATGCGAAAAACGCCGCCGGCAGCCAGACCGGCTGGGTGCAGCTGACGGATGAAGCGATTGTCAAAATGAATCCGGATGTCATCATTACGACAGACGGCGTAAAGGCCGCTGAAGTGGAAAAACGCGCCGGCTGGGGTGCCGTCAATGCGGTCAAACACCACAACGTCTATTCTGTTGATCCTGACCTTGTCACACGCTCTGGCCCGCGTCTGGTAAAAGGGGTCGAGAAGCTTGCAGAAAGCGTTTATCCTGAAACGTTTAAAAAGTAACCGCCCGCTGGCCTACACGATCAGCCTGCTGTTTTTAGCCGTTTGTACGGCACTCGGCATTTCAATCGGCAGTCTGCATATCCCTTTATCCGACGTTTTTTTGATCGGGATCGGCCGGACCTCCTCTGTTGATCCCATGAATGTAAATATTATGATGAATATCCGTCTGCCGAGAGTCGTTCTGGCAGCCCTTGTCGGTGCCGCGTTATCCATTGCGGGAGCGGCGTTTCAGGGGCTTCTGAAAAATCCGCTCGCCGACCCTTATACACTCGGGGTATCTTCAGGAGCCTCGGCGGGAGCCGTTATCACTTTGTTTTTCGGCATTCAGATTCCCGTCATCGGCCGGTTCACACTTCCGGTCGTCAGCATTGCCGCAGCCATTGCGGTCATGGCGGCGGTTCTTTTTTTCAGCCGCCTCGTTCATGCGTCCATGTCGGTTTCGACGCTCATTTTGACAGGCATCATCATGAATTCTTTTCTCGGAGCCCTCATTTCGCTTGTGATCGCTTTAACGGGAAATGATCTGCTCCCGATTGTCCGCTGGCTGTTAGGCAGTGTGTCAATGAGGGGCTGGGGCTATGTCGCGCTGTTTCTGCCTTTTTTTCTGGCCGGGACGGCGCTTCTGCTTATCAACGGCAGAGAATTAAACATTATGACCTATGGAGAAGAAAAGGCAAGGCTTTTAGGCGTCAGTACGGGAAAGAGAAAACTGCTGATGATTACCGCCGGATCTCTGCTGACGGGAGGAGCGGTTGCCGTATCGGGGACGATCGGGTTTGTCGGCCTTGTCATTCCTCATGTGACGCGGCTTTTATGGGGAACGGATCATCGCCATTTACTGCCGCTGTCAGCACTGACGGGCGCCGGTTTTCTCATTTTGGCGGATTTGTTTTCCCGCACCGTTATTGAACCTGTCGAATTGCCGATCGGCATTATGACGGCATTGGCGGGAGCGCCTGTATTTGCCTTGATTCTGCTTCGTCAGCACCATGGAGGGAAACGCTTATGATCAGGGTGAGCAGCCTGTCCGGCGGGTACGGAGGGCGGATGATTGTAGAGGATGTCAGCTTTACCGCCGAAAAGGGTGAATTTGTCGGCATACTCGGTCCGAACGGCTCAGGAAAAACAACACTGATGAAACTGCTGACGGGGGTGCTCCCTCCCTCAAAAGGCGAGGTGCTCGCAGCAGGCAAGCCCATCGGCAGATACAAGCCGCGGGAGCTTGCGAAAATCATGGCCGTTTTGCCGCAGCATACGGAACAAGCCTTTACATTTACCGTCAAAGAAACGGTGTCCTTCGGCAGATATCCGTTTCAAAAAGGACTCTTCAGACAGACGGACCAAAACGACGAAGACATTATCCGGGAAGCGATGGAAATGGCGGGCATCGCCCGATATGCGCAGCAATCCGTCCGCAATCTGAGCGGCGGAGAAAGGCAGCGCGTCTATTTGGCGCAGGCGCTGGCTCAGCAGCCCGAGGTGCTTTGTCTGGATGAGCCGACGACATTTCTTGATCTCAAATATCAAAAAGACCTGCTCGATACGGTAAAGCGGCTGACGAGAGAAAGGGGTCTTACGGTCATCAGTATTTTTCACGACCTCAACGCCGCGGGACAATACTGTGATCAGCTCCTGATGATGAAGGACGGACGCGCTTTTTCGAAGCAGCCGCCGGAGCAGGCTTTGAAACAAGAGACGATTGAAGATATTTACGGCATCACCGTCAGCGCTGTTGACCAACAAGCGTCGCCGAAACCGCTGATCGCCTTCAAGCCGGAAGTGCGGGAAGAAAGAGAATCCGTCACCGTTCCGTTCGCCTCTCTGATAAACAAAAGCGGAAATACCGTAACGCTTCATACAGACCGGCCGTTTAGAATGTTGTCAACCGCATCTGACGGATCTGGTTTTTCATGGAGCCGCCGGCTTTCCGGCTCAGCGGCCGCTGGTTTGGTCTGCCGGACGTTTGATTCGGTTACGATTGCCGTGACGGCGCGGCACACCGTTTGGGCACTCGTCAGCGGACGTTTATCTGAACAGGGATTTGTACGGCTCTTAACGGCAGCGGCAGAAGCGAGAATGCAGGCTCTTTCCGGAATGCAGGCAAATGGTGATATTGTCATCGCCGCTTTGCAGACGGGAGAGGCAGTGGACGCCCGTCATGCGGAAAAAGCCGTCAGAAGCGGGATCGCGGCATGTGTAAAAGCGGAGGAAGAAGGAGGAATAGATCGATGAAGCTCTATACGAAAACCGGCGATAAAGGACAGACAAGCCTGATCGGCGGCAGAACGGATAAAGACAGTCTGCGGGTTGAGAGCTACGGGACGATTGATGAGCTGAACAGTTTTATCGGGCTTGCGCTTGCGGAGCTTGCTGATTGTGAGAATTGCGGTGATCTGAAAGCCGAACTCCGAAACATTCAGCACGAGCTGTTTGACTGCGGCGGCGATTTGGCGACTGTCACTGAGCATAAGAACTATAAATTGAGAGAGAAATCTATTTCCGTATTGGAAGACTGCATAGACCGTTATACGGCTGAAGCGCCCCCGCTTGAGAAATTTATTCTTCCGGGCGGGCATAAGGCGGCTGCTCAGCTTCACATCGCGCGGACCGTCACAAGACGGGCGGAGCGTCTCACCGTGAAACTGGGCAAAACAGAAGAGATAAACGATACGGTGCTGCGTTACTTGAACCGCCTGTCTGATTATTTTTTTGCGGCGGCAAGAGCAATCAACACAAGACAAGGCGTTAAGGATATAGAGTATGAGAGAAGCGCCGCAGTATTCCGTGAGGATGAATAACGTTTCATTCAGCCGGCGGCAGCATGCCGGCTGTTTTTTTGTGGAGATACCCATCATTTGAACCCTTATTGCCAGTAGGAAAATGTATCTTATGCATTATTGACTGAAAAATTAAAAAATGAGATATTATAAGAAATGCTGTAAAATAATGGGGGATTTGATAGATGGATACATATAATAAGAGCGAGAGCATCTGGAATAAAAATTTCACCTTTCTGTTTATCTCAAGGCTTGTCAAATTGTCGGGAGACGGTTTTGCCTTTAATTCCATTCTATGGTTTTTGATTTTTGACGGAGAAGGCGCGATCGGCACGGCTCTGCTGATTGCGGTCACGTTCCTTCCGGAGGCGATGCTGGCGCCGATTACCGGGCCTTTTATGAAGCAGCATACGCTGAAATTCTGGATGTATTTTTCCGACCTCACGCGCGCGGCGGTCGTGTTAATCATTCCGGTCTGTTATTTTAACGGTTTCTCTCCTTTATGGTTTGTCATGCTCCTCATGATCGTGCATTCAGCCACGGGAGCCGCTTATAATCCTGCATCCATCTCGTTAATCCCCAATATTGTCGGAGAAAACAGCCTGCAGAAAGCGAATGCGGTCATCCAGTCATCCGGCCAGATCGTCAGGCTTGCCGCTATTACGCTGAGCGGGGTGTTTCTAACTTTTATCAGTCCCGCCTATTCTTTGTTTATCGCACTTATATTCTATCTTCTATCAGGTTTTCTCGTACTCTTTATTGCATACCAAGTTCATCAGGATAAACAGAAGACCGTCGCCGTTAAACAGCGCGGAACGTATTTCGGAAGACTCAAACGGGGTTTTGTGCTTGTCAGAAAACACCAGATTTTATACCCGCTCGCTATCTACTGTATCTTCATGAATTTTGCGGCCGCTCCATGGGAGGCGCTCTCTGCCGTTTATGTCGCTGAAGATTTACACATGCCGCCGATCATCTACTCGCTTCTGAAAGCGACAGGCACGGGCGGAGCCTTTTTAATGGGTTTTATTTTGGCAAAAGTGAAGGTGAACAAATACGGTCTCCTGTTTGTGTCGGCGGGAATCATAGAAGGGGCGGCATTTTTCATCACGGGCATCAACACTTTTCTGCCGCTCGTCTTCCTCGCCGCGTTTGCGTTCGGATCTGCCGTCAGTGCTATTAATGTGCCGGAATATACCATTATTCAGACGTCTGTGGACAATGATGACCAGCCGCAAGTTTATGCCGTCATCCATATGATCTCAAACATATCCATTCCGCTCGGTGCGGTTCTATGCGGATACGCGGCTAACGCTTTCGGTTCCGGAAAAGTCATCGCCGCCGGCGGTCTCGTCGAAGTCCTGTCCGGTCTCGGAATATTGTTTTTTACGAAGCTGGCCAAAGCGGAACGCTCCGATCTCATCAGGGAAAAAGAAGCGAGCGTCAGAATCTAGCATTTCCGTAAAACGCCCTGCGCCGTCTGGCGCAGCGGCGTTTTTTTATGTAAGGGTCCGGGGGCTTATACGACTCCGGTCTGATATGAAAATCAATCTCTGACTCGTTTTGCCGTCCGCGGGATTTGTTTATAGTAAAGACAAGGAAAACGAAAGGAGGATCTGCATGAATATAAATGTAAAAACGGCAGGCGGCTTCCTGCTGATTGTGTTCGGACTTTCTGTCTTTTTCGGAGGGGGCCACTTCGCATTTATCATCCCGCTGGCGATCGGAGGCCTGATGCTTTACTGGGGAATAAAACGGTTTTCAAAAGGCCGCGCCGTATCCGGTATCATCGCGGGCGTCATCGGGGCTATGATTCTCGTCGGCTCTCTTCCGTTTATCGTAGCTATCGGACTGGCTGGCGCCATGGTGTATTTCGGGTGGAAGATGATGAAGCAGGGCGGATCAGACGCTGATTCCCGGCAGTATGAACCGGAAGCGGCATCACCGGGCTATCAATCCGGCTTTGATTCTGAATGGGAAGAATTTTTGAAGAAAAAATAAGGAGGAAAACAAAATGGTCTTAAAAAGAATAAGAGATATGTTCGTCGCATCTGTTAATGAAGGGCTTGATAAATTAGAAAATCCGAAAGTCATGCTGAATCAATATGTGCGTGACATGGAAAGTGACATCGCCAAGGCGAAACAAACGATTGTCAAACAGCACACAATCGTCCATCAGTTTAAGAAAAAACAAGAGGACGCCTCAGAAACGGCGGCCAAGCGGAAAAATCAAGCTCAGCTTGCCTTTGACGCAGGGGAAGAGGAGCTTGCGAAAAAGGCTCTGACTGAAATGAAGTACCTTGAGGGAAAAGCGGCCGAACATGAAAAAGCGTATGACCAGGCGAAAACACAGCTGGCAGAGCTGAAAGAGCAGCTGGAGACTCTGGAAACGCGTCTTCGCGACGTAAAGGATAAAAAACAGGCGCTCATCGCCCGTGCCAACGCGGCGAAAGCGAAGGAACATATGAACGCTTCTTTTGACAAAATTGACAGCGAAAGCGCCTACAGAGAGTTCCTTCGAATGGAAAACCGCATTGAAGAAATGGAAGTTCGCGTCAAATACGGCACTTCGGCTGAGGCGAACACAGAAGTCAGCCGTTCGCAATATTCGGACGAGGTCGAAGCTGAGCTTGAAAAAATGCGCTCGCTTTCTCTGGAAAAAACGGAGTATCAAAAAGCGGCTCATGAATAATGTGCACAAGGGAAGATCGGCGCTTTTACGCCTCTTCCCTATACGCACGTATCAATTATCAGGCTTTTCCTTTATAATAAAATGAATGAAAAAGGATGGAACGTAATGAAGCGTAAGATTGCCAAAGGGCTGATGGCGGCGTCCGTTCTGATCTGCTGTCTGTTTTTGGTGAAAGAAGTGGTTGCCGGGCGTTTTTTTCCGCTGTACGAAACAGAAACAGAATCGGTAAGCGTACCGCCCCGTGCCGTTAAAAGCTTATCCGTTTCATCTGAACAGACGGATGTGAAAATTATCGCGGAAGCGCGGAATGATATCTCGGCAAACGTGACGGGACCGGCGGGAAAAATGTTTGTCCGCAGCCGGGGGAAAACCCTCGATCTCAAAGCGAAGGAGAAAGGGTTCCAATTTCTGAATCTTTTTCAGCGTCCTCTGCTGATTGTCCGCATTCCGTATGATTACCATCAGGACATCACCGTCCGTTCATCAAGCGGCAGCATTGCAGTTGACGGAAACAGGGGGCTGTCTCTTTCACATCTCGGCGTCCATACTGTAAGCGGGAACATGTCGCTGAAGCATGTAAAGACGGATGTGTTTGAAGCGAAAGGGCTGTCGGGCGATCTCACAGCAGCCGGTCTTGCGGCAAAAACGGCGGATGTCCGCTTATCCTCCGGAAATGTCGGTCTTCATCATGTGTCAGGCCCTCTTGACGTGCGGGTCGCTTCCGGCAGTGTCGATGCCTCGCTTGAGACGGCAAGTGCCCCCGTATCCGTCAGGCTTGCGAGCGGCAGCGCAGCCATCAGCCTGCCGAAAGACGGGAGTTTTACGGTGAACGCCGAAACGGCAAGCGGGAGAATCCAGCCGTCCTATTCCTTTGAGAAAACGAGTAAGGAAGGCGGGGCTTTCACAGGCATTAAAGGCAGCGGCTCAAGAATGATTGATATAAAAGTGACGAGCGGCAATATTGCACTGCAATAGAAAAGGAAAGGAGGGGCAAGCAGCTGAAATGGCAAAAAAACAGATTCTCGGACTTATCATCGCCTTATTTGGCGTCAGCATGTTTTTACGTATTATCGGTATCGGCGACTTCTTGTTTTGGCCGCTCTTTTTTCTGATCACAGGCTATATTTTTAATAAATATTCCCGCGGCTGGCTCGGCTCCGTCCTGTATATCTTCGCCGCTTTTTTGTTTTTGAGAAACCTGTTCAGCGCCACCTTCAACCTGTTCGGCTATGCCTTTGCCGCCTTTCTCATTTACGCGGGCTACAGGCTTCTTAAAGGAAAGCGCGTGTTTGAACATAAAGAGAAGAAAATCAATCTTAAAAAAGAAGAGCAGCCAAAGCCTTCCGCCCAGCCGGAAAGCAGACAGCCGGATCTCCGCAGCTATTTTATCGGCGAGCTGCGCATGATGAAGGATCCGTTTGAGCTGAATGATTTAAATGTCTCCGGATTCATCGGAGATGTGAAAATCGATCTGTCAAAAGCGATGATTCCCGAAGGAGAAAGCACGATGACAATCAGCGGTGTCATCGGCAATGTTGATGTGTACGTCCCGCCCGATATCGAAGTGTCCGTCAGTTCGTCAGCTTTTATCGGCGATATGAATCTGCTCGGCTCTAAGAAAAGCGGCATGAGCACGAACCTGTATAAAGTGTCTCCCGAGTACGGCGACTCGCCGCGGCGCATTAAAATATCAATTTCGTTATTCATCGGCGATGTGGATGTGAAGTATTTATGAGGAAAAAATTACTCGCCAATATTCAGTGGCGCGCCATGAGGATGACCGCGGGGCTCAGTCTGCTTCTTTGCGCTGTGTTTATTACGCTGATGCTGTTATATTACGGGCTTGACCCGATGCTTTTGTTTTCTTCCGGCTGGTTCGGTATTCCGTTCGTGGTCATCCTGCTTTTGGCGTCCCTTTCGGCCGGACTGATCTCCGGTTATGTATACGGCGGCCGTCTGAAAACAAGAATGGATACATTGATTGAAGCGGTTTTGAAATTTGAAAACGGCAATTTCGCCTATCGGGTGCCGCCGCTCGGCGATGATGAAATCGGCCTGGCGGCAGACCAGCTCAACGAAATGGCCAAGCGGGTCGAGCTGCAGGTCACATCGCTCCAAAAGCTCTCCAACGAGCGGGCGGAATGGCAGGATCAAATGAAAAAATCAGTCATCACTGAAGAACGCCAGCGGCTGGCGCGCGATCTGCACGATGCCGTCAGCCAGCAGCTCTTTGCCATTTCAATGATGACATCCGCCGTCCTAGAGCAAGTGAAAGATGCAGATGACAAAATCGTTAAACGGATCCGCATGGTTGAACATATGGCGGGCGAAGCGCAAAATGAAATGAGAGCGCTGCTATTGCATTTGCGGCCCGTCACTTTAGAAGGAAAAGGTCTGAAAGAAGGGCTGATTGAGCTGTTAAAAGAGTTCAAAGCGAAGCAGCCGCTTGATATTGAGTGGGATATCAGCGACATGGGTGTGTCAAAAGGCGTTGAAGACCATCTGTTCCGAATCGTGCAGGAGGCGCTTTCCAACGTTTTCAGGCATTCAAAGGCGACCAAGGTCACCGTCAGGCTCGGCGCGAAACATCAAAAGCTGCAGCTTAAAGTCATTGATAACGGGGCGGGTTTTACGATGGATCAAGTCAAAGCATCCTCTTATGGCCTGCATTCCATCAAGGAAAGAGCGAGTGAAATCGGCGGCATAGCGGAAATTATCTCCGTGAAGGGAAAAGGCACGCAGATCGACGTGAAAGTCCCGATTTATCAGAAAACAAAAGGAGAGAACGACAGTGATTCGAGTGTTACTGATTGATGATCACGAAATGGTCAGGATGGGCCTGGCCGCATTTTTAGAAGCACAGCCGGACATTGAAGTCGCCGGTGAAGCGTCAGACGGACAGCAGGGCGTCGATCTGGCCGCAGAGCTTTTGCCGGATGTCATTTTAATGGATCTTGTCATGGACGGCATGGACGGCATCGAAGCGACAAAACAGATCTGTGCGAAACTCAATGATCCGAAAATCATCGTGCTGACGAGCTTTATTGATGACGACAAAGTGTATCCGGTGATCGAAGCGGGGGCGCTCAGCTATTTGCTGAAAACATCTAAAGCGGCAGAAATAGCCGAAGCCATCAGAGCGGCTGCCAAGGGCGAACCGAAGCTTGAATCGAAGGTGGCGGGAAAAGTGCTGTCAAGGCTGCGCCATTCAGAGAATCAGCTTCCGCATGAAACACTGACAAAAAGAGAACTGGAAATCCTCTGTCTCGTCGCGGAAGGCAAGACGAACAAAGAAATTGGAGAAGAGCTGTTCATAACGATTAAAACGGTGAAAACCCACATCACGAATATATTGTCAAAGCTTGATGTCAGTGACCGCACGCAGGCAGCCGTATATGCCCACCGCAATCATCTCGTGACATAAACAAAGGAGAGCGGCGCTATGCACACTCTCCCAAGGGACAGGTTATTGGGACATTCCCTTTGTTCCGAAATCTCTGATGGCGACTTTGACTTTGTATTCAATATCGGATTCACTGAAATGATGATCCCAATCTGACGACACCTTTTTCCACTTGTCAGGATAATGAATCCGGACCTGATTATCCAAACCGGTAATATCGACTTTTAAATCATGCTGCAGATAATCAATGAATGTCATAACATCTGAATGGATGCTGCGTTTTACCGTGTTTTTGATTTCATTTATATAGGACTCCTTAAAGGAATCTTCTTTCGGGTTCCAATCCTCAGACAGACGGCCTTCAACAAACCGGGTGACGATAAACTTGAATTTCCCGTTTTTATATTGTGTTTTCACATCATATTTGCTGGAAAATACCTCGAACGATAAATAATAATTATCATGCTTTGCAAATGTGACGCCTCCCTTTACCGTGCCTGTGAACAGGTTCATATTCTGGACTTGAAAAGGCGTTAAATCCGCATACCAGAATTTATTTTTTATAATGGATGCGCCCCAGATTTCCAGCCTGCTGCCCACTTTGCGCACTTGAGGAAGGACGAAGGTTTCGCCTTTTGTGATTTTCTCGGATATTTCCCCCAATGTCACGGGCTTCATCATTCGGATGGTGACCGCGTTATTCTCTGTTAAGTCATAGATCGTATTTGACGCAGGCTCCCCCTGATCACTGACATTGAAAATATCTTTCGTTTTGTCCGGCACTGTCATCACATTGCAGCTTCTTCTCGTTCCATTGTCCCTGACAAATTGGTTCATCAATGCGTCAAGCGGGATGCCGTCTTTTAACAGCGCTTCAGAAAACAGCATGATGCGCAAGTGCTGGGAGAATGCGGGGTGATTTTTTAATGATGCCGTCCTTAAGGCTTGATGGACGGTTTCCCCGGAAGTGGAAGTCACCTTTGTCGGGCTGCTTGATGACGACTGCTGTGAACTTGCTTTTTGCGGGATCAGAATCTGCTGAGTCACTTCCACGTTTTCTTCCTCAGGTTTATCGAGCCCGACTCCGATAACAAGGCTCAAATCTTCTATATTCCGGCTGTCCCAGCATCCGGCCAAAAGCAATGTAGAAAGGATGATGACGATATATTTCTTCATTGTGCTTTTTTCACCTTCCTTTTCACAGCGACGACTGCAAACATCAGTAAAGGCAGCAAAAAGAAACCTAAGAAGATGTAGCCGAGAATATCACTGAACAGCATCAGCTTGTTAGCGTCTTTTGGCATCAAGGACCCGAAGAATGTCGCGATGCCTACGAAGATGACACCTTTTTTCTGCTTCAGCCCGAAAATTTTATTAAGGCCTGACGTCGCGAAATATCCGTACGATACATAGGTGGTGAAAAATTGGATAATCCAGACCGCAAGCAAAAAGGACTCAAACCTTTCGATAAAAAGCCCTTTAATTTCAAATGACTGAAAGAGCGCGATTGTAGGCCAGATCATTGTTTTGACATCCTGGGTGGTTAAGGCGCCGACGACGAGGACGAAGGTAATAATATATAAAATAATCGGGATGCCGAAACCCGCAGCCGACATACGGAACGTGTGCTTTTTATTTTTGAGGTACTCGGGGAGAAACAGCATAACCTCAATGCCCAAAAAGGAAACAGAAACGACGGTCAAGGAGGCCATAACGGGAGAAAACCCCTGTCCGAGAACCGGCCGCAGATTGTCGATATCAAATATTTTAAAGCTGAAAGAAAACACCACCAGCAAAATAATAATCGTAATCGTTAAATAGAAAGGAAAGAGCCTGCCGATATCATTTATGCCGCCGATAATCAAATAAATAGAACAGGCGATAAAGATAAACAGCGTGACCGGCACGGGCGTTCTTTCCAATAAAAAGAATTTGACCATTTCCGCCATCGCCCGGGCTTCGAAGCTGGCGACTCCTATAAAATAGAGGCAGATCATGAGATTGACGATATTTCCCGCCCATTTGCCGAGACCTTCTTTCATATAATCAAAAAATGATTCGTACTGATGCTTTTTCATAATGAGCGTGTTGAGATAAATCAATAGGATAAAGATGATGCCTTCCAGACATAATGCGATCCAGCCGTCCGGCGAATTCGCCTTTGATGACAGCGCACGCGGCATGGTGAGGAGGCCCGCACCGAGCATCGTGTTGGAAATCAATGCTGTCCCTTGATAGCTTGTAAGCTTATTGTGAGTTGTTTTCTGGCTCATTTACGTTTTTCGCCTCTTTTGGTTGATTTTTAATAGGGAGACGGAGAATAGAATCGTTTGCGTTTTTTAAGCTGAAAAACCCATTCGGCGAGAAATACGGAGAACCGAAGCTTCGCTGTCTCGATAAATGAGTGTAGATCGCCAGCATAAATAAAATCATGCCGTACAACCCGAAAGCCGCGGCAGTAAACATCGAAATGAAACGGAGCACACGGAATGAAAGCCCCATCCCGTACTGCGGCACCGTAAATGAAGCGAGCGCGACAATACTGACCACGATCACCATGATAGAGCTGACAAGATTCGCCTCAACGGCCGCCTGACCGATGACGACTCCGCCCACCAATCCGATCGTCTGGCCGAGCGGGCTCGGAAGTCTCAAGCCCGCCTCTCTCAGCAGCTCTATCGTCATTTCCATTACCATCGCTTCGATGATAGGCGGGAAGGGGACGTTTTCTCTGTTCGCCGCGATGGTGACTGCAAGCGACGTCGGCAGAAGCCCTTGGTGAAATGAAACGAGCGCGATATAAATGGACGAAAAAAACAGCGTGATAAAAATAGATGTAAACCGCAGCGCCCGGATGAGCGAGGCGGAAATCCACCGTTCATAATAATCATCGGGAGACTGCATTAAAATTCCTAAAGAAGCCGGGACCACGAGCGCAAACGGTGAGTTGTCGACAAGGATGGCGACGCGGCCGTTAAACAAGGCGGAAGAGACTTTATCAGGCCGTTCGGTATTTTGTATTTGCGGAAACGGCGAATACTTATTATCCTCAATAAGCTCCTCAAGCGTTCCGGAATCCTGAATGTCATCCATCTTCACTTTGCTGAGACGCTTTAAAACATCATTGACGACAGATGGGTCCGCCTCATCATCGATGTACATGACAGTGGCGTATTTCAGCTTGTTTTCTCCGATCGGAACCTTTTTCGTTTTCAGCTTCGGATGGTTCGTCCGCTGCCTGATCATGGCGACGTTTGTATCAGAATCTTCTATGAAGGCGATTTTAGGCCCTCTTACGACCTTTTCAGATGTGGGTTCTGTTACGCTTCTTTTTTCTCTTTTTCCGGTGGACAGAATGTACACATGGTCAAGGCCGTTAATAAACATGGCACATTTCCCCCGCAGAATGGAGATGACGGCTTCCTTCGCCGTAAAGACGGGGCGGGCGTCAATCTTATCAAGACGTTTCGTCACCGTTTCCAGTGTTAAGGCGTCTTCTTCGTGAAGCAGCGTTTCAATCGCTTCTTTTATTTTGTCTTCATCGTTCATTTCACTCAGATACATATAATAAAAAACAAGCCCGTTCGGAAGCATCTTTTTATTTTGAACCAGGTCATCGTTCTGCTCTACATGGGGAAGTACCATAGCCAGATTAATGTGTATGTATTCCTTGAATTCCGATTGCGCCATCGACAGTCACCCGCCTTCCAATCCTTAATTGAGGTTATCTTTTCCTGTTAAAAAAATGATATACTATGATAAAGTATTTAATGGTACAAGTTTTTTTATGAAAGCGGAGGAGAGATGTGGCACAAGTCAGACTGGCAGGGAATGCCGAAGAAATAGAACAGCTCATCAAATCATTTGAAGCGCATTACGAAGTGGCTTACACGTCGAAGGAATACCGTAAAACAAATCCGAAGTACAAATACTCTAAGGATTCGCGCGTCTATCTTGAGCTGAAATTAAAAACGGCCAAGGCCGAAAAATAAAAAGGGTTTCATCTGTTACTGGCGAATAATACTCAGGGTGAAGCAACTGTTATGGAGGGATACATAAATGGACTACAGAATTGAAAAAGACACCATGGGAGAAGTTAAAGTTCCGGCAGATAAATTTTGGGGCGCTCAGACACAGCGCAGCAAAGAGAACTTCAAAATCGGTTCAGAAAAAATGCCTCAGCGTGTTGTGAAGGCGTTTGCAATTTTAAAAAGAAGCACGGCGATCGCTAACGAACGCCTCGGCAACTTAGAGTCTGAAAAAGCACAGGCTATTGCCGCTGTATGTGACGATGTGTTAAACGGCAAATATGACGATAACTTTCCGCTCGTTGTCTGGCAGACGGGAAGCGGCACACAAAGCAACATGAATATGAACGAAGTGGTGGCCAACCGCGCGACTGCTTTACTGAAAGAACAAAATTCCGAGCTGAAGATTCATCCGAATGATGACGTCAACCGCAGCCAAAGCTCAAACGATACATTCCCGACGGCGATGCACGTTGCGGCGGTTCTTGCCGTATATGAACAGCTTGTTCCGGCGCTTGATCAGCTCCGTACGACACTTGATGAAAAAGCGAAAGCGTATCAGGATATTGTGAAAATCGGACGTACGCATTTGCAGGATGCGACTCCGCTGACGCTCGGGCAGGAAATCAGCGGCTGGGTATACATGCTTGACCGTTCTAAAGAAATGATTCTTGAGTCAACGGAAAAAATGCGCGCGCTTGCCATCGGCGGCACGGCAGTCGGCACGGGCATCAATGCCCACCCGCAGTTCGGTGAATTCGTCGCTGAAGAAATCACAAAAGTAACGGGGCAGACATTCAAGAGCTCGCCTAATAAATTCCATGCGCTGACAAGCCATGATGAAATCACTCACGTTCACGGCGCGTTAAAAGCATTGGCTGCCGACCTGATGAAGATTGCCAACGATGTCAGATGGCTGGCAAGCGGCCCGCGCTGCGGAATCGGCGAAATCGTCATTCCTGAAAATGAGCCGGGAAGCTCTATCATGCCTGGCAAAGTCAACCCGACACAAAGTGAGGCGCTGACAATGATCGCCGCGCAAGTGATGGGAAATGACGCGACAATCGGATTTGCGGCCAGCCAAGGAAACTTCGAGCTGAATGTCTTCAAGCCGGTTATTATTTATAACTTCCTGCAGACAGTGCAGCTTCTCAGTGACGGAATGAATTCCTTCCATGACAAATGTGCTGTCGGTATTGAGCCGAACCAAGAGACGATTCAGGAAAATCTCTCTAACTCATTAATGCTTGTTACGGCGCTTAACCCGCACATCGGTTATGAAAACGCCGCAAAAATCGCCAAGCTTGCCCACAAAGAAGGCTTGACGCTGAAAGAAGCGGCATTACAGCTGAACCTTCTGACAGAAGAACAATTTAATGAAATGGTGCGTCCGGAAGATATGGTGCATCCGAAAGCATAAACAGAAAGAACGGCTGCAGTCACTGCGGCCGTTCTTCTAAATAAACTGCTGTTTCAGTAAAAATCTGAGCTGTTCTGCATCTTCAGCCAGCAGGTCAGATTCCTTCAAATTCAAAATCATTCCTTTGATGATTGCCGGTTTCGGCGACTTTTTCTTCATTTCCGCTTCCAGAATATCCAAGCTCTCGGTGAATTCAGATGCTTGCGGCTTGTCCATCGTGCTGATGCGCGCGCGGAGGGTCTCAAAGATCGATTGACTTAAAGGATCGGGCTGCCCGTTATGAAGGGGCCCAAACAGCGAGCTTGCCTCATCAAGAGAAATAAACGGTTCATCATGTCTGTCCGCCATTCCGTTTACGATGTCATCAATTCTGTGAATCACGGTATTTGCAAGAAGCGCAGGCTGTACGGACCGGCCGGTCAGAATGAGATATTCAAGATACATCTGACTGATTCCTTCTATTAAAAAGCAAAGTTCGGCTGTGTATGGTTCGGCTTTTTCTCCGTAAATAGCAAGAAGACTGTCGATATGAAACTGCAGGATCGACCGGCGGATTCTCTTTCCGCACTGCGCTACTTCTTCGGTATAAGGCAGTGAGCCGTCTTTCATCTGCACGGTAATAAAATCCTGATGCGCGAGAATCGATTCGTAAAAAACCGCAAGCTGTTTTTGGTAAGCGGCTCTCGGGCTGTCGCCCTCCGTTTGGATCGTCGTGATTCGGGTAAACGTTTTATCGTAGTAGTAATTCAGCATAGATAAAAGCAGTGCTTCTTTGGAAGGAAAGTAAAGGTAAAAAGCGCCTTTTGAGATTTTGCATTCATCGGCAATTTCCTGAACCGATGTTGATTTGTACCCTTTCCGGGCAAACAGTTTGATCGCTGCTTCAATAATCAGCTTTTCTTTTTCCTTCAATGGTTCCACCCTTTCGGAGCCAGGAGGCTGGCTTGTGCTTCTCATGTATGACTAAATGGTCATATTGATATTCCATAAATTTAACCTGATTGTAACTTGTTTTTTTGTTTTGTTTTATTTATATTATAAAGTGAGCTGACCGAATGGTCAAAGTTCTGGCGAAAGGGTGAATCTGAAAATGAAAGAATTAGATGAAATGATCAGCCGCTTGCGAAACAGAGGAATTAAAGTCGAAAAGGTGAAATATCCGAAAAAGACAATTTGTGAAAAGAAATGGGTTCATCAATGCCAAAAACCGCTGAAAACAAACTACAGAGATTTTAACGGCTACTCCTTCACATAAAAAAAGACTGCAATGAAACTACAGTCTACTTTGGTACGATAATCCGGTAGATTACACCCGATTGGTCATTTTCAATTGAAATTGATGCTTTATGCAGGGTTAAAATCCGTTTTACGATGCTGAGTCCTATGCCGAACTCGCCTTTCTTCCCTTTATTAAAAGGCTCGTACAAGCTGGATAGCATCTCATCCTCAATCGGAGGCCCGTCATTTTTAACCGTCATGACAATCTGCTGCTGATTTTGGCTGATCCGAATGTGAATCGCCGTTTCTGCGTAGCGGATTTGATTTTCAAGAATGTTTTCAAGGAGCTTGCTCCATTGTTCCGGATCACCGGGCATCATCATTACATCTTCTGTGTCAACGGTCCACGCTAATTCCTTCCGGGCCCATTTGAGCCGTTCAATGACTTCTTCCGTGACCTTCACAATGTCAAATGTCTCATGGTGCACCCGCTGCTTCATTAAGTAATCAAGCTTCGTTAAATATAATAGATCCTTAATTTTCTTCTCAAGCTTTTCTGCTTCGCCTTCAATTACATCAATTGTGTTTTCCAGATCCCCCTTAGGAAAAATCCCGTCCTTTATTGATTGAGTATAGCCCCTTATTACCATGACAGGCGTTTTTAAATCATGAGAGATATTTTGCAGGAGCGTTCTTTCCGTTTCATCCTTTTGCACCAGTTTGCTCCGCATGTCTTCAATGGTGTGGCCTAATTTTCCGATTTCGTCTTTTCTGTCGACGATGACCGGATCATCCCAATCCTGTTCCGAAATCCGTTTGACATGCTTTTCTAAGGAAACGAGCGGGCGCGAAAGATATTTGGCAAGCCAAATCGCCGGAATCCAGCTTAACAAAATCACCCCGGCAATGATAAAGAGCAGCTGCTTGAACAGGGTGTATGCCAGATCATCACGATAAGAATCAAGCGCATATGACAGCATCATGGCATTCTGACCGTTAATGGTGAGGCCTTTTTTAATGACGAAAAACACTTTTTCACCGCTGATGTCCGCGCTGTATCGTTTCGTGACGCTGTGCTGGCGGCCCGCGAGCTTGTACACCTTATGGATAAAAGAAGAAGAAAAATAGTTCAAGTCCTTGTCGCTGGCCGACTCCTCCCGTTCCGGCAAAAGAACGTGCTGAACGGATCGGAAAGTCGTCGGAGCGGTCGCATCTTCGCTGTAATATCCCCGCTCGATCGACCCGGGCAGCCGATACTCCGTCAGCACATGCTGTTCATTTTCAATGGTCGTGTACGTTTCATCCGTGAAAAAATTACGGAGCGTATTTGAGAACAGCACGAGAAGCAGAATCGAGATGGCTAAAAGGATGCCTGAGATGACCACCCATATTTGAAAAGCAAGCGGCTTATTTTTCATGACGTCATCATCCTGTAGCCGAATCCGTAAATGGTTTCAACCTTTAACCCGGGCATTTTTTTCCGCAGCCTCCGCACAAGATCATCGACCACCCGGTCAGTGCCGAAATAATCATGGCCCCATATTTTCAGCAGAATATCTTCCCTGGAGAAGGGGTGTCCCTTGTGATGAAGAAATAAAATCAGCAGATCAAATTCCTTAGACGTCAAATTGACAAGGCTGCCGTTTTCATCATAAACCTCTCTGGCCTCTTCGATCACATTGTAGGAGGAAACGGTGATCCCGCTTTTTTTGGGGGCGGGCTGTTCTTTATACACAAGCTCCAGAAGTTTCTGCACCCGTATAATCAGTTCTCTCGGCAAAAAAGGCTTGGCGATATAATCATTGCTTCCAAGCTCTAACCCGAGAACTCTGTCAATATCGGCATCCCGCGCGGAAATAAAAATGACCGGCACATCGGGATCTTTTTCTTTTATTTCTTTTATCAATGTATAGCCGTCCGTATCCGGAAGCATGATGTCAAGAATCCACAGGTGGGGAGACGGCTGCATCTGTTTTCTGGCCTCTTCGCCTTTTGTGAAAGATGTAATGTTCCAGCCTTCATTCTCTAAATATTTTGTGAGCAGTTCATTCAGGTTATCCTCATCTTCAACTAGATAAATGGTGTATGACAAGGCATTTCACATCCTTTCAACGTCATTATACTAGTTTTAACATACTCAAGCCGCATTTTCATAATTTCACATATTCTTTTCATTTTTATCCCACAATGTTTGTTTATGATGTGTATAAGGGAAGAAAGGAAGAAAAAAAGCGGGGAAGATAACATGTTCAAACACATTTTGTTTTGGAGCTTTGCTTTTCTCCTTATAATTGGGACAATAGAACTTGTACATGCGATGAATATGTAATCAATAGAATGAAAACATGCTAAAGGAGTGTGCGTGAATATGAACGATCAGCGAGATGACGGCATGAACCGCGATCAGTCAGATCTTTCACATACGGAGCAAAACAGAAATGCCCAGCAGCAGATCAGCCATCAGGAGACGGAGCTGCTCGAAGGCCCCGTCTCGAAAGAAGCAGAAAAAGAGACGGCTGCCGGCACGGAATTTGAAAAAACGGCTGCTGTGAAAAAAGAAAAAAAACGGAGAGCCGCTTGGCTGAGCCCGGTTTTGGGCGGTATCATCGGCGGCGGCCTCGTGCTTGGCATTGTGCCGAATCTGCCGAGTGAGCAGCATAAGACAGAAGCTGTTTCTGATACGAAACAAGTTCAGTCATCGAATTTCACGTCAACGCCATTAAAAAATACTTCAAGCGTAGCGGATATGGTAGAAGATTTGGAGCCTGCGATTGTCGGAGTGTCCAACTATCAGGCTTCGCAAAGCAGCCAGTTCGGATTTGACGGCAGTTCAAGCTCTGAAACGGAGAGCGGCACGGGGTCCGGCGTCATCTTCAAAAAAGACGGCGGAAAAGCGTACATCATCACGAACAACCATGTCGTAGAAGGAGCAAACAAACTGTCGGTAACTCTTTATAACGGGAAAACCGAAACGGCAAAGCTTGTCGGAAAGGATGCCATCAGTGACCTGGCCGTACTGGAAATCAGCTCGTCCAATGTCAAAAAAGCGGCCAGCTTCGGGGATTCTTCGCAGCTTCGCATTGCCGATAAAGTGATTGCCATCGGCAACCCGCTCGGCCAGCAGTTCTCCGGCACCGTCACACAAGGCGTCATCAGCGGGCTGAACAGAACGGTAGACGCCGATACATCCCAAGGCACGGTGGAAATGAACGTGATTCAGACGGATGCGGCGATTAACCCCGGAAACAGCGGCGGGCCGTTAATCAATTCCAGCGGCCAGGTCATCGGCATCAACAGCATGAAAGTCAGTGAAAACGGCGTGGAATCACTCGGCTTCGCGATTCCGAGCAACGATGTAGAACCGATTGTCGACCAGCTTCTTGCAAAAGGAAAAGTCGAGCGCCCGTTTTTAGGTGTGCAGATGATTGATATGTCGCAAGTGCCGGAAACCTATCAGGAAAACACGCTCGGACTGTTCGGCGACCAGCTGTCTAAGGGCGTTTATGTAAAAGAAGTGCAGTCAGGCTCACCGGCTGCGAAAGCGGGCATCAAATCAAATGACGTCATTGTAAAATTGAACGGCAAAGATATTGAGAGCAGCGCCGATATCAGACAGATCCTATATAACCAGCTGAAAATCGGCGATAAAACGACTGTTCAAGTTCTCAGAGGCGGCAGCAAAAAGACGCTGAACATCACATTAACGAAACAAACTGAAAGCGCAAGCTGAACGCATAAAAAAAGCTGAACCTTCATTGGAGGTTCAGCTTTTTTCGTCATTCTCCCAAGTAGGCTGACAGCATCCACACGTGCTTGTCCGCTACTTCAGCCAATCCGACAAACAGGTCGGCAGTTGACGGGTCATTTTGTTCCTCAGCGACGCCGATGACAAATTTGGATTCGCGGCTGATTTGTTTGTAGTCTTGAATCAGTGATTCCACCATTTCAGAAGCTGTCTTTTCCTGGCCTTCATCTGTAATGGAAGCCTGTTCAAGGTAGCTGTGTAAAGTCGCTGCAGGCTGTCCGCCGATGGCCAGAAGCCGTTCGGCGATCGCATCAGCCGTTTCTGCCGCTTCGTTATACAGTTCTTCAAACTTTTCATGCAGCGTAAAGAAATGAGGGCCTTTTACATACCAATGAAAACGGTGCAATTTAGAGTAAAGGATAAACCAGTTTGATAATTGTGTGTTCATTGATTTCTCAACCAGATTTTCAGTTTTTTTCGCGTTTTGTGTATTCATATTCATCGTCCTCCCTGTGATTTGTTAATTTAATTATAACACGTATCAATTAAAAATCAATACTAAATTATAATAATTATAATTTAGGTTTAAGTAAACAGCTTTTTCTTTATAACAGATTCCCAGGCAGACCACGGGAAGAGTGAACGGAAAGCCAATGTCAGCTTAATGCCCCTGCCGATCGGATACCGCAGTTTCTTCAGGCGCTTTTTTTGTGCCAATTGATAAATCAGCTCTGCCACCTCATCGGGATCGCCGCTTTTTGATGCATTCGCTTTGACGTTAGCTTCAATGGGCTGAAAAAAGCGGTAATAGGGCGAGTCTTGACCGGGTGCCGTAATTTGATTGGAGAGAGACGTCTCCCAAATCGAAGTTTTATAGGATCCGGGTTCTATTAAAGCGGCATCAATCCCTAAAGGCAGGAGCTCAAGCCGCAGACACTCTGTAAACCCTTCAATCGCGAATTTGGAAGAGGCGTACGGAGAAAGCGCCGGAAAGCCGGTCAGTCCGCTGATGCTGCTGATATTGATGATTTTCGCCCCGCCGTTTTTTCTGATAGAAGGGAGGACGGTTTTTGTGACATGAATCAGGCCGAATACATTCGTTTCAAACTGCTGTCTGTAATGTTCCATCGGCACATCTTCAATAAATCCCCCGTACGCAGTGCCGGCGTTGTTCACGAGCAGGTCAACCGGCCCGAAACCGCTGACGGTTTTACCGAAGTCAGACACTGATTGCTCATCCGTCACATCTAAAGCAACGATCGTAATATGGGCGGATGCACCCGCTTGAGCGGCGGCTTCTTTCAGTGCATCAGCTTTCTCCGGCTGTCTGGCTGTTGCAATGACGTGATAAGACCGGGCAAGCTTCAGCGCTGTCAGCAGCCCGAATCCGCTCGTCGCGCCGGTTACAACGGCAATTTTTCTGTTCATCTCATCATCCCCCTCGTTTGTGCTATCTTTAGTGTACAACATCTTGCGGATAGAAGGAGAAATCGTTCGGAAATATGTCAGAATTGTTTTATAATGGAATCAGCTTCGTTAGAAAGGGGTAATGAAAAAGATGGCATTAGAGGGATTGAAGGAAACGTGGGATTTAAACTCCATTTTTGCGGGCGGGAGCAGGTCGGAAGATTTTCAGCAATACATACAGGAGCTTAAAAAGCAGCTCAGCGCTTTTCAAAAAGCGGCAGAGGCGTTTACAGTTCCGTCGCATGCTGATGAAGGTGGGGAGCTGGTCAATCTGATTGATAGGTTTGAACGGTCAGCGATCATGATCAGGCAGGCGGGAGCTTTCGTCAGCTGTCTTCAGGCTCAGAACACTGATGATCAGAAAGCGAATGAGTGGAGGGCGCGGATCAATCAGCTGAGCAGTGATTTTAAATCCGCTCTTGTCACGCTTGATGATACACTTGCCCGGATTGACGAGCGGGTTTGGGAGGAGCTACTGCAAAAACCGGAACTTCAGGAACTCACATACGTTTTAAATGAAAGAAGAGACCGGATACGGGAGAAGCTCAGCGCTTCAGAAGAAAGACTGATTGAAGGTCTGGCGGTTGACGGCTATCACGCATGGGGCGACCTGTACAATGCGGCGGTCGGCAGAATGAAGATTCCGTTCGAGGATAAAGAGCTGTCGGTCGGCCAAGCGGAAAATATGATGGCGCACCCGGACCGCGGCATCAGGCGGCAAGTGTTTAAGGAGCTTAGCGAAGCGTGGAAGGGAGAAGAGGAGCTGTTCGGCAGTACGCTCAATCATCTGGCCGGCTTTCGAACGGAAATCTATAAAGCGCGGGGCTGGGAAAGCGCCTTGAAAGAGCCGCTTGCGATCAACCGGATGAAAAAAGAAACGCTAGATGTCATGTGGCAGGTGATTACTGATCATAAAAAGCCTTTTGCCGAATATCTGAATCGAAAGGCGTCTCTTTTAGGGCTTGAGCGGCTGAATTGGTATGATGTGAATGCGCCGATCAGTGAGGCACCGAAAGAATACACATATGATGAAGCGGCCAATCTGATCGTCAGCCAATTTTCGACGTTTGGCAAAAAGCTGTCCGCATTTACGGAAAAAGCGTTCCGCGATCGGTGGATTGAAGCGGAAGACCGGAGCGGCAAACGGGTCGGCGGTTTCTGCACCAGCTTTCCCGACAGCGGAGAATCCCGGATTTTCATGACGTTTTCAGGAAGCGCTTCAAACGTATCGACGCTCGCGCATGAGCTCGGGCACGCGTTTCACCAGGAGGCCATGCTCCAAGTGCGGCAGCTGAACAGAGCCTACGCCATGAATGTCGCTGAAACAGCTTCGACTTTTGCGGAAATGATCGTTGCCGACGCCGCTTTGAAACAAGCGGAGACAAAGGATGAAAAGCTGTTCTTGCTTGAAGATAAAATTCAAAAAAGCATAGATATGTTAATGGACATCCATGCGAGATTTTTATTTGAAACGCGGTTTTATGAAGAGCGGAAACAGGGCGTCGTTCCGGCTGAGAAACTGAATGAACTGATGGAAGCGGCGCAGAAAGAAGCATTTTGCGATTCATTAGGGGAATATCACCCTCATTTCTGGGCGTCAAAGCTTCATTTTCATATTACGGGAGTGCCGTTCTACAACTTTCCGTATACGTTCGGTTATTTATTTTCCCTTGGAATATACGCAAGAGCTTTACGGGAGAAAACGGACTTTGAAGAAAAATATATCGCGCTTTTATGTGACACGGCTTCGATGACCGTTGAGGATTTGGCGATGAAGCACCTTGGAGCGGATCTGACGGAACGGGCGTTTTGGGAAGATGCGATACGCCTTGCGGTCCGGGATGTGCAGGAGTTTTTAGAGCTGACTGAATGATGATAGATAGTTGAACCGCCCGGAGCTGTTACCGCTCCGGTTCTTTTTGTTCCATGAATGACAGCGGCCTCCCTTGGAAATACCTAAAAACGATCGGAATTGAATGGGAGTGAATCGCATGAAATGGATCAGGACGGCGGGCGTTTTATGTCTTACGCTGATGCTGATTGCCGGCTGCCGATTGAATGAAGAAAAACGGGAAGCGGAACAAGACAGCACACCCGTGTCATCCGCGAAGCCGGTTCCTTACAGCAGCTTTTCCCTGCGCGTCAACTACGGAGCCGGAGAGCATAACCGCTATGAGGGTTTGTATGAAAGAAAAGGCGGTCATGAAAAGGCAGACATCCAGGATAAGCTCTCAGGAGTTCACAGAGAGGGCGAGGAAGCGCTCGATGAAATGAAGATGATCCTCGGAGAACTTGCCGTTAACAGCCGGATGCAGGAAGGTGAAGTCGTCCGGCAGGTGCTCTCGGCTTTTAATTTAGACAGCCATTATGACCATTTTTATTTGAAACTGAAAAAAAGCGACGGAGAAATGACGGAAATAAAAAAATAACCTCCGTCCGCAGCTTTTTTGCCCAAAACTAATTGATAATGATATTCAGAGTCATTAATTTCTGTTACAATATAATCATTATCTCACGTTGAATGTGTAAGCAGTTTGTTTATATACATAGTGTTGGGAAACACAAAAAAGGAGCGGTTAGCGGTATGAGTGCAATTTCTACAGAGACGCTGAGCTTAGGGTACGGAGAGACTGTTATCATTGACGAATTGGATGTTGCGATTCCAAAAGGCGAAATAACTGTATTGATCGGAAGCAACGGCTGCGGAAAATCGACGCTTTTACGTTCATTGGCGCGGCTGATGAAACCGAGGGGCGGTTCTGTGCTTCTAGAAGGAAAAGCCATCGCTAAGCTTCCAACGAAGGAAGTCGCAAGAGAACTGGCTATCTTGCCGCAGAGTCCGTCAGCTCCCGAAGGCCTGACGGTTCATCAGCTTGTGAAGCAGGGAAGATACCCTTATCAAAGCTGGCTGAAGCAATGGTCCAAAGAGGACGAAGACGCCGTGGCAAAAGCGCTTAAAGCGACGAAGCTTGAGGAAATGGCCGACCGCCCGGTGGATTCCTTGTCAGGCGGACAGCGGCAGCGCGCATGGATTGCGATGACACTCGCTCAGGATACGGATATCATTCTGCTTGACGAGCCGACAACCTATCTCGACATGACGCATCAAATTGAAATACTTGATTTGCTGTTTGAATTAAATGAAAAAGAAAAACGGACGATCGTCATGGTGCTGCACGACCTCAATCTGGCATGCCGTTATGCTCATTATCTGGTAGCCATTAAGGATAAACAGATTTACGCAGAGGGGCGTCCCGAAGAAGTCATTACTTGTGAGCTTGTGCAGAATGTATTTGCGATGAACTGCCAGGTAACACAGGACCCGCTGTTCGGCACGCCGCTTTGCATTCCGCACGGACGCGGCAGATGTATCGTGCAGGAAGCGGCCCTCACCGCCCGATTGTCATAATCATGGAAAAGGGAAGGGAACGGTATGGAAGAGAAGCTACAGCAGCAGCTGGACGGCCTGCTTGAAAAATACACAGAACTATTGCTTGGAGAAACAAATCCGGATCTAAAGGAAGAAGTCAGGCAGTGGATTTTGTATACACATATCGCAAAAAGCATGCCTCCCCTCGTAAAACATTGGAATGAATCCTACCCGGACGCCAAAGAGGGCATCAAAGCTGCGATACAGCACATTAAACAGCTCAATGAAGATCACAGAAAAAAACAATAAAAAGCTTTCGGCATCAAAGAGAGGTGCCGGAAGCTATGACCGCTAACCCTTTAGACCAAGAAGGGGCTGATCTTTCAGAACGGATTTATTTAAAAGCCTAGGCTAAGGAAATTGACTCTTAAGTTTAGATTGTTAATTCCATGTTAGAAGAGCTGGGCGGACTAAAACAGAACTAAAATTAGAGTACGCTCCACTGTTTCAGCAAGCCCTAACAGAAGAAAAAACCTTAATGAATATGAAGCTTCCTTAATTCCGGAAGATACCGATTTAATGCATACTGAGATAGTGGAGATCGGCAAGGAAATGCAAGGTCAATATAAGATTAATTTCCAATGACATTTATGTAGTGTTTGAAGATTCAAAAATAAGAGAAGAATTTTTACGAATAGATCATCTTTTTCCATGAGGATCGATCCATATAGACTAACTTACAATATAAAATGGACTTCTATTAGGAAGTCCATTCACCATTTTTTATCTGGTTTTTCCAATTCTTTAATGCAGTAAAAATCTCTCTAAAGTCCTTATCAAAAGTATATTTTTTTTTCAGTGAGTATTTAAATATCGACTTTTTTTAAAAGATAATTATCATTCTAGACTTAATGAAATTTGGTCATTGTTTTCGTTTTTTTTATCACCTTTAGAATTTCCCTCATGGTCTTGTCTAAAATCATCATCAATCCATAAACCATTTTTTTTACGTAATTCTTTAACCCTATTAGGGAACAGCTTGTTTTTTTCTTCATAAACTTTACCTAACAGCTTTTTATCTTTGTCTTTATTTTTAAGTCTCTCTTTGATAATTTCACAATTCCCCAACTCAAAACCAATCCATTTACGACCTAACATTTCACTTACAGCAAATGTTGTACCGCTTCCTCCAAACGGGTCTAAAACAACGTCACCTTCATTTGTACTCATAGTTATTATACGATCAAGTAATTTAACTGATAATTCATTGAACTTTCTATTTTTTGAACTACTATGTCTAACAGGGTAAATATCTGACCAAACATCAGAAAGAGTTACACCCTTTGGGTTCATTTTATTCTTGTAACCGCCATAGTCTTTTATTTCTCTACCACAATGAGGGCAAGTTTGTAGAGGTATCCTTTGAACATTAAATGTCTTAGGTTTATCACCTTTTACATAGTATAAAAGGCTGTAATTTGCTGGATATAATCTATTCTGAATTGGAAGTCCAAATTTCATATCTACAGTTATCCAGTTTCTAAAATTCAATTTCCTATTTAAGTACTCAGAAAGGTAAGTGTTCCATTTTGGAATATTATAAATGAATAAAGAACCGCCTGGTTTTAAAACTCTGATACACTCGTCTATCCATTTATAATACCAATCCAAATATCCGCTAAAGGAATTTTTATCTGTTACACCCTCATCATACTCTTTATCAAGGTTAAATGGTGGATCAGCAAAAATAGTGTCCACGTTTTCATCAGGAACTTGTTTAAACAGTTCTAAACAATCCCCATTGTATAATTTTCCAAGATCAGTATAAAAATAAGGTTTGATTTCTTGAATAGAATTAAATTCGTTTAGTTTAACACTATTTTTATTTTCGAGGATCTTGGCAATTTCTTTTGTGTTATTTAAGAACACATCCTCTAACCCAGCCGGTATCCTGCCTAATTTTAATTCTAATTCTACTTTAGTCATTCCAAGATAACTAAGTATTCCATTCAACACTTTATCTGTTGGAATAACTCCATTTTCTTTATAGGCGAGTAAATCCTTCTTATTCACATTGTAATTTTTCAATACAGCATACATTTCAGTTTCCGTATACCCTAACTGATTCGCTTTATTTTTAACAATGTCAAAAACAGAAAAAAAACGCAATATTATACACCTCGTGTAACTTATAGTCTGTAGACCTATAGTCTACTTGATTTTATCATTCCATTTAAACAAGCGTCAATTGTTATCAGGAGGTACTATGACTAACAATATCAGATTATTATTTGGTCAAAAAGTTCGTCAAATTAGATTGTCCAAAAGTAATATGTCACAAGAAAAACTAGCTTTTGAATGTGACCTACACAGAACCTACATTTCTGATATTGAACGAGGAACAAGAAATGTTTCCTTAGACAATATTGAAAAGATTTCTAAAGCACTCGGTGTTCAACCAAAGGACTTACTTGATTTTACTACAATCGGCAACTGTGAACAAAAGAAATAAGTGGGGGCAAATTAGAATGGAAGTAGAAAAAGAGTTTATTACTGATGAAGCAAAAGAATTACTATCTAAAGATAAGTTAATTCAACAAGCATACAATGAAGTTAAAACATCTATTTGTTCACCTATTTGGCCAGCAACCTCAAAAACCTTCACGATTAACAACACCGAAAAGAATTGTAACGGTGTAGTACCAATTAAAGAACTATGTTACACCTTACTTGAAGATACATATAACTGGTATAGAGAAAAACCCCTTGATATACTTAAACTTGAAAAGAAAAAAGGTGGTCCGATTGATGTTTATAAAGAGTTCATAGAAAACAGTGAACTTAAACGTGTAGGTATGGAATTTGAAACAGGAAATATTAGTTCTGCCCACCGTTCAATGAACAAACTTCTATTAGGATTAAAACATGGCGAAATTGATTTGGCTATTATCCTTATGCCTATTAAACAATTGGCCTATTATCTTACAGATCGTGTTACCAATTTCGAGGAATTAGAACCTTATTTTGAACTTACTGAAGGACAACCATTTATTTTTATTGGATTTAATGCTGAGGCTTATAATTCTAATGTCCCTTTAATTCCCAAAGGTTCTGACGGTATGTCAAAACGCTCAATTAAGAAATGGAAAGATAAAGTTGAAAACAAATAGTTTTTGGTAAAGAGGCTTCGATTTTTGGAGTCTTTTTTGTTATAAAAATCGCTGTTCCCATTATGAAAAAATTGCGGTTTATTTGATCATTTTCAATCTCCTTTATTTCTATTATTTCATTCTTCTATTAAAACATATATTTCCTAAGTAGCGATGGGGAGAAATAGATCTTCTCAAAAGTAACTTATTAAGAAAAAGTTACATTTACTTTCACTAAAATACAGATTAATTTAACAACGTTGCAACTGAAATAGTTAAAAATTTGTTGCATTCAAAACGTTGATTTTTCTGCTAGAATATCTTCACAAGTCAATACACCGAGTTTATCGTCCTCTCGGGCAATGCGGCGGAAGACTGGTCTTTCGGAAACGGGATGGCCCAGATGATATAAAAAAAGCCCGCGGCATTCGCGGGCTTTTTCTCTATTAAACGGCTTTCGCTTTTTCTTCTTCTTTGCCTGTTTTTTTGTTTGTCAGCTTAATTGATTTGACAAACAGTGTCAGGACCAATCCGGCTGCGATAAAGGCCAGCCCTGTGAAAAACACGCTGTGAAGCGAATCCATCAGTGACGTTTTCAAAACCGGCACGATATGGGAAGAAAACGCGGCCGGAATCTGCTTAATCGATTCCTGACTGAACAGGGATTGAAGCAGTCCTTCAGGATTCTTGTCAATCATACCTTTAAACTGCTCGGCAAAGGCACTTGCCTGTTTCGGGAGTGAGTCTAAGTAAGGCACCAGTCTGTCGGATAAAAGGCTTCCGGATCTGGCATTCATGACAGCGCCTAGCACCGTAATGCCGAACGTTCCCCCGATCATCCGGAAAAATTGGCTTGAAGAAGTCACGACGCCAAGCTCTTCTTTTGAAAACGTTTCTTGCAGAGCGAGCGTGAGAAGCGGCATGACGAGTCCCATTCCCAGACCGATCACGGCCATATAGCACGTAGCCGCTAGTTTGCTGGTATCCAGCTGCAAAGTTGTCAATAAGAAGAAGCCGACGGCCATGATCAGCATACCGATCATGATTTGCGGTTTAATCCCGATTTTGTAAACCAGCTGGCCTCCGATAATACTTGTGATGATCATAGATACCATCATCGGCGTCATAATCGTTCCGGACGCGGTGGCGCTGACGCCGATAATTCCCTGCATAAAGAAAGGAACAAACGTGACGGCGCCGAACATGCCGATACTCATGAAAAAGCCGATCAGATTCAGTACGGTAAACGTTCTGTTTTTAAACAGATACATCGGAAGAATCGGCTCTTTTGCTTTGATTTCAGCGAACACGAATCCGACAATTCCGACAAGCGCAAGTACAAAGAGACCGATAATCTGCCATGATCCCCATGCGTAATCCTTTCCTCCGAAGCTGAGCGCGAGAAGGAGGCTGACGATTCCGACGATCATTGTGAAGATGCCGGCGATGTCAAAGTTAATCGGCCCAGTCTGTTTTCTGCCCTGAAGTCCTCTTGCGATAAAGATCACAGCTAAGATTCCGACAGGCAGGTTGATATAGAAAACCCATTTCCAATTTAAAGAGTCAACAATCCAGCCCCCGATTTGCGGGCCGATAACGGAAGCAAGACCGTAAATCGCCCCGAAAAGCCCTTGGAACTTGGCACGCTGTTTCCCTGTGAACAAATCCCCGATGACGATCATGGCCATCGGCATCATGACACCGCCGCCGATTCCCTGAAGGCCGCGGAAAATAATCAGTTCCGTCATGTTGCTGGCCATTCCGCACAGTGCGGAAGCTCCCATAAAAATCAATAAACCTGACACATATACGACGCGGCGCCCCAATAAATCTGCAAGTTTCCCCGCAATCGGAACGATAGTCGTCGAAGTTAAAAGATATGCCGTGGTCAGCCACGTCATCATGCTTAATCCCCCGAGGTCACCCACGATTTTAGGAATCGCCGTTCCTACGATGGTGCCGTCAAGGGCCGAGAAAAACATGGCGATAATTAAACCGGTTATTAATAATGCGCGTTTTGGATCTTTTTGTTCAATACTCATGTTTTGGCAGCTCCTCTTTTCTATTCATTTTCTTTTTTATCCGCCGCGTATTGCTCAGCGGCTTCCGCTACTTTGCGGATAATGTTCATGGACTGAAGCAGTTCCTCATCAGTCAGAACGGATAGGTTTCGCGCTAATATCGCTTTTCTTCCTTCCACGACATCTTCGAATTTTTTTTCGCCTTTTTTGGTAAGGCTGATGTCGATGACACGTCTGTCCTGCTGATTATGTTTGCGGACGATGAGTCCTTTTTGCTCGAGGCGGTCGGCCATCAGCGTCACTGCGCTCGGTTTTACTTCCATGCGTTCCGCGATTTCGGAAACTTTGCAGCTCCCGTGCTTTTTCAGGCTGGCTAAAACAAATAATTGGGCAGGCGTCACCTCATGCATCGCCATGCTTTCCATCATTTCCGGCTGTATGTTTTGCAGCAGCGTCTGAAGAGATTTTTGGATATCAGACACATATTGATCCGCGTTTTTCATAATTCCTCCTCATCTGGTTCCTTTGAAAAATAATTAACATTAGTTAAATATAAATAAGGATTAATGGTAAGTCAATCCTTTTGTGCAAAAATAAAAAAAGGATTGATGTTTGGCGAAAACATCAAATCCTTTTTCTTCATGTTACTGCTGGTAGGGTGACTGCTGCTGAATCGTCTGCTGGAACTTCTGATACGATTGCTGAAGCTTTTGGGTATCGGCTGCTTCAATGGAATACCAGCCATTCTGAAACATCACATCGTATAATCTTCTTTGCGCTTTTTGTGACTCATCGAAAATGGCCTGAATATCTTGATAAAGAGACTCATGGCTGAGCTCATGCAGGGCTGTGCAATATGAAGTTGTTATATACTTTTCCGTCGTCAGCAGCTCATTCACCAAGTCTCTGTCATTCATTTGCGCCGTATTGGGCACGGGCGTTTGCGGGTTAGTGATTTTTTGATTTTGCTGTTCCATGTATTGTCCTCCTATTGCATATAGCCTGTTGTTGTCTGTCCGCCTTGAGCAGGATTCAAGTGGCCCAATATGTTTTGATAATGCTTCTGATGCATCCGGCCGATTTGTTCAAGCTCTTGTTTTAACGTCTGATTCTGGCATTGTTCCGCCATAAAATGAGCTTTTTTCATGGCAAGCAGATTCCAGTTCAGCATGTCCTCAAGGTACAAATGGTCTTTCGTTGAGATGACGGCAGGCGGCAAGTTTCCGTGCTGCTCTTGGTTGTTCATTTAAACGCCTCCTTCAATTCTGTTCTTTTTAGCTTTCTCTGCGATCGGGATTTCATGCACGAAAAAAAGAAAAAGGAGGGAGTTCATCCATGCTGCGGAGCATATGTTTATTTTTGTCGAAAAATAAAATGCTTACGAAATTCGCCCAGGCTTACGGCCTCCGCTTCGGCGCGGGAAGATTTGTTGCGGGGGAAACACTCACAGAAGCCGTGAAAACGGTAAAGCGGCTGAACCAAAACGGGTTATCGGCTTCGATTGATTACCTTGGTGAATATGCAGGTTCAGAGAAAGATGCAAGAAGGACGGCCGAAGAATGTAAAAAAGCAATCAGGGCGATCGCCGATCATCAATTGGACTGTGAGCTGTCTCTTAAATTAACATCCATCGGTCTGGATATTTCCGAGAAACTCGCGGAACAGCATGTCAGAGACATATTGACGGAAGCGAAAGAACGCCGCGTTCCCGTAACGATTGACATGGAGGACTATTCCAGATGCGGCCGTACGCTTGATTTATATAAGCGGTGCAAGCCGGATTTTCCGATGCTAGGAACCGTCATTCAGGCT
The DNA here is from genome assembly GCF_038008305.1 of Bacillus sp. FSL K6-2819. Lineage (NCBI taxonomy): Bacteria > Bacillati > Bacillota > Bacilli > Caryophanales > Bacillaceae > Bacillus > Bacillus sp. FSL K6-2819. Next base: position 3,175,299 of record NZ_JBBOYV010000001.1, on the reverse strand, counting down.
TATTTGTACCGCGCCGCTGAAGATATCAGCAGCCTGATGCCATACAAGCCGCGGCTCAGGCTTGTAAAAGGCGCTTATAAAGAATCGGTAGCCGTGGCGTTTCCCGATAAAAAAGGGACCGACCTTCATTTCCAGCAGCTGATTAAGCTGCAGCTTTTGAGCGGCCATGAAACAGCGGTGGCGACACATGATGATGACATCATTTCTTATACGAAAACACTCGTCAGCGACCATCAAATTCCCCGCGGGCAGTTCGAATTCCAAATGCTGTACGGTATCAGAACGGAGCGGCAGAAGGAGCTTGCCGAAGAAGGATACAGGATGAGGGTGTACGTCCCGTACGGAACCGATTGGTACGGCTAAATGCGGCGTTCGTGCTGAAAGGAATCTTCAAAAAATAACGGCTGCTTAAAAAGCAGCCGCAGTATGTTATTCCATGTTTTCTTTTTTATATTGCTGATTTTGGCTCGTCCGTTTGCCGCCGCCGTATTTTTGCTTCGGTCCCGCATTTCCTTTCATGCTGGCCGCGCTCACTGCGCCAGAAGACGGATCTTTTCTCCCTCTCACCATTCCCTTCACCTCCGCGTTTAAGTTTCCCGTCCCCGGCAGAGAACATGCGGAAGGCGAAAAATTTAAAAAAATTCCATATTTGCTATTGAAGTCATCCGGAAAATCTTTTAAGATGAAAGAAGAAAAGGGTTTCATTTTTTTTGCCGAAAAAATGAATGACTATTCATTCAAAGTTCAAGGGGGATGACTCATGCACAAGTTTATAAAGAAGGCAGCCGTTCTCGGATCAGGCGTCATGGGGTCCGGAATTGCCGCGCACTTGGCTAACATCGGAATTCCCGTCCTGCTGCTTGATATTGTGCCAAACGAGCTGACAAAGGATGAGGTGAAAAAAGGGCTGACATTAGAAAGCCCGGAGGTCCGCAGCAGACTGAGCCGATCGGCCATGAAAAAACTGCTGAAGCAAAAACCGGCGCCGCTGACTTCAGCTTCCAATCTCGACTATATAACGGCGGGGAATTTGGAAGATGACGCTGCTCAATTGAAGGATGCCGATTGGATTATTGAAGTCGTTGTAGAAAATCTTGACGTGAAAAAACAGATTTTCTCACTTGTTGATGAATACCGGAAACCTGGAAGCATCGTGTCCAGCAATACGTCCGGTATTTCCGTAACAAAGATGGCGGAAGGCAGATCTGCCGATTTTAAAGCTCATTTCTTAGGAACCCATTTCTTTAATCCGGCCCGTTACTTAAAGCTTCTGGAAATCATTCCGATTCAGGAAACAGATCCTGACGTGCTGAAGTTTATGACTTCATTTGCAGAAAACACGCTCGGGAAAGGTGTCGTTATCGCCAAAGACACGCCTAACTTTATCGCCAACCGCATCGGTACGTACGGCTTGTTAGTCACGGTAAGAGAAATGCTTTCTTCCGGCTGCGGCATCGGCGAGGTGGATACGGTGACCGGGCCTTTAATCGGCAGACCGAAAAGCGCGACCTTCAGAACCCTTGACGTTGTGGGGCTTGATACATTCGCTCATGTGGCAAAAAATGTTTATGATAAAGCCGACGGCGCTGAAAAAGACATGTTTAAGCTGCCGGAATTTATGAATGACATGCTGAAAAACAATTGGCTTGGCAGCAAATCAGGTCAAGGTTTTTACAAAAAAGAAGGTAAAACAATATATGAGCTCGATCCGCTAACCATGACATACGGCGAGCGCACGAAAATGAAAACACCCGCTTTAGAAGCCGCCAAACAGGCAAAGGGTGCCAAAGGCAAAATGAAAGCGCTTATTTATGCTGATGACCGCGCCGGACGACTGCTTTGGAATATTACGTCGCAAACCCTCTTATACTCAGCTCAGCTTCTTGGTGAGATCGCTGATGATATAAAAGCGATTGACGACGCCATGAAATGGGGCTTTGGTTGGGAGCTCGGCCCGTTTGAGGTGTGGGATGCCATCGGTGTCAGAAAATCAGCGGAGCGGCTTGAACAAGAAGGCGCAAAACTGCCCGGCTGGGTGAAAGAAATGCTTGATCAGGGTCATGAAACATTTTATATGAAGGAAAACGGAACACAATTTTACTATTCAGACGGCCAATACAGGGCAGTAAAAGAAAATCCGAAACGCGTCAGCCTGCAAACGTTAAAAGAAACAAAGGGCGTGATCAGCAAAAACAGCGGAGCAAGTTTGATTGATCTCGGCGATGATGTCGCGCTTCTGGAATTTCATACGAAAAGCAATGCGATCGGCTTAGACATTATTCAGATGATTGACAATGCGCTTGAGGAAACAGAGCGGAATTATAAAGGACTTGTCATCGGAAACCAAGGCAGACATTTCTGCGCGGGGGCAAACCTTGCGATGATTTTAATGGAAGCTCAGGATGATAACTTCATGGAAGTCGATTTTGTCATCCGCCGTTTTCAGCAGACGATGCTGAACATCAAATACAGCGCCAAACCTGTTGTGGCGGCGCCGTTTGGGATGACACTCGGCGGGGGAACGGAAGTCTGTCTCCCGGCGGCACGCGTTCAGGCGGCGAGCGAATCGTATATGGGTCTTGTTGAAACCGGCGTCGGTCTTATTCCGGGCGGCGGAGGAAATAAAGAGCTGTACATGAATTACTTGAACAGCGGAAGCGAACTGATGGACGCGGCCATTAAAACCTTTGAAACCATTGCGCTTGCCAAGGTGTCCGGTTCGGCGCACGAAGCGCGTGATATGCAGATTTTGTCCGCGGCTGACCGTGTCAGCATGAATCAGGATCACCTGCTGCACGATGCGAAACAGCTGGCCGCTTCCTTATATGACAGCGGATACCGCCCGCCAGCCCGCAAAAAAGTGAGAGTCACCGGGGAAACCGGCTGTGCGGCGTTACTGCTCGGAGCAGATCAAATGAGACGGTCGGGTTATTTATCAGATCACGATATGAAGATTGCGAAGAAGCTGGCTCATGTCATTGCCGGAGGAAGAGTTCCGTTCGGCACGGAGGTTTCAGAAGAATATTTACTCGAGATTGAAAGAGAAGCCTTTTTAAGCCTCGCTGGCGAGGCGAAGTCTCAAGCAAGAATGCAGCATATGCTGGTCAAAGGCAAACCTTTACGGAACTAGGAGGGTGTTTATGAGAGAAGCAGTCATTGTGGCCGGTGCGAGAACTCCGGTCGGTAAAGCGAAAAAAGGGTCGCTTGCAGCCGTTCGTCCTGATGATTTAGGCGCGCTTTGTGTGAAAGAAACGCTGAAACGGGCAGGCGGCTATGAAGGAAATATCGATGACTTAATTATCGGATGTGCAACACCTGAAGCCGAACAAGGATTAAATATGGCACGTAATATCGGTGCGCTGGCGGGGCTTCCTCATACGGTGCCGGCTATTACGGTGAACCGCTACTGCTCTTCCGGACTCCAATCCATCGCTTACGGAGCTGAAAAAATCATGCTCGGCGCTGGTGACACCGTAATTGCGGGCGGTGCCGAATCCATGTCGCAAGTACCGATGATGGGGCATGTGACCCGCCCGAATATCGCTTTGGCGGAGCATGCGCCTGAGTATTACATGAGCATGGGACACACAGCGGAACAGGTCGCCGAAACGTACGGCGTATCCAGAGAAGACCAGGATGCATTTGCCGTCCGGAGCCATCAGAATGCCGCAAAAGCCCTTAAAGAAGGGAAATTCAATGACGAAATCGTACCGGTTGAAGTGTCGCTGACAGAAATCGGTGATGACCATAAGCCTCGGAAAAAACAATTTATCTTTTCTCAAGATGAAGGCGTGCGTCCGGGCACATCGGCTGACGTTTTAGCGAAGCTCCGTCCGGCGTTTTCTAAAACGGGAACCGTGACGGCCGGGAACTCTTCACAAACAAGTGACGGCGCGGCGGCTGTCATGCTGATGGATCGCGAAAAAGCTTCGTCGCTCGGATTGGCGCCGCTTGTCAAATTCCGTTCCTTTGCCGTAGGCGGCGTTCCGCCAGAGGTAATGGGGATCGGACCGATTGAAGCCATTCCGCGGGCGCTCAAGCTTGCCGGACTCGAATTACAGGATATCGGGCTTTTTGAATTGAATGAGGCCTTTGCTTCACAGGCCATTCAAGTTATCAGATCGCTCGGAATAGATGAAGAAAAGGTGAACGTAAACGGAGGCGCCATCGCGCTCGGACATCCGCTCGGATGCACTGGGGCGAAGCTGACCCTTTCACTCATACATGAAATGAAACGGAGAAACGAGCAATTCGGCGTGGTGACGATGTGCATCGGAGGCGGCATGGGCGCTGCCGGCGTATTTGAGCTCATTTAAAAAAAGGGGGAAACGAACATGAAACAGGAAACGGTCAACGTCAAAAAAGGCGGCAGCTTTCTGATTGAAGAAACGGGATATGATCAAGTATTCACACCGGAGGATTTTACAGACGAACATAAAATGATCGGCAAAACGACAGAAGACTATGTCGTAAACGATGTTCTTCCTTATATTGATGAAATTGAAAACCATCAGTTTGAGCACTCAGTCAGACTGCTGAGAAAAGCCGGAGATCTTGGTCTCCTCGGAGCGGATGTGCCTGAAGAGTACGGCGGCATCGGTCTGGATAAAATCAGTTCAGCCTTCATTACGGAAAAGTTTTCACGTGCCGGCAGCTTTTCGCTTTCTTACGGCGCTCACGTCGGTATCGGTTCATTGCCGATCGTGTTCTTCGGCACGGAAGAGCAGAAGAAAACATATTTGCCGGACTTGGCTTCAGGACAAAGAATCGCGGCCTACGCCTTAACTGAGCCGGGTTCAGGTTCAGATGCCCTCGGCGCGAAAACAACGGCCGTTTTGAATGAAGCGGGCACACACTATATTCTCAATGGAGAAAAGCAATGGATTACAAACTCCGCCTTTGCAGATGTCTTTGTCGTCTATGCTAAAGTGGACGGAGATAAGTTTTCCGCATTTATCGTAGAAAAAAATTATCCTGGCGTGTCAACGGGCCCAGAAGAGAAAAAAATGGGGATTAAGGGTTCATCGACAAGAACGCTGATTTTAGATCAGGCGGAAGTGCCGAAAGAAAACCTTCTCGGCGAAATCGGAAAAGGCCATGTCATCGCCTTTAATATCCTGAATATCGGGCGTTACAAGCTTGCCGTCGGCACAATCGGCGCTTCTAAACGGGTGATTGAGCTGTCTGCCGCTTACGCAAACCAGCGCCGACAATTTAAAACGCCGATCTCAAGCTTCACGCTCACTCAGGAAAAGCTTGCGACGATGTCAGCAAGGCTGTACGCGATGGAGAGCTCTGTATACAGAACAGTGGGTTTGTTCGAAGATAATATGAGCAGACTGACGGAAGAAGCGCAAAAAGACGGACGCGAAGTCGCAAAGTCAATCGCCGAGTACGCGATTGAATGCTCGCTCAACAAAATGTGCGGGTCTGAAACACTTGACTACATTGCCGACGAAGGCGTTCAAATTCACGGCGGTTACGGGTTTATGCAGGAATATGAAGTGGAGCGCGCTTATCGTGACTCCAGAATCAACAGAATTTTCGAGGGCACAAATGAAATCAACCGCCTGATCGTAACGAGCACGTTCCTGAAAAAAGCCGTAAAAGGGCAGCTTCCGCTCTTTGAAAAAGCGAAAGCGCTCCAGGAAGAGCTCATGATGCTGATGCCTGAAGAGCCGGGCTCAGAGCCTCTTGAACAGGAGAAATACATTGTCAGACAGGCGAAAAAGATCGCCCTGCTGACAGCGGGACTTGCGGCGCAGAAATACGGAAAAGAGATCGAAGGCGAGCAGGAAATCATGGTGAACATTGCCGATATCGTCAGCGCGCTGTACGCTTTGGAATCTGCCGTCCTCAGAACGGAAAAAGCGATTGCGGCGGACGGTGCCGAAAAAGCTGCGCAGAAGCTGTTATATACGGAAATCTTTGCCCAGGAAGCCCTTCAGAACATTGAAGCGCACGCCAAAGAATCACTCATCGCCATGGAGGAAGGAGATTCCCTCCGCATGATGCTTTCTGTGCTGCGCAAACTGACGCGTTTGACACCGAAAAATCTCATTCAGAAAAAACGTGAAGTGGCTGCCGCTGTCTTCCGTGAAGAAAAATATACGGTTTGATCACATGCTGTAAGCGCTCCTTCATCCGGAGCGCTTTTTCATGAAGCAACGTTATAGGTTTTTACCAGTGATTGTGTTAAAATAACGACGATCATTTACGAGGGGTGAAGAAGATGTCGTTAAATTTTTACTGGTACCCTAAATGCGGAACGTGCCGTAATGCGAAAAAATGGCTGGAAGACCGCGGTAAGGAAATAAACGAAATACATATTGTGGAAGAAACACCGACGAAAGAAGAAATCAAAGACCTCTACGAAAAGAGCGGCCTTGAGCTCAGAAAGTTTTTCAACACGAGCGGCATGAAATACCGCGAGCTGAACTTAAAGGAAAAACTGTACCACATGTCAGAGGATGAACAGCTTGAACTCCTGGCATCAGACGGTATGCTCCTGAAGCGCCCGATTACGACAGACGGCGAAAAAGTCACTGTCGGCTTTAAAGAAGACCAATTCGAAAAATATTGGATGTAATGCCAGGTTCAAAGAATTATGGTATCTTCTTATTATAAGAAAAAAATGGAGGGATTTAGATGAGCACACCGAAAGATATGCGTTATTCCAAAGAGCACGAATGGGTAAAAGTTGAGGACGGAAAAGCCCGTATCGGGATTACACACTTCGCGCAATCCGAACTTGGCGACATCGTATTTGTCGAGCTTCCTGAAGTCGGCGCTGAAATTAAAGCGGACGAGCCATTCGGCAGCGTAGAATCTGTCAAAACCGTATCCGAACTGTACGCACCGATTAACGGAACCGTAACGGAAGTGAACGAAGACCTTGATGACAGTCCTGAATTCGTAAACGAGTCTCCGTATGAAAAAGCGTGGATGATCGTCGTGGAACCGGCTGATGCTGAAGAAATCGAAAACCTCATGACTTCCGAGCAATATGACGAAATGACACAGGAAGACTGATCGGATAGCAAAAGGGCCATTTGGACATTCTATCTGTAACGGGAGGTGTCCAATATGGCTTTTGATAAACAAAAGGTCGATGTCACGGAGAACATCACGGGCCGCTTTCAAAACGGCCGGTTTTCCTTGTTTCATGAAAATGAAGCCATCGGCGAGATGACAGGCATGAACCAGTACGAGCTCAAACAGGGCTTTCTATTTGAAAATCAAAAATTTTATAAAACAGCCGATGTCATAAACGGCAACGATCCGAAATATGTGGATTGCGATTATGAGAACGGCTGGTGTTAACTGTTGGCGGTGAATTTCACTGCCTTCTTTTTCAATTGAGCCTAAAACAATCGGCAGGTGATGCGCTTATGTTCAACGGAGATGAAAAGGTCATAATCGTAGAAGGAAAATCAGATAAAATCAAAGTCAGGGAAGTGCTCATCGAACCCGCGGAAATCATCTGTACAAACGGAACGATCGGCCAAACTGAACTGGAAGATTTGGCGGACCGCCTGTTTGACAGAGACGTGTATATTTTAACGGACGCAGACGACTCCGGAGAAAAATTAAGAAAACAGCTGAAACGGGAGCTGCCCGAAGCGCGCCATATCTGCATAGACAGAACATACAGGCAAGTCGAATCGTGCCCGGGCCATCATCTTGCATCTGTACTGATCAGAGCCGGCCTTGATGCAGACCCTGTATTTTTGAAAAAGAACGACCTGAGGTGGTAATCAAAATGAAAGAACTCCAAGAAAATGAACTCGAATCGATTCAGGATGACGTCTATCTCCTGTATTTGTACACCCCGTTTTGCGGCACATGCCAGCTGGCGTCCAAAATGCTTTCCGTCGTCGAAGAAATGCTGCCCGAAGCCGCCTTCTATAAAAACAACGTGAATTATTCCCCCGCATTCGCCAAAGCCTATCAGATTGAGAGCGTTCCGTGCTTTTTGCTGTTTAAAGGCGGAGAGCTTGTTGAGAAAGGATACGCCTTCCGCTCCGTTTCCTATTTATATGAGCTGATTAAACAAAAAACATCGCAAACGTTCCCGATGTGACAATTTTTACAGGAAAATGTCGTGCGGTTTATAAAGGGTTCTGTCCGTTAAAAAGAGAAATGTGTATGTATGGCCATTAAAACGGGAGGTTATACGAGTGGAGAAAATAGAAGTTTTAGAGAATGACGGACAGCATCTGTTTTTGAAACCGCTATTAAATGCCTCAACGCTGCTGATTACATTCCAAGGAGAAACAGAAGCCTTAACGGTCTCAATTAACGGACAGGGAGAAATGAGAAAAACGGCGGCTTCAAAGGAAAAATCTAATTTGACCTTTTACGGAAACCAGACGGAAATTATCCATCTTTTGCACGGTGATGTCTCTTTGCAGAAACTCATCCAAAGCGGAAAACTCAAAGTGAAGGGATCATTCCGGGCCCTGCTGAAGCTGGAGGCCATCCTCTGGCTGACAAATGGATTTTTTCAGGCGGTCAGCAAGCGGCCGTAACTGCCATTCTACTATGTGACAATAGCTCCCATTATTTATTTTATTGACTTTTTATCATTCGCCGTGCTATTCTACAGTAAGAATTTCCGGACGAAAATACAATATGTTTTCTCTTATCAAGAGAGGTGGAGGGAAGTGCCCTATGAAGCCCGGCAACCATCAACAATGTTGAAATGGTGCCAATTCACTCAAAGCGATCTGCTTTGGAAGATGAGAGAAAGGCCTTTTTCAATAAGCCTTTCTGCTCATTTTTGCAGAAAGGCTTTTCTTTTGCAGAGAAACCCGGAAGATTTCTTAGAATAGTGTAAGGCAGGTGATTGCTTTGATCCATCTTCAAAATGTTTCAAAAATTTACAAAGCGAAGCATGGGGATGTCAATGCTGTCCAAGATGTCACTCTTGATATCAAAAAGGGCGAAATATTTGGAATTATAGGATATAGCGGAGCTGGTAAAAGTTCCTTAATCCGTCTCCTGAACGGCCTTGAAAAGCCGACGTCGGGCACCGTGGAAGTCGCGGGGACGGAATTAAATAAAGTAAGCAGCCGCGGACTGAGAAAAGCGCGTCAGGAAATCAGCATGATCTTCCAGCATTTTAACCTTCTTTGGTCGCGCACCGTCCGGGAGAACATTATGTTTCCACTGGAAATCGCCGGCGTGAAAAAAAGCGAACGGGTCCGCCGCGCCGATGAATTGATTAAACTGGTCGGTTTAGAGGGTAAAGAAAAATCTTATCCGTCGCAGCTGAGCGGCGGTCAAAAGCAGCGTGTCGGCATCGCCCGGGCGCTCGCCAATAATCCGAAAGTCCTTCTATGTGATGAAGCGACATCAGCGCTAGACCCGCAGACGACCGATTCAATTTTAGATCTTTTATCCGATATAAATGACAAACTCGGCCTGACGATTGTGCTCATTACCCATGAAATGCACGTCATCAGAAAAATCTGCAACAGAGTCGCCGTCATGGAAAACGGGAAAGTCGTTGAAGAAGGCGAAGTGCTCCAAGTCTTCAGAAACCCGCGTGAGCCGATGACAAAGCGTTTCGTTCAGCAGGTGACAGAACCGGAGGAGACGAAAGAAACCATTCAGCATTTTCTGCAGGAAACCGCGACAGGAAAAACGATTCAGCTTTCATTTGTCGGGCAGGCTGCCGAACAGCCCCTCATTACGGAGATGATCCGAAACTTTGACGTGGACGTCAATATTCTGCAGGGGAAAATTTCACAGACGAAAGACGGAGCCTACGGTTCTTTATTCATCCACATTGACGGTCAGGAAAAAGAAGTAGAAAACGTGATCCGGTTCATCAAAGACAAACAGGTAGAAGCAGAGGTGATCACAAATGTTTGAAAAATGGTTCCCGAACGTTGATATAACCGAGCTGTGGACGGCCACATACGAGACCCTTTATATGACGGTCATTGCTTTAGCCTTTTCATTTGTCATCGGAGCGATTCTCGGTCTTCTGCTCTTTTTAACGGGCAAGGGAAGCTTATGGGAAAATAAAATCATTAACACCGTGATTGCGGCGGTTGTCAATATTTTCAGGTCTATTCCGTTTCTTATTTTAATTATTCTGCTTCTCGGCTTTACTAAGTTTTTGGTCGGATCGATTTTAGGGCCGAACGCTGCATTGCCCGCGCTGATTATCGGCTCTGCGCCGTTTTATGCCCGCCTTGTTGAAATCGCGCTCCGTGAAGTTAATAAAGGAGTCATCGAAGCTGCCAGATCAATGGGAGCAAAGACATCGACGATTATCTTCAAAGTGCTGATTCCTGAATCAATGCCTGCGTTAATCTCAGGCCTCACCGTTACGGCCATCGCTCTGATCGGATCTACCGCCATTGCCGGCGCCATCGGGTCAGGCGGACTCGGAAACCTTGCATATGTAGAAGGATACCAGTCCAATAATACAGATGTAACGTTTGTGGCAACTGTATTTATTCTCATCATCGTCTTTATCATTCAAATTATCGGTGATGTGATTACAAATATAATAGACAAAAGATAAGGGAGGATTTACATTGAAAAAGATTGTACTAAGTGCGCTGCTGCTTGTGTTCGCGGGAGTTTTGGCTGCCTGCGGATCAAACGGCTCAAATAAAAAGGAAATCGTCGTCGCTGCGACAAAAACACCGCATGCTGAAATTTTAAAAGAAGCGGAGCCGCTTCTGAAGGAAAAAGGCTACACATTAACAGTAAAAGTGCTGAACGATTACAAAATGTACAACAAAGCGTTAGCTGACAAAGAAGTGGATGCGAACTACTTCCAGCACGTTCCTTACCTTGAACAGGAAATGAAAGAAAATAAAGACTACAAACTCGTAAATGCCGGAGCCGTTCACCTTGAGCCCTTCGGAATTTACACGAAAAAATACAAATCATTGAAAGACCTGCCTAAAGGCGCGACCATCATCATGACAAACAACGTCGCAGAACAAGGCCGTATGCTGGCGATGCTTCAAAAAGCCGGACTGATCACACTTGATCCGAAGGTGAAAACGATTGACGCCACTACGAAAAACATTACGAAAAACCCGAAAAACCTGATATTCAAAAAAATCGCCCCTGAATTAACGGCGAAAGCATATAATGAAGAAGAAGGCGACGCAGTCTTCATTAACGTCAACTATGCGATTCAAAACAAACTGAACCCGTTAAAAGATGCGATTGAAGTGGAATCAACGAAAAACAACCCGTACGCCAACATCATTGCCGTTCGTAAAGGTGACGAAAAATCAGCGAAAATCAAAGCGCTTATGGAAGTGCTTCACTCTAAGAAAATCAAAGACTTTATTGAGAAAAAATACGACGGAGCCGTACTTCCTGTATCTGAATAAAGCGAAAACCCCGGATGAATCGTCCGGGGTTTTTTTCGGGTATTAATCGGAGAACTGTCCATAATAAAAGGGAAGGTTAACAATTGGAGGAAATGGCAGTGGCTCAATATCAGGATAACGGCAAAAGCCTGCATGACGCATTAAAACAATACAAAGAAGGTTTAGGCATATTCGAGCAGAAAATGCCGATGATGGGACGGAAGTTTAATGAATTTACTGAACAGTGTTTCTCAGCGGATTCATTGACTGAAAAAGAGAAACAATTAATCGCTCTCGGCATCAGCATCAATGCTCAAGATGAATTTTGCATGATTTATCATACGAAGGGCTGCCTTGACCAGGGCGCGACAGAGGAAAACATCCTTGAGGTCATCAGCGTCGCGGCGGCATTCGGAGGAGGCGCAGCACTCAGTCAGGGAGTGACCCTCGTGCAGCAGTGCATTCAGGAATTCGGACATACGACGCATTAGAAAGAGCAATCGTGTGAATACCGCTTTTCACATAAAAACAGCGCCGGTTTCCGGCACATTCGAAAGGATTCAGGGGCACACTCTCTTTGGCCGGAGCAGCGGATCATTGTTACAATGGAAACAAACAAATGAAGGGATTGATTCATTATCTGCACCAGCCATGAAAGACTGGACCTTGACTATACGCCTGAAATGGAAAAAGCGATGCAGAAGTCACACGGCATCGGCTACGAGGAATATGGACGGCGTCTTTCAAAAAGGATGGAAGTCGAACGGCAGAGGGAGCTTGAATACCAAAAAAGCAAGTTCCTCGCAGCGCAGCTTAATGAGAAAATCGGTCAGTAAAAAAGGGCGGAATTCCGCCCTTTTTCTGTTTCAAACAGCTTTAATTACGCCTGGATCTTTGATAAACTTTAGGAATGTTCCGGGTAATATAAAAAGTTGTATTTACTTTTCATTTGTTATAAAATTAGAATGAGAATAAATTGAGAATAATGATTATATATTTTGGAGGTATAGATATGGCTGCTTCAACATTAACGATCAAGGATCTTCACGTTGAAATCGAAGGAAAAGAGATCTTAAAAGGTGTAAACCTTGAAATAAAAGGCGGCGAATTCCACGCTGTCATGGGGCCGAACGGTACCGGTAAATCCACGCTTTCAGCAGCGATTATGGGACACCCGAAATACGAAGTTACAAAAGGCAGCATCACGCTTGACGGCAAAGATGTACTGGAAATGGAAGTGGACGAGCGCGCTCAGGCGGGTCTTTTCCTTGCGATGCAGTACCCAAGTGAAATCAGCGGTGTGACAAATGCCGATTTCCTTCGCTCTGCGATTAACGCACGCCGCGAAGAAGGCGATGAAATTTCTCTTATGAAATTCATCCGCAAAATGGACGAAAACATGGAGTTCCTTGAAATGGACCCTGAAATGGCTCAGCGTTACCTGAACGAAGGCTTCTCCGGCGGGGAGAAAAAACGCAACGAAATCCTTCAGCTTATGATGATCGAGCCGAAAATCGCCATTCTTGACGAAATCGATTCAGGTCTTGATATCGATGCGCTTAAAGTCGTTTCTAAAGGAATCAACAAAATGCGCAGCGAAAACTTCGGCTGCTTAATGATCACTCACTATCAGCGCCTTCTGAACTACATCACGCCTGATGTCGTTCACGTTATGATGCAGGGACGCGTAGTGAAATCAGGCGGAGCGGAGCTTGCGCAGCGCCTTGAAGCGGAAGGCTATGACTGGATTAAACAAGAACTCGGCATTGAAGACGAAACTGTAGGCCAAGAAGCGTAAGCGTTAGGGGGATAAACATGACATTGGAAACGAAACTATCCGTAGATCAGGAATATGTCAAAGGCTTTTCCGAAAAGCATCAAGAACCTGCCTGGCTGAAAAACCTGCGCTTACAGGCTCTTGAAAAAGCTGAAGATCTGCCGCTGCCTAAGCCTGATAAAACAAAAATCACAAATTGGAACTTTACAAAGTTCAACAAGCATACAGTAGAAAACGCGCCGCTTGCTTCTTTAGAAGATTTAGCTGATGAAGCAAAAGCGCTGATCGACATCGAAAATGAAGACAAAACGTTATATGTGCAGCGTGACCAAACGCCTGCTTTCCTTTCTCTGTCTAAAGAGCTGAAAGACAAAGGCGTCATTTTCACGGACATCTTAACAGCTGCCCGTGAGCACAGCGACCTCGTTGAGAAATATTTCATGAAAGACGGCGTAAAGGTCGACGAGCATAAATTGACTGCGCTTCATGCGGCATTAATGAACGGCGGAGCATTCCTTTATGTTCCTAAAAACGTTCAGGTGGAAACGCCTGTTCAGGCTGTTTATGTTCATGAAAGCAATGACACGGCATTGTTTAACCACGTGCTGATCGTCGCTGAAGACCACAGCTCCGTCACTTACGTTGAGAACTACATCAGCACGGTGAATCCGAAAGAAGCTGTGTTCAACATTATCAGTGAAGTGATCACGGGTGATAACGCCAGTGTGACGTACGGTGCCGTTGACAACCTGTCAGCAGGTGTCACAACATACGTCAACCGCCGCGGAGCCGCGCGCGGACGCGACAGCAGAATCGAGTGGGCGCTCGGTCTGATGAACGACGGCGACACGATTTCTGAAAACACGACTAACCTCTATGGAGACGGCACATACGGCGATACGAAAACCGTAGTTGTCGGAAGAGGAGAACAGACGGAAAACTTTACGACGCAGATCATCCACTTCGGTAAGGCTTCCGAAGGTTATATCCTGAAGCACGGAGTCATGAAAGATGCCGCATCTTCCATCTTTAACGGGATCGGCAAAATTGAGCACGGCGCGTCTAAAGCAAACGCTGAACAGGAATCCCGCGTCCTGATGCTGAGTGAAAAAGCACGCGGTGACGCAAACCCGATTCTTTTAATTGATGAAGACGATGTAACTGCAGGACATGCGGCATCTGTCGGCCGCGTGGACCCGATTCAGCTTTACTACCTAATGAGCCGCGGAATTCCGAAAGAAGAAGCGGAACGCTTAGTCATTTACGGATTCCTTGCTCCGGTGGTAAAAGAGCTTCCGATTGAAGGAGTTAAGAAACAGCTCGTCTCCGTCATCGAAAGGAAAGTAAAATAATGAATATCACCGATATTCGTGAACAGTTCCCGATCCTTCATCAGCAAGTGAACGGACATGACCTCGTGTACCTTGACAGCGCGGCGACTTCTCAGAAGCCGCGGGCTGTCATTGAGGCAGTGGATCAGTATTACAACCGATACAATTCCAATGTCCACAGAGGCGTCCATACTCTTGGCACAAGAGCGACAGACGGCTATGAAGGAGCGCGTGAAAAAGTCCGTAAGTTTATCAATGCGAAGTCAATGACTGAGGTCATTTTCACAAAAGGCACGACAACTTCACTGAATATGGTGGCGCTGAGCTATGCCCGCGCCAACTTAAAACCCGGTGATGAAGTGGTCATCACCCAAATGGAGCATCATGCGAATATCATTCCGTGGCAGCAGGCTGTAAAAGCAACCGGCGCGACTTTAAAATATATTCCGATGCAGGAAGACGGCACGCTTTCGTTAGAAGACGTCCGGCAGACTGTCACAAGCCATACGAAGATCGTGGCGGTCGCTCATGTGTCAAACGTACTCGGCACGATCAACCCGATTAAAGAAATCGCTAAAATCGCTCATGACAATGGCGCGGTCATCGTGGTCGACGGAGCCCAGAGCACGCCTCACATGAAAATCGACGTCCAAGACTTGGATTGCGACTTCTTCGCGCTTTCTTCCCATAAAATGTGCGGCCCGACGGGAATCGGCGTGCTGTACGGCAAGAAAGAACTGCTTGAGAATATGGAGCCAGCCGAATTTGGCGGCGAGATGATCGACTTTGTAGGGCTTTATGAATCAACTTGGAAAGAGCTTCCGTGGAAATTTGAAGCAGGCACGCCGATTATTGCAGGCGCGATCGGATTGGGAGCCGCGATTGATTTTCTTGAAGAGATCGGTCTCGACGAGATTTCCCGGCATGAGCATAAGCTTGCTGCCTATGCGCTTGACTGTTTCGAACAGCTTGACGGCGTGACGGTATACGGTCCGAAAGAGCGGGCGGGCCTTGTGACATTTAATCTTGATGATGTTCACCCTCATGATGTCGCGACTGTCCTCGATGCAGAGGGCATTGCGGTCAGAGCGGGGCATCATTGCGCCCAGCCGCTCATGAAATGGCTGGATGTATCTGCTACTGCGAGAGCGAGCTTTTATCTGTATAATACAGAGGAAGAGATAGATAAGCTCGCGGAAGCTCTCCAAAAGACAAAGGAGTACTTTACAAATGTCTTTTAATGCAAATTTAGATACATTGTACAGACAAGTGATCATGGATCATTACAAAAATCCGCGCAACAAAGGGGTTTTGGATGACAGCATCGTCGTCGATATGAACAACCCGACTTGCGGCGACCGGATCAGACTGACAATGAAGCTTGACGGCGATACCGTTCAGGAAGCGAAATTTGAAGGGGAAGGCTGTTCCATCTCCATGGCTTCAGCTTCCATGATGACGCAGGCGATTAAAGGAAAAGATATTGATACCGCCCTTTCCATGTCTAAGATCTTCTCAGACATGATGCAAGGGAAAGAGTATGACGACTCAATAGATCTCGGGGATATTGAAGCCCTTCAAGGCGTTTCGAAATTCCCGGCCCGGATTAAATGTGCCACCCTTTCATGGAAAGCACTTGAAAAAGGAGTCGCTGGCGAAAAAGGCGGCAATTAAAAGATTGGAGTGAAAATGGATGGCTAAAAAAATGCCTGAAATTGGTGAATACAAGTACGGTTTTCACGATAAGGACGTTTCCATTTTCCGTTCAGAGCGCGGATTGACAAAAGAAATCGTAGAAGAAATTTCACGTATGAAAGAAGAGCCTCAATGGATGCTTGATTTCCGCCTGAAATCTCTTGAGCATTTCTACAACATGCCGATGCCGCAGTGGGGCGGGGATTTAAACTCTTTAAACTTTGACGAGATTACGTACTACGTAAAACCGTCTGAGCGTTCAGAGCGTTCTTGGGATGAAGTGCCTGAGGAAATTAAACAGACATTCGACAAACTCGGTATTCCTGAAGCTGAGCAAAAATACCTTGCGGGTGTTTCCGCACAGTACGAATCTGAGGTTGTTTATCACAACATGAAAGAAGATCTTGAAGCGCAAGGCATTGTCTTCAAAGATACAGACAGCGCGCTGAAAGAAAATGAAGACATTTTCCGTGAGCACTGGGCGAAAGTTATTCCGCCGACTGATAACAAGTTTGCGGCGCTGAACTCAGCTGTTTGGTCCGGCGGATCTTTCATCTACGTGCCAAAAGGCGTGAAGGTTGAAACACCGCTTCAAGCTTACTTCCGCATCAACTCAGAAAACATGGGTCAGTTCGAACGTACGCTGATCATTGTTGACGAAGAAGCAAGCGTTCATTACGTAGAAGGATGTACGGCTCCTGTCTACACAACAAACTCGCTTCACAGCGCGGTTGTTGAGATCATCGTGAAAAAAGGCGGCTACTGCCGTTATACAACGATCCAAAACTGGGCGAACAACGTTTACAACCTTGTTACGAAACGTACCGTTTGTGAAGAAAACGCGACGATGGAATGGGTAGACGGAAACATCGGTTCTAAATTGACGATGAAATATCCGGCTGTCATTCTGAAAGGTGAAGGCGCGCGCGGCATGACGCTTTCTATCGCTCTTGCGGGCAAAGGACAGCATCAGGACGCAGGTGCGAAAATGATTCACCTTGCACCGAATACGTCATCCACAATCGTATCAAAATCGATTTCTAAACAGGGCGGAAAAGTAACATACCGCGGTATCGTCCACTTCGGACGGAAAGCGGACGGCGCCCGTTCAAACATCGAGTGCGATACGCTCATCATGGATAACAAATCAACTTCTGATACGATCCCTTACAATGAAATCCTGAACGACAACATTTCATTGGAGCACGAAGCGAAAGTATCAAAGGTTTCTGAGGAACAGCTTTTCTACTTGATGAGCCGCGGTATTTCTGAAGAAGAAGCGACAGAAATGATCGTTATGGGCTTCATCGAGCCGTTCACAAAAGAACTTCCGATGGAATACGCAGTTGAAATGAACCGTTTGATCAAATTCGAAATGGAAGGTAGTATAGGCTAAGCCTGATACAGCAGGGGGTTAACTGGTTTTCAGGGAGGCCCCACCCACAAAACACCCACAAAATTATAAATTTGTATACCGCAGATACATCTCTAATGCGTCATTTTCAATTTTTTTGGTGACGTGGAGGTACGTATCTGCGGTTATTTTTATGCTCGAATGTCCAAGTCTTTCAGATACAAATTTCAAATCAGCCTTAGCCTCAATTAAATGCACGGCGTGACTATGCCTTAATGCATGGGGTGACAATATTGGCAAATCAGCTCTTTTACATATCTCTTTGAAGTATTCTCTAACAACATTTGTGCGCAACCATCGTCCATCATGCTGATAAAACACAATATCGGTCTCCGGTTTTTTATAGTTTTTGTATTTGAGAACAACCTCGTGTCTATTGATTCTGTGTTTTTTTAAAAGCTGAGTAGTGTGCGCATCTAGTTTGATTATTCTTAAGCCAGCTTTTGATTTAGGGGTTGAAAGATAAGGTGTGGAATTTGTCGGGTAGACTAGTGTTTTATTCACTTTTATCGTGCACTCTTCAAAATCTATATCGTCCCAGGTTAGAGCGAGCGCTTCACCTATCCGTAGACCGGTCCGAGCCATGAGAGAAAATAAAACATAATACTGTATTGAGTGTTTGTATTTGGAATTTTTCTGAGGCTCTTTCACCTGATTTAGAAATTTCTCTAATTGGTCTACAGTAAAGAATTTAATTTCCTTGTTGTTTTTAGTTTCCTTTGGGATTTTAATACGGGTGACAGGGTTCTCACGCAGTATCCTAAATTCGTGCACAGCATCATTTAATGCAGTGTTCATGATGCTATGTATTCTCCTCACAGTGCCTTCACTATATTCGTCCCTTAGCTCATTGATCCATTTTTGATACTCAGTTCTGGTTATATCTTTTAGTTTTAGATTTCCCCATTGTGGTAGAATATTAAGTCTTACATTCCTTTCTTGAAGTGAATAAGTGATAGGCTTGACGTTCGGCTTTTTATATATTTCGAGCCATTTACTGAAATACTCACTAATGCTTTCTTTTCCATCAGTAGCGAATCCATAATATTCGATATCTGTCTCTATTTGTGCAGCAGCTAACTGGGCTTCTTTTTTTGTTTTAAAGCCACGTTTTGATTTTTCTTTGTATTTGTTCGAATTCTTATCTTTGTACCGTATCCTATATTCCCATGTTCCGTTTGAATGCTTGCGAAAACTTGCCATGTTTTAACACCTCTAAATAAGAATATATGTTCGATTTTCAGGTAAATTTTTTATACTTGAAAGGTTTCAAACATTTCGATTACGCCTAATGGTTGAAAGCAGATTGTTAATCCGTTTACCTCTTTATACAATCCGTACTCTTCAATATATCTTTTAAGAGCTTCGTCTAAGAATTTTTCTGTAACATTTAGGAACTCAGCGAGTTCATACCGGTTTTTAATACCTGCTTTATGGGCTTGAATAATTTTATTCAATGGTACTAATTTTTTGTAAGCCCAATTTCTAGCTCTTAATTCTTGTTTTCTGTTTTGTACGGTTGACTGATCGAGTATTTGGCCAGCAGTTGTAAAGTGATGACCTAATTCTTCAGCTAGAACCTCTCTTTTTTCTGTATTCGATAACTTTTTATTTATCCAAACAATGCCATCTGAATATAAACCTTTTATTCTTCGGCTGAGTTTCTTTTCGAATACTGTTACTGTATCTTCTGATTCAATTAAAAGGTTTTCATAACTCATTTATAGACTACTCCTGGTTGTTTTTTCTTTTTGATTTTACAAATTCTTTAAAGCGACGAATCTCCTCGAGCTCTTCTTCAGTCCAATCTTCTCCCTCGTGATGCGCAGCAATGGTCTCTACGTCTTCATGGATTTTAAATTTCAAAGGTTTGACCTGCATATCAGATATACCTACTAAATAATCGGAGGATACATCAAAGTAATCAGCGAGGATCCGTACAATTTCCATTTTTGGATCCGATTGTCCGTTTTCATACCGAGATATCATACTTTTACTGATACTTGTCTCATATTTTTTATTTAATTCTAAGACCAATTCATTTATGCTTTGTTTGTTTTTATCACGTAAAGATTTCAACCTTTCACCAAATACATTCATTCTTTTATCTTCTCCTATTCGATATTCCTTGTATGGGAATATTTTATAATATGTGTTCCTTAAATGCAACATTTTATCCAAAAATGATTCCATATTAGGAACATTTTTTGTTGACACAGAAAATAAAGTGTTTTATATTTGAGTTGTTCCTTAATCGGAACGGAAGGAGGCGGTGATTTGGAAACTAGAAATAGACAACCATACAATAAAATCAAAGCATACTTTGTAGAAAATGAAATTAAGCACAAAGACGTGGCCGCTTTATTAAAAGTGAAGCCTAACACTATTAGTAAAAAGTTAAATGGTTTTGGCGGGGACTTTTCTCTAGAGGATGCAAAAAAGATGCATTTTCATTTTGGCGTACCGATCGCCTATTTTTTTGAACCTGTTGTTCCTAAAAAGGAACGATCACTTATATCATAAGGGAGTGATTCGGTGTTATCTGTTCAAGTGAATGAAGAACAAATTAAGCAGCTTTGTATTCAAAAAATTGAAGAGAAATTGAATGAGGCCAGAGATTCATACACCTTTTGGGATATGAAAGAGCTATGTAGACAAACAAATATGAGTCTGAATTTTATCAAGGAGACTTTCTTTTATGATGAAAGATTTCCGAAATATCGTGTCGGAAAGAAATGGCTCTTTCCAGAAAAACAATGCAAAGAGTTTTTACTCAAATGGCTTTCAGAGCAACCAAGAAATTAATACCAATCTATAAGAAATGTGGTGGGAAAATGAATGGAAGTTTGAAGTTGAATGACATTCAAATAATAAACCCGGAACCGGACTTAGATATCGAAGCAACTTACAATTTCATTGATTTTTTGTTCAATAGCGGACCGCTCTTCGCTTTTTCAAAAAAACCGAGTGACAATTCAGGTTTGAAGTTTGAGGTGACAAAAAAGACACAGCCTCTAAAAGGCCGTGTGATGCTTGAGTTTGCCAGCGCAGGTACAGAATACTGCGTACATATGTGTGAGGCGGAGGAACAAGAAATAGTTGAAGTCCGACGCAGGGAATTAGAAAGAATGGGAGGAGAAAAGAAATAGTGAGAATTATGATAGGGAATCTCCATATTTTTGTAGATAAAAAAAGCTCTGACTGCTGTAAATTGGAAATAGCCAACAGCCAGAGTAGAAAGAAAATCGGCATGTTAACTTTAGAGGAAAAAGCACCAGGAGTGTTTATTTCAACAAACCATCAATTTATTGAACGATCCGAATCTGATATTCTCCATCTTTTAGAATTCCTTCAAGAGAAAGAGAATAATCGCGGTAATCAGGAAAATCATACGACTTAAATATCGCTGTATGTCTCTTTTCCTTATGGAAGGAGTAGCAGCGATGAAAAAACCATTTAGTATCCGTTTCAAGCTCATTTTCTATAAATGACTCCATTTTAAATGCACAGGGACAATAATAATGGAAATCTTCTTCTGTTTTATAAATGTCTTTACTCAGCATAGTTTCACCCCCTGTCTTATACAGGGACATTATACCAATAGGAGGATACAACATGAATAACACTTTAAAATTAATCGAATTAAACGGGCAATATCTCGCCGACAGTCGGGATGTTGCGGAAATGACGGGCAAGCGCCATTCGGACTTAATCAGAACTATTAAAGGATACATTGACACAATTTTAACCGACGCAAAATTGCGTTCGTCAGATTTCTTTATTACTTCTACTTACGAGGACAGCAAAGGAGAAATTCGCCCTTGCTTTTTACTCACTAAAAAAGGCTGTGAAATGGTCGCAAATAAAATGACGGGTGAAAAGGGCGTGTTATTCACAGCAGAATACGTTACAAGATTTAATGAAATGGAGCACCACTTACAAACTGATTATTCACAGTTGAGCCCACAGTTACAACACATGATCCGTCTTGAGCAAAAACAGATCGAGCAAGACAAACGCTTAGGCAGACTTGAAGACAATTTGAGTATCGACTCCTTTCAACAAAATGTTATCCAAAAGCAAATTAAAAAGCGTGTGTATGAAATACGTGATAGATACGATGACAGCCCAGAGGGGACACGCCGCCTATTTTCAAGCATTTACCGCAATTTTAGGGACGCTTTCGCAGTGCCTTCATACAGGGATTTGAGAAAGTTAGACTTTGAGGATGCTAAGGCATGGATTAAAACATGGCGGCCGTTAATTTAGGAGGATGAGAATATGAATAAATTTGAGTTTTATAGTCGTGTCAAAGCTTTAAAAGTAGAAGTGGATCATATAACGAAGGAATTTCATGGTTTCATCAATGACACATACAAAGCCTTTTGGCGTGGTGTTGATCGTATCGCGGAATCTAACTTGATGTATTTGTTTGTTCACATGACTGAGGCGGATATTCCTGAAAAAGTGATTCAAGATCTACGCAAATTTTTCAACGCAGATAAAATTATGTCAGTTTCAAAATATAGTCCGTATAACAGCTTGGTGTGGATCAAACGATTACAGCGGGAAATGAATCGCGGAGAAATCACCGCTTCTAAATATCGTGAGCGTTTGTGGTCCATTTTAACCGAAATTGAGAATTTAGAGAAAGCGAATGAATCTATAGGGAAAATGGGCGAAAATTCCATCTCTGAAATTAAGCAAGAAATTGAAAAAGCAGTTAAATTAAGTCCCTCTTATCCAGAAAGTCTTGAAAAGCATTTAGTCTTGTCAATGGATTTCTTGAAAATGAAAAAGAATGATTTTTTATCTCTTCTGTCTATAGATCATAGCAAAGGAAGAGCGGCTGAAATGAGAAACACAATTGATAATATGCCGGATGAAATAGATTTTAATAGGTTCATGCTTGAGGTATTTGTGAAAAATATTGAGTCGCCGGATGATGATGTTTTCTTTGATATTTTCTATAGAGGTGTAATGGATCGAATCATAAGTGGGGAGATTGATACTTCAAAAATATTACATGAGGTTATTAAAGAACCGATTCCAATGTATAAAGCCGAAAAAGACGAATATGGCCGCATCGCCTCAATAGAGAAGGATCGGCCAAATCTCACATTACTCTAAGATGTAAGAGTCAAACATACGATCAAGAAAGAGTGTTGCCGCACTTTTTCTTGATTTATTCAGATAGACAATACCACGACTTAACGAAAATATCAATCTAATAAATCAAATGCAAGGAGAGTTCAATTATGAAATTAATGGGTACGCCTTCAAAAATAGCTGCTATTGGTGAACAGATCGGTGCGGATATAAATAACACGACTGTGTGCGGTAAGTATTATGACGCTGGCATGGTTACTATGCTCAAATTGATAGCAACAAAGTCTATGCATGAGCCCTTAGATAGTGACAAAGAGAATATTGAATGGTCACAAAAAAACGACCAAAGCAAATGAAAGAATGAATAAGTTTTATGCAGTGTTAAGCGAGAAGCTGCCGGCAGATTTAAAACCACTTTTGCAGGACTTTGACGAGGCTTATTCAACAAAAGCGGCATATGAGAGCGAGGACGCTTTTATATCAGGATTTATTGCCGGTTTTCGCTATCTCATGGGAGAAGTGGCTTATAGCGATGAATTGAATTTTTACAAGTAAGCAAGGTGATTCTAATGATTGGTTGGATAAAGCTTCATAGGAGTGTTCAAGATCACTGGATTTATCAAGAGAAAAGGAAGTTTTCTAAATATGAAGCTTGGCTCGATTTACTCATGATTGCCAGTCATAAAGATAATAAATTCGTTCTAGGAAACGAGCTTTACGAGGTTAAGAGAGGTCAATTCATTTCCTCAATTCGTAAACTTGGTGAGCGTTGGTCATGGTCTAATACCAAGGTAACGCAATTTCTTGACCTGTTACGGAAAGATGAAATGATTGATTTCAAAAAAGACACCAAAAAAACGCTTATAACCATTGTCAATTATGGGGTTTACCATGATTCCGATGAAGAAAAAAAGACAGTGATCGAACACGAAAACGACACGAAAGCGACACAAAAACACACAATCAAGAATGAAAAGAATGTAAAGAATGAAAAGAATATAAATACTTCTCGTCTCAAATATGAAATTTGCGACATGGAGAATGCGGAATTTTTGTTTGAAGAAATTCTCAAAAATAATCCTGATGCTAAAAAGCCTAATTTTGAAAAATGGGCTAATGAATTTAGGTTAATCCGAGAAAGAGATAAACGGACAGACAAACAAATCAAATACTTAATTAAGTGGTCACAACAGGACAGCTTTTGGAAAACCAATATCCTAAGTCCATCAAGCCTTCGAAAACAGTTTGATAGGCTTGTGACCAAGATTAAGAGCGATAAAGAACAGGAGTCAGCAAAGAGAACTGTTATACCTAAAGGAGAGGAGTTTAATTTGGATGATTAAAAAACAAACCTTCGAAATTATGTCTCTTATCAAGCAATACTTTGAACATTTTGAGATTACGCAAGAAAAGATTGATTCTTGGCATGAGCTTTTACAAGAAGCTGAATACGAGGAAGTACGCCGCAATCTAATCAACTTTTGCCGCTTGAATAAGTTTCCGCCGAAGGTTGCAGACTTGTTGAATGCAAAGCCTACAACAGTTGACCGGATGAATGCAATTCCCTCTGTAGAGGAAACAAAAGAGTATCTTGCGAAAATGTCTGCTCCTGCTGAGTTAACAGAACAAGAGCGGGCATCCATAGAGAAATCAAAAGCAGAAATCAGACGAATGCTTGGGATCGGTGATTAAATGGACACGAACCAATTTTTATACAACATAGATGCGGAGCAGTCCTTTTTAGGGGCGCTCCTTTTAGAGCCTGAACTAATAAAAGACAGTCGGATTAAGCCGCTCCATTTATCACAGTTCAAACATAGAAATCTATTAACTGCAATGATTGAGCTGGATTCTAAAGGTATCCCGATAGATTTGGTTGCAATCGTGGAGCAAGTAGGACGTGACAACATCGGCAGCGTTGGCGGACACAAATATTTATCCGACTTAACAGAGTCGGTGCCGACTACCGCCAATATTTCCTTTTACGAAAAGCTTATATTTGAGTATTGGCAAAAAAGAGAAATGAGCAAGATCGCGGAGGAAATTAAGCATAATGCCGCTCATGAAGATGTGTCCTCAACTATTCAAACGAGCATATCCAATTTAATGCGTTTAGAAGACGCTACAGGCGATGAAGAGGACGGGGCAATACAAAATGACCTGTTAGACATTTACGAGGAGCTAGCGACCCCAAAAGGGGAAATTACGGGTATGCGAAGCGGCTTTGCGGAGCTTGACCGAATGACGTCAGGTTTTCAAAAACAAGAGTTGGTCATCATAGCCGCTCGGCCATCGGTCGGGAAAACTGCTTTTTGCTTAAATGTTGCGGCTAATTTTATGGGTAGCTCATTAAATCAATATAGTGGCGGCGCAGTAGGTATATTCTCTCTTGAAATGTCACGTAAGCAGCTCTTAAAAAGAATGGCTTCAATTCTCGGAAATATCAATGCAGATGCAATGAGAACAGGAAATTTGACGGCTAATGATTGGAACAAGCTTTCACAAGCAAATGGTATTCTCGGTTCCGCTGATCTAAGAATATTTGACCGCCCGGGCGTCACAGTAAATGAGATATGGTCAAAGGCAAGGAAAATGAAACGGGAGTATGCCGGTAAAGATATCTTGATCATTATTGATTATTTGCAGCTGATTACAGGATCAGCAAAACATAGGGGGAACAGAACACAGGAAATAGGCGAAATAAGCCGCATGCTCAAGCATATGGCACGAGAGTTAGACATTTGTGTGATTGCTCTTAGTCAGCTTTCAAGGGGCGTTGAACAGCGGCAGGATAAGCGCCCAATGATGTCTGATATTAGGGAATCAGGGCAAATCGAGCAGGACGCGGATGTCATTGGGTTTCTTTATCGTGATGATTATTATGACAAGGAAAGCGAAAGTAAAAACATAATCGAAATCATTATTGCAAAACAGAGAAACGGTCCTGTTGGTACTGTCTCACTAGCGTTCATTAAAGAATATGGCTTGTTCTTAAATTTGGAGCGTAGATTTGACAGTTAGAGATTGGTATCGAGAAGCGCTGCGGCATAATTACTATTCTCTCATTCTGCTGATAGAGTTTTTGGTTTATGAGAAGAAAACCATAAGTCTGCAGGATCCAGAACAGGCACTTAATTTTTATTTGCAGGAAAGATTTAAGGATAAAATGAACGCTTATTTGTTGGCATACGAGCAGCGGGTTAAAAGGAGTGAAACAGTTTGAGATTAATCAATTTAGATCATATAATTGAAAGAGATAAACTTGTCATAGACACAAAACAGCATGATTGTTTTGCGGTTATTCTATCCAATGGAGCTGCAAGGATGGTTCCGCTCCCAACATATGGGGAAACAAAAATCATTACAAATCAAGGAAAGGTCACCCGCGTTAAATGGGACGAAGGTGAATTGTTTAATTGAATACAAGTCCAAGATGGAAAGCCTGCGGACACTGAACCTACAGCAATAGCGCTGTTTGTTCGGTGTCCTTTTTAATTTGAATAATCAGGAGGTAAATATGAATCAAATGACATTAAACCTGCCTCAGATTGACGAAGAAGCCACTAAAGCAAAAGCAGAGCAGCTGCTGGATCAATACCGGTTATATCTCTTACAGGTGCCAGATGATTTTTTGCCAAAGGTTACACCAGCATATAGCCTTGTTCCTCCCAGCTTTTCGAATGAATTTCATTCTTCCACTGAAGATGCAGCATTAAAACGTATGGATTGGGGGACTAAGAGGGGCCAGTTTTTAAAAAGAATGCAAAGAGCAGTAAACCGGCTTTCCCAAAAGGAGCGGCAAATACTTGTCATGCTCTACATGCAGAATGAAGAAATGTATGATTATGAGGTCTATGCAGAAATGAGACTCAGCCAGCGCAGCTACTACCGGGCAAAAGCAAAAGCGTTTTACCGGCTTGCCTTTGCTCTTCGTGTGGAAGTCTATAAGGACGGAGGCGCGCCGGAATGAATTTTGTTCAACCGATAAGGGATTTAGATCAGATTTATTATATTAAAAAGTACCTGAAGCACGGAGCTAACGAAATCATCTTCTTTTTATGGATGGAATTAATTCAGACCAGTGTATATCAGACATGCGGCTTTTAAGGTTTAGGGACGTGAAGTGTATATATCGATCTGCAGAAGCAAAAGACAAAAAAACAGAATCAATAACGCACGTTGCCTTGCTGCAGGGAACCAATCCAGCCCCGACATCGTGTTGAAGTAAACGGGTATCACTCAAGACACAACGGATAGAACAATGAACGACTTTAGTTTATAAGCTCATTTTTTTGAACGGCAGGTGAGTTTTTTATATTGTAACGGGTAAGTAACAAAGTAGAAAATTCTATTTGGATTGTTAGTTTGAAGTGCAGTTGGAATAAAAATCAGTTCTAGGGTAATAACTGGGGAAATAATAATTAAATTGACAGAAAAAGAAAGCTAGGTGATAATGTGAACAAAGGGAGGTTGAGGTTTATGGCGACTTATGTTGCTCATAATCGTGACTTATTTCTAAAATTAAATGTAACTGGAATGGCTCTAAAGGCTTCAATTGCGAAATTATATGCTCATCATTTAGCGGTTTCTGAAGAGAAGAGAAAAGACAGAGAGTATTATGATATGTATTTAAAAGCTTATTCGGATGATCAAGATGACTTGAATTATTCTGAGCTCTTCACAAACATTTCATTAGAAGCTGATAAGCTAATGAAGGAGAATAATGATTAAATGAAAAAAACTGATCCTTCGCGAGGGGACATATATTGGGCTGACCTAGAGCCGGTTAAGGGATCTGAACAAGGGGGATCTCGACCGGTTTTTGTTATTTCTAATAACCTTATGAATAAAACAGCTCCAATCTGTATATGTGTGCCTATTACTAGACCCGGGGAAAAAATTAAAAAGTATCCATTTAATGTGGAATTTGAAAAAGAGGATTGGCTAATTTCACAGGAGGCTATAACAGAAATTGAAAGGCTAGGAAACAGCTTCGCTAATGCAGGAGGGTTTCTTTTATGTAATCAGGCTAGGGCAATTAGCAAAAACAGATTATACGTAAGGATGGGGCGTTTTGAAAATGAAAGTAATCTAAAGAAAGTTGAAGAAGCTATTATTCACTCTTTTGGGTTGAACATTTGTGAAAGCTGTGAAACACCACTAAGAATCGGTGGTTTAAAATGCGCAAAGTGTCATAAAGTACATAGCAAGAGGTGTATGGGGTGCGGGACCATACATTCAATAAAATATAAATTCTGTCCAGAGTGCGGAAGAGGTGTTAAGCGATGAGTGACAGCATGTCAAAAGATGAATTCATTGAACTTCTTCTTGAAAATGTTACAAAAATTTCAGATTCTATAGATTTAATCATTCATACAATTAATGGGTTAATTAAAGATGGAATCAAAGTGTCAGAAGTTACTACGGAAGATTCAAAGCTGCTCGCGTCCTTAAGTCAGTTAGTTAAACATATGGAAAATCTACATTCTACAAAACATGCATTTAGGGAAGTGGAGCCTGAATTATGGAAAATTTATATACAAGCGACTGAGGTGATTCTAACTGGAGTAATGATGCTAATCAAATTACTTCAAAGCGGAGATAACATAAATGGTTCAGATGAGCTTGTATTCATAGTGAATAAATTGTTTGAAGGCTCTCAAATAATCGTATCATTAGTTGATCAACTTGTATAACTGAAAGAGATTAAGTGCACCTTATGTAGGTGTGCTTTTTTTCTTCTAACTAGAGAACACTACCATTAACTTAAAAGAGAGGGATTAGACATAATATAAGTTATAATTAATTGGTTATGAGGAAAATGTTGTAAGTTTTTCGTGGTGTCGTCGTGTTATAGGAGGTGAGCGGTCTGACTGCTGCAGAGCAAAAAGGAATGTACTAAAACGATTTTGGCAGAAAGCTGGCACGATAACGGCACACCATTTTGTTTTAGATAATGTATTATGGTAGTAGGTAATAAATCAAGGGAACGGCACTGCTGATGAGCGGGGGCGCTTTTTTATGTTCCATGTAAACTGCTCCTGGTAAATCGTTCGACAAATTTTGCGGATGGTTTCATTGTCATGCTCTTTTGTCGATAAAAGGGATTGAGGTGATAATATGCAAAACCATTCTTTGATGGAAGCAAAAGAAATATCGAAATACCTAGGAAAAAGATACGGGAAACCCTACAAAGAAAATCTGAGCATTCAGCTGGTTGTTAAAGAAGCATTAAAAAGAGATCATAGTGAAGAGCAATTGAAACTGATGGTTAATAGATTAGATTCGAATCTCAGTGTATCAAATGATTTAAGCTCTCTTAAAACTATTCCTTTTACATTACTTACATCAGTTCTTGCCGGAGTGCTTAGTGTCTTTGTTGTTATGTTCACATTCTATTTCAATACTATTAATAGTTTTACCACCACTATGTTACAAAAGGATAAAGAAAATAAGATAGATTTTGGAGTCGCTCTTAATACTGTTGTTGAAGGTGGAGAACAAATAGCTTCGTTAATATTATATTTTAGTGTCTTTATCGCTATTATAATGTTTGGGACGTGGGTGCATATCACAACTAAAAGTAAGAGATATTATGAACAGCAGCGGGGTTTTAAGTTGTTATTAGACGAGGTAATGGAAGAGTTAAAAGAAGTTAAAGATAAGCATTGAACAGTTTGCATCATTCTACGGGATGGTGCTTTTTTATATTCTCTGTAAACTGCGTCCGGTAAATCTCAGGGAGAACAATTGGCGGTTAACGCTGAGTGCGGGAGCAGTTTAGAAAGAATATGATTGGAGAGATTACATGAAAACAATTGGTCAAGCCTTTGAGGAATTAGGAAAGAATCTGAGGTGTGCGGCTGAAAGGATGCCAACGCCCAAGCCGCTTTCCACTGAAGCTTTTATTATGTTGAGTAAAGGAGATAGAGCATGGAAACAATTTATGCGCACCCATTTGAGACGTCATGGTTTATTTCGCTCACGTTCTTCTGTTTATCGTGTGTAGTCTGTTCAGGTAAATCAGAAAAGGAATAAGCATGGCAAGGCAACGTGATGAGTTAGACAAAATCTATAATACAGCACGCTGGAAGCGAGTAAGGAAAGTCGTTCTGATTAGGGACGGCTATTTGTGTTGTGAGTGTCGGCGTCGTGGATTGATAACGGAGGCAAATACGGTTCACCATATCATTGCATTAAGGGATGATCCGAGCCGGGCGTTTGATCTTGATAATCTTGAAACGATCTGTTTAGAGTGCCACAACAGGGAGCACCCGGAAAGAAGCGGCGGGGAGAAGAAGAAAAAACGCAACGAAAATGTTTTCAAATTCTACGGGAACAACGAAATCATTTAAAAAAGCGCTAAAACATCCCCCCCTACCCTTTAAACAAGAGGGAATAAAAATTTCAAACAACGGTGTGCCCCTTCCTATACAATAAATTCGATTTTGAAGATTTTTCGCCCCGGAAAAACAGAAGAGAGCATCCCGGCCGAAGCCTTGATGCTCTTGGGTTTATCGTATATCGGGGGCCGCAATTTGTAAAGGGTGAAAATGAATTTTTTTCGAAAGAAGGTGAAAGCGGTGGCTATGCCTGCAAAAAGTGCCAAACTTACATTATTAGACGGCAATAAAAGCCGCTATACGAAAGCCGAATTAGAAAAACGTATTGAAAATGAAGAGAAAATGAAAATGAGGGCCGAAAATATCGAGCCGCCTTCCTGGTTGTCTGCTACTGCAAAAAAGGAATTTAAACGGCTGACTGAGCTTCTTTTAGAAGTGGAATTGATCAATGAGGCCGATATCACACATTTAGCCTTTTATTGTGACGCGTATTCTCAATACATTTCATTTGAAAGGCAAATTAAAAAATATGGGTTGTGGGTTGATGGAAAGCCCAACCCTTTTATTATGCGTAAAAAAGATATGGCGGCGCAACTACGGGCGTATGGTTCGGATTTAGGCTTGTCGCCGGCAGCGCGTGTAAAATTAGCAATTAAATTGGAGAGCGGGGAAGAAGAGGAAGAAGATGACTTCTAAACCCTTGCTTGACATGAGTTATTCGGAGCTTACCAAGTGGTGGGCTGATTATCAAGCGGAACAACAATCATGGGGCGGCATCCTTGTAGAGCCTTATCCCGAATTACTAACAACATGGTACGCAGAGCGGCTTATAGATGGGTCAATCCCGGCATCAAAGGAAAATATCTTAGCTGCTAAACGACACATGAGAGATTTAGAGCGGCAGGGTACAGATGATTTTCCTTGGATTTTTGATGAAGAGAAAGGGCATCGCCCTGTCAGGTTTATCGAAAAGAAGTGCAGGCCATCGAAAGGTGACTACGATCAACTTGTTCTGCAGCCATGGCAACATTTTGTCATCGGCTCCATTTTTGGATGGGTTCATAAAGATACAGGAATTCGGAAATACCGTGAGGCCGTGGATTTTGTTGGCCGGAAGAACGGGAAAACAACGATTATCTCAGGTACTTCTAATTATATGTTGGGTTTTGACGGAGAGCGCGGGGCCAATGTTTACGTTCTGGCTAATTCACAAAAACAATCATCTATTCTGTTCAATGAATCAAAGGCAATGATTGAGAATTCCCCATATTTAGACAAACGTTTTAAGGCATTAAGAAGTGAGATTCGTTACGAAACTATGAAATGCACAATGCAAGCCATGTCAGCGGAAAAGAATAATAAAGATGGGGAAAATCTTCATTTTGCTGTATTTGATGAAATTCACGAATATGTGGATTATGCACTAATCAATGTCATGAAAAAGTCAAGGGGTATGAGGAAGCAGCCATTAATTATTTATATCACGACTGCCGGCTACGTTTTAGATGGGCCGTTAATGAATTTCTTTGAGGCGGGAAAAGAATGCCTTGAAAACCTTGAAGATGATTTAGACGAACGGACTTTTTATTATCTGGCGAAGCTGGACAAGCCGGAAGAGGCGGACGATCCGCGGATGTGGATAAAAGCCAATCCAAACATTGGCCTTATGGACTTTGTAAACCTCGTGACAGACTACAAAAAGGATAGAAAAAACCCGCAGGAGCTGGCCGACTGGTTAACAAAGCAATTTAATATTTTCAGTGATGTGGATGAACTGTCATTTGTTGATGTTGCTACGATCAATAAAAATAACAAAGAAATTGACATTGACTTGCTGAAGGGCCGGGAATGTGTCGGCGGTTATGACTTGTCCGAAACTGAGGATTTTACCAGCGCTTGTTTAGAATTTCCGCTTGATAACGGGGAGATATTCTTTTTAACTCATTCATGGATACCAGAAGCCCGATATAACCGGGACAATAATCAACAGCGGTTAGATGAATGGAGGAAAAAAGGATATTTGACCGTTATTCCGGAGGCTGATTATGTCAATTACGAGGTTGTGTTGAATTGGTTTATTGAGAAATCCAAACTGTACAAGATAAAGAAAATTGGTTATGACAAGGCCAAGGCGCTATTTTTAAACGCTGCGCTTGAAGAGCACGGTTTTGAAACGGAAAAAGTAATCCAAGGATTTAAAACGCTTGGCGGCCCTATGCAGAACTTTAAAGAACTGATGTTAGATGGGAAAGTCATTTTTAACAATAACAAGCTTTTCCGTTGGTATCTGAACAATGTAAGAATGGTCAAAGATCGAAATAATAACTGGATGCCTACGAAACAATCCAAGAATCGCAAAATTGACGGGGTGGCCGCGGCATTAACAGCCCATACGTTTGTAATTCCTATGATGATCAAGCCGAAAAAGTCCGGGAAAGTGAAGTATTATTCCGTTGCCGATTTAAAAAACATGTAGGGGGGTGAGGCTTTGGGATTAAAGGAGATATTTAAACGTTTTTTTAACCGGGTCACGTTTCAAAAACCGGTTACGCATCATATGAGTTTCCAAGGGGACTATTTTAGCAGCGCTTCAGATATGAACGAAGCGATATTCAGTGCAGTGAGCCGATTGGGAAATACGTTTGCCAGTCTGCCGTTAAAATTATTTGATGACAATTTTCAGCAGCCATCTGATTGTGACGGCTTTAATTTGCTGAGGGATGGGCCGCGATACTTTACCCGATTCGATTTTTTTAGAGACATTGAAACAATCCGGAATTTAAAGGGGAATGCTTTTGTTCAGTTATTCCGCAATGTGAACGGGCAAATTGTTGATATGGCCCTCGTAAAGCCTGGGTGTTGTGAGCCGGTGCTTGATATAACGTCTGGTGAGTTATATTATGCCGTTTCATCCATTGATAATGCACCCAATCAACAAACAATGTATGTCCATTACAGTGAAATGCTCCATTTTAAACATGCGCGCTTTGGTCAAGTTATGGGGATGAACCCTATTGACTTGTTAAAGAACACGATTGACTATGATCACGAAGTAAGAAAAATATCTATGAATCAATTAAACGGCACAAATGAGGGGCTTATTGTAAGGTTTGATGGAAGCTTAGATGAAGACCAAAAGGAAGCACATATCAAAGCAATAGCGGGATTTTATCGAGATAATGGCGGTTTGCTGGTCGAGGAAAGCGGGATCACAATTACACGGGTTGAGCGTCAAGTTGTAGACCCGAAATTGATTGATATTGATAAAGTGACAAGATCCCGTGTTGCTATGGTGTACAACGTGCCTGAGCACTTCTTAGGTGATAATACATCCAGCTTTTCATCATTAGAGCAGCTTAATTTAGAATTTGTAACAAACAATCTGATGCCTACCCTCAAACAATATGAAGAAGAGCTGAACAAAAAGATTTTGACACCGGATCAAAAGCGAAGAGGCTATAAGTTTACTTTTATTGTCAACTCACTGCTGCGCGGTGATACAGAGACCCGACAAAAATACTATCAAACGGCAGTGAGAAATTCGTGGATGCGCCCCAATGAGGTGAGATTAGAGGAAGGGCAGCCACCCGATCCTGATGAAAACGCTAATAAATTATGGATTAGCGGCGACCTGTACCCAATCGAAACGCCGGTTTCTGAACGTAAAGGGGGTGAAAGCAAAAATGAAAAAAAATCAGGCGAAAAATAAGTATTGGAGTATGAAGGCATCCGGTGACAGCAGCGCGGATGTTTTTATTTTTGGCGAAGTGGTCACAAGCGGTTATGAATGGGATGAAATAGATACCTCAGCCGCCTCATTCAAGCAGGATTTAGACCTTTTGGGAGATATGAGTGTTTTAAATGTACACATTAATTCGCCCGGCGGCTCTGTATTTGAAGGCGTGGCCATCTGCTCCATGCTCAAACAGCATAAAGCATTCGTTAACGTATATATTGATGGGTTAGCTGCTTCAATCGCAAGTGTCATCGCAATGGCGGGTGACGCTATTTTTATGCCCTCAAACGCTATGATGATGGTTCATAATCCGTGGACAATAGCGATGGGAAACGCCAATGAAATGAGAAAGCAGGCTGATGTCCTTGACAAAATTTCTGAGTCAATGAAAGCGTCATATCTTGAAAAAGCGGGCGACAAATTGACAAAGGAAACATTAGATTCCTTGATGGATAACGAAACGTGGTTATCTGCTAGTGAAGCCGTTTCTTACGGTCTTGCGGATGAAATTACAGCAGCAAACCAAGCGGCAGCTTGCGTTTCCTCTGCATTATTTTCTCGTTATCGAAATGTGCCGCACGCACTCAAAGAACCTGAATCTATAGACGCCAAACAACCAAAATTACTGAATAAGAAATTACAGATTCTTAAAGGAGAGTTTAACCGATGACATATGAAGAACTAAAAAATACTTGGATTAATGCGGGGCAGCGGGTTTCTGATGCACAACACAATTTACAGCTTGCACTTGTTGACGATGAAGTAACCGCGGAGGAAGTCGAGGGCTTAAAGGCAAAGCTACAAGCAGCTCAGGCGAAACGAGACATTGCAAAAGAACAGATGGAAGAAGCCGAAAAAGCAGCTATTAAACAAGCGAAACAGGCCCCGTATATCCCTTCTACGGCAGCGGATGTAAAAGATCAATTTATAAAAGATTTTAAAGACCTATTGAGCGGCAGACCGAGCGCGGCCGTGACTACCAAACTGGATGAAAACGGGGAAGGGATTGGCTTGACGATCCCGCAAGATATCCAAACTGCGGTCAACAAACTAAAACGTCAGTTTGATGCCCTGGAACAATACGTTAATGTGGTGCCGGTAACGTCCCTTTCAGGAAGCCGAAATATTGAAAAATTAAGCGATGTAACACCGTTTAAAAATATCGACAATGAAAGCGATGAAATAAACGAGAATGACGATCCATCTGCAAGCATTCTGAGATACTTAATTCAGCGGTATGCGGGCATTTCAACCATTACTAACACACTATTAAAAGAGTCGGCGGAACAAATTATCGCGTGGATTACTGATTGGTTGGCGAAAAAATCAACAGCAACGCGGAATGCGAAAATTATCCAAGTATTAAACGGCCTGCCTGATGCACAGAAAAAGACCGTTGCAAATGTGGATGATATCAAAGACGTTATGAATGTGAAACTCGATCCAGCTATCAAACTGACTTCATCTTTTATTACAAATCAAAGCGGCTTTAATGTTTTGGACAAGGTTAAAGGTGCATTCGGCCGTTATTTGCTACAGCCGAACCCGCAGAACCCAACAGAATTAATGTTATTGGATAAGCCAATCAAGGTTATTTCAGACAAATATTTACCAAACGGCGGAACAGATAAAGCGCCTATTTACCCTCTATTTGCTGGTGATTTAAAAGAGGCTGTGGTTTTATTTGACCGGGAACAGCTTTCTATCATGATGACAAATATCGGCGCCGGCGCTTTTGAAAAAGATCAAACCAAAATCCGCGCTATTGACCGGTTTGACGTGAAATTGTGGGATGAGGAAGCGGTTGTTTTTGCGAGCTTTAAAGGTATTGCCGATGAAACGCCAGCAGCATCCGCAACAACAGCAGGGTAAAGGAGTGAGATAAATGGCAGTATCTCTGTCCGAGGTGAAAGCGGCGGTAAGGATCGATACTGACGCTGATGACAAATTATTGGAGAAATATATTAAGGCTGCGGCTGACACCCTTATTTCTGCTGTAGGGGATAAGGTTGCTGGTTTTTACGATGATAACTCTATTTTTGACGTAGCAGTTATGAGATTGGTGGATCACTATTATAAAAACCGGTCTGCTACTTCAAACGGCGTAGAGGTGCGTGATATCCCATTTGGGATTACGCCCTCTATCATACAGTTGAAAGGCAAGTATTTACGACAATTGCAAAAACAAGAAGGAAGGTAAAAAACGGTGCCAATAGCGAAAACAGGCGACTTAAACGAGCGAATTACGTTTAATGTTCAAAAATCAACCAAAATTAACGGGGTGCCGAAAATGGGGCCGGTTGAGGTTGCTACGGTTTGGGCCGCGGTGTGGCGGCAACGCTTAAAAGACCGAATTAATAACCTGGGGGAAGGTATCACCAACAAAATAACATTTGTTGTCCGTCAAAATCTGCCTTTTAAAATTACAAATGATATGACGATCTCCCATAAAGGAACAGAATACAAAATCGTAGACATTGAACCGGATACCGTTAATTACGAATGGAAAACCATCATTTGTGAGGCGATAACATGAGTGTGGAAGTAGATATGACCGGTTTAGATGCTCAACTCCGTAAAGTGGCTTACCGGACAAAAAGTGGAGGCGTAAAAGCGACATTAGCGGGCGCTATGATCGTTAAAGAAGCTTTAAAGGTAAATACCCCTTACGAGAATGAATCTGACCGGAAATGGAAAGCACAGCGGCAAATTGAGGCTAAAACAGGGGAATCCCATGAGTTTAAACATATGCGTGACGATATCGTAATTTCAAAGCCTGACAAATTGGGCGAGGTAACGGTTGGCTATGGAAAGGATACGGCTTGGAGATCCCATTTTGTAAATGACGGCACAATTCATCAGCCGCCGCAGCATTTCGCAGAGAAAACCGTGGCAGAAACAAGGGAGACGGTAACGGCAACCATGCAGCACGTCATTGACACGGAGGTTGCCGGTTTATGAGCTTACTGACTGAAGCTTATGACCTTCTCACTGTTCAGGACAACCCGTTAATGATTAATGAGGATTACGTGTTTATGCATACGGTTCCGGTTGTCCTCCCGGACGGCACGGGTTTAAAAGACGCAAAGAACGCCATTGTGAAAATAAGTCATATTCTCAACAAAAGGGCGGGATATGCAAGTAATTTCAGTCGGGAAATTCAAACGTCTGTGCAAATACAAATTTGGTATGAGTATGACGACAGTTTGGCTGAACAATATGACGACTTACTAAATGGTTACTTTGAGTCAAACGGCTTTTATTCTTTCGAGAGTTACATATCCGTTGATCCGGATATTGAAAAGCTCTATTTAACGGCAAAATTCAAAAAAACAAGTGTGAATTAGTCACTGTCAGCCAGTGGCTTTTTTTAATACAAAAAATTAAGTAAAGGAATGATAATATATGGCGACTGTAGGTTTTGAATCCATTGTTATTACCGTCTTGGATGAAAACGAAAAAGCAACAGATAAAAAATTCGTGTTGGACGGGAAGAAAGATAAAAACGGCGTAGTTGAGGCCAATATCACAGGCTTGGCACCGACTAAAACGAAAAACTACGCGTCAAACATGGCGATTGACGTTTCCGCAAAAGGCACCGGGGATGTAAAATGCGAGCTGTCTATTTATAACTTACCGGATGATTGTTTGTCGGAAATTACCGGTATGGAAAAAGTAAACGGAATCTATCAGCTTGGAAAGGATACGAAGCCGCGGTTTGTGTCTGTGGAATGCTTATCATCTGATATAAACGGAAATAAGCTCCATATTGGTCTGTTAAAAGGAATGTTCGGCGCGCCGGATTCCGATCTAAAGACAAATGATGCAAACGTACAAACGGCGCAAGATAAAATTTCAGGGGAATTTATTGCCCGATCTTCTGACGGGCTGGTTTACGGTAAAGCAAACGAGGGGGATAAAGATTTTTCACAGGAAGCATGGGAAAAATTTATCCGTCCTTCTGATACACAAGCTGCATAAAATCACACTTTGCAGGGCCGGAAATCCCGGCCTCTTTTTAATCCGAAAAATTGAAACCGAAAAGGAGAAATGAACATGTTAAGAATCGAATTACTCAATCAAAAAGGTGAAAAAGTAGTCTATGAACAGGGGTTTATATCTAGTCGTAAAGTACGTGAAGCGTTGGCATTGCAGGATGAAATGGATAAAAATGAAAATCTGTCAGAGGCGGTACGTTTAGATAAAATGGTCACGTTCGTTGCCGATGTTTTCAGTGATGAAAAAGTAACGATGGATTCTATTTATGATGGAATAGACGCACGTAAACTTATGCGAACAATTGAGGGGATTATGGATATCGTCATGGGAAACGAGGAAGAGGGCTTAAAGGAAGTAGCGCTAAAGGCACAGGAGTAACAGCAGCCGAGGCCCTCAGAAACTTAAAAAAAATGTATAGAAATTTGATGGAGGCCGGATGGTCGTTTCGTGATATCGACGAAGCAGATTATTACGGCCTTTTAGATGTGCTATCGGAAGACGCGCATGTGATGACGGGGGAAGAATTCTTTAATTCGATTACGTAAGAAAGGAGGGAGAACATGGCCGAGGGTGTTGTCATTAAAGTTGGTTTAGATGGAACAAAAGTAACGCAAAGTTTAAAAGCTATTAAAAACACTGTTGCGGCATCTACCAGCCAATGGAAAGCTGAGTTTCAAATTTTCAAAAATGCCGGGGATCAATTAGGCATGTTGGGCGCAAAGTATGACGGATTAAGCCGGACGATCAAGATACAAGACGTACAAGTTAAAAAGCTGACAGAATCGTATAACAAGGCCGTTGAAAAGTATGGGAAGAATAGCGAAGCGGCTATGCGTTACGCAAATCAAATCAACAATACAACCCGGAGGCAGGCGCTTTACCGTCAAGAATTGAAAGATACTGAGATCGCTATGAATGATCAAAAGAGAGGGACAAGCCTTGTACGGGAAAACCTGTCTTTATTAACAAGGGAAACAACGGCAGCGATCAACAAATTCAAATCCCAGGGCAAAGCGCTCCGGGCCAATAAAGAAGAATACAAGGGCCTTGGAAATCAGATTAAGGAACGTAACCAGCTTATTGAAAAAGAAAAGCTGAAACTACAGGAATTAATAGAGAAAAAAGGCGCCGACAATATCGCAACCAAAAAGCAACGCACAGCCATTTTGGAATTGGAAGCGGCACAAGCATCTGCTGTCAGCCGGTATAAAACACTCAATAGGCAAGTGGGTAGCTCTTCAAAACTCAGTTTAACGTTTCGCGATAACGTCAACAAATTAAGGGATTCTGTGAACCGGGCCAGCGATAAATTAACGAGTGCCGGCCATTCAATGACAGCAGCCACATTTGGCATTGGAGGGGCATTTGTTTACGGAACAAAGCAGGCCGTTGAATTTGAACGGAAAATGACGGACATTAAGTCCTTGCTTGAATCTGACGGGGAATCTGCGAAAGAGGCCGGAGAGATTACAAAGGACATGGAAAAGCAAGCGACGGAGCTATCCGGAAAATACGGTATTTCTGTCCAAAAAATCGGTGATGCGTATGAAACCATGATCCGTAAGGGTGATACCGGCCGGCAAGCCATTGCTGCGGTTGAAAAAATGATTAAAGCGTCAACGGCTGCGGGATCTGAATTTAAAGAAACAACAAAAGTTTCTATGAACGTCATGGAGCAATTTTTTGACAAGTCAAAGTCAGCGGCAAAGACGGCCGAGAACACGACGAGAGTTACAAACGCCATGACTTACGCGGCGGATCATGGATCGGCTAAATTCACAGAATTGGGCTATTCCATGAACTATGTAGGGGATTATGCTAAATCCGTCGGCTACTCAATGGAAGATATGGCAGCATACCTTGAAGTCATGTCAAGGCGCGGCGTGGAGGGAACGTCCGCCGGTACTGGCCTGCGTGGAGTTATGGCTAGCCTTGTTAAGCCGTCAAGACAGGCAGCTAATGCAATGCACGACATTGGCCTTAAAACAAGTGACTCACACGGGAACTTGTTGAGATTGTCCGAAATTGTGGAACAGTTGCGCGAAAAAACAAAAGGAATGGGAACCGAGGAAAAAGGGAATTTACTTTCCCGCATGTTTGGCCGGACTTCCCTTCCTACTATTACCGCGTTAATGACGGAATCAGGGGAGCACCTGGACAAGTTTTCTGCGAAAATCAAGAATGCCGAAAAGACGGATTATGCCGGAACCGTTACAAACCGCATGATGAAATCAGGGAAAAAGCAGCTTGATATTTTCAAAGAAACATCCAAAAACTTTGCTATGGAAGTATCAGCAACCCTGCTGCCGTCTGTGACATCGCTTGTAAAGCATCTTAATAAATTACTTGTGAAATTTGAAAATCTGTCACCCAAAACAAAGAAAACAATTGGTACCGTTGCGGCTCTGACTGCAGTATTCGCCCCTCTTGCTATTGGTTTAGGGGCTGTGTTTAAAGCTATCAGCATTACAACGTCCGGCCTCATGGGTTTAGGTCGGGCCGTCTCCTTTGTTGCGAAATCACCTTTTACCTTCTTCAAAAATGCAAGATTGGAAGGAACGAAGACCAACAAAGTTTTAAAAGGGATCGGCAAGGGTTTTAAATGGACTGGAAAACTGGCATGGGGCGGCGTAAAGAAGACCGGTTCAGCTATTAAAATATTTGGCAAAGGGATCGGAAAAGCCTTCAAATGGACGGGCAAGCTGGTATGGAGCGGTGTGAAGAAAACCGGCTCATTAATTAAGATTTTCGGAAAAGGAATCGGCAAAGCGTTTAAGTGGACTGGAAAACTGGCGTGGTCAGGTGTTAAGGCTGCGGGCCGGGGGATTACTGCCTCCGGTAAGGCCATCGGAAAATCTTTTAAATGGACGGCTCGTCTTGTTGCTACTGGTATCAAAAAAACAATTGTCGGTATTGGTGTAGCTTCAAAAGCTACAGCAAAAGGCATAAAAACAATGACAAAAGCGTCTCTATCCTTTGCGAAAACAGGGGGTATTTGGGTTGCACAAAAAGTGAAAATACTTGCAGTGGCAACAGCTCAAAGGGTCGCGGCAGCGTCAACAAAAGCATGGGCGGTCGCTCAAAGAGTATTAAATGTTGCTTTAAAAGCGAATCCCATCGGGCTTGTTATTACGGCTATTGGCCTGCTTGTAGCTGCAGTTATCTATTCGTATAAACACTTTAAGGGATTCCGAAAAGTGGTTGACTCTGTTTGGTCGGGCGTGAAGAAAGCTTTTTCTTCATCGGTCAAATACTGCAAAAAGCTTTTTACAAGATTGTCTAAGCATTTTGGCGATACATGGGGGGATATAAAGGACGAATTTAACAGCGCAACAAAATTAATTAAGAGCATTCTAAAAACCTTTTCTGATTTTTTTCATGGCCGATGGGACAAACTTTGGGACGATGTTAAAGAAATTGTTAAAAAGGGCGTGAAGCTTGTTAAATCACATTTCAAGGCCGGATTTAATTTCTTGAATAAAATAACAGGCGGAACGCTAGGGAAGATGTGGAAAAAGGTTTCTAAAGTCGGCGGGGATATTATTTCTTTCTTTAAGAAACTGCCCGGAAAAATGGCTGACGGGATTAAAAGCGGAGCTAAAGCGCTTGGAAATGCCGGGATTTTTGTAGGGAATAAACTGATTGATGGCGTAGAAAGTGTAACAAATGGCGTCATTGGCGGTGTAAACTGGGTTCTTAAAAAAGTTGATATGCCAACGATCGACGACGTTAAACTGAAACATATTCCTTACTTTGCAAAAGGAACATGGCAGGGTGATCCGAACGCATTCGCCGGCGGGCTTGCTCATGTTGGTGATGGTGGTAAACATGAATTAATGCGTTTTCCAAACGGGGAAATGGCCCTATCTCCAAACACAGATACCGTCATGAATCTACCGCGAGGTACGTCAATTTTAGGCGGTGACAAAACCGAACAATTAATGAAAAGCGGGACACTGCCGAAATTTTCAATTGGAACTTGGCTCGGTTCTGCAAAAGACTTTATTAAGGGCGGCTGGAGCAAACTTAAAGACATTGGATCAAATATCTATGATTATTTATCCGATCCGACGAAATTATTAAATACGGTTGTTTCTAAATTCGCCGGCTCCGCGCTTGGGAAGCTGGGCGGCTCCGTCCTTGATATGGGAAAAGGGATAATTAAAAAGATTATCAGCGGCGTGAAAGACAAACTGACTGATTTTGCATCCGGCGGCATTGATACTGGCGATGTGAAGGTTTCCGGCTCCCTGAAATCATGGGTAAAAAAAGGAATGAAGATTGCAGGCGTAAGCGGCGCCGCATGGGAAAAAGGTTTAGAGACAATAGCGATACATGAATCCGGTGGCACAGCCGGTTCCCATGTGAACAAATGGGATTCAAACTGGCGGGCCGGTCATCCGTCTGCCGGGTTAATGCAGATGATTGAAACAACGTTTGCATCTTATGCCAAGGCTGGTCATAAACAATGGCTGAACCCGATAGACCAGGTAGCGTCAGCAATCGGATATATTGAATCAAGGTATCACGGGATCGCGAATGTACCCGGCATTAAGGCGCTGGCTCATGGACGTAAATACATCGGATATGCTACCGGTACGGATCATCATAACGGCGGCCCGGCAGTTTTGGGCGACGGCGGGCAGCGTGAACCATATTTAACGCCACAGGGCCGGTTTGGTGTAAGTCCGAACGTGCCGACTCTTTTCGCAAACCTACCAAAAGGCACGAAAGTATGGCCGTCTATTAAAGCGTTTAAAGAGCAAGTGGGGCACTTTGCGAAAGGGACAAATGAGGTTTGGGTTGATGGCTATTACCGAGATAACGGAACCTACGTAAAAGGATATTGGCGGAAAAAACCCAAAAGTCATTCAACAAAATCGGGTTCCTCAAAGAAAACAAAAACGAGAACCATTATAAAGTATGTGACACGGCCGGCGGCCAACAACAAAACACTGAGTAAGGAGGCAAAAAAACAAAAGGCTGCAGCAGCGGCAAAGAAAAAAGCGGCTGAACTCAGTAAGAAAATTTCTGACAGCATTTCAACGATCATTACAGATTACAGGGCCGGGAAAATTTCAGCCAAAACCGAAAGGGCACGACTTGAAGCCATTCAAAAGAATCATAAATTAACAGCGACACAACGTAACCGCATTGTTGCGGCAATTGGTGCGTCAAGTAAAGCCATTGCAAAGCAAATCAGCTCCTATAATAACGCGATAGGCAACGCAATTAATAAGTTTGACAGCACAATGAAAACAATCAGAACAACATATAACAATGCGGTGGCAGATGCGAAAAAAACGTATCAATCGGCTTTGAATGAAAACAGAAACACGGCGTACACGACTTTTGCAATGTTTGATAAGGCGGAACAATCGAAAGTGTCCGGGGTGGGCCTGCTGCGTAATCTTAAATCACAAAATTCTCTTTATAAAAAATTCACATCGAATATAAAGAAATTACAGCGGCGCGGCGCCTCTAAAAAGATGATTAATGAACTGCTGCAACAAGGGCCTTCCGCAAATGCAG
Source organism: Bacillus sp. FSL K6-2819 (assembly GCF_038008305.1). NCBI lineage: Bacteria > Bacillati > Bacillota > Bacilli > Caryophanales > Bacillaceae > Bacillus > Bacillus sp. FSL K6-2819. Next base: position 3,132,015 of record NZ_JBBOYV010000001.1, on the reverse strand, counting down.
ACGTAGAGGCATTGTTGAGCCTGTCTGCAAGTGACTGGAAGTCTTACAAAGGAGCGTACTCGGAAAAGACCAAGACAGCAAATGCTTTGGGTGATCTCACAACCTCATACGGTGGTGCAAAAACTGATCTTAACAAGGCTTTAAAAACAGCAAAGGCTAAATATCAATCAAGCGTGAATGATGCCGTAAATACGTTGGGAAATGCCATGAAATCGGCCAATAAAAAATATAAAAGCACCGGGATAACACTCAGCGGCCATTTTGTAAGCGGAATTGTAAATGGGTTGAAAAAGAGTCAAAAGGATGTTTCATCTGCTGCCGAGAAAATCGCACACAATATCGAAAATTCAATCCGGAAGAGATTAGATATTCATTCGCCTTCTCGTGTTGCAGTGCGGCTTATGGGTTTCTTTGGTGATGGTCTTGTGAATGGTCTGACTGGCAGCATCAGCAACGTTTCGCGGGCGGCCCTTCACGTCTCGGATTCCATCACAAAAAATATTATCCCGATAGATGGAACGGCAGCTATAAACGGATTGCAAAAGATGGCAAATGCTTCAATTGAACAATTGCCTAATAAGAAGTCTGAGTCTAACACTAATAGGATTGAAGACCTTCTTACCAAGATACTGTTCTCTCAAGAAAGAACTAATCAATTGTTACAATCAGCCATAGGACAAAATATGAATACCAACGAAGGGAATATTCTTAAAACGTTGGCCAAATTCTTGAATGAAGTAAACGGAAATGCTCTAGGGATTAATTCTTACATGCAAGGGGGTTAAAGGTGAGTATACTTCAAGATTTAATAGTTGAGAAAAACGGAAAAGAGCAACTTTTATCTGAAACTGTAGACCTACGTGGTCTGCAGTTTTTAGATATGACAGTATCTGCTCCATCAATAACCCAGAATTATTTAACTAATCCGGGGCTAGATGGTCAAATTGAAGCCGGTAAAGCAGTTTATGGTGCTCGTACAGTAAGCGCCAATTTTTTATTTAAAGGAAGGGATTTATTTGATTTTGAATTAGGGTGTAAAGCTATTCATGCCTTCCTGTTTGAAAGAGAAGCATACCATATTAGAACATCGTTAATGCCTGGGATCCGATATAGAGTTTTGGCGAAACCATATGAAACGACCAGAATTAACATGGTTGATATGTCATTTACAGTTGAATTTGATTTGCCTTCGGGTTTTAGGGAAGCAGTGAAAACCACTCTTGAAGCACCATTTGTTTTTAATGATGGATCCTGGCAAATCGGTATGAATTTACCTTCAGATAAAGAACTGTCATATGTGTTTAACACAAGTGAGTTTTCAGTGTTCAATGCTTCGGATATTACAATTAATCCTTTGAAATACAACATGTTAGAAATTGCATTAACTTGTGTAGGTAAACCTGTTATCACAAACAAAACTACAGGCGATGTCTTTAAACTAAATAAAGAAATGAATGCTTCAGATGCTTTGTTGTTAGATGGGTTTGATCCCTATTTGAATAATTCGAGATGTGGACGTGACACAAATCATGGTGTCATTACTCTTGCTAAAGGTTGGAATCAATTTTTAATTACAGGTTGCTCAAACCCAGTAATAGCTTTTAATACAAGATTCCTTTACTTGTAGGTGTTCTTTATGGAAATCCTTTTAGTTAAGACTAAAGATTATGAAGAAATTGTTACAGGGTTTTCAGACTTTGAACGGACTGTTGAAAACAATTTAACTAACTGGCAAGTAACATTCAACATAGTCCAAACAAAACACAACGAGTTTGTGTTTAATCTTCTTCAAAGTGACGATGCGTCTTTAATTGTCAATGGACAAGAGTTTGTAATACAACAAATTAATCCAGTAGTAAACGGGAATTCTCAAACACTTAGTGTTACAGCAACTCATGTTTATTTTGAAATTCAAAAGAAAATAAGACCTAAAGATGTGTTGGATGCTGATTACGACGAAGAAAGTAAACCTGAGCACACGTTGGCTGAGTATCTTGATTACTTATTTAAAGGAAACAAGTATGGTTATACCTATGAAATCAAAGGCACGTTCAAGATTAAGAAAAAAATTACTGAATTCGGAAACTCTGATTCCGTAACTCTTATCAATACCCTAATAGATACCTTTGAATGTTTTATTAAGGCGGACAATAAAAAAGTAATCTTTATGGACGAAGCCAACTTTAAGCAATTGACACAAAAGCAATTTCGCTGGTTGTACAATACGGATGATATTAACTTGTCATTAGACAAAACAAATATACGCACAATGTGTTGGGTTTACCCTTATAAAGACCAACATGACAACTATTTCTTTGAACCTTACATATACACGTCACCCAATGTTTCAAGGTTTGGGGAATCGTTTAGTGAACCGGTTGATCTTTCAACGGACACAGATGCAACAACAAAAAAGTATACAGATCAGCAAGCTCTTAAGGCACTTCAAGATGTACCTGAAACCACATTCACCCTCAACTATTATGGGAAAGACACTCCGCAAATTGGGGAGGTTTGGATGGCTATAATAGAGCCTATGGCATTAGATGTCGATGTTCCGATTGTTGGGATCAAGGATAGTCCGTTTGATGATTCTAAACCAATTGAATTAACACTAAGTAATGCTAAAAAGGACATGTTATCCGTTCAACAACAAATTTCTAAAAAGGCTAACTTAGCATATCAGAAATCGAGTAAGACAAATACGATTATCAACAATATCCAAAATGCTGTATCAATCACTTGGAATTCCAGATTGATCTTGGAAAAAGTAGGTGAGGTAAATGACTGATATTGTGCAGTTGAGGGATTCGAAGAATGTTCCGTTTTACCCTAAAACACATATGAGCGCTGTAATTGGATTTAACCCCGATGATATCAACACGGCTACTCAATTAGCTTTAGATAGTAAAGTTGATAAAAAATCAGGATATACACTTTCTAAAAATGATTACACAGATGAAGACAAACAAAAGACTATGCAGCTCGGTGAACAATCATTGGAATTAAAGTCACCAAATGGGACAGCGTTTCTCATTGGTGTAAATGATGATGGTACATTGAGTGTGATGAAGAAAGGGGAAGATTTATGATTGAGTTAAATAAAGACTTACCAACAAGTCTTGGTGGTGAGTTTCGTGATGCGCTAGATAGCAATTTCACCAAGATTGAAGATGCTCTAAACAATTTTCAATCCGATAGTAATATGAAAGAAATTGAGCAAAAGATCAAAGAAAATAATGAAGAAATGTATAGAGAAATCAGGGCATTAATTGCTCCCGAAATGTCACCATTAGAGGTTACGGAGCAAGTGGAACAGGCGAAAACAGACAGTAAAAACGTCAAACACGCCACTTTATCGGAACGAATCGCGGCGGAAACAGCATACTCACAAAATAGTAATGAGTTAAATCAGCTTTTAAATATCACCGACAGCGGCCATATCAGTGTTGATTTTATTAAGAAAAGCAATCTGCTCAACGCAAAGAAAATCGCTATTTTGGGGGATAGTGTGGCCCACGGGCTACGCGCTCAATACAGCTTTGGGGATATCTTGAAAGAACGGACGGGGGCCGAGGTCATAAACCTTTCTGTCAGTGGCGTTAACATGAGCAATAACGGAAACAACAATATCTATCAGCAGGCTCTTAAAACGTCCGGGAACGATGTTGTCATTGTACAGGGAACGGATGATGACTGGTGTAACAGCATTGATGTAGGGACAGACGAAAAAGACATTACAAAATTCTACGGCGGTTTTTATCAAGTCATTCAACAGCTCCGTATGAGAAATAAAGGCTGTAAGATCATCGTGATGACTGCCACACGACAAGCGAAGATTACAAACGGAAAAATAGTCCGCCGGGATACGGATAAAAACAAATTGGGCCTGATATTGGCCGACTATGTGGATGCACAAAAGGAAGTGTGTACGCTGCTTTCTGTCCCGTATGCTGACATGTTTTATACGGATTTATTTGATCCTTACAATCCTGCATTCAGAAAGATGTGTATGTCAGAAGGGTTGCACCCGAATGAGATCGGGCATCAAATTATTTTCCAAGAAATTTGCCGGAATTATTTTTACTACTACGGATAAGGGAGCGTTTAAAACATGGCAAATCAAGATTTAGTTTTTGATATTAGCAAGGCACATTTAGAGCAAATTAACCAGCAGCTTATCATTGGAAGAGTGGGGGACGGCGGTTTAAAAGCGGTGACGGTATCAGTCATATCAAACGGTACGCCTTATGATCTAACCGGGAAAACTGTCTCTTTCGAAGGGCTGAAGCCTGACGGCACGCATATTATTGATACAAACGGCGGTATTGTCCTTAATGCCCAGGGCGGGATTTTTCGTTATGTGTTCCCTTACCAAGCATTTGCAGCGATGGGGGAATATGAACAGGCATTCTTTAAAGTGAGCCGAGACAGTCAGACAGACACCACATTAGAGTTTAAAATCAAAGTGCTTGAGAACAAAGTGGAAATGGGTATCAATTCAGTCTCTTTTATTTCTGATTTTGAAAATTTGAAGGCGCAGCTCAAACAAGCCTATGAAGACTTTTTAGAACAAATTAAATCAGACCAGGACGCAACACAAAATATCATAGAGGGCACTAAAACAACAATCCAATCATTGCAAGAGCAGCTAAACACCCTGAATACCAAAATTCAAAATAGTGATATTGTTACAACTGGGCAATACAACAATGATATGAAGACTCTCAATGATCAAATCAGTCAATTTAACAGTACAGTGGACAATATCCAAAAGACTGTTGATTCAGATTTAGCCGAAATGAAACAAAAAGTTGATACAGCAGTTGCCGACAAGATGGATAAAAAGCCCGTAGTCTTGGCAAATGTTCAAGACATCATTAGTACAGGTGTATATTGGTACGATACCAACACTAAAAACCTACCTCCAAAATTGAATAGCGATAATGCAAATGGATTTATTTTTGCAGTTTTCAGTGATCAGGATAATGGTTTAGTGACTTTGCAGGGATCTGATTGGCATATTGAAAAATATCAGGGAGCCTATCGTAATTGGGTGTCAAAATCACCAGTTCTATTGTTTTCAGGGAGCGCGAAAGCGGGGGATACTATTAAACTGGCTGCCGATATTTCTAATTTCAGCTATTTCCTTTTTGAAGTCCATTTTAAAACGGACTATTACTATGTTTCGACGCAGCGCCCCGTCCCGGTCGATACTGTTTTTTATATCAACAATGCCGGCCTAAAAAGCAACGGGAAAGGCATGTATCAAGATGAAATCAGACTGAAGTACACGGACGGAAAGACATTAGTTGTTACAGAATGTCTTTCGCTGGATACTGAAAAAATGGAAATCAGTAACCCCGAAATCTATATTTCGAGTATCAAGGGGGTCTTTTAATTGCAAATTGTCCTAAATGAAAACAACGAAGTAGCAGCTTATGCATTGGTGGGGGAACTGGATAAAGCAATTGAGATATCGGATGAATTTGCCACGGCTGAATTTATTTCCAATCCGTTCCGTTACAAATTATCTGATGGTGCACTGATTGTTAACCCGGATTATCAAAATCCCGTCATTAATGATTTGAATACGCCCGGCCCAATGGAGCAGGCCCAAGAGCAAATTGTGGCCCTTGTGCAGCAGCACATTACGGATAGTCAAACTATCAAGCAAATGCAAGATCAAATTATTCAATTGACTAAAGCAGTCATGACATTACAGAAAGGGGAATAGTAACACATGAATTTTCCAACATATGCAGATGCACAGGTTTATTATCAATGGGGTTTTGATATTTCATTTTGTGTGGAAGGCGGCGCCATTACTCCCGATCAATTTAAGGAGATTACCGGAAAGGATTACGGAGAAGAGTCAACGGAAACGGCAGGCGATGCCACACCCTCGGCCGGGTCTTCTGAGTCAACTGGCAGCACTACTGAGAGTGAACAAGTAAAGAACAATGAAACGGCACCTGTAACCTAAAGGTGTTTTTATTTTGTCAAAAAGGAGACGTCAACAATGGAAATGGATATCATGCAGTATTTGATGACTCAGGGGCCGTTTGCGGTGTTATTTTGCTCCCTGCTGTATTATGTCATGAAAACGAGCAGAGAGCGGGAGGCGAAGTTATACGGGCAAATTGATTCTCAAAATGAGCTTTTAGCAAGATTCAGTGATAAATATGAAATTGTCATTGATAAGCTGGACGAAATTCAAATGAAAATTGAAAAATAGGAGGATTCTTCATGTTGAATATGAGAGACAGGGGTACGGTCATTCGGACTGTGCTTCTTTTTATTGCATTAATTAACCAAACAATGCTGATGTTTGGAAAGTCTCCGCTAGAGATTACAGACAGCCAGGTGACTCAACTTGTGAATGGATTGTATACCGTCGGATCGGCGGCTTTTACAATTGGTACAACGTTGACAGCGTGGTTTAAAAATAACTACGTGACTGAGAAAGGCAATAAACAGAAAGCCATTCTGAAACACCACAAACTCATTAAATGAGGGGTTGCCGTTCGGCAGCCTCTTTTATATTTCAAAACAGAATAGGAGAGATTTTTATGTCATCATTCAGAAACCAATATATTGATATTAACAAATGGACGCGGCCGGGAATCAAAAACAACGGCGTGAAGAAACTGGCCGTTCATTACACGGCAAATCCCGGCGCGTCTGCTGCCAATCATTATAGATACTTTGGTCAAACGCTTCCTGCACAGAATAGAAATCTATCTGAGAAAAAACAGACGTTTGCATCAGCACATATTTTTGTCGATCGTATAGAGGCTATTTGCATCATTCCGTTGAATGAGGTGGCCTATCATGCGAATGACGTTCAGCAATTCGTCAACGGGCAGCCTTACCGGGGTGTCGCAGCGCTGAAACCGAATGCGAATTTCTTGTCTATAGGCGTGGAGCTTTGCATTGAAAAGGACGGAACTTTCCATCCGGATACCATTGCCCGTGCAGAACAAGTCTGCGCTGAGCTATGCAAGAAGTTTAAACTTGATCCGATCAATGACATCGTGCGGCACTATGACATTACACACAAAATCTGTCCGGCCCCATGGGTAAGCAGATCCCAAGGGTTTACTGATTTCAAGAATGGAGTAAAAGCGCGATTAGGTGGGGTAGTAATTAACAAACCAACTAACAACAAATCGAAAACCAACACCGATTCGAATAAAGGCCGTTTTATCAAAAACACGGTGGTTTCAAGTGACGGCCTTGTTTTACGTACGCAACGGAGCGCCTCTTCTTCCATGGTGCTTAACCTGCCGAACGGTACGGTTGTGAAATATCAGCTTGGATCAACTGTCAACGGATGGGGATATGTTGAATACACCAATTCAAAAGGCCAGACATTCCACGGGTATGTGAATGTCTCCTATATCAAAAGCGATAACGAACTGAAAAGCGGCGGCAAGAAGAGGTAACAGCCTCAAAGCCTAAAAACACTCAGAAATCAAAATTCAGCCTGCCTGCGGGTACTTTTAAAGTCACAAGCCCATTGACCCGAGGGGAGGCCGTAAAACAGATTCAAACAGCGCTGGCGGCTCTTCATTACTACCCGGATAAGAATGCAAAGAATTTCGGAATAGACGGCGCATATGGTTCGAAAACAGCAAATGCGGTCAAGCGATTCCAGTCTATGTATGGCCTGTCTGCTGATGGCATTTACGGGTCAAAGACGAAAGCAAAACTTGAATCACTATTGAAGTAATCCTAAGCTGCCTCCTTTTTCTAAGGGGGCTTTTTATGAGTTAATCTTGACGTAGAACAATTAATAACTCTTGACACAATATGTAGATAAAATAGGTGATTACGGTCATTTCATCTACATATTGTGTTTAGAGTGCTAAAAAGTTGGGCATGAAGAAAAAAACACTACATATGGTATGTCATTTTGTTTTCGAAGAACAAAATGTAGTATTATAAAGTTTTTGATTAAAAAAATCAAGAAAAACTTCAAATAAACCCTCGCAAATCATTGTATAAATGACGATAAAAGAGTAAAATCAAACTAAAATAACCGAGGAAGAAAAAATTGATCAAATGTACTTGTCGGATTGAGTCATTTTGCAACCATCTTCATCAGTTGATACTTGAAATAAATCAGTTGCATAGTGATTTTTCAACCAACTTCAGCTTAAAACAAGATGTAAAGCATGTTCATTTAAAAAAAACTCAAATAAGACACGTAACAGAAGTTACAGAAAAAAGGAACATTTTCTCAATCGACAATGATTTTTTTATTTTGCTCCAACATTACGCAGATAAACTAGAAGATATTGTCATTTATAATGACTTGGAATATCTGTACAGTGAATTTGATTTGCGGCTTAGAGTAAAACAACCAGATTCCATTGTCAATAAGCTTAAATATTATCGTGTGGGAAAAAAAGAAAGCGGGCAAATAGCTTTAAGAAAGTGCCTGAATGATTTGTTGGGTATTCGAATAACAATTGACTCTTTTGACCATAATAATAAATGCTTTCAGGACATGTGTGAGTTGTTGAAAAAACAATACAAAATAAATTGTATGGATTCTTCCAAAGGCGACTACAAAGCATTTCATTTTTATTTTTATGGTGAGAGTACTTTTTTCTTCCCATGGGAGCTTCAAATCTGGAGAACAGACGATAAAGAAGCGAATAATCGTTCGCATCAACTTCATAAACAAGCTTATAAAGGTTGGGCGTCGATTTATAAGAATTCCACAGAAGTGGAGAAGTAGAGGTGATAAACATGGCATTTCATTTTATCGCGATCATTAGTGATTTTTCTGGTGGTAGAAGAATGGGCTGGCACTATTCAAGTGAAGAAAGATTGGATAAAAACTACATTTCCGACTTCTTTGAAAGAGTTAAAGAAAAATGTGGCATGGTTCAATTCGGAATTCACAAACTATCAACCGATTCAACTAGTTGGAAATCTGTAACCGAGAAAGATTCCTTTTTCGATGATGTTTATGTTACAGAAGATATTTCAACCTTTATAGATGTGATCTCAAAAGACAAAGAACTAACCGCATATGATGTGGCGAAATTTGTCCTGTCTTTTAAACCAGCGTCTCACTTAAAATTACAAAAACTACTTTATTATATCTATGCGGAGTTTTTGTTGAAAACAGGGGAAAAGCTATTCAAAGAACCTATAGTAGCGTTTAAATATGGGCCAGTTATTGAGAGCATTTTCTATAAATACAAAACTCATGGCAAAAGTGAAATAGATTATGAAGAAGATGCTTCTATAAAGCTTCGTACAGACGATGTAGTAATAACACCTTCTTTTATGAAGATTTTATCTTCTGAGTATGGAATTGAAGCTCTTGGATGTATTATAGAAGTTCTTGTTAAGTACGGACGATATAGTGCATTTGGTTTAGTTGAAAAAACTCATCAAGATGGTGGGCCGTGGCATAGAGTATACAAACCAGGTCAAAATTGTGTAATAACTGATGAACTTATTACTCAATATCACCAACATGCGCTGTAAAAAAACTCTCATTTAATTGAGAGCTTTTTTTATTCTAAAAAATCCACACCTTTTTATGCTTATCCCATTTCAACATACGTTCCCTCATCAAACTTTTCACGGCAGCACGGATCGTCTGCTCATCTTTCCCGGTTTTCCTTTTCAATTGTTCCATGGAGGGATTTTTCCCGAAGCGGCTCATATTAAAAATAATCCGATACACTTTCGTTCAAAATCAGTCATACGCGATCAACTCCTGAAGTTAGTAATGTAGGAATTTATTTGGCTTTATCATAAAAAAGCCCAGTTATTAGTGGTCCTCCATTTTCAGCTTTTTCCTTCTGAACTGATCCATAAAGAATAATGGTTTGGTTCTCCTTTAACTTTGTAGGGAATAGCGCAAAAACATTATAAACACCATACCCGTTTTTCTCTTTAGATGAAATAATAAATTTCCCTCCAGCTTCGGCATTTTTGATTGCAGAAACTTCTCCTTTGATACGAACTATTTTATCTGGAGGGTCCTCAACATTGATTTTTTTGAAATCAGCGTCTTTTCTAATCTGTTGCTGCTTTTCCTCAGTTGAAATATCGTCCAGTTCATCTTGCTGAGAGGTGCTTGAGGTAATGGACTTTTTCTCAGTTGGCGAATCATCTGATTGAGCCATATAAGTAAATCCACAGATTGAGAGTAATAAGCTTATTGGCAATATCCATAGGCCTTTTTTTCTTGTTCTTTTGAAGAATAAAAGAATTAAACCAATTACGATTCCGATTGCGGAAAATATAGAGAGAAATCCCATAAATAAAATCATAATATCCTCCAATTTTTTAAGGTAACATTTACATTTTAAAACAGATGAGTGTAATTTTCTATTCTGTTCAGCGGGCTTAGGCTGGGCAACAACTATCCGATCGGATACGAAAGCAAAACTTGAAGCTCTAATATAAAAGAGAAATAGAGAAAAATCCCTCTCTTTTTACCCAGGAGGGAAATTTTTTGTTAAATGTGTAGACATTAGTCTATACATATGCTATAATAAATACATAAGGAGGTGAAGAAATGCTAGACAACATAATAAAAATCCTTCAAATTATCTTCTATGTTGTTTCTATCGGTTGGATTTTTCAGCAGTCCCACGATAGTAACAAGAAAGATAATAAGAAGGATTAAACCTGATGCAGGGAAGCGAGTGGGAGCTCGCTTCTCAATAACATTATAATCAGTCTAGCATAAAAAATGAAGAAAAACCAAAAGTTCATCTTTTCATTAATTCTTTTGAGTGCGGCAGCGATAGGCGTGCGCTCCTTTTGGACAAACTCATTTACAACGGCCATAATGGCTATTGTAGTAGCATTGACCGTTTATGCAATTCTCAAAGATATAAGGAGAAAATAACATGGAATTTCATCTAAGGGGTCGCCAGGAGGTTGAGGACTTCGTAAAAGCTGAAGTCCTCAGCACCACCGAAGTTGCTGAAATTTTGGACGTGAACAAGCAGCGCATGAGTAAATTGATTAAAGATGGGCGTATTGAGCCGGTTAAGAAGATAGGAAACACCAGCTTATTTTTGCGCCAGGACGCTGAGGCACTTAAAGGAGAACTGGCAGCAAACAAGAAATACCGCCCTCATAATGACTAAGCCCTACTCACTAAGAGCAGGGCCTTTTTTTGTTCTTATTTGAAAATATTTCTCAGTAATTTATTGGTTGCCTTTCCTGCAGCTCTGCGGGCCATCCTTTTTCCAAGTGACCCATTTTTGGCTGCGTTGACATCCCCCAAAATTCTCGCGGACTTGTACAGCGCCGATCTTATTTTATTTAGATTCATCCCCATCGTCCCTTACTATAGATTTATTTCAGCATACATTAGAATTTTAGAAAAGAATAGTGGGCGCCACCCACACAACACCCACAAAGTTATGATAAATTATGATTTGAAGAGAGAAGGAAAAGCAGGAAATACCATGAAACCAGTAATCAAGACAAGCAGTGATATGCTAAGATGTTAAAAAATAATCAAATTCGAAATGGAAGGCTCAATCGGTTAATAGTAAAACCCCGCCACATGGCGGGGTTTTTTTGTTTATTGAATTGTGAAATTTCCGTATTCGCTTGACCGGACATGAATCGGCCCGTCTAAATTATAGTTCTTCGCTTTTACGATATCACGGAAAACGTCGACACGGGCTACTGATTCTCTCCATTCATCCTGGGTATCCTCATCTGACGGATTCATCAGATCGTCATAGCGCACATCCAAAAATTTATTCAGCCATTTTTTCTCGTCTGTCCCGTCTTTCGGTGACCCGCCCATTTTTTTGTTCGTGCGTTTAATCAGGGCATAAAAGGAGTCTGGATCATCGCCGTCGCCATGCTGAATCACTGTATCGTACATCACTGCTTTTGCCAGTGCCGTTTTCAATCCGGCTTGATCTGAACGTTTCATCGCCGGCTGATAATATAAGCGGTCATTTACTTCATCCTGGGCAGCTCGGAAAGCCTTATCATTGCCAAGCGAACGCCAGGCAGAAGCGAATCCTTTCAGATTGCTTGTGTCATCGCTTTCGTCCTTCGCAAGACGGCGCAATTCAGGCAAATACTTTTTCAATTTGTTATTCGGGACCGCTTTCGTGTATACTTCCACTACTTCCAGCGCATCCCCGGTAGCCGTTGTAAAACCGGCCCGCCCGCAAGTGTAACCTCTTCCGTCATCCAACTCTTCAACATATCCGTATTGAATTTCCGTCTTTCCGTTTTCAAAGATGCTGGTCAGCTGTTCCGCCCGGCGCTTCTGATCCTTATTCAGCCCGGCCGCCAAAACCGTTCCGCTCATCATCAGGGTAAAAAACATGGTGAAAATAAGTGATGAAACCGCCGTCTTCTTCCAAAAACCTGCTTTTTTCTTCAAACCGCTTCTCATTGTCATACCCCTTTCACATGTCTTATTACGCCATCAGTATACATGAGGGGGATGTCTTATTGTTGAAAACACACGAATTTGTCAATATTTTGAATCCTAAGCCCTATTTAGCGATTCATAAAAAGAACGCACTTTCACCAGACAGATAAACGCGTTCTCGCATCATTCTCATCTGTGACATAGTCAACATGGAGAAATCCGCATTGTACAGCCTGCTGATAAAGAGCTTCCAGCATGTCCGGATCTTTGCAGTATAAGGATACATATGAGCAATCTGCGATGAGAAGCACAAGCTCACAGGGACTCTTTAAATATTCTTCGTACGTATTGATTTCCGTTACCATCCCGCTTGGGAAAGCCTTCAATTCAGCAAAAATCATATAATAAGAGTTTCCTTCAAGACGCTGACGGAGCTCATGGCCCTCAATGATGCGCTGATTTTGCGGAAACAGGTCTGTATCGGTGTCTTCTTTGAAGTCGGTATATGCCTCCCCATCGCCGATAAACCACGTATAGGCGGAAATGGGGAATGGTTTTAATATGTCTGCCGCAAACTGTCCGAATGTGTTCGGGATGTCAAACGTAAGGCCTCGTTTCATATTGTCGTTTCTCCTTTCTGCTGCTGCCAGAATCATATGGTATACTATTTGGATAAATATTGAAAGGGCTGGACGATATGACAACACGATACGGCATTGATGCGCCTTACGGGGCGTTTGGATTTATCTTTGTTGCGTTCCTTTATGGCGCAGGTACTTTATGGGGAATTATTCTCCTTTCTGGGGCTGGCTGACGGGCGCCTTGTTTTTATTACTCGGTCTTTGGATGCTGCTGTATTCAATGACTATTAAACTTTCACACCGCCATCGCATTCTTGCGCTTTCCGGCTTAAAGCCGAACATGAAGGTGCTTGATGTCGGGACGGGGCGGGGGCTGTTAGCCATCGCCGCGGCGCAGAAAGGCGCGGATGTCTCAGCGATTGACAAGTGGTCTGGCTGGGATCTGGGCGGAAACGGACGAGAGGCGTTTGAACAAAACAGACTGGCTGAAGGAGCGCCGGGAATTGATCTGTATGACGGACTGGCGCAAGACATGCCATTTCCTGATGAAACGTTTGACCTTGTCATTTCACATTTTGTCGTACACAACATTTCAGGGAGAAAAGAGCGGGAACGGGCGATCGCGGAAATGGTGAGGGTGCTGAGGCCCGGCGGCACATTGGCCGTGTCAGATATAAAAAATATGTCTCAATACAGAAAGTTTCTTGAGGAAAACGGCTTTCAGACGAGGACTTATTCCTTTTATCATACGTTTCCGTTTTCGAAACTCATCATTGCCGTCAGGACTCCGGTAGGAACCGGGCGCTCCATTTGTTAAAATAAATAAGACAAAACAGATAGAAAAGGTGTTACACATGAAGTCTTATATCATTATCGGGGCCGGCATTCTCGGTGCGTCAGCGGCTTATCATCTTGCAAAGGCCGGCGCGGAAGTAACGGTCATTGACCGGAAACACCCGGGTCAGGCGACTGACGCAGCGGCGGGGATCGTTTGCCCGTGGCTGTCGCAGCGCCGCAATCAGGCATGGTATGCAATCGCAAAAGGCGGTGCCCGTTATTATGAACAATTGATCCAGCAGCTGGAAGCCGACGGAGAAACGGACACCGGTTATCAAAAGGTCGGTGCCGTCAGTCTCCATACGGATGAAAAAAAGCTCAGCCAGATGGAAGAAAGAGCTTATAAAAGAAGAGAGGACGCTCCTGAGATCGGCGGCATCACAAGACTGACTCCGGCAGAAACGAAGGCATTGTTTCCCGCGCTGTCGGAGGAATACGGAGCGGTTCATATCAGCGGTGCGGCCCGGGTGAACGGGAGGGCGCTTCGTAAGGCACTGTTAAACGCGGCCATAAAGCACGGTGCGGCAGTTTATCATGAAGAGGCGTCAATACTGACAGAGGACGGTGCCGTCACCGGTGTGAAAACGGAAGAACGCACGCTTCATGCCGACCAGGTTCTCGTAACGGCGGGAGCTTGGGCGAAGGAGCTGCTTCAGCCGCTGGGCATCCGCTTTTCAGTATCGTACCAAAAGGCGCAGATCGTTCATTTAGAGCTTCAGGGAGAGGATACGGGCGGATGGCCTGTGGTTATGCCGCCGAACGACCAGTACATCCTCGCATTTGACAGCGGCAGAATCGTAGCGGGCGCGACTCATGAAAACGATACCGGCATGGATTTGCGGGTGACGGCAGGCGGTCTCGGCGAGATTTTTGACAAAGCATTAACCGTCGCGCCGGGGCTTTCAGACAGTACCGTGATGGAGACAAGAGTCGGTTTCAGGCCGTTTACTCCCGGTTTTCTTCCCGTTATCGGCAGCCTGCCGAATATCAGCGGCCTCCTCGTGGCCAATGGGCTCGGCGCCTCGGGTCTGACGAGCGGACCGTATCTCGGAGCTGAACTGGCGAAACTCGCACTCGGCCGGCAGACCGAAATTGATTTGAGCCTCTATGATCCGGCCGGCGCGCTCGAATGAAAGAATGGCTTTTCGGGTATTCTTATGGTAGGATGGAGCTTTAATGAATAAGAGGACGTGACCTATTTTGATAAAAATAAAACTTCCTGCTCCTGATGTAACCATTACAGAACGGCAGCAGTCACCGTCGGAAAATGAACCGGCGATTAAAGCGATTTACGGTTTCATTGATTTTCACCAAATTCCGAGAGACAAAGGCGGCATATTTATGTTTTATAACATTCATGACGAGCTGCTGTTTGTCGGGAAAGCCCGTAAATTAAGACAAAGAATCAAAAAGCATTTTGAAGACAATGTGTCGCCTGTTAAACATCACAGGGACGAAGTGTATAAAATTGAGGTATGTGTCGTAAATGATCCGATGGAAAGAGATATTTACGAAACGTACGCGATCAATACCCTTCAGTCGAAATACAACATTGAGAAAGTATTTTATAAATAAGCAAAACCGGAGCCCTTTAAGCTCCGGTTTTATTTATGCTTACATTGCCAGCCACATCACTGCGATGTGCACGATCAGCAGGCAGTAAACGACGAGGAATAACTGGACGACCCGTTTTCTGAATAACATGCAGACAATCATAAGCACGGGAAAAATCAGGACGCCGGCCGTTTTATTGATGGCTGTATTCGGTCGGTTCGACGCGTCATAGTGAATAGCCATATCAGCAGGAAGAAACGGATAAAACACAATCGACAGAATAAAGGCGAGTGCCACCGCTCCCCACAGCACTTTATCATTCATCAAAAACATATGAACACTCCTTTTTACATATAATAGTATATTAGTCAAAAAAATCTAATTTCTCAATATTTTACCTGTTGAATGGTGTATAATCATGTCAATGAAATGTCCATTCGATAGGAGGGTTTCAATTGACTGACAAGAGACAAAACAGCATGTTTTCATTCTTTCTTTTTATAATGGCCGCCTGGATCATCGTTTTGTTTTTAACCGTCATCGCGGCACTGCCAAGCTCCGCCATCCAATTAACCAAGCATCAATCCAAAACCGTTTCCATGATTTATCCGCAAAGCTGGGGATTTTTCAGTAAAGATCCGAGAGAAGACAGTCTGAACATCTATCTCCTTGATGGCGATGAAAAGCTCAGATGGCCGAATAATTCACTGAAAAATGTGATCGGCTTAAACCGATACGGGCGGACGCAAGGGATAGAGCTCGGCCTTATGCTGGAAAAGCTGCCTTCCAAAGAGAAGTGGCACGATTTCACGGCTGGCCAGGACTTTAAGAATACCACATTTTTGAAAATGAAAAATGAGTCGCCCTCCCCAAGGCTGAAAGGGAAAATGATCATTACATATGAACGCATTACCCCATGGGCATGGAGCAAACATACCGAAACGAAACGAACCGTTAAAAAATACATCGGAGTGGATGTCAATTGATTCAGGATGCAAAAAAGCAGCTCACTTTATGGATGATGCAGAATCCGCCTTGGACAAATGTGTACGGGCTTGCCAGAAGCTTAATCGCGCTCGGCACGCTGCTGACATTGCTTTTCAATCCGGCGTCTGTCTTCTTCAAAACGCAAAATCAAATGCTCAGCTTTTCCGACACGTTCAGTTTGTTTTTGCTGTTTCCCGATTTCCGTTACATTGAGATCGTCAAAGCCGTTTGTATCTGTATTTTAATTCTGGTTGTCATTGGCTGGCGGCCCCGCCTCACCGGTTTTTTTCATTGGTGGATTTCGTACAGCTTCCAAAACTCCGCCGTTACTCTTGACGGAGGAGATCAGGTGGCTGCTGTTTTTACGCTGCTGCTGCTTCCGCTGACATTGACTGATCCGCGGAAATGGCACTGGTCTCCGTACGAGGCGTCTTTTGAGAAGAGGCCGCTTGAGCCTTACTACCGTTCGTTATGCTGGGCGACGCTGACGATCATCAGAATACAGGTCGCGATGCTGTACTTTAACTCCGTCATTGCCAAGCTGATGGAAGAAGAATGGCAGAACGGAACCGCCGTTTATTACTATTTGAACGATCCGATGCTGGGGCTGCCGGATGCGCTTCACAGTCTGTTTGACTTTATCCTGCAGTCAAAGCTTGTCATCATCCCGACTTGGGGCACGCTCATTGTGCAAACCATTATGTTCTGCGCTTTGTTCGCTCCGAAAAAATATTGGCGTCTGATATTGTTTATATCCATTTTCATGCATGAAATCTTTGCTGTTATGCTGGGGCTTACCTCGTTCTCCATTACGGTAGCTGGTATTTTAGTCCTGTTTTTGGTACCGGCAGAGAAAACAGTAGCTTTGAACCATTACAATCCGCTTTTTATTAGATACAATTTTCTCAATAAAAGGAAAAGGAGGAAATTATATGGTTAAAAGCAAAAAATCCGCTGCCGCCATGATGCTGGTGTTTGTTTTAATGATCGCATTAGTCGGCCCGCATGCCACAGCGAAAACTGAGGCATCCGTCTCTTATTCGGGTGAAGACATTTTTTCCGGCATCTTTTTCGGACAAGGTGAGGTCGCAAAGCTTCTTCCTGAAGTATGGGATACGAAAGCCGTCAAAAAGATTAATCAGGATGAATTAAAGCAAGTTTCCGATCAGGTGATCGCTGATATTAAAAAGTCATCGCCGGATTATTTTAAGAAGTTAAAAGCGGCGGTCTACAGCGGCGATTATGAGAAAGTGAACAGCGTCATCGATCAAGGCTCACAGATTATGGCGAAAGTGCTGAAAGAAGAGTTTGACAAAAAAAGCATGGACAAAGGAAAATCAACGGCCATCGGACAATGCGCAACGGCTGTATGGGTATTTTTAAACGCGGCGGCTGCCATAGAGACGATCGCTCTTGCCGTAGCGGCCATCATTTTGACGGTAGCAAGCGTTGACGAAGATTCCGACTTAGGAAAAGAGCAGCTCATCGCAAATGTCGTTGACCGCATTAATGCGCAGCACTGAAGCTGAAGAAAGAAAACGCTAAGGAAACGGGCCTTAGCGTTTTTTAATTTGCAGCATCTGATTTAAGTATGCCTCTGAATCAAAGCCGAGTTCCTCGTCGGCTTCCTTTTTCAGTTCTAGATGAAGCCGCACATATGTGTCATATTTCGGACTGAGCTTTTGAAGAAGATTGCTGAAAGGCGAGCCCGCTTTCAGCGCGGGCAGATCAGAAGCGGATTCCCCGATCTTGATCAGGCTTTCTCTGTATTCTTCATCCGTCTGCACTCTTTTCACAAGCTGAATGATTGTGTTTTTATGAGTGTCCCAAGTGGCTGGGTCTCTCTCCAAAATCCGCTCGATGAATTGATCATGCTGGGCTTTGTGCTGCTGGAGCTGAGCCGGGTCCTCCTTGCCGACAAGCTGCATCATCGGGTGTGCAGCCGGAACTTCATCCATATCATCCAATACTTTAATAAGCTCCGCCCATGCCGCTTTTTTCTCATCTGTATCAATAGAAAAGTCGAGGAAAGGTTCAAACAGCGCGGCAATAAATTCTCCGAAATCTCCCGGGAACAGTTTCTTCAGCTGAAGCCCCATATACTTTGGTTCATCTATTTTGACCTCGCCGATATCATGTAAAATCGAATCGACGTTTTCTGCATCCTCCACCCGTTTGAGCAGCATTTCGGTCAATTTCCGTTCCTGCTCAAGCTCTTCAATCTGCCGGCTGAGTTTTTCATGCTGCTGCCGCAGTATATCATGCAGGCTGGTGCCCTCTAAGAGGAACGCTTTAATATCACTTACGGACAGTGCCAGCATTCGGAGGGCGGCAATCATTTTCAGCGTATTCACGTCCTGAGCGGAATACTCACGGTATCCGTTATCAGGGTTTTTACTGACAGTGATTAAACCTTCCTGCTCATAATATTTGATGGCTTTTTTCGTGAGACCCGTCTGCCGGGCGGCTTCTTTGATATTCATTTCTGCATCACTCCCTGCTTTTCATTCTAAACGTGTCTCTAAGGGTCAGGTCAAGAGAGCGCGGGAAATAAGATAAGTCTATTTTATATTTTAGAAATTTCAGAAAATATGATTGACAACACGCCTTTATTGCGATTAATATAACGTTATATAATGTTATATAACATTATATAATAAAACACTGAGGAGTGAAGGATTTGAGTCAAACTGCCGCACAAGTGAATCACAAGGTTCAGGCTTTCTTGGATGATCTGAAAGGAAAAACGATTGATCATGTCTTTTTCGTTGCATGCGGAGGGTCTTCAGCCATTATGTATCCGAGCAAGTATGTGTTTGACAGAGAGGCGAAAGCCATCAGCTCTGATCTCTACAGTTCGAATGAGTTTATCCAGCGCAATCCCGTTCAGCTCGGAGAAAACACTCTCGTGATCCTATGCTCTCATTCAGGCAATACGCCGGAAACGGTGAAAGCCGCCGGTTTCGCCAGAAAAAAAGGCGCGCTTACGATTGCGATGACTTTTGAGCCTGACTCGCCGTTAGCGAAAGAAGCCGAATATGTCGCGGTTTATGACTGGGGTGAAAACGCACAGGCGATAAATACGAATTACGGAGTTCTGTATCAAATCGTATTCGGCGCTTTACACGTGCTGGAAAACCATCTCGCGTTTGAACAGGCGATCGACGGACTCAATAAGCTCCAGGCCGTTTATGACAAAGCGCTTAAACAAGAAGCGGATCACGCAAAGGCATTCGCGAAAGCCCACGAAAAAGAAGATATCATTTACACGATGGCAAGCGGTGCAAACTACGGCGTCGCTTACTCCTACAGCATCTGCATTCTCATGGAAATGCAATGGATTCATTCCCACGCCATTCATGCCGGAGAATATTTTCACGGACCGTTCGAAATCATTGATGAATCCGTTCCATTTATTATCCTTCTCGGCTTAGACGAAACAAGACCCCTTGAAGAGCGGGCGCTTTCCTTCTCCAAAAGATACGGCAAAAAACTGACTGTCCTTGATGCCGAAACATATGATTTTTCCGGAATTGACGATTCTGTAAAAGGATATCTGGCTCCGCTCGTATTAAATCGGGTGCTCAGAAGCTATGCGGATGAGCTGGCAGAAGCAAGGAACCATCCATTAAGCCAGCGGCGCTACATGTGGAAAGTCGAATATTAAGAACGCAGATTATATTTCACCGGACTATAATGATATATAACGTTATAGTCCGGTGACAAAGGAGGAAAAGCATCTGAAAAAGCTCATCTGCCTGTTCGTTCTGTTAGCCGTATGTCTGTCAGCAGCCGCCTGTTCAAGCCAAAGCAGTTCCTCTGCCGGAAAAGTGAACCTGAAGTTTTTTCACAGGTGGCCGAAAGAGCCGGAAAAAAGCTATTTTGAAGAAGCAGTCAAAGAATTTGAAGCCGCCCATCCGGACATTCACATCCAAACGGAAGCGGTATTAAACGATTCTTATAAAGACAAGGTGAAAGTCATGCTCGGAACAACGAGCCCTCCTGATATTTTCTTTTCATGGAGCGACCGGTTTGCTTACAAATTCATCAAAGGAGATAAAGCACTCGATCTGTCGTCTTACTATCAGAAAGATAAAGATTGGTCCTCACAGCTTGTACAGTCACAAGTCAAACCCTTTACGCATGACGGAAAAGAGTACGGTGTTCCGTGGCAAATGGACGCTAAATCATTCTTTTATAATAAAGACATTTTTAACAAATTACATTTGAAGCCCCCGGCGACATGGGATGAGCTGATCACAGTCTCTGAGAAATTGAAAGAGAACGGATATATTCCGATCAGTTTCGGCACAAAAGCGCCTTGGACCATTTCTCATTATATCGGCACGCTGAACCAGCGTATGGTCGATGAAAAAACGCGGGCCAAGGATTACAACCCGAAAACCGGGGCGTTTACGGATGAAGGCTATATCAAAGCGCTGGAAAAGCTTCAGGAGCTTCTCCCGTACTTTACAAAGCATGTGAATTCCGTGGATCACGAATATGTGCGTCAGCAGTTTACGAGCGGCAAAGCGGCGATGATTTATGCGGAAACGGCGGAAATTAAGCTCGTCGAACCGGTCAATCTGGGCTTGTTTCCTTTCCCTGAAATCAGCGGCGAAAAGGGATCTCCCCGTGCGCTGACCGGATCTCCGGAAGGATTTATGATTTCCTCAAAAACGAAGCACCCAAAAGAAGCCATGGAATTTCTTCAGTTTTTAACCTCGAAAAAAATGGGAGAGAAGCTGATAAAAGATGTCGGTAAATACAGTGCGGTTCAGGGAACGGCGACAGAAAACAATACCTCCCCGATCCAGCGCGAAGCCGTCCAGGATATTGTCCGCGCCGAATCCATGGTGCCGTGGTTTGACATGGACGTTGACGTTGAAATCGCCGATGTGTATGCTGCGGGCGTCCAGCAGATGCTCGGCGGCACAATGACACCGCGCGAAGTAATGAAATCCGTACAGAAAGCAGCCCGGCAAGTCAAAGCGTCATCTGCTGAATAGAACAGATTTCTTGGGAGAAAGGAGATGAGGATTTCCTTGGTCAGCCGAAAACGTTTCATTCCGTATCTGTTTCTCGCGCCCGCGCTGATTTTCTTGCTGTTCGTTTATATCCCGATTTTTGAGAATGTGTTTTTCAGTCTGTTTGAATGGAGCTCATTTCAACCCGAAAAGACGTTTATCGGTTTTAAAAATTATATTGATTTGTTTCACGATCCCGTGTTTTTTACAGCACTCCGCAACAATGTGCTGTATGCGGTCATATCGCTGATTTGCCAGGTAGGCGGCGGGTTGATTCTGGCGGCCGTGCTGGAAGACAGGCTGGTAAGAAAATGGTCGCCGTTTTTCCGTACGGTATTTTTTCTTCCGGTCGTCATTTCCATGACCGTCATTGCGCTTTTGTTTGATTTTATTTATAACCCGGAAATCGGGCTTTTGAATCAGCTGCTGGAAGCCGTGGGACTGGATGAACTGACCCGTGCGTGGCTGGGCGATGAAAATACCGCTATGCTGTCTGTCATTTTTGTGTCTCAATGGCAGTCCGTCGGTTACATCGCCATGCTGTACATTGTCTCGATTCAGAGCATTCCTGCTGAATTATATGAATCGGCGCAGCTGGACGGAGCCGGAAAAATCCAGCAGTTTTTTCACATTACGGTGCCGCAGACGAAAGAAATGTCGTTTGTTGCCGTGGTGATGACGCTGACCGGCGCGTTTACCGTATTTAATGAACCGTATATTCTGACCGGCGGCGGACCGGGCAACGCTTCGGAAGTGCTGAGCACATTTTTGTATAAGAGCGCTTTTACAAAAGATATGATGGGCTACGCTTCCGCGATTGCGACGGTGGTGCTTTTGCTGACGCTTGCCCTGTCGCTTATTCAGATGAAATTCTTTAAGACCGGAAAGGAGGAGTAGCCGATGCTTCCTGAAAGGACGGACTTGAGTCATCCGCGGCAGACTGTCAGAACAGCCGGAAAGCGGAGAAAATGGTATATCGGGGAAACGTCTGTATGGCTGTTTCTCTTTATCTACTTCATTGCCGTCGCTTATCCGCTGTTATGGATGGCGGTCAGCGCCTTTAAAAGCTCGGATGAAATTTTTGAGCACAGCTGGTCGCTGCCGTCTGTTTGGCATCCTGAAAACTTCGTCTCCGCATGGAACCAGGGGATTTCCGCTTATTTTATGAACAGCGTCATTGTGACCGTGCTGACTTGTCTCATAACCGTATTTGTGAGCGCCCTGGCGGCATACGGGCTGGCCCGTTTTCATTTTAAAGGAAAAGGGTTTGTGCTTATCATTTGTCTTGGCGGATTGATGCTGACGCCGCAGGTCAGTCTTGTGCCGCTGTACTCCATTATCCAGTCATTGGGGCTGTACAATACGTATTGGGCTTTGATCCTTCCGTACGCAGCCTATCGTATTCCGTTTACCGTTATTCTGATCCGTTCTTATTTTTTGTCGATTTCCAAAGAGCTTGAGGAAGCTGCCTATCTGGATGGATGTACAAGTCTGGGGGTATTTTTCAGAATATTCTTACCTATGAGTGTGCCGATTCTGGTGACATCGGGCATTTTGACGGCTTACCATACGTGGAATGAGTTTATGTTTGCGATTATTTTTATCGATGATGAAAATTTACGTACGATTCCGGCCGGACTGATGCAGTTCAGAGATGCGCTGCAGACGGATTGGGGCGTACTGCTGGCCGGGCTGACGATTTCGGCTGCGCCGATCATAGTGCTGTTTTTATTGATGCAGAGATATTTTATCCGCGGCATTGCAGCGGGAAGCGTGAAAGGATAAGGGGGATGAAAAGATGAAACTGATAGCGGCCGGAGATAATGTGGTGGATTATTATCAGGATCAGGAGACGTTTTACCCGGGCGGGAATGCGCTGAATGTAGCCGTGCTTGCGCGGCGCTTAGGCCACGACACTTCTTATATCGGGATACTCGGCAGTGATGAAGCGGCGGATCACGTATTGAACGTGCTGAAACTGGAAAAGGTGAATGCCGATTTGATCCGCCGGGCATACGGAGAAAACGGGATAGCTGTCGTCACTCTTGATGAAAGGGGAGACAGGATATTTGCCGGATCAAATAAAGGCGGCGTGCAATCGCGTCTGACGCTTGCTTTTCAGGAGAATGACATCTCATTTATCGCCGGACATGATCTGCTGCACACGAGCGTATACAGCAGGATAGAGCGTGACCTTCCGATGCTGAGCGGTCATGTGCCGATTTCCTTTGACTTCTCAACAAAACGTGACGAAGCCTATTTAGAGGCGGTCTGTCCGTACGTGACGTATGCGTTTTTTTCCGGGAGCGATTTGAGTGAAAGCGAATGTGTGCAGCTTGCCGAAAAAGCCCGCGGATACGGAGCGAGAATCGTCTGTCTGACAAGGGGAGAATATGGCGCGGTGTTATCAGATGGGGAGCGGGTCTATCATCAGCCTGTTGTTAGAGCTGATATAATAGATACATTGGGTGCGGGAGATTCTTTTATCGCCGGGTTTCTTACCGATTTTTTCGAGCATCAGGATATCCGGCGAGCGCTTGCTGCGGCTGCCGGGACGGCTGCCAAAACATGCGGGGGATTCGGTGCGTTCGGTTACGGGCATCCCTACAGGCCGGGCGGCGGGAAAAGCAATGAAAAAACGAGAATACGATAAGCATTGTCTCGTTTTTTATGCCTGTTACGTGTAGGGACTGTTAATGGTAAACGTGACGCGGTCGGTATGCATTAAAAACAGCGAGCTGTATATCGGCTGGTCTTTTGACATAAACGCGGTTTTATCAATTTCAAAAAGCGCATCCCCGATATCGCAAGCCAGATAGCGGCTTTCTTCCTGTTTGGCGTATACGACATTTAACAGCTTCGTATTATGGGTGGGCACCACCTGATAGTGCTGCTTCAGGATGTCATGCATCGACACGCCGTCTTTAATATGCTTGCCGATGTCGGGAAATAAACCGAGCGGATAGTGGGCGATTTCGAATGAGAGCGGCTGGTCGTCGTGAAATAAAATGCGTTTTAATTCAAGAACGGGACTTTCAGAAGCGACGCGAAGCTTTTGGGCGATGGATTTAGGCGCTTCAATGATTTCATGGGAAAGGACCTGGTGTTTCGGTTTTTTTCCTGTTGATTCCATAAATTCAGAGTAGCCATTGACCGCGATGAGCTCCCGCTTCAGTTTAGGGCTTTTAACGAACGTTCCCTTTCCCTGCTGCCGGACGAGCCAGCCCTCTTCCACAAGATCGAGGATGGCCTTTCTGACCGTGATGCGGCTGACATTGTACGTTTCGCAAAGCTCATTTTCAGTCGGCAGTTTCACGGACGGCGAATACACGCCCTTTTTGATATCGTCCGCGATAATTTGTTTCAGCTGAATATATAAAGGTTTTGAGCTCCCGTTATTTAACAATGGGACGGACCTCCTTATGTCGAGTAGTAGTACTATTATATGTATTATGACGTTATAATACAAATTTGCTTTTTTATGAATCTGTCAGAAACCCCGAACATTTTTAACATAACAGAAAGATGAGGCGGTTTCCAGTATTGGAGGAGGTTTCTAATGGCATCATTAACATTTGACCATGTCAAAAAAACATACGGCGCCCAATCGGCGGCAGTGAAGGATTTTCATTTGGATGTGAAGGATGAGGAACTGCTGGTGCTTGTCGGTCCGTCAGGCTGCGGCAAATCTACGACACTACGAATGATTGCCGGGCTTGAGAGCATTTCTGATGGGAAGCTTTATATCGATGGAGACGCGGTGAATGATCTTCCTCCGAAGGATCGCGACATCGCGATGGTTTTTCAGAATTACGCGCTGTATCCGCACATGACGGTGTTTGACAATATGGCGTTCGGTTTGAAGCTCAGAAAGCTGCCGAAAAAAGAAATCGCAGAGCGTGTCAGGGCGGCCGCTGATATTTTGGAAATCGGGCATCTGCTCAAGCGAAAACCGAAGGCTCTCTCAGGCGGGCAGCGGCAGCGGGTTGCGCTCGGCCGGTCGATCGTGCGGGAGCCGAAGGTATTTCTGATGGACGAGCCGCTTTCCAACTTAGATGCGAAATTACGTGTGACAATGCGCGCCGAAATCAGCAAGCTTCATCAGCGTCTGAAAGCGACCATCGTTTATGTCACGCATGATCAGACAGAAGCGATGACAATGGGCGACCGGATTGTCGTGATGAATGAAGGGGATATTCAGCAGGCCGCAAGCCCCCATGAGATATATCATTACCCGGCGAATATGTTTGTGGCGGGTTTTATCGGCTCTCCGAGTATGAATTTTATAAAAGGCATCATTGAGGAAAATGACGGACAATGGTATTTTGCCGGTTCGTCCGTTCGTTTGCCCATTCCGAAAGAAAAAGCGGCGGTTCTCGTACAAAAAGGATACAGCGGCAAAGAGATGACAGCGGGGCTGCGCCCGGAGCATTTGACGCTTGCGGGACAGTCAGACAATCCGGGTGAGGCGGGGTGCCGCGCTGTGGCGGAAGTGTGTGAAAACTTAGGCGCGGAGATGTATGTTCATGCATCAAGCGGAGACGAACGCCTGACGATCCGTCTTGACGGCGCTTCACAGGTGAGACCGGGCGACGCCATTCTGCTTGCGGTCAATATGGACAGGGCCGTCTTTTTTGATGCCGAGACCGAAGACGCCGTATATTAAAAAAGGGAGCCTGATGATCGGGCTCCCTTATCATTTCTGTGACACTATTTCCAGATTTCATCCGCCCATTCCGGGTGGTCGATAAACGGATTGCGGTTATGCTGATAGTCTTCGTAAATGAGTTCGTTCCGCCGTTTTTCCTTACTGTCGACGGGGTCCTGTTTATTCCATTTGAGCAAAACGGACAGTTTTCCCATGTAGGGAGCCGAACCGTTTCCTGTTTTATCATTCAGCTCAAGGTCAGGGTACCCGTCGTCTCCTTCATAACGCACCGCCATGTAAAACAGCATGCGCGCGACGTCTCCTTTGACCTCATCGCGCGGCTCCCACGAATCACCGTCGTAATAGTTGCCCGGCGCTTTCGGGTATTCTGAGCCGCCGTTATCAAAATCCATGTTACCTCTGGCGCTGTTCACCTGAACGTCTGCCGGGCGCAGATGATGAATGTCAGTGCCGGGGCCGGCAGATGTGCCGAAGTTTCCGTGTGACTTGGCCCACACATGTTCACGGTTCCAGTCCCCGACGCTTCCGCCGTTTTTACTTTTTGCCCGTGATTCCTGAGTATAGAGCAAGATGACATTGTTCGGATTTGCCGGATCTTCATCAGTTTCCTTCAACGCATCCCATACTTGGCTGTAAGACAGCTTTGTATTCCCGCTGATGATGCGGTGCAGAGCGCTTTTTAAGGATGTCCCGCTTTTTCCGGAAGCTTCTTTGTAATACGTGTCCGTGTCCGCAGACGGAGTGATGACCGATGAGGCGGTTTGCGGAAAAAAGGTGCCGGCAGTTGAAACCGCCAGCCGGCTGTACAGATTCGTGTCAGCCGGCGCGCCCGCAGAGGCTGACGGCGCGGCCCATCCAAAAATGAAATACAGGCAGACAATCGGCAGAAACCAAAGTTTTTTTGTCATGACTTGCCCTCCTTTACCTCTATTATCCAAAAAATAAATCTAATATTCTATCTTTTTTGAAAAATGGTTCCTTCGGCTTAGAGCGGAAGGTACGGCTTGTTGGACGAAGTGTCTGAAAAATGATCGATTTTTTAGAAGATATGATAATGAACTCATAAGGCGCTCCTTCTATAATGAAGATCATCTTGCCAGTTTGTCAGGTTAAAAGGAGGGTGCCTATGAAACATCAGCAGCTGTCGGCGGCGAGTATCGGAATTTCCGATGATATTCAATGGCTGTCTCAATTCGGGGCTTCCGCTGCCGGCGGAGTGACGAGGCTTTTATATACGAAAGAATGGATGGATGCCCAGCTTGCCGTCAAAAAGAAAATGGAGGCGTTCGGGCTTGAAACGGCATTTGACGATGTCGGAAACGTGTTCGGCAGGCTGAGCGGTTCAGAATCGCCGGATGAGGTGATTCTGACCGGGTCGCATATTGACACCGTTATTGACGGGGGCAAATATGACGGAGCATTCGGCGTGCTGGCGGGCATGCTGGCGATCCGTCATTTGTATGAGACGTTCGGGCGTCCGAAAAAAACACTGGAGGCTGTGTCGCTTTGTGAAGAGGAAGGAAGCCGTTTTCCCATCACCTATTGGGGATCGGGAAATATTACCGGGGCTTTCTCGCTTTCAGATGCGGAAACGCCGAGAGACGCTTCAGGCATTTCTCTAAAAGAAGCCATGCGGCAGAACGGCTTCGGTGCAGGCCGCTATCCCGCACCGCTACGGACCGACATCAAAGCTTTTCTGGAAGTTCATATTGAACAGGGACAAACGCTTGAACGATCGGGAAAGGATATCGGGATTGTCACCGGAATTGCCGGGCAGAGGCGCTATACCGTTACGCTTGACGGTGAATGCAACCATGCCGGAACCACTTCGATGAAATGGCGGAAAGACCCGCTCGCAGCGGCAAGCAGCATCATCCACGAGCTCATGCTCTCAGCAGAAAGACAGCCGGAAGAGCTTCGCCTGACGTGCGGGAAAATGACGGTGGAACCGAATATGGCGAATGTCATTCCGGGCCGTATCCAATTTTCCGTTGATATCCGCCATCAGCAGGAAGATGTGCTGACAGCCTTCCATCAGAAACTGGTTTCGATCATTGAAAAAATCAGCCGCAGCAAAGGGGTCCGGCACATTATTGATGAATATATGAAAATAGAGCCGGTTCAAATGGATGATACGCTGATACGAACGGCTGCAGAGGCTGCAAAAGAACAGGGGGCGGACTCGGAGCAGATCGTAAGCGGAGCGGGGCATGACGCCCAGATGCTCGGCAGAACCTTTCCGGCCTGCATGCTGTTTGTGCCGAGCCGGGGCGGAATCAGCCACTCTCCGCTTGAATTCACACCTGCGCATCAGCTGGAAACCGGCGTCCGTACGCTGGCGAATGTATTATATAAACTTGCCTATTAACGCAAAGGGGGAATCGGCGTGCCGACCAGAAAAGAATTGAGCATTCCGCAAAGAACAATTATGACACCGGGACCGACAGAAGCTGAACCGAGAGTGCTGAGGGCGATGGGCGCTCCGATCATCGGCCAGTTTGACCCGGCATTTACAGACATGATGAACGAAACGATGCAAATGCTCCGTGAATTGTTTCAAACGAAAAACCGCTGGGCCTATCCGATTGACGGCACATCAAGAGCCGGAATTGAGGCGGTTCTCGCAAGTGTGATAGAACCGGGCGACCGCGTGCTTGTTCCGATATACGGACGCTTCGGGTATTTGCTGACTGAAATCGCCGAGCGGTACGGGGCGGACGTCCATACGATCGAGTGTGAATGGGGAACGGTCTTTCAGCCTGAAGAGATTATCAGCGAAATGAAAAAGGTCTCCCCGAAAATTGTGGCCATGGTGCACGGAGAAACATCAACGGGACGGATTCACCCGCTGAAAGAAATCGGGGAAGCGTGCCGCGAACAAGACGCGCTCTTTATCGTAGATGCCGTGGCCACCATCGGAGGCTGCGCCGTAAAAACGGATGAATGGAACATTGACGCGGTTATCGGAGGAACGCAAAAATGCTTATCGGTACCTTCAGGAATGGCGCCGATTACATATAATGACCGGACGGCCGCGGTGATTGCCGGACGTAAAAAGGTAGAGCGGGGCATCGCGACGGCGGCTGACGGTCAAATGCTGTCTGATTATCGTCCGATTACGAGCAACTATTTTGATCTGAGCCAGCTCGAAGATTATTGGAGTGAGAGAAGGCTGAATCACCATACAGAAGCGACAACGATGCTCTATGCACTGCGGGAGGGGGTGCGTTTGGTCCTTGAAGAAGGACTTGAAGAACGGTTCCGCAGGCATCGTCGTCATGAAAAAGCGCTTATGGCCGGACTTTCAGCGATGGGCCTTGATTTATTCGGCGATCCGGAGGCGAAGCTGCCTGTCGTCACATGTGTGCAGATTCCGCAAGAAGCTGACGGCGAATCGATCAGGAGTATGCTTTTGTCTCAATTCGGAATTGAAATTGCCAGCTCGTTCGGTCCGCTGCAGGGGAAAATATGGAGAATCGGAACAATGGGCTACAGCTGCAGAAAGGAAAATGTGCTGTTTGTGCTGGCCGGTCTTGAAGCGGTTCTGATCAGGCACGGGGTTGCCGTTAAAGCCGGCGAAGCGCTGCAGGCGGCTCTCAACATATATGATCATCAGGCTGCAACCGGTGTGCTGTCATGAGACATAAAACCGAGCATTTAAATCATCTGGACTTTTTTCCCTTTCCCCAGTTATACTGAATGATATAAAAAATGACAAATATGGAATGGTTATCTGTTTGTCTGGGGAGAAGGTAAGAAATCATGGCGTATATGGGCCGATTGTCAATTTTAATGCTGAATATGTTTATTGCGATGCTTGGGATCGGGCTGATTATCCCGATTATGCCCGCATATATTACCGAATTCGGAGCGACGGGAAGCACGATGGGACTGCTTGTTGCTGCGGCGGGGCTTACACAGCTTCTATTTGCGCCTATTGCCGGGGAAATAACCGACAAATACGGACGGCGGAAACTGATTATTTTCGGCATCGCCGCCTTTGCGGTGTCACAATTGATCTTCGCCTTTGCCGGAAGCCTGTGGCAATTGTTCGCATCCCGCCTTTTGGGCGGAATGGGGGCGGCGTTTATAATGCCGTCAATGTTCGCTTACATTGCGGATATTACGACGGAAAAAGAACGCGGGAAAGGAATGGGGCTGTTCAGCGCGGCGATGACGCTCGGTGTCGTCATCGGGCCCGGTGTCGGAGGCTATTTGGTTCATTACGGCATGGCTGTGCCGTTCATCGTCTCTGCAGGTCTCGCCTGCTTTTCAACCGTGCTTTCATTTTTCTTTCTGCCTGAGACGCTGGGACGCGAAAAGCAGCTGGAAGCCCGGGCAAAAATGGAAAAACGTGAGCATCTGTTTAAGCAAATGTCACGCGCGCTCAAATCACCGTTCGCGTTTATGCTGATTCTGGTTTTTGTGCTGAACTTCGGGATTATGAACTTTGAATCCGTCTTCGGCCTTTACGTTGACCATAAACACGGATTTAAAGCGTCTGATATTGCCTTTATTATTACGGCTGCGGGTCTCATCGGCGTCTTTGTGCAGGCGGTCGGTGTCAGTTATCTCGTCGGTAAGTTCGGGGAAAAGCGCGTCATTAACGTCACGCTGATCGGTGCGGCGGCAGGACTTGTATGGTGCAGGCTTGCAGGCTCATATTGGACCGTGTTTGCCGCGGCAATCTTTTTTCTCACGCTGACATCGCTGCTCCGGCCGGCGGTCAATACGATGCTGTCAAAGCTTGCGGGTGACCAGCAGGGGTTTGCCGGAGGGATGAACACCTCATTCATCAGTTTAGCGAATATCGCCGGACCGTCAGCAGCCGGTTTTCTCTTTGATGTGAATATGGAATTTCCGTATATGCTGGGGGCGGTCATTCTCGTCATCAGTTTTCTGGCCGCGCTTGGCTGGGGCAAAAAGACACAGACCCGGCCGTTCACGCAGCAAGGATAACCAGCTAAAGCCTCCGGGTTCCGGAGGCTTTTCGTTTTTTCTTCATATGAAAATTTCATTTATAAAACTGTCTCTCTCTTGTAGTATTTTCTGAAGGGAAGGGATATACGAAGCCGGCTGTCAGGTTTTATCACTTAATAAAGGAGGCTATGTGTGGCTCAATCTCCATTCATAATCCGGTCAACTGGACAAAAAAGTCGACACTACCACATGAATACCAAGGCCGGAGAGCCTGTTATTACTCTTCACCGAACAATTTTTTTATTACGGCGGATAAACTTTCAGGAACTGCGGTAGAAATAAAGAATACTGCTGAAGGAAATGTTCTCGATGTAGCACGCGCACAGCGGGCTAGTCTCCGAACATTTCTGATTTTTTCATATGTATCCGTCAGTCTCTTACCAAAGAGTCACCATGAATGCTGTCTCCTGCTTTAGCAGCTCCCTCATTTTTCTGAAATGATGACGTTTCTATAATGGAATCGGTTCGATATAAGCAAGGACGATTTTATTATAGCTCGCTGTGTAATGAGCATCTGATAACAACAGCCTGGCTCATCACAAATATATGTAAGCGAAAATACTAGAGGAAACGTTTCAGTTGCTTAAACATTTTCATTCGAACCAAATGTCTATCTGGCAACCTTGAAGATGTACAGAGGGGCGCCGATCTAGGTTTGCTTTACAAGTTGAAACTCCGTTCTTAAAAGTCGGACTATTATTTGAATTGGAGACTGCGGAAGGTCTTCTTTTGAGAAAATTAATAAAACTCACAATAATACACATATTTATTCCAAGACAAACCCGTACCATTATCGTTATTTTGAGTTAACGAATAGCCGCTTAGTGCTTGCGCTTTTACTTTATATAGAAAATTACCAGAAAAGAAAAATATCGATGGTTAATAATCAGAAATTTATCTCATGTTTTGTCTTTATACCAGAAAATTAGATGTTTCTCGGGCAATTATAATAATATATTTGTGAAATTTATAACATTACTTTAAAACTCAACGTATTCTAGTGTAGTTTTACAAATTAGGATATATGGGTTATAATGTATAATAGTCTTGTAATTTACAAGCATAATTATTAACGGAGGGATTTAACATGAAGAGTAAAACTAAGAATATCCTGGCAGCATTGTTAGCAGGTGTTATGGCTTTTGGCCTGATTTTTATAGGATCAAGTCAATCGGCGCAAGCAGTAAGTAAGACAACGAGCTTTAATTACAATACTGGATCTGTTATTGCAAAATCATATATACATACATCAGATAACTACAAAAATGTTTATGCAACAGTTGAATTAGGAAGATCAGGTACATGGGAAACTGCGGCTTATTGTAAATTATACCTTCAGCGGTATACAAGCGGTTCATGGAAGACTATTGATACTGCTTCGGGTAACGCAGCATACGGCAAAAAATTAAATGTTACTTTTACAAATATCGCCAAAAAATCCGCTTCAACCCGTGTGAAAGTGAAACTATATAATAACTGGGATCACACAGACCTAATTCAAACTGTATATTCAAGTAAATGGACACGCTAATATCTAATAATGGTTTCGAATTAGTAGTCATTCTTCTAAAATTCTTCTAAATTAATTAATGTTTTAGGGACTGAGAATTTTCTATAGTACTTAGGATGCAGGGAATACCTGCATCCTTTTCTTTGTCCGAGTATGAACCCCTAACTCCCTCTATACACTTGATAGCAGAATGGGGAGAGCAGGAGAGGAGGAATGTGATTATCCTTCGCTGAATCGGTGTGTGAAAATGAATCTGAATAAGATGGATCAAGGAAATGGGTAGTTTCAAGCAAGCCCAAAGGGGAGAAACAGGCATCCATAGAGCATTCCACCATATATTCTCAGAGTAGCATTTGTTCGCCGGGAAGAAGGGGATCTGTAAAATCGTCCGTCTTCGTTAGTGACGGCTACCTGCAAGAACGCCACACCCTGGCTTATCCGCATCTGCTGCCTCACAGAATCCATGCAAGCCTTTCTTTCATCTGAGCCAGGTATCTAGTCGACGACGGTTCCATGTATAATTTTGATTGGAAAGATGACTTGAAACTGCTGAGGAAATCCCAATTAAATTTCTGCGTCCGATTATTTAAAGCAGGTTCGCATTCGTTCGTAAATACGGAAGTGCCTATGTCATGAACCAGCTCTGCGGCAACGTAGCGTTCGAGCGGCTCTCCGTACGTATCCTCTTTGTTTTCATATATTCCGCCGATTTGTAAAGGGTAGCGGCCAGTTACTGTAATTCGGCATGGGTGTTTAATCATTAGGGATGAAGCCAACTTGATTGCCATCATCAGTGTGTGTCGGCAGCAAACGGGCTGCCGAGCATAACGGAGAAGCCGTAGTCGATGAATTGCCCCGCATGGTTTACAGCAAAGTGGTAAGAGCCCATGTCTGCAAATCAATCGCTAAAGGGCAAGAAAGCTCACCGGGCCTCAAAACTCATTGCGCGCCATGCCGAGTAAAAGCACTGTAATCACTCCTTCGTACATGATAGATATACACTGGAGGCTAAGTGTAAATACGGCCAATGATTCTGTTCTTCTCACTTTTCAATCTTTTCTTCTTCCGAATATGATGTTTAGTCACACGATAGTCGACGGAAGACGGGGTGTAATTTGGCGAAAATACTAATGAGAGTGAATTTCACGTTAAAAAAAGAAACGATTCCTTAACCAATCAGCCGCTGCATTCTCAGCGCAAGCCGCAGGCGCATCGTCGTCTCCGGGTCTTTTAAGCTTTTGCCGAGCAGTTCCTCGCATTTTTCTAACCGATAGATCACCGTATTTCGATGGACGTACAGGCGTTTAGCCGTTTCTGAGATCTGACAGTGTGTCTCAAGATATACAGACAGCGTATGAAGCAGGCTCTGGTCCTCCTGCTGCCGATCGGCCAGGCTTTGGAGGGTTACTTGGTAAAACTTCTTCAAATCCTCCGTCGGAAGCAGGCGGAGCAGCTCCGGGACGTCTTTGGCATGATAGATTTGAATAAACTCCGCGCTTCTGGACAAATGCCCGGATGAAAGGGCGTCAGAAGCCTCGGTAAACGCGTCAGGGACGTCGATCAGTTTTTGGCAGATGTTTGAGACGCCGAAGGAAACAGTCCGTTTAAACTGTGTCCGGACCTGCTTTTGAAACTGCTCCAAAAAGCTGATGACAGACGCGTGCATTTCATTCCAGCTGTCTGTCGCTTCAATTAAAAGAATACCCACATTTCCTTTAATGAAGAGATGAGGGGGAAACGGAAAGGATGACAGCTCACCTTCAAGCAGTTCAAACACAT
Source organism: Bacillus sp. FSL K6-2819 (assembly GCF_038008305.1). Lineage (NCBI taxonomy): Bacteria > Bacillati > Bacillota > Bacilli > Caryophanales > Bacillaceae > Bacillus > Bacillus sp. FSL K6-2819. The sequence goes on along the minus strand of NZ_JBBOYV010000001.1, from coordinate 3,097,700 downwards.
GATCAGAAGCGAGCTGATTTTCGGTAAAGCTGATTGTTTTTTCATCCCGGTCAAGCTTCCCGCAGATGCACATATATTTTTGATCCCAGCGGAGCCGGAATTCTTTGGCGCGGCTTTTGATTTCTTCATGGCCGGTAAACGAACGGTCGATGAAATTGCTGAAAAATTCATTGCGCGCCCGTCTGCCGAATTGTTTGACGGCATTTTCTTTCAGAAGTTCAAAGGCAATGACGTTGGCCGCCTGTTCGATGGTCAAAATCATGCCTTTATCAGCGGTCTGCACCAGCTCCGGTATCATGAGATAACCGCAGTTTTTTTCATCATTCAAAATCGGCAGGACAGAATACGCCTTTCGGTCGGACAGCATGGAAAAGCAGGTGAAATAAGGCCCGGAAAGGGAATAAAGGATGTTTTTCAATAAAGGTGTGTCAATGGATATGCGGTGGGACGATGATAAGAGTTTTGTATGCTGATTCAAAAGCACCACGGGAAGCCGGAGAATATCTGAGAGCTTTTTGAGCAAAGATTGCAGCCCTTTGCCGCTCATGATGTGATTTGTAAATTTTTTATGGGCGTAAATGGCCTGCTGCAGCTCATTTGAACGTATATCAAGAATATGGCTCAGCGTGGTGTTGACAATATCTCCGAGCCTGATGTCTTCCGGCAGCTCAATAATCGGAAATTCATACCGATCGGCAAGCTCCGCGGCATCTTTCGGAATGACATCAAGATAACGCTTCGTTTTGATCCCGAGTCCCGCGCAGCCCCGTTTTGCCATGAGGCGGATCAAGTCTTTCAACAGCTGCGGGCGGTCCTTCAAGTGATAAGCCGTGGTGACGAGCAGTTCATTTTTATGTAAAAAATCAGCGATATCAGGTGCATCCATCATGTTGACGTGCTCCACCTCCCTCCATCCGCCGGATTTGCCTGCGATTAATGCGGCCCGCTCATAAGCGGGAATCTTCATCACGTCATAAATATTCATCGGTCAATCTCCTTCCGGTTCTAAAGACAACCATTGGTTAATATGAATAAAAATCATCAAAAATTATAGCGGCTTTGCTGATGTATTACGATTATAGTAGCAGTAAACTGGCAATTATAGACGCATTTTGTGATAAAAACTGACAGAAAAATCGTCATCCTTACAAGGGAGGAATATGAAATGGCCTATGACGTAATTGTAAAGGGTGCGAAGGCTGTGCGAAAAGGCGGGACGAAGCAGGCTGATATCGCCGTTAAGGACGGGAAAATCGCAATGATCGGGCCCGGCATAGACGAAAAAGCGGAACAAGTGGTGCAAGCGGACGGCATGTATGTGTTTCCGGGCGCGGTCGATTGCCACGTGCATTTTAATGAACCCGGCCGAGAAGAATGGGAAGGCATTGAAACCGGCTCAAAGATGCTGGCTGCCGGCGGCTGTACGGCTTATTTTGATATGCCGCTTAATTGCATCCCCTCAACGGTGACTGCTGAAAACCTGCTGGCAAAGGCGGAAATCGCCAGCCGGAAGTCAGCGGTTGATTTTGCGCTTTGGGGCGGTTTGATGCCCGGATATACCGAACATATCCGGCCGATGGCGGAAGCGGGGGCGATCGGGTTTAAAGCATTCTTATCAAAATCAGGAACGGATGAATTTCAGTCAGCTGATGAACGGACACTTTTAAAAGGAATGAAAGAAATCGCGGCGTGCGGCAAGATTTTGGCCCTGCACGCAGAAAGCGACGCCCTCACCCGTTTCCTTGGCGCCGAGTACGCGCTCCAAGGGAAAATTGATGCCCGCGCTTACACTTCATCCCGTCCGGAAGAAGCTGAATGCGAGGCTGTGCAGCGGGCGATTGAATATGCGAAGGTGACGGGATGCGCGCTTCATTTTGTACATATCAGCACGAAACGGGCCGTGATGTCCATTCAGCAGGCGAAAAAAGACGGAATGGATGTCACCGTGGAAACGTGTCCGCACTACTTATTATTCAGTTTTGAGGACTTCCTTAAAAAAGGGTCTGCCGCCAAATGCGCGCCGCCGCTCCGGTCAGAGGCTGATAAAGAGGAATTGATCGGGGTGTTGGCAGAAGGCCTGATTGATATGGTGTCTTCGGATCATTCTCCCTGTCACCCGTCTTTAAAACGCGAGGATAATATGTTTCTGTCATGGGGCGGCATCAGCGGAGGCCAATTTACGCTTCTTGGCATGATTCAATTAGCGATCGAGCATCGGCTCCCGTTTGAACATGTTGCCCGATGGACGGCCGAAGCACCGGCAAAGCGCTTCGGCTTAATGAATAAAGGCCGGCTTGAAGCGGGATTTGACGCTGATTTTGTCATCGTACGGCCGGAATCCTTTACCGTCACAAAAGAAACGATGTTTTCCAGACATAAGCAAAGCCTGTATGAAGGCCATACCTTTCCATACCGCATTGCTGCGACCTACAGCAAGGGACGCTGTGTGTATCAGGATGACGGTGATAAGGAGAGCGGGGCTTTCGGAACATTTCTGAAGCCTACTGAAATGAAAGAGCCGATTCTCTGACGGGGAATCGGCTTTTTTTGTCGTTTGGAAAGCGGGTCTCGTGGTATCTTTTTATAAAAAGGAGTAAAACACATTGTATGATCAAATCTTGAACATATTAACGGCATCCTGGTCGCGCAAGACTAGTACAAAATGGACGGAAGAATGCCCGGCCAAAGGCCAGTGCGGCGTGACGGCTTTAGTCATCCAAGATGTGTGCGGCGGTGACATTCTCAAAACGAAAACCGGAACAAGCTGGCATTTTTATAACCGGATAGATGGGGAGATATATGACTTCACGAGCGGTCAGTTTTCAGAGCCGATCGTCTATCAGCATATCCCTTCTTCCAGAAGTGAGGCATTTTCGGACACCAATGAAAATCAATACGGGTATCTGACAAGAGCATTCAGAAAAAACATGGAAACGGAAAGAGAAAAACACCTGTGATAAACTAGAGTGAGAGGTGAAGGAATGTGATTTATATCGGACTGACGGGATGGGGGGATCATGACAGCATCTATCCGCCTAAAACAGCGGGCCCGCAAAAACTGCAGGCTTATTCCTCCCATTTTCCCATCGTTGAGCTTGACGCGAGCTTTTACGCGATACAGCCCGCCCGCAATAACGAAAGATGGGTCAAAGAGACGCCGGAATCCTTTCAATTTGTCGTTAAGGCATATCAAGGAATGACGGGCCATCAGCGCGGCGATATTCCTTTTGAAACGAAGGAAGAGATGTTTGAAGCGTTTAAGCTGTCATTGACGCCGTATATTGAACATGGAAAGCTTGCCATGGTGCTGTTCCAATTCCCGCCGTGGTTTGACTGCAAGAAAGAAAACGTCGCATATTTGAGATGGTGCAGGCAGCAGATGGGCGATATCCCGTGCGCCCTTGAATTCCGCAACCGGTCGTGGTTTTCCCCGCCATTTTACGAGCAGACGCTTTCCTTTATGAAGGCGGAAGGCTGGATTCACAGCATATGTGACGAGCCGCAAATTGGCGAGGGCAGCATTCCGACCGTCCTGAAAGCAACGGATGAAGAAAAAACGCTTATCCGTTTTCACGGGCGGAACAAGCAGGGCTGGATCAAACCTGACGGCGGTCAAAACTGGCGCGAGGTCAGATATTTATACCGCTATAACAAACAGGAGCTCAAAGATTGGAAAAACAATCTTCAGGAGCTGAAAAAACAGTCGCGCAATCTGTATGTGCTGTTCAACAATAACTCAGGCGGAGACGCCGCCGATAACGGCCTTGAGATGCTTGAAATGCTAGATATCTCATATACCGGGCTTGCTCCGAAGCAGCTCGACCTATTCAGCTAGAAAAGAGGTTTCAAGACACATGTCTTATCTTATTTTGATCATATTAGGATTTATTGCGGGAACGGTCGGCAGCCTGATCGGGCTTGGGGGAGGAATTATCATCGTGCCGGCGATGCTCTATTTAAGCACGATGACTTCGTTTTTCCATGACGTAACGCCGCAGACTGCCATCGGCACGTCCCTTTTGGTCATTATTTTCACGGGCCTGTCATCAACTCTGGCCTATATGAAATATAAAACCGTTGATTACAAAAGCGGGCTGATCTTTTTTATCGGTTCCGGCCCGGGAAGCATCATCGGCGCGTATTTGTCTAAACTTTTTAATGCGCATACGTTTTCCGTCTGGTTCGGACTTTTTATGATTTTGATTTCCATTACATTAATGCTGAAGGCGAAAGCAAAACCGGTCAATAAAGCCCATAAAGGCATAATCCGGACATATGAGGATGAATCGGGTGAGCTTTATACATATTCGTACCGTATTTTTACCGGTATCGCGATTGCCTTTTTCGTCGGCTTATTGGGCGGTCTCTTCGGCATTGGCGGCGGCTCTCTTATGGTTCCGGCCATGATGCTGTTATTTTTGTTCCCGCCGAAAGTGGCTGTGGCGACGTCAATGCTCATTATTTTCTTATCCTCCGTGACGGGTTCCGTGTCACATATCGCAGAGGGCCATGTCAATTGGTTGTATGCGCTGTGCCTTGTTCCGGGCGCTTGGTTCGGCGGCAAAATGGGCGCGTGGGTCAATAAGCGGGTCCGGACGAAAACGATCGTGCTTTTCATGCGGGTCGTATTGATTTTGATCGGCTGTGAATTGATTTATCAAGGGATATTCAGCTAAAAGGTAGGAGAGATGGTATGTTAGAGAAACTCCGTTTATATCATACGAATGATTTGCACAGCCATTTCGAAAATTGGCCGAAAATCGTACATTACATTGAGCAGAAGAAAAATGAGCATGAAAAAGACGGGGAGGAAACACTCGTATTCGACATCGGCGATCATATGGACCGATTTCAAATGATTACAGAAGCGACCTTCGGCAAAGCGAATGTCGACTTGTTAAACCGTCTTGAGATTGATGCGGCTGCCGTCGGGAATAATGAAGGAATTACGCTGCCTCACGATGAGCTGGCGGATTTATATCATCATGCCGCGTTTCCCGTCATTGTATCCAACCTGTTTGACGAGGACGGACAGCGGCCGAAATGGGCTGTGCCGTACGTGATCAAAACGCTGAAAAACGGGATGACCGCCGGCATACTCGGCGTCACGGTGCCGTATTATCCCGTCTATCAAAAGCTCGGCTGGACGGTGACGGATGCGGAAAAAAGCATTCAAGAATCACTCGACGATATCAAGGGCAAAGCGGATATCATCATTCTGCTTTCGCATCTAGGCCTCATAGATGACCGGGCCGCAGCGGAAACATTTCCGGACATCGATGTCATTCTTGAATCACATACGCACCACCTTCTTGAGGACGGGCAGGACATAAACGGCGTATTGCTTGCATGTGCGGAAAAATACGGAAACTATGTCGGCTGTGTCGAGCTGACGCTGGACAGTGAAACACGAACCATCGTCAGCAAACAGGCATCTGTGCAGAAAATGGCTGATTGGCACGGGGAATCTAAAGATACGGCGGCTTTTCTGAAAGAGAAAGAACGGGAAGCGGAAAATCTGCTCTCCGTACAGGTCGCCAATCTGAATGAAGAAGCCGGCGTGAAGTGGTTTGAGGAATCACCGCTCCCGCTTCTTTTAGCCGAGGCGCTGAAAAACTGGTGCGGCTGTGAAGTCAGCATGGTGAATTCAGGCGTCATTTTGGGGCCTCTAAAGAAGGGACCTGTCACAAAGCTTGATCTGCACCGCATCTGCCCTCATCCGATCAATCCGGTCGCCGTGCGTCTTTCAGGCAGGGAACTCCAGGAAACAATCGGCCAGGCTGCCTCAGAAAACATGGAGCAGCTGCGGATAAAAGGCCTCGGCTTCCGCGGGGAGGTCATGGGCAAGATGGTGTATGCCGGAGCCGAGGTGCAGACTGATATCCTTGAAGACGGTGTAACGCATCTCATCAATGTGAAAGTGAACGGAGAAGAGCTTGATTCGGACCGGATATACTCGGTTGCCGTTCTCGACATGTTTACACTCGGAAAGCTGTTCCCGTACATCCGCGATTCGAAAGAAAAGCAATACTTTATGCCGGAGTTTTTAAGGGATCTGCTCGCCTGAAAGCTTGCGCAGCAGTCATAATGCAATATAGCTGCCCCCAGTGAAAGCGGGACTTTTTAAGAGTGAAAATAAAATACTATGTCCCCCCTTACAAGCATACATTGTGATATGTAAGGGGGGATTTTTCTTGCCTAGATACCGGAGCGCTCTTCGCAAGAGAGGGCCTTTGCCTTTTCGATATGTGCTTCTTCTGTCGTTTGCTTTTTTTATCATATCGACGGTCATCAGCCTTTGGATGATCAATTCCTCAATTAAACCGGTGCTGATGAACATCGGGGAAATGGAAACGAAACGGGTGGCGACTGAAGTCATTACGGAATCCATTGAAGAATATATGTCTCACACAGATAATGTGAAAGATATGGTCGATATGAAAACGGATGAAAACGGAAAAGTCACAACGATGGATTTTAATACACAAATGGTCAACAGCATGAAGGCGAAAGTGACAAAGCAGCTTCAGGCTCACCTGAAGGAAGCGGAGTCGAACAATAAGCAGCATGAAACAGAAAAAGGCGCTAAAACGGCCGATGAAATTATGATTGATATTCCCTTAGGGCAGGTCACGGGAAACAGCATTCTCGGAAATCTGGGGCCGAAAATCCCGGTGCGCTTTAACCTGATCGGCGATGCGTTAACTGATGTGAAAACAAAAATAAAACCGTATGGCATCAACAATGCCCTGATTGATATCAGTATTTTTGTGGAAATTAAAGTGAAGGTCATTATTCCGTTTGCCAGCAAAACGTCGGTCGTTACGAATAATATTCCGGTCTCCATTAAAGCCATTCAAGGAGAGGTGCCACAGTTTTATAACGGAAGCGGCGGATCAGGCGTGACGCCTTCCGTTCAGCTGCCGAATGAAAAAAAGGAGAAAAACAAATAAAGACACACAGCCGCATTCTCTTCTGGCGGCTGTGTGTTTACTTTTTCTTGCGGATTTCTTTTCGCTCCCATGCCCTTAAATGAGGATACGGGTCAAAAGACCATTCCGACCTTCCGTTATCTTTATACATCCCGTAGTGAAGATGCGGCGGAAATTTTCCCGCGGTGCCCGGCGGTCCGTATCCGGAGCTTCCGACAGAACCGATCACCTCTCCGGGTTTGACGATCTGGCCTTTATGGACACCTTTTGCAAAGCCGTTCAGATGGGCGAAGTAGTGATACGTGTTATTGATATCCCTGATGCCGATTCTCCAGCCGCCGAAGCGGTTCCAGCCCTTCATTTCAACAATACCGTAGCAGGTCGATCTGACGGGGAGCCCATAATGAGCGAACAGATCCGTTCCTTCGTGAATCCGGCGTCCGCCGAAACCCCGTGCGGCGCCCCAAGTGCTGCGGTAGCTGTAATCCGTTTTTACGGGAAGCGGAAAAGCGTGTTCTCCGAGATCAAGGCGGCCGAACGTTTTGAACAGTGTCATGAATTCCGTGATAATGCCGACCGTCTGATCACGGCGATAATAATTCCAGAGGCCGATGCGGATATGGTCAAGATCCGTTCCGAATGCCGCCAAATACTGTGCAAATGTATAAAGGATATCCTCATCATTGCTTACTTCGGCTTTTCCGTCACCGTCACCGTCCAGACCGATCCCGTCAAATACTTTAATGCTGAGGGGCGCATCGTCCTTAGGATTTGGATTTTCAGGTCCGCTCCACAAATAATCCGGAATATAAATGCTGATGATTCCCGCTTTTTCAGGCAGGTCCTTTCGGTTTGAGCGGATATTTTCTTCATATTGATCAACCGCTGCAAGCACATACCAAGGAATCTGCGTGACCGCTTCGGCTTTGCGGTACAACTGCATCCGTTCGCTGTAAACAGAAGCCGATTGTTCTTTCCCGCTTGCAGCCGGACAGAAAACTGATAAAAGGAGAAGAGCAGATAACAGAACTTTCACAACATGATCTCCTTTCAGGATTGAATACAAATAGTTTGCGGCACAATTCCGAGAAAATGTAAGTAATTCTCTTCCCTTGTCGAGAAATTTTTCCTATGTTAAAGTGACTAATGAATAGAAATCCGCAAGTTTTATATCCATCGTGAAATAGAAATTTTTCGCACACGAACATGAATACAGGGATAATGGAGATGATGGGGAAATGGCAAAGAAAGACGAGCATCTGAGAAAGCCGGAATGGCTCAAAATAAAGCTGAACACGAATGAAAACTATACGGGCCTGAAAAAATTAATGCGTGAAAATAATCTGCATACCGTATGTGAAGAAGCAAAATGCCCGAACATCCATGAATGCTGGGCTGTAAGACGTACGGCGACATTCATGATTCTAGGTTCTGTCTGTACGAGAGCATGCCGATTCTGCGCTGTAAAAACGGGTCTGCCGACTGAGCTGGATCTGCAGGAGCCGGAACGCGTAGCTGATTCCGTCGCGCTGATGAATTTAAAACACGCCGTCATTACGGCCGTGGCGCGCGATGACCAGAAAGACGGCGGAGCAGGCGTCTTTGCGGAAACGGTCCGGGCGATCCGCAGAAAAAGCCCGTTCACGACGATTGAAGTGCTGCCATCCGACATGGGCGGAAATTACGACAACCTGAAAACATTAATGGATACCCGCCCTGATATTCTGAACCACAATATTGAAACCGTGCGCCGCCTGACACCGAGAGTCCGCGCCCGCGCAACATATGACCGTTCTTTGGAATTTTTGCGCCGTGCAAAAGAAATGCAGCCGGACATCCCGACCAAATCAAGCATTATGATCGGCCTCGGCGAAACGAAGGAAGAAATTATTGAAGTCATGGACGACCTGCTTGCGAACAATGTCGACATCATGGCGATCGGCCAATACCTGCAGCCGTCGAAAAAACATTTAAAAGTCCAAAAATATTATCATCCGGACGAATTTGCCGAACTGAAAGAAATCGCGATGCAAAAAGGCTTCAGCCACTGTGAAGCAGGCCCGCTTGTCCGTTCTTCCTACCATGCGGATGAACAGGTAAACGAAGCGTCTAAAAAACGCCAGGCCCAAGCATAATAAAAGCCGAAAAAACCCAAACCGCCGCAGGTTTTGGGTTTTTTGTGATGGAGCCGTTTTTTCTGGGGAAAAGTCATTCTTGAATAAGGATCGTCTGAACCGCTACACTGGATATAAAAGGGGAAAATTCTCCGGGCAATCCAAAGCGTCTCATTTTGCAATTGATGGACAGAAGTCAATGAATTATGATAGTAAAGAGTGATAAAAGAGGTGAAGACATGATTCTTATTCAAAATGCCGAGTTTGAACTCGTACATGATTTTAAAAACGGCTTTAATGAAGAAGCGTTCAAAGCCCGCTATTCAGACATATTAAATAAATATGATTACATTGTGGGAGACTGGGGATACAGTCAGCTGCGGCTCAAAGGCTTCTTTGATGACCAGAATCAAAAAGCAACCTTTGAAACGAAAATCAGCACATTGGACGAATATATTTATGAATACTGCAATTTCGGCTGCGCGTATTTTGTTTTAAAACGAATCAGAAAATAATTGATGCAGAAGGGGATGCTGTCACGTGTATTTTGTTGACAGAAATAAAATCGAACAAACACTCCGTTTTTTTGAGAACCAGCTGGCGCTGTTTGATAGCACGCCGGCATGGCAGAGCGAGATCGAAAAACGGGCGCTTGAGCGGATCAGCCATCTTATGATCGAATGCATTCTCGATGTCGGAAATGATATGATTGACGGCTTTATCATGCGCGATCCGGGCAGCTATGATGACATCATGGATATTCTGACGGATGAAAAGGTGGTAGCTGAAGAAGAAGGAAATAAGCTGAAGCAATTGATTTCTTCCAGAAAGCAGCTTGTCCAGGAATATCAGCACGCCGATCATCAGGAACTGTTTGCGTTGATCACGTCAAACAAGGACGTGCTGAAAGCCTTTCCGGTCCGAGTAAGAACCTACCTTGAAACAGAATTAGGTCCTGTTTCCGCATTTAAATAACAACAAGTGAGAAAATCCACAGGAGTGTTGAGTATGAAGGATTATAAAGGATATTTGATTGATTTGGACGGCACAATGTACAACGGGACGGAAAAAATCGAAGAAGCGTGTGAATTCGTGAGAACGCTTAAAGCGCGCGGCATTCCGTATTTATTTGTGACGAACAATTCTTCCCGGACGCCGAAGCAGGTGGCGGACAAGCTGATGAGCTTTGACATTCCGGCATCTGAAGAACAGGTCTTCACGACGAGCATGGCGACTGCGCAGCATATCGCCCAGCAGAAAAAAGATGCATCGGTATATGTAATCGGCGAAGAAGGCATCCGCCAGGCCATTGAAGAAAACGGGCTGAGCTTCGGAGAAGAAAACGCGGACTTTGTCGTTGTGGGAATCGACCGCGGCATTACATATGAAAAATTGGCAACGGGATGCCTTGCGATCAGAAACGGCGCCCGGTTTATTTCAACAAACGGCGACGTCGCCATTCCGACCGAAAGAGGGCTGTTGCCGGGGAACGGTTCACTGACGTCCGTTTTGACGGTGTCAACGGGCGTTGAGCCTGTCTTTATCGGCAAGCCTGAATCCATTATTATGGAACAGGCGATGCGTGTGCTCGGAACGGATATTTCCGAAACACTCATGGTCGGCGATAACTATGCAACGGATATTATGGCCGGCATCAACGCGGGGATGGACACGCTGCTGGTTCACACGGGTGTGACAAAGCGTGAACATATGGCCGGTTATGACCAGAAGCCGACATATGCGATTGATTCCTTAACCGAATGGATTGAACATCTATAAAAAAAGGACGGCCATTACGGCCGTCCTTATTCTGTATTTCTGGCGCTGTGAGCAAGCCGGCTTGAAGCCGCTGCTGCGATTGCGCCGACGATATCATCGAGAAATGTATGGCATTCGCCCGTTGATTTATCATTTAAACGCCCGAGAATGCCGGGTTTTTCTTTATCAATGTAACCGTAATTCGTAAAGCCGATCGAGCCGTATATGTTCACGATAGAGAAGGCGAGCACCTCGTCGACCCCATACAGGCTTTCATCAATCGCCAGAATGGTCTGAAGCGGTTCAGACAGCTTCTTTTGTTCGGCGAGCACATCTAATTCTATACCCGTTAAAATCGCGTTTTGCACCTCGCGTTTTGCGATGACACGGTCTACATTGAGCCTGCATTCCTCCATCGTCAAATCAGGATGATATTTTTTCTGGAGGAAATACACAAGATCGGCAATATCGTCCGTCTCAACCCCCCGTTCTTTTAAACGCGCTCTGGCGACAGCTTCCACCTGATTCAGTTGTTCCTTTTCTGACATTTGTTTCACCCAATCTTTTTTACTAGTTTATACAGCACCCTTCCGATGTGTACGATATTTCTCCTCTTCGTTCAAAGGAATACAATATGTATTCATAATTCCGCCGGCGTATGACTACGATGTGAATAGCTCTAATTTTTCAGGCAGGTGATTATGATGAAAAGCATCATTAAAGAAAAATACGGCATCCACGTCAGACAGCTTTCCGTTTATCAGAAATACCAATGCTTTCAGACGCCCAATTCCTTCTTTCTTATTATTCCCGTCTCCGGCTTTACGCAATCGGAGCTGACCGAGCTTTATTACATGAGTCAGTATTTACAAGAACAAAGTGACCCATACGTTTCCGTGTTTATCTTTACGAAGGAAGGAGAGCTGACCTTTGAGGACGAAGGCAAAACGTATGCGCTCTTAAAAGCGCCGATTCCAGTCTCAAACCGGCCGTTTTCTGTCGGCGGGGAGCTTGCCGAATTCCACAGAAAAGGGCGGGGCTTTCCGTATGAAGTGAAAGAAGCGGGCAGGATCGGCCAATGGAAGGACTTATGGGGGAAACGGGTGGATCAGCTGGAATCATTCTGGATGCAGAAAATTCATATGTCTCCGCTTGAACCGTTCGAAAAGAAAATGATCGAAGCATTTCCTTATTATTCAGGCTTAGCGGAAAACGCCATTCAATATTTAGTGGATACGGAGCTGGATGACAATCCCGGCGCGGAAGACTCGGGGACGATCTGCCATCAGCGGATGGAGCGGGATACCTGGTCTGCTGAATCATTGATCCGCATTCCGGGGGATTGGGTATTCGACCATGCAGCCCGTGATATTGCGGAATATATGCGCAGCACATATTTGTATCACCGTGACGACTTGCTTAATGACGGGTTTTTGTTTTTGCAGGAATATGAGCAAATTACGCCGTTATCCTCCTTTTCAAAACGCCTGTTTTACAGCCGGCTGCTGTTTCCGCTCCATTTTTTCGAGACGGTGGAGAGCTATTATATCTCTCATGATTCTGAAAAGCACTTTTACGAAGAGCAGCTTGACTACATTCTTGCTGACTGCACCCGTTATGAACAGTTTTTACAGACCTGTCACGACATGATGAATGTCAGATCGGCGCAGATTTTTGTCCCGCCTGTGGCTTGGCTCGGAAAAGGAAGAAATTCGTAAGAAGATATGACGTAAAAATATTTGGAAAATAGAGAATCTTGTCATATCAATGTGTTAAGCGTTTTCATGACCGTATAACCAATATTCAGCCGCTTGTCAAAACAAAAACAGGCTTATATAATATTTGTAACTTAAATGTCTGTGAAGGGTTAACAATTGTCCTTTTCTAGTGGACAAAAGGGAGAAAGGTGGAGTTTCTTTGGAAGCGATTCGTATTGGACTGTTAGGACTGGGAACCGTGGGAAGCGGTGTCGTCAAAATTATACAAGATCATCAGGATAAGCTTATGCACCAGGTCGGCTGTCCGGTGACGATAAAAAAAGTGCTAGTTAAAGATATTGATAAAAAACGAGAAGCAGACCTGCCGAAAGAAGTGCTGACGACAGAAGTCTATGATGTGATCGATGATCCTGAAGTCGATGTGATTATTGAGGTCATCGGCGGCGTCGAACAGACGAAGCAATACCTGCTCGACGCCTTGAGTGCGAAAAAGCATGTGGTGACCGCGAATAAAGATCTGATCGCTGTGTACGGCTCGGAGCTTTTAGCCGCCGCAAAGGAAAATGGCTGTGACTTGTATTATGAAGCGAGTGTCGCCGGCGGAATCCCAATTTTACGCACGCTCGAAGAAGGGCTTTCCTCTGACCGGATTACAAAAATGATGGGGATCGTCAACGGAACGACGAACTTCATCTTAACGAAAATGATTAAAGAAAAAAGCCCGTATGAAGAAGTGCTGAAGGAAGCGCAGGATCTCGGATTCGCGGAAGCGGACCCGACCGCCGATGTAGAAGGACTGGACGCCGCGCGCAAGATGGCAATTTTAGCCCGTCTCGGTTTCTCTATGAATGTCGATCTGGATGATGTCAAAGTAAAAGGGATTTCCCGCATTACGGATGAAGACATCAGTTTCAGCAAACGGCTCGGCTACACAATGAAGCTGATCGGCATCGCCCAGCGTGATGACAATAAAATCGAGGTCAGCGTTCAGCCGACACTGCTTCCGGATCATCATCCGCTCGCTGCGGTGCATAACGAGTACAATGCCGTTTACGTGTACGGAGAAGCCGTCGGCGAAACGATGTTTTACGGGCCCGGAGCAGGAAGCATGCCGACTGCGACTTCAGTCGTTTCCGATCTTGTCGCGGTTATGAAGAACATGCGTCTCGGCGTAAACGGAAACAGCTTTGTCGCGCCGCAGTTTGAAAGAAATCTGAAGCAGCCGTCAGATATCTACGCCCAGCAGTTTTTACGGATTCACGTCAAAGACCAAGTCGGCTCCTTTTCAAAAATCACATCCGCCTTCTCAGAGCGCGGCGTAAGCTTTGAAAAAATTCTGCAGCTGCCGATCAAAGGCCATGACGATCTCGCGGAAATCGTGATTGTCACGCATCACACGTCAGAAGAGGATTTCAGCGACATTCTGCAAAACTTAAATGATCTTGAAGTCGTACAAGAAGTCAAAAGCACATATCGCGTAGAAGGGAACGGTTGGAGCTAATGTGGAAAGGACTCATTCATCAATATAAAGAATTTCTGCCGGTAACGGATCAGACGCCGGCTCTGACATTGCATGAAGGCAACACGCCGCTCATTCACCTTCCGAAGCTTTCTGAAAAGCTCGGAGTTGAATTGCATGTGAAGACAGAGGGCGTTAATCCGACGGGCTCCTTTAAAGATCGCGGCATGGTCATGGCGGTCGCCAAAGCGAAAGAAGAAGGCAATGACACGATCATGTGCGCCTCAACGGGCAACACCTCTGCGGCGGCTGCGGCATACGCGGCGAGAGCCGGCATGAAATGCATCGTCATCATTCCGGACGGGAAAATCGCCTTCGGAAAGCTTGCGCAGGCCGTCATGTACGGAGCGGAAATCATCGCGATTGACGGAAACTTTGACGACGCGCTGGCCATCGTCAGGTCGATTTGTGAAAAAGCTCCGATTGCATTAGTGAATTCAGTAAACCCTTACCGGATTGAAGGGCAAAAAACAGCGGCCTTTGAAGTATGCGAACAGCTCGGCGGAGCGCCGGACATTCTGGCGATCCCGGTAGGAAACGCAGGGAATATCACGGCCTATTGGAAAGGGTTCAAAGAATATCATGAGAAAAACGGCACCGGACTTCCGAAGATGCGCGGCTTTGAGGCGGAAGGTTCTGCAGCTATCGTCCGCGGCGAGGTCATTAAAAATCCTGAAACCGTTGCAACGGCAATCCGGATCGGAAACCCGGCCAGCTGGGACAAAGCCGTTCTCGCAGCAAAAGAATCAGCCGGAAAAATTGATGAGGTCACAGATGAAGAAATTCTTCATGCCTATCAGCTGATTGCCCGTGAAGAAGGCGTATTTGCCGAGCCGGGCTCCTGTGCATCCATCGCCGGCGTTTTAAAACAGGTCAAATCCGGTGAAATTCCAAAAGGAAGCAAGGTTGTCGCAGTCTTGACCGGCAACGGCCTGAAAGATCCGAACACGGCTGTAGACGTATCTGAATTAAAACCGGTCACGCTGCCGACGAATGAAGACAATATTCTGGAATACTTAAATGGAGCGGCGCGTGTATGAATGAGGCGGAGATGCTGTTTTCCATTACGGTTCCGGGAAGCACCGCCAACTTAGGACCGGGGTTTGATTCCGTCGGGATGGCGCTCAGCAGATATTTGAAGCTATCGGTTTTCCGACATGATGAATGGAAGTTTTCGGCGGAAACCGAAACTGTCGCGGGCATCCCTCAAGGAACGGACAACCTCATCTACCAGGTCGCCAAACGGACGGCTGACCGCTGTCAGAAAGAGCTGCCTCCCGTACATGTCAAAGTATGGAGTGACATCCCCCTTGCGCGGGGACTCGGCAGCAGCGCGGCCGCTATCGTCGCCGCTATTGAGCTTGCGGATGAATTATGCGGCCTGCAGCTGTCAGAAGCCGACAAGCTGCACTTAGCCAGTCTTGAAGAGGGGCACCCTGATAATGCCGCTGCTTCCCTCGCAGGAGGGCTTGTGATCGGCCTCCACGAAGAAGATGAAACACATATCGTGCGTGTTGCCGAGGCGGATATCGACGTTGTTGCAGTCATTCCGTTTTACGAAGTTCTGACAAGGGACGCAAGAGACGTGCTCCCGAAAGAGCTGCCGTATCGCCGCGCCGTTAAAGCGAGCGCCGTCAGCAACCTCCTTGTTGCCGCAATCATGTCAAATGACTGGGCGCTTGCGGGGAAAATGATGAGAAAAGACATGCTGCATCAGCCGTACCGTGCCATGCTTGTTCCTGAGCTTTCGAAGGTGGAGCATGCGGCCGAAATGAAAGGCGCTTACGGGACGGCGCTGAGCGGAGCGGGCCCGACGATTCTTGTCCTGACTGCAAAAGGAAAGGGAGAAGAGCTGAGAAAACACCTTTCTCAACATTTTCCGCACTGCGAGATTGCAGCGCTTACCGTCCCGTCAGAAGGAAGCATAATTGAACGGAATCATTTAGAGCAGATCAAAAGTGTATAATGGTAAAAAGCGTTCTTCCCATAAGAGAAGGACGCTTTCTTTTTCTGGAGAAGGAATTTTATTTAGGGAAGCGAAATAAAAGAGAAAAGGAGGAGAAACAATTGAAAAAACTCATAACCGAGGAGGACATTGCGTCTCTCGTATCCGTGACGGATCCCCAATATGCCCCTGACGGCAGACGGGCCGCGTACGTCCGGACAAAAGTCAATGATAAACGGGACTCTTATTCATCAGCCATTATGGTATATGACACAGAATCCGGTACCTCAAACCCGTGGACATTCGGGGATAATAAAAATTCAAGTCCGCGGTGGTCGCCTGACGGACGGCGCCTTGCCTTTGTTTCTGACAGAGAGGATGGTGTCCCCCAGCTGTACATCATAGACGCTGCCGGGGGAGAGGCGGAACGGGCGGCTGATATTCCTTGGGGCGTGGCAGATCCGATATGGGCTCCCGACGGCAGATCCGTGCTTGTGTCCGTCAGTCTGACATCAGCGGAGCGCGCCGATGAGAAAGAAAAAAAGAAGCAAGACGAATATGAGCCGGTAAACATTCAGTCATTAACATATAAACGTGACGGGAAAGGCCTGCTGAACGGAAGCTGGACACAGCTTGTGCTGATTCATCTTGAAACGGGGGAGATTCAGCAGCTGACGGATCATGAAGCGGATCATTTTGACGCAGCCTTTTCACCGGACGGAAAGCAGCTTGCGTTTACCGCCAATTTATGCGAGCCGGGTGATGCCGGAAAGCCGAGGGATGTCTATCTGATGAATCTGGCGGACGGAGATCTCAAACAGATTACGCCGCACAGCGGTTCTTTCGGTTCCTGCGTGTTTTCACCGGACGGCTCTTATATCGCGTTGCTGGGCCATGAGAATGAATTTCGCAATGCTACTTTAGTAAAAGCGTGGCTGTACGACGTGAAAAATGAGCGGCTGTCCTGTCTGACCGACATGCTGGATGTTCATTTGAGCGATGCGCTTATTGCGGATTCACTTATAGGAGGAGTGACGCCCCGGCCGGTATGGACAAACGACGGACAGGGATTTTACGTCCTCGGCAGCGAGCAGGGAAGCACCGGGATTTATTATATCTCGATTGACGGCCTCGTATATCCGATCCGATTAGAAGAAGAGTACGTGAACGGTTTTGCTTTTCATCCGGATCAGAAAAGCTGTATCGCCGTAATTGTCAAACCCGAACGGCCTTCTGAGCTTTACAGCATTTCGCTTGAAGATGGGGAAGAGAAGCAATTGACAAACAACAATGATCGGTTTGCGGAGGAACATATCATATCCGTGCCGGAAAAGATGCAATATGAAACACAGGACGGACTGACGGTGCATGGCTGGTTTTTGAAGCCCGCAGCTTTTGAAGAGGATCAAACATATCCGCTCATTTTATACATACACGGCGGGCCTCACATGATGTACGGCCATACGTATTTTCACGAATTCCAAGTACTGGCCGCACAAGGATATGCCGTCGTGTATGTCAACCCGAGAGGAAGCCACGGCTATGGGCAGGATTTCGTCAATCGTGTCAGAGGGGATTACGGGGGCGGAGATTACCGTGATGTCATGCAGGCGGTGGATGAGGCCATTCAGGCGTATCCGTTTATTGACAGCGGCCGTCTCGGTGTGACGGGCGGAAGCTACGGAGGGTTTATGACCAATTGGATTGTGGGACAGACCGGCCGTTTTAAAGCAGCCGTCACACAGCGTTCCATCTCTAATTGGTTCAGTTTCCACGGTGTCAGTGATATCGGCTTCTTTTTCACTGACTGGCAGCTTGGGCATGATCTGTTTGAGGAAGCGGATAAGCTTTGGGATCGTTCACCTGTCAAATATGCGTCCCGCGTTTCGACACCGCTTCTGATCCTGCACGGTGAACGCGATGACCGCTGTCCGATAGAGCAGGCCGAGCAGCTCTTTACCGCATTGAAGAAACTAAACAAAACGACGGCGTTCATCCGGTTTCCGAAAGCCACGCACGAGCTGTCGAGAAGCGGCCATCCGGAACAGCGGATGAAACGCATCCGTTATATCCGTTCATGGTTTGATGACTATTTGCAAAAATAAAAAACCAGGCTGTATTCAGCCTGGTTTTATAATTAAAATACTTGTTCTACTTCAACGACACCCGGCACTTCTTCAAGAAGGGCGCGTTCGATTCCGGCTTTCAGCGTAATCGTTGAACTTGGGCAGCTGCCGCACGCGCCAAGGAGGCGAAGCTTTACAATGCCTTCGTCTATGTCAACAAGCTCACAGTCACCGCCGTCACGAAGCAGAAACGGGCGTAATTTATCCAATACTTCCTGTACTTGCTCTTTCATTTCAACCTCAGTCATGAGATTCGCTCCTTTCATATACATAAAACCATTATATTCACAGTAACGGTAAAAATCTAATGTTTGGTTTGCAAAGCTGCTTTCTCCATTATAGCATATTTAAACTTGAACATAAAAACCGTTTTTTATACAAAAGAAGCCCCGTCCTTTGTATACTGGTGTAAAGGGGATGATAAACATGACAAAGCCGGTTACACTCAGTGTTTACGGCGCTGAAACGCTCTGTACAAGCTGTGTAAATATGCCGAGCGCCAAAGATACATTTGAATGGCTGGAGGCGGCGCTGAAACGGAAATATCCGGAGCAGCCTTTTAACATGCGGTACATTGATATTGACACACCGCCCCGGCAAAAGGACACAGAAGAACTTGCGGAGCGAATCAGAAACGATGAATTTTTCTATCCGCTTGTGCTGGTGGAAGATGTCATTGTAGGGGAAGGGAATCCGCATTTAAAAGATATATATGAAGAAATGGAAAAGCGCGGCTATGTTGCGGGCTCATAAAATTGGCCGCTGATCGCAATCAGCGGCTTTCTTTTATCAGCCGTTATGATGCTTGTACATCCATAAAAGGCCAGATTTTAACAGGCGGGGCACACGCCCGATCAGCGGACGGTCGTTGACAAGACCAAATCCCGCTTTTTTTCCGAGTGAGCCGAGAACGCCTTTCAGCTTAAATTGCGGCATTGTTTCCGGCAGCTCTTCATTGTTCCATCGTTTCAGGAGGATCTGCACAATTTGTTCAGCTTGCGCTTCAGCCAGCTGGGCGCTCGGCGCATGCGGAAGGCTTGCGCAGTCACCAACGACATAAACATGTTCATCTCCCGGAAGGTTATGATACGGTGTTAAAACGATGCGGCCTTGCGGATCTTTCTCAGCGTCCAGTTCTCTGACGGCTTTATTCGGCTGAATTCCCGCCGTCCACACGACGGCATCGGCCGATATTGCTTCATCATGATTATAAACGATGCCGTCTTCCACTTTTGTAATATTCGCATTATTGATAATGGTGACACCGTGTTCTTCAAACCACTTCTGAACGTACTTGCTGAGCCTTTTCGGAAAGCTTGATAAAATCAGCTCGCCCCGGTCAAATAAAATAATCTTCAGATCGTCACGGCTTTCTCTTAATTCACTGGCAAGCTCCACGCCGCTTAATCCCGCTCCGACAATAGCGACAGATGCATTGGCGCCGAGGTTGTTCAGCTTTTGATAGGCTTCGCGTGACTGATCAATGGTCTGAATGCTGTAAGTATGTTCCGGCGCGCCGGGCACGTTATGATACTTATCCTCGCAGCCCAGTCCGATCACCGCGTCATCGTAAGAAATCGGTTCGCGGTCATGAAACAGAACTTGTTTGTTTTTCGTGTCAACGGAAGCCACCTCACCGTATTGAACATCCAGACTCGGATGCTCAGGAAAGGACACCCTGATATGATGATCAGAAATCGTGCCGGCAGCGAGCGCATAATATTCTGTTTTTAAGCAGTGATACGGGTTTCTGTCAATCAGCGTGATGGATATATCTGACGGAAGCTGGTTCGGCAATAAACGGTGCAGCACCCGCATGTTCCCGTAACCCCCGCCGATCAAGACCAATTTTTTCATAATGATTCCCCTTTTGCCCGAAAAATATGGTAGTCAATGTTGTTACAAAATAACGAACTATGTAAAATAACATCTAGAATTATATCGAATTTGATCTAAAACCACAATAATAGTTTTAAAATAACCTACAAATTGACCAGAAAATACGTAATAGTAAAACCTTTACCCTGAATTAATATGTTACGATAACATTGAGCGTGAAATCTGATCTTTGACGAATAGAGGAAATT
This sequence comes from Bacillus sp. FSL K6-2819, assembly GCF_038008305.1. Lineage (NCBI taxonomy): Bacteria > Bacillati > Bacillota > Bacilli > Caryophanales > Bacillaceae > Bacillus > Bacillus sp. FSL K6-2819. The sequence continues at coordinate 3,077,501 of NZ_JBBOYV010000001.1, read as the reverse complement.
CCGTTAGGATAAGGTACATATGTGAGGTGAAACCGCATGAATCCGATGATTGAATTCTGTGTCAGCAATTTAGCGCGCGGTTCCCAACAAGCACGGGAGATATTGGAGAAGGACCCGAATCTGGACGTGCTTGAATACGGCTGTTTAAGCTATTGCGGGAAATGCATGGAATCCCTGTTCGCCCTGGTTAACGGCGAAGTGGTCACGGGAGACACGCCTGCTGAACTGGTTGACAACATATATACATTCATAGAAGAAAATCCGATGTTTTAATCAGAGGCTCCGAACGGGGTCTCTTTTTTATAGCGCCCCGGGTTTCGGCAAAATAAAAAATTTGTAGACAGCAAAAATAAATATTGTTATCTTAATAAAGACTTTTTTTAAATAAAATTTTAGAGGTGTATTCATTGAATATCGTTTGGGGGCTGCTCGGGGCAGCGGCTATATTAGCCATTGCTTTTTTGTTGTCAGAAAAGAAAAGCAAAATTAACCTGCGAACCGTTATTGTCGGTTTATGTTTACAAATGGCCTTCGGATTCATCGTATTAAAGTGGGATGCCGGCCGGGCCGTATTTTTATGGTTCTCAAGCCGTGTGCAGCTTCTCATTGATTATGCGAACGAAGGCATCAGCTTTATTTTTGGACCGCTGTTAAAAGTGGGCAGCAGCCCGGCTTTTGCGCTGAGCGTTCTGCCGGTCATTATCTTTTTCTCAGCGCTGATTGCCGTTTTGTATCACCTGAAAATTATGCAGCTTATTTTTCGCGTCATCGGCGGCGGACTCTCAAAGCTTCTTGGGACAAGCAGAACGGAATCGCTTGCGGCGGCTGCGAATATTTTTGTCGGACAGTCTGAATCACCGCTTGCCATTAAACCGCTGATTGCGGGATTGACCCGCTCCGAGCTGTTTACGATTATGACGAGCGGCCTTTCGGCTGTAGCGGGTTCGACGCTTTTCGGTTACGCCCTGTTAGGCATTCCGATCGAATACTTGCTGGCGGCCAGCTTTATGGCGGCTCCCGCCGGTCTTGTCTTCGGAAAAATATTAATACCGGAAACGGAAAAAACGCAGACGATAAAAGGTGATTTTAATATGGACGAAGAAGGCGAAGGCGCCGCTAATGTGATTGATGCTGCGGCAAAAGGCGCGTCCACAGGCCTTCAGATTGCTTTAAATGTCGGCGCCATGCTGCTTGCGTTTGTCGCTCTCATCGCCGTATTGAACGGAATTCTCGGCGGAATCGGCGGCTGGTTCGGTTTCAAACATATTACATTAGAATCCATTCTCGGTTACGTGTTTTCACCGATCGCATTTGTTATCGGTGTTCCTTGGCATGAAGCACTCGGAGCGGGAAGCTATATCGGACAAAAGCTTGTGCTGAATGAGTTTGTCGCTTATTCAAACTTCGGTCCTCATATTGCGGACTTTTCTAAAAAAACGTCTACGATTATCAGCTTTGCGCTGTGCGGATTTGCCAACTTCTCTTCGATTGCGATTATGCTCGGCACACTGGGCGGTTTGGCCCCAAGCCGCCGTTCGGACATCGCGCGTCTCGGGTTACGGGCGGTTATTGCGGGAACACTCGCAAACCTTCTCAGCGCGGCGATTGCCGGCATGTTTATTTCGTAAACGATAAAAGCTCCCTGCATATGCAGGGAGCTTTTATGTATGAAAAACGGGGGATATTTGTATTGTGTCCGAGGGGAAGAGCTTTTATACTAAGTAAAAGAAAAAAAGTTGGAGGCCGATATGAATTCATTCCGTTTTACCAAGATGCACGGTCTTGGAAACAGTTATATATATGTAAACCAATTTGAAGAACAGCTGCCGGAAGAACGGCTGGCTGAGATTGCCGTTAAAGTGTCCAGCGTTTATACGGGTATCGGCTCTGACGGAATGATCCTCATCTGTCCGTCAGAAAAAGCGCCTGTCAAAATGCGGATTTTTAATAATGACGGCTCAGAAGGAAAAAATTGCGGCAACGGCCTTCGCTGTGTGGCAAAGTACGCATACGAACATAAGCTGACAGAAGAAACGTCCTTTTTCATTGAAACGCTCTCAGGCCTTGTAAAAGCAGACATTACTGTAGACAACGGAATTGTGAGTGAAGTTGCCGTCGATATGGGTGAACCGCGCCTGACCAAAAAGGAGCTGCCGATGCTCGGCAATGAAGATGAACGGACGATCAATGAAACCTTTGTTTTTGGAGAGACGGAGCTTTCAGGAACAGCCGTATCAATGGGAAATCCCCATATTGTCTTTCCGGTTGCCGATATCAGCCAAGCGCCTCTTACAACGCTCGGCCCCGTCATTGAAAAAGACCCGAGATTCCCGGAAGGCATCAATGTCGAGTTTGTGGAAACCGTCAGCGCCGATGAACTGCATTTCCGCGTATGGGAACGCGGCTCCGGCATTACACAGGCTTGCGGAACAGGCGCCTGTGCGGCGGCTGTCGCATCCGTATTGAACGGTGTTTCCGAACGAAACCGGGATATCACCGTTCATTTAGCCGGCGGCGACCTTGTGATTAATTGGCAGGACAACGGGCATGTGCTGATGACAGGCCCCGCCGAAACCGTATGCAGCGGCGTCTATTATTTGTAAACAGCTCGTTTGAGAATTGGGTCTTTCATGTTTATAATAGATAACAGCATTCGTTTTAAAAAGGAGGCCATACCATGAGTGTTCCCGTAACAATTACTGAAGCAGCGGCTTTGCACATAAAAGATATGATGAAAGAGCACGAAGAAGAAAACGCGTTTCTCCGTGTAGGCGTAAAAGGCGGCGGCTGCAGCGGCCTGTCTTACGGAATGGGTTTTGAGCATGAAAAAGGCGAAAAAGACAGCTTGTTCGAGCAGCACGGCATCAACGTTCTGGTCGACAGCGAAAGCCTTGATATTATGAACGGCACCATCATTGACTTCAAGCAGTCCATGATGGGCGGCGGTTTCACCATTGACAATCCGAATGCAATCGCTTCCTGCGGCTGCGGTTCTTCTTTCCGCACGGCCAAAAATGCCGGTACGCCGGAAGAGTGCTAAGGGATTCATAGGATTAGTGATGACGTCTTTCTTTTCGATGGAACTTACACCGTCGTTAAGGAAGGCGTTTTTATTATAGCGGAAAATCAAATATGGCGGATAGTTGCGGGGCAGTCCATTCTGTTTAATAAAAAAACCCGCTTCTGTTGAGCGGGTTTCACTTTTTTCAAAGATGTTATTCAATTGTATGTTTCATTGCATTGTACATATTTTCCACGTGCTCATCAGCTTGATCCCGTGACATGCGCAGCCGTTCCACTGAAGAACCATAACCGATTTCTTGTTTGCCCTCTTTAAGTCCTTTAAAAATCCCATCAGCGAATTCATCTAGCGGTTCTCCTTGAGTATGCAGTCCTGCTCCTCCTAAATCCGTATTCACTGCCGGAGGCGCAACTTCAATAACTTCTACAGATGAATCAGAAAGCTGATGTCTCAGACTCATCGTAAATGAATGAAGTGCCGCTTTCGTTGCTGAATAGATCGGAGCAATGGCAAGCGGTGTAAAAGCTAATCCGGATGTGACGTTAATGACAGCCGCATTTTCTTTTCCGGCAAAAACCGGGGCGAACAGCATAGACAGATGGAAGGGAGCTTCAATGTTCGTGGTGATTTCTTTATTAAAATAATCCCAATTGTCCTTCGCATCTGCTTTTAATACATGAAACCGCTGCTGAATCCCCGCGTTGTTCACTAGCACATTCACTTCCGGATGGTTCTCTGTCACCCAATCAAACAATGATACACGTTCAGATGGAATGCTCAAATCACTGACATAGGTAATAAGTTCCGGACATTTTTCTTTTGCTTTTTGAAGAGCATGTTCACGACGTCCGGTAATGATGACTTTATTTCCCGCTTTGACAAAGCGTGCTGCGAAAGCCAATCCTATCCCGGCATTTCCGCCTGTAATCAGTATTGTATTTCCTGTTAGTTTCATTTTAACGCCTCTTTTCCAATTGTTTTTCATTTCTTTGACAAACATTCACCGCTTTTTAAGTCGAAGTTCAATTAACTACTATCCAATCAATATATTGCTAAAATAACCGTTTCAAGGATTGAATCATCACGCACAATCAACAGCAGCAGTGATTCTGTAAAATTGAATTTTGTGCATCATCGGAAAACCGCCAAAATTATTCTTTCCTTGTCACAGGATAATGATACGACTTTAAGTATGGTTTAAGTCAACAAAAAAACTTGTGTTGCCGTTCCGATTAAAAAGGATAAAGTCTGGGATTTTTCTTGATTACCATATAACATTGGATAAGAGGTAGTGCTGATTATTATAAGCCATGTAAAAGGATGGGAGACTTATGCAGGAAGAAAACGCCATTGTTATCAGACCGCTCAGCCTGAATGATGCAGAGCGGGAACTGGTTCTGCAGACGGAAAACCGCATGTTTTTTGAACAGTTTGCCATGTCGAGACAAGAGGACTTTTATACGCTGGAAGGCCGGAAAAAACGAATTGAACAATCACTGAAAGATGCGGAAAATGATACAGAATACAGCTTCGGCATCTTTCTTCAGGATCAGACCCTGATTGGCACGATCAGTCTTTTTCAGGTTGTTCGAGGCTCCCTCCAAAGCGCTTTTATCGGTTACTTTTAGATGGAAAACATAATGGAAAAGGCTATGCGACGAAAGCTGTCAAGCTGATTGTTGATTATGCATTCAATGAGCTGAAACTGCATCGGATAGAAGCCGGTGTCATGCCGCACAATAAGGCGTCAATCCGAGTGCTCGAAAAAGCGGGCTTTCATAAAGAAGGTATTGCGAGAAAAAATGTAAAAATAAAAGGGAAATGGGAGGATCATCAGGTGCTGGCGATCATTCATCCGGAGGATAAATAACGATATCCTCCTTTTTTATCCGGCGTCTCATTCCCCAGGTATTCTTCCAATATCCTTAAATCAATTGTCCGAATATACTGTTTGTAAACTCGGATAAAAATAAAGGGTATATAGGACTAAAATTTCTGAATAATATCCTCTTTGACAACCGTTCCAAAGTCATATTTTCGTGAAAGTATGTTGATTTTTTCATAGAAATAAACTAAATTGTAAAAGTATAGAATAGTTATTTTATTTTGTAAGAAAAGGATGATAATATGATAGGTCAATTGAGCAATAAAAAAATATTTTTAAGTTCTTTTTTCATCATTTTGATCTGTTCATTACTCTTCCAATTTAGTATTTCAGATAAAGTGCTGCAGGCATATTACTCTTCTGTCGGTGAAAGTACCTACGATATCGGGGAGAAAAGTGTTCGTACTATTGTCATGTTCCTGCAAGGGTTTATGATCTTCACGACTTTTGTAGAAATTCTGATAGGCGGATTTCTGTTATTTGTTGCCGCTTTTATTCTTGGTTCAAAGAAACCGAAAAAAACATATTTGCTTCTATATACACTGACTTCTTTAATCTCGGCATTTAAAATGTTAATTCTATCAGTTGTTAACTATGTAACGGCTGATTCCTCACTTATATATTCTGCCGGCGGCTCCAAATTGAGTTTACAGCTGCTGGACCCGTTTCTGCTTCTATCAATCGCGGCTTTATATACTGCCGCAGGAAAACTTACCGATCTCAGCCAGAAAAAAAGAATCATTTTGACTGGATGTTTTGTTTTATTAAAACTCTTCACTATTTTCTTTAATTATTTTATGGCGGATAAAATTTAGCTCGGGAGAGAGTCAATGAAGCTGAATTTTATTATATATTAAAAAGCATAGTAGGGAGATGTTATGATGAACTTAGTAAAATCTAATAAAAAATCTTTCATTTTGTTTGGCGCGGCACTAGCTGCAGCAACTTTTGTTTATGCACTTTTATTAACGGGAACTGAATTAAATGTGGCGGCGGCTCATGCATTCTCAGCCAATGCTGAATTAGCTTCGACTCTTGGCATCTCTGCAGCAGCAGCTAAAAAAGCAATTGACATTATTGATGCGGCATCTACAATTGCTTCTATCATTTCTCTCATCGGTATCGTTACAGGCGCTGGTGCTATTTCTTATGCAATCGTTGCCACAGCAAAAACAATGATTAAAAAATACGGCAAAAAATACGCAGCTGCTTGGTAAAATCGATCAATAAATAATTGCTCTTTTTGTACAAGCTGCAAAAAGAGCCTCTCTCCCAAATACATATGTAAGGATTGAAAGTATGATAGTCAAACAAATTGCGGCTCTTATCAAATATAATACCCTGTCATCGTTTCGCAAAAGAAAGGAAGATTGGGGAATTCCTCAACTCAGCAGCAAACTGCTGTCTGCCATTATTATTTCTCTGTTATGTGTTTATCTCATTTTACTGGGATGCGGTGTCGTATTCGGGACAAAACTGATTCAGCTCCCTCTCAGCGCATGGGGACAATTTGTTTTAATCGCCGTTTCACTGGAGCAGCTTTTTTGGGCTGCCGGCTTCTTTAAAGAACATCAAAATGCCTTTCTGCTGGATACGCGCAAGGTCATTCATCAATTAAAAAAGGTTCGTTTTTTACAGCTGTTTTCTGTTTTTACCGGCCAGGCGATCAAAAAAACCATTTTCGTATGGTATCTTTTTGTTTTTCCGGTCTTTTTGTTTTTATCAAGCGCAGGCATGACTGGGTCTGCAGCGGTCATCGTATTTTTCCTGGGCTTCGTTTATTTTCTTCTCAATCTATTTTTATCTATGCTGTTTTCTTACGTTGTTTATCTTCTTACGAATATGTGGAGCAAACTATTTTACCTGAAAATCTTGAAGGGCATATTATTCAGCGTCAGTCTGCTGGTTCCGCTGGCAGTCGGGTATGCTGTTTATCTGCTCGTATTTGGGGAGTACACGGTAAAGGAAATCTCTGGATTTACGGAGTCACCGGCTTTCCGGAACATCCTCATGAATACGCCGTATGTATTGTTAGCATTCCGCTCCCATTCCGTGCTCGTCTTCGCCGCGGTATTTGCGGCAGCCGTCCTTTTAACGGCGGGGCTGTTTAAGCTGTGGTCGGCCACATTGAAGAAAATGGACCTTATCCCTTATATGTTTTTGACAAACGCTGATTTTGCGCCAAAACTGAAATTATATAGGAATAACAAAATATTTCATGCCGTTTTTCAAAAGGATCTGCTGTTCTTATCGAGAATTGACGGGTTTTTCATCAGAAATTTCGGCAGTATGCTTTATTTGTTCATGCTGTTTTTAGGTTTTTGTGTTCCGCTGCTCTCCCATCATTTCACCGGGTATTCGGCAGCGGCCATCGTATCCGCGGCGGTTATCATTGCGAACTTTTCGTATCAGCTCGTCGGGGATGCGCTCAAAACAGTATTATCAGTTGACGGAGAAATCAAAAATCAGCATCTGTTTCACCGGAATATTAAACATGCGTGGCAGCTTGTGTTTCCGAAAGTATGTATTTATAACCTTGCGGCTCTTATCTATTCGATCATCATCACCATTTTGATTACGGTGTTTTTTCCGTCTCCCGCTGCACTGACAATCTACTTGTTTATTGTATTTTTATGTTCTGGTTTTTTATACAGTCTTGTTCAGATTTCAAGCACCGCTCTGTATCCAAAGAAAAACTGGGAGCACCTGTACGAAATTGGAGAAGCGGGAAAAGCAAAGACGTACAACAACTTATACGGTTCTTTGATTTTCATTGTGTCGCTTCAAATCGCTGCGATCACGTCGTATTTTATCTATAAAAAGCCGGAAATTGAAACGATGCTTATTCATTCTGCATCAGGTATATTTGTCCTGTTCACACTATTAAACTATGGAGTCATGTTTCTGTTTCTTCGCAGAATCAATATGGCGGAAAGGTTTGCGAACAATGATTAAATTAGTAAATATACAAAAAAACTATAGTGAAAAACAGGTGTTAAAAGATATTTCTTTTGAAGTGAAGAAAGGCTCAATTTACGCTTTGCTGGGGACCAATGGGGTAGGGAAAACAACGACTTTAAAAATTATCTCGGGCCTGCTTAAACCGACTTCAGGCCGCGTTGTGATTGACGGCAAAGAAATGGATTCAGAAGAGGGGGGGCAAATATCGGCTGACATCGGTTTTGTGCCCGATCATACCTTTTTGTATGATTATTTAACGGGAGTCGAATACTTGCGTTTTACAGCTGAGATGTTTCAAGTGCCGTCCCAGCGGACAAATGATTATATAAAGAAAATGCTGGAGATGCTGAAGCTTTCTCAGGACGGTAATCAGTTGATTAAAACCTATTCGCACGGAATGAAACAGAAATTATCAATCGCGGCCGCGCTCATTCATCAGCCGAAGATTTTAATTCTTGACGAGCCGCTGACGGGCATTGATTTAATCAGCGGCAAAACGATACGGACGTTGTTAAAAGAGTACGTCAAACAGGGGAATACGGTTCTTTTATCGACTCACCTGCTGGAGCTGGCGCATTCGCTGTGCGATACGATCGGCATTATACACGAGGGCGTTTTTGCGGCGGAGTATCAGTCAGCCGAGCATTCATTAGAAGAGATTGAAGAAATGGCTGAGCGTATCTATACATGATGAATCGCATTTTGCCGGCAATCAGGACGTCCGCCATTCCGTTAACCGCGTCATTGCTGTTTTTTTCAGGCGGTGTAATCGCTGCGGTTTTTATTGATCACTTTGTTTCATCAGCGTCTTATAATGGCTCGTCAGGCGCGGTTGAACTGTTAAAAAATAATGCCATCGCTTGTCTGTTTTTAGCGGCAGGTTTTTTTACTTTCGGGTTAACCTCCATCTTTTATTTATTCACCAACGGTTTTATTTTAAGCGGCTCTATTATAGAAAATCTGCACAGCGGGATGCCTTTATATCAGATTATTTTACTGCTAATTCCTCATGGTATATTTGAAGTTCCTGCGTTATTATTAAGTGGCGCCATTGGTTTTAAAGGCGTTGAATTGATCATCAGACTGTGTTTTTCTAAGGAAAAAAAGATATTGAGATCAATGTTCAGGCATATCGGAATATTGGTGATGCTTATTATTTGTCTGCTGATCGCCGCTGCTATTATTGAAGCTTATATCACACCAATTTTTAAGTAAAAGGGGCAGAAATCATATGAGAAGCAAATTATCATTAATCGGTGTGCCGATTGTTATGATTATCGGTTATTTCATTTCTTTATCTTTTGAGTGGCTGTTCCCTGTCCTTACTTTTGGGGCGGCAGGGCTGTATCTCTTTATATTTGCCCCGGTGCAAAATAAATTCATTCGTTACATATTTCTGTTTATTTTTGTGATTAATCTGTTAGCCAGCGCGGCTCTTTATTTCCGCATTTAATAAAAAATGACATTCTTATTGAATGTCATTTTTTTATCTTTGAGCGGCTTTGCTGCGTGTTAAAATCTGTCGCCGTTGAAAATAGAGTTTTTCACGATCACGTAGTCGACATTGCGGATGGCTTCGAGTTTATTGCCGCCGGCGTAGGAGATGGAAGATTGCAGATCCTGCTCCATTTCAATCAGCGTGTCCTGCAGAGACCCTTTATGCTCGACATGCATTTTTTTGCCCTCTACATTTTTCTTTTCGCCTTTTTGAAATTCGGAAGCGGAGCCGAAATATTCTTTATAAAGCTTTCCGTCGATTTCGACCGTTTGTCCCGGTGATTCCTCGTGACCGGCGAATAATGATCCGATCATGACCATAGACGCGCCGAAACGGATGGACTTCGCAATATCCCCGTGCGTGCGGATGCCGCCGTCGGCAATGATCGGTTTGCTTGCCGCTTTTGCGCACCAGCGAAGCGCGGCTAATTGCCATCCGCCTGTTCCGAAGCCTGTTTTAATCTTTGTGATGCAGACTTTACCGGGGCCGATTCCCACCTTTGTCGCGTCAGCGCCGGCGCGTTCCAGCTCCCTTACGGCTTCAGGCGTCCCGACGTTCCCTGCAATGACAAAGCTTTCCGGAACATGTTCTTTAATAAATTGGATCATGCTGATCACGGCATTGGAATGACCGTGCGCGATATCGATGGTGATATAATCCGGCACAAGCTGCTGTGCTTTCAGCTCCCGAATGAATTCATAATCATTTTCCTTCACGCCGACACTGATGGAAGAAATCAGTCCGCGCGCTTTCATATCCTGAACAAAAGCCAGGCGTTTTTCCGGCTCGAAGCGGTGCATGATATAAAAATACCCGTTTTCCGCGAGCCAGGCAGCGATGTTTTCATCTATAACCGTCTGCATGTTGGCTGGCACGACCGGAAGTTTAAATGTGTGTCCGCCCAACGTAACTGATGTATCACATTCTGAACGGCTGTTCACAATGCATTTTGCGGGAATCAGCTGAATATCTTCGTAATCGAATACATTTTCCATACATAACACCCCTAAAAGCGAATAATAAAATTATATCAAAAATAAAACGTTCGTCTTTTTATAATGTACTTTGTTTTGTCAGGAATGTCAAATGATTTCATGCTGCCTTATATGCGGTCAGCTTGTCATCCAATTGCAGTTTGGTTATCATAGTAGTATTGATTGTTGTAAAACACTTGTCACGATAGATAGTTTTGCAGAGGAAGGGAGGGGCCGGTGTGGAAGAAAAACAGCCCGGGCACAGTCCGAAAGCCCAGAAAATTCAGGACCGGATTATTTTAGGCACGATTTGGGTCGTCTCAGCGCTTGTCATTGCGCTTGTTGTCGGAACTGTCATGAATTATATTTGGATGTTTAAATAAAAAAGAGTCTGTGCCGATATGACACAGACTCTTTTTTATATTATTTTTCAAACATGCTTGTAGAATGCAGAGGCTGGACGCGCGCTTTCGGGTCCATGTAAGCCTTCGCGTTGTTCACGGCTGTCGGAGCTTCGCCGAAACCGCTGGCAATCAGCTTGACTTTGCCTTCATATGTGCAGATATCTCCGGCGGCAAAGAAGCCTTCAATATTCGTTTCCATCGTGCTTTTGACGACGATGGAGTTTTTCTCGATTTCAAGGCCCCAGTTTTTAATCGGGCCGAGAGAAGAAACAAAGCCGTAGTTTACGATCAGGTCATCAATTTCAATGATTTCTTTGCGGTCGCCTTTCACTTCTTCAAGAACGATCTGTTCGATCCGGTCTTCACCGACAAGTTCAGTCGGAACAAACGGTGTCAGCACGTTGACTTTAGAATTGTGCAGGTTTTCTACACTGTGTTCATGCGCGCGGAATTTATCGCGGCGGTGGATGATGCTGACTTCTTTCGCGATCGGCTCAAGCATGAGCGCCCAGTCAACCGCGGAATCGCCGCCGCCCAAAACGGCAACGCGTCTGCCTGCGAATTGATTGAGGTCGTCAATGAAGTAGTGAAGGTTTTTGCCTTCATATTGCTCCGCTGATTCAAGCTCAAGCTTTCTCGGCTTAAACGCACCGTTTCCTGCGGTGATAATAACCGTTTTTGAATAGTGCGTTTCTGAATTTGTGACAAGCTTAAACACACCGTCCGCCTGTTTTTCAACAGATTCGACGGCCTGCTCTAAGCAGATGGTCTGCTCGAACTTTGCCATTTGCTCTTTTAAGTTGTCCACAAGTTCTTGGGCGCGGATTTTCGGGAATCCGGCTACATCATAAATATATTTTTCAGGGTACAGCGCGCTGAGCTGGCCGCCAAGCTGAGGCAGGCTCTCGATGATTTTAACGCTTGCCTGTCTCATTCCCCCGTAAAAAGCGGTAAACAGGCCGACCGGGCCGCCGCCGATGACCGTAATATCATAAACCTTTGAATCCTCTTGCATACCAAATTGCCTCCTAATTGAAAATTGTTATTAATTATAACATACAAATTGAAAGAATGACGAGTGCCGAAAACCGCCAGGCCGCTTCATTCTTGAAAAAAATCGCGGCCGCCGCTAAGATGGGGACAAATTCCATTCTGTTTTTTCCTGAATGTTTTCCGACTCTTCCGGATAGTATGGTGATATGCAGACATGTGCGGTTTTCTAAAAAATTTATAATTCATTTCATAAAATCCCGCCAATAAGCTGAAGCTAATACAAATGTTGATTTGATTATGCGTCTAACAGCAAAAAAAAGAAGGTGGATGTGATGGCATTGAATAAACCCAAAATCGTGGTTTTAGGTGCAGGTTATGGTGGATTAATGACAGTAACAAGGCTTCCGAAACATATCGGGACAAATGACGCCGACATTACTTTGGTCAATAAACACAATTATCATTATGAAACGACATGGATGCATGAAGCGAGCGCAGGAACGCTGCACCATGACCGCTGCAGATATCAAATAAAAGATGTAATCAATGAATCACGTGTCAAATTTGTGCAGGATACCGTAAAAGCGATAGATGTTCAAAATAAAAAGGTGACGCTTTCACAAGGGGACATCCCTTATGATTATCTCGTCATCGGGCTTGGCGCAGTCCCTGAAACATTCGGGATTAAAGGTTTAAAAGAATTCGCCTTTCCGATCGCAAATATTAATACGTCGCGCCAGCTGAAAGACCACATTGAGCTCCAATTTGCGACATACAATACGGAGGCCGAAAAACGCCCTGACCGTTTAACCATCGTCGTCGGCGGAGCGGGATTTACGGGAATTGAATTTCTCGGAGAACTCGCGAACCGCAAGCCGGAGTTATGCAGAAATTATGATATAGATGAAAGTCTCGTCCGGATCGTCTGCGTCGAGGCCGCACCGACGGTTTTGCCGGGATTTGATCCGGAGCTTGTCGATTATGCCGTTCAATACCTTGAGAGCAAGGGCGTTGAGTTTAAAATCGGCACCGCGGTTCAAGAATGCCGCGCTGACGGTGTCACAGTCGGCAAGAAAGATGAAGAGCCAGAGGAAATCAAATCGCAGACCGTAGTCTGGGCCGCAGGCGTGCGCGGACATCCGATCGTGGAGGAAGCGGGTTTTGAAAATATGCGCGGCCGTGTTAAGGTCAATCCTGATCTTCGGGCGCCCGGCCACGATAACGTTTTTATTCTCGGCGACAGCTCGCTCTTTATTAATGAAGAGACGGAACGGCCGTACCCGCCGACTGCTCAGATCGCGATGCAGCAAGGAGAAACAGTCGCCAAAAACCTGGGCCGTTTGATTAAAGGAGGCCAGCTTGAAGAGTTCAAGCCCGACATTAAAGGGACCGTCGCCTCTCTTGGTGAACATAACGCGGTCGGTGTCGTATACGGCAGGAAGCTCAAAGGCACGCCGGCGTCCTTTATGAAAAAGGTAATTGACAACCGCTCGTTATTTATGATTGGCGGACTCGGTCTGACATTGAAAAAAGGGAAGTTTAAATTCTTCTGAAAACCCGCGGCCGCGGGTTTTTTCTTCTCTCAAAAAAGAGCGCTGCGAAAAGCATGTAAGAGAAAAAAACGAATGTTTCCGCTTACATGAGTTGATTTGTTACATATTCTGACTTGGTGCTTGACAAGTAAATATGGTATATTATCAGAAAATTAAGAAAAAGGGTGATCCGCATGAAAACGACAGCAAAAAGCACTGCGGCATGTCCGTTCTGCTCAGGAAAAGGGTATTTTCAATTGCTTCTTGGCGGCTCCGAAACATGTCCCTCCTGCCGGGGAAGCGGCAAAGAGAGACGCTGATTTTTCCAGACGTTGACTTTTTTACCGCCCCCGAGGTACACTGAAAGTGCTGTAGGGGGTGGATGTTTGTGATTAGTTTGCCGGTCGTCCTGATCTCAATCGTACTATTTTTTGTACTGTTTTTCGGCATTGGCTTTCTGTTGAACATGCTGCTGAGAATGTCGTGGATTATGGCTGTTATCTATCCGATTGTATGCCTTTTCATTATCAGCAATAAAAAGATGATCAGTTACGTGCAGGCACCGGGGGAATCATTTCAAAGCCTGTTTCAGCGCATCATGTCATTGGCAGCCGCAGATGTCGTGATTTTGGCAGGCGGACTGGCGGGAGCCGTCATGTCAGGCATTGCCATAAAGGCGCTCAGAAAAAGAGGATATCAAATGTTTTAAGCCGCTTTCTTATTCAAGAAAGCTTTTTTTGTGTTTGTATAGCGCCTCATCGAGTTGGGAACACTGACTCGGAGGAGAGGTGATTTTAGAGTGACGATAATCAGACGCGTATTCATGATCGTGCTCTTTTTAGGCGCATGCCATGCGACATACTTTTCCATAACGGGTGTTGAAGCAAAGGATCTGTCAAATTGGATGACGGAACATCGCGGTGCCGCGTTGAAAAACATCGGTATTCCGTTTCAGTCATTACAGAATCAGCCGGAAAAGAAGGCATCAGGCAAGGTGAAACCCCTGGAAGAAGCTTTTGACTGGAACCGTTATCCGTCTCAAAAGGTGACGGCCACAGGTTATACCGCCGGAGCGGAATCTACGGGAAAATCTCCTGGGCATCCGCAATACGGAATTACATATTCAGGCGTGAAGGTCAAACGTGATTTATATTCAACGGTGGCGGCCGATCCGTCTGTTTTCCCGATCGGGACGATTCTGTTTATACCGAATTACGGATACGGGGTTGTCGCCGATACCGGTTCGAAAATTAAAGGCAGCCGCCTTGATCTCTACTTTGACACCGTAAAGGACGTCTATAACAACTGGGGTAAAAAAACACTTGAAGTCTACATCATTAAAAAAGGGAACGGCACGGTGACCGAGGACGAACTTGTAAAGCTGAACGAAACAAAGTCGCTGCAAGTGTTCAGAAACCAATACAAAACGGTAAAAGAATAAAAACGCTTCAGCATCCGCTGAAGCGTTTTTTACATAAAGAAATAATCTAAAATCAGAGTCAGCACAATACCGGTGACGCCGCCGAAGAACACTTCGATCGGCTGATGGCCGAGCAATTCTTTCAGTTTTTTCTGTTTTTCTTTCTCTTCCGCTTTCGGAAAGTCCTTCGCTTCGCTGACAAACCGGTTAAAATCGATAACCAGCTTATTAATGACCGTCGCCTGTTCACCCGCATGCCGCCTTACACCGGTAGCGTCAAACATCGTAATGACGGCGAAAATCGCGGCGACTGCAAACAGGGGGGAGTCCAGTCCCTGTTCCAAAGCGACTCCGGTTGACAGCGCGGTGACGGCGGCGGAATGGGAACTCGGCATGCCGCCGGTGCTCGTCACGAGAGTCCAGTCAAGTTTTTTGGATACGATAAATTGAATAGGCACTTTTACAACTTGGGCAAAAATAATGGCGGCAAAACTCGCCAGTAAAGGAAAATTCATAAGTACACCCATATGCGACATCCTTTCTGTATCTGCGAAGTCCGATCGTATCGAAAAACTGCAGAAAACGCCCTTAGTTTGGTAAAATAAAATCAATGGAAAAATGTTTTTTCATTATACCACTTTACATAACAAATACCCACATAAGGAGTGTGTACTCATGTTTTATGCATCTGATCAATTGCGGCATCCCGAAACACTTGTCATCGGTCTTTTTCAAAAAAGCACGCTGAGCGGATTTACGAAGGAATTGGATGATAAACTGGACGGACATCTGACACAGCTGTTAAAGGACGGTGATGTCTCTGCCAAACGCAATCGTGTATCAAAAGTATACCCTCCGGCCGCAACCGGTATGAAACGTATTTATTTTATCGGCATGGGAAGGGAAGCGGATTATTCGTTTGAAGATACGAAGGAATGCTTCGCACGCGTGTTTCAGCAGATTCATCAAGATAAGAAACAGGAAGTATCTGTTTTGCTTGATACATTCGTCTCCGGCGAAGTGCCTGCCGCCGATGCCGCTCATGCGCTTTCGGAAAGCTGTCTGCTTGCGGTTTATGAAGTGCAGGATTATAAACATAAATCAAATGAACCGGATCAGGAACTGACTTCAGTCTGCGCCGTGACCGAAGAAGACCTGAGGGAAGTGCAGGCCGGCCTGAATGTCGGCGCGGCATACGGTCAAGGGACGAATTCGGCCCGCACGCTCGTGAATATGCCGGGAAATATGCTGACGGCCACTGATCTTGCCTCATATGCCGCTGAACTTGCGGCAAAATATGATTTCGAGTGTGAAATTTTAGAAAAAGATGAAATGGAAGAGCTCGGCATGGGCGGGCTGCTTGCCGTTAACAAGGGCTCATCCGAACCGCCGAAAATGATCGTTCTGAAGTATCAGGGCAAAGATCAGTGGGAAGATGTCATCGGCCTGGTCGGCAAAGGAATTACCTTTGATACGGGCGGATATTCGATTAAACCGAAAACTGGCATCGTTGGCATGAAAAGCGATATGGGCGGGGCCGCTTCCGTACTGGGAGCAATGGAAATTATCGGCGAATTGCGGCCTGAACAAAACGTGCTTGCCGTCATTCCGTCTACGGACAACATGATTTCGTCCGATGCCATGAAGCCGGATGACGTCATCGTCTCACTCAGCGGAAAAACCATTGAAATCCTGAACACCGATGCGGAAGGGCGCCTCGTGCTTGCCGACGGCATTACATATGCCAAGCAGCACGGAGCTTCGGTCCTCGTAGACGTCGCCACATTAACGGGCGGTGTCATTGTCGCCTTAGGAAACGAAATGACGGGCGCCATGACCAATAACGCCGCGTTTTATGAACAGGTGGCAGAATCGGCGAAAGAATCCGGGGAACCGATCTGGCAGCTTCCGATAACAGAAAAGGATAAAAAACGGGTGAGAAACAGTCAGATGGCTGATTTGAACAATTCTCCCGGAAGAGAAGGCCATGCGATTATGGCGGGGACATTCCTTGGTGAATTTGCGGAAAACACCCCGTGGGTTCATCTCGATATCGCGGGAACCGCGACAGCCAATAAAGCGACATGCTTCGGACCTGCCGGCGCAACAGGCGTCATGGCAAGGACGTTGGCTGTTTTGACTGAACGGTTTACTCCAGAAAAATAACTGCAGCCCGCTGCCTTGATGCAGCGGGTTGTTCATTTCTAAAATCTTTAGTTGACTAAAGCGCAGAATATATGTTAACTTTAATTATCTACTACATTAGCAAACTAAAGGATTTTTGGAGGGACATATCACATGAACGCTGTTGTTGTCGCAGTACTGCTTATGCTCGTTTTAAGCCTGCTGCGTGTCAATATAATTATAGCTTTAATGATCGGAGCGCTTGCCGGCGGACTGACCGGAGGCTTAGGCCTCGGTGAGACGGTGAAGGCATTTACGGACGGTCTCGGCGGAAATGCCACCGTCGCGGTCAGCTACGCGCTGCTCGGAGCATTTGCTGCGGCGCTGACAAAGACGGGGCTTCCCGATGCGATGGTCGAAGCGTCTGTCAAATTAATCGGAAAAAAGGAAGATTCGCGGAAAAAAGCACTGTCTAAAGTGTTAATCGTACTCATTATTTTAATCATATCTTGTTTCTCGCAAAACGTGGTGCCCGTTCACATTGCGTTTATTCCGGTACTGATTCCGCCGCTTTTAAAAATATTTAATGAATTGGAAATGGACCGCAGGCTGATTGCGTGTGTGATGACATTCGGACTGACTGCGCCGTATATTGTTCTGCCTGTCGGGTTCGGACAGATTTTCCAGGGGATGCTGAGAGATAATATGGCGTCAGCAGGTTTAAAGGTGCCGCTCAGTGATATCCCGTATGCTTTAATCATTCCGACGGCGGGGATGGCAGTCGGTTTAATTTTAGCTGTCATCGTCTTTCGGAAACCGAAGAAATATGAGACGAAGGAAATTGCGGGATTATCGTCTTCTCCTTATACGAAAAAAAGCATCGCCATCGCCCTGATCTCCATTGGCGTATCGCTTGCCGTTCAGCTCTATCTGTCTCAGGTGCTCGGAGTGGAAGGCATGATCATGGGCGCGCTTGCCGGCTTGTTTACGCTGTTTATCAGCGGAGTCATGAAGCGCAATGAAGCGGATAAGCTGATTACGGACGGCATGATTCTGATGGCCTTTATCGGGTTTGTCATGCTCGTTGCGGCCGGTTTTTCAAATGTATTGAACAAAACGGGTGATGTGGCTTCCTTGGTCAAAGCATCAACAGGATTGATCGGCAACAGCCAATCATTGGGCGCACTCCTGATGCTCGTCGTCGGTTTGTTAATCACGATGGGAATCGGATCGTCATTTGCAACCGTACCCGTCATTACGACGATATTTGTTCCGCTGTGCGCTCAGCTCGGTTTCAGCCCAATGGCGACGATCGCCGTAATCGGAGCGGCCGCTGCGGTCGGTGATGCAGGTTCTCCTGCAAGTGACAGTACGCTCGGACCGACGTCAGGCCTCAGTGCCGACGGCCAGCACCACCACATATGGGATACGTGCGTACCGACATTTATTTTCTATAACATTCCGCTTGTGATATTCGGCTGGATTGCCGCACTTGTCCTGTAAAAAAAGGCTCCCGGAAAGGGGAGCCTTTTTTTGTATGTTCTAAAAATACTTACGCAGGATTTCGATTGAACCCCGTCGCTTTATGAACGGACCTGTAAACGGCAGGCGCGATAGATGCCAATAACAGTGCTAAAATGATATCTTTTATGAAAAACCAAATCATATAAAACCAGGCCATTCCGTAGCTGATCGGAGCATGAAGCCATAATTTCAGCGCAATATACGTATAGGTCGTGCCAATGATATAGATGACGGCGGTGCCGATCAAAGAGGCCCATGCATAATGCAGGCGGCCGGGTTCTTTTGTTTTTTCCAGCAGCCATCCGGCTGCAAATGCCGCCGGGATGTAGGCGAGAATAAATCCGCCGCTTTTTCCGATAAACGGCGCAAAGCCTGCTGAGAATTGAGCGAAAATAGGAGCCCCCGCGAGTCCGGCCAATGCGTATACCGTCATCGCAATGGCCGCCCGTCTTGCGCCGAGAAGCATCGCAGCTAACAGACAAAAGAAAGGCTGCAGTGATAACGGAATTCCCGCAACTTGCAAAAAGGGAGCCATTGATGTAATGTTGGCGCCGACGGCCATCAGTGCGGCAAACATGCCGATAAGCGCCATATCGCCCGCGCGAAGATTGCGTTGTTTCATTTGATTTTCCCCCTTACACTTGTACCAGATTAGCTTAATCGAAGGAAAATTAATTGTCAACACGAATTTTATATAGGTTTACTAAATGGAGGGAGCCATATGTTTTTCGGAAAAACGAAACAAACAAGGCAGTCGGATCGGATTCCGCCAAATCAAAATGTCACAACGAAGTTTCCCGTGCTTCACGCCGGAAATGTTCCTTATTATGAAGATATGTCAAAATGGAATCTGCAGGTGTACGGGCTTGTGGACCGTCCTATGCTGTTAAGCTTTGAAGATATCAAAGCCTTTCCGAAAGCCGAATTGAAAAATGACATTCATTGCGTTACGGGCTGGTCCCGACTTGATAACGTCTGGCAGGGAATACGCGCGAAAGATATCGCCGAGAAAGCGGGCGTGCATGAAGAAGCGGGTTTCGTCATTTTGCACGCTGAAGAGGGCTGGACGGCCAATCTGCCGCTTTCCGATTTTACGCGGGAGACATCCCTGCTGGCATATGCGCATAATGGAGAGCCGTTAACGCCGGAGCACGGCTATCCGCTCAGAGGCGTTTTTCCTCATCTTTATTTTTGGAAAAGCGCTAAATGGCTGCGCGGCATTCAGTTCACAAAGGAAAACCACCCCGGCTTTTGGGAGAAAAACGGCTATCATATGAGGGGAGACCCATGGAAGAATCAGCGCTTTACATGGGATTAAGCACATATCAACATATAGTTCTTAGGTACCTTATTAGAATAAGGTGCTTTTTTTATATCAAAAATCCATTGACTTTGTTTGGCAAAAAACCTATTATTTGAGGTGTCTTTTGATATTGAAAATCATTATCAATGAGAATAGATAAAGCAATTGTCACAGAGGGGATGAACTCATAATGGACGGAAATCAAACAAAGCGGGGTTCCGCGCCGGCCGGTCGATATGCGATGCCGGGCACAGAAGTAAGAGAAGTGCGTTCAAAAGGAGGCCGTACGTATCGTCTCTTTGTCTCTTTTCCTCAGGAAGAACCGCCTGCATCCGGTTTTCCCGTCATATACCTGCTCGATGCGAATTCCGTGTTCGGAACAATGGCTGAAGCTTTACGGGTGCAAAGCCGCCGGCCTGAAAAAACAGGCGTTGTCCCGGCGGTGATTGTGGGAATCGGCTATCCGACTGATCAGCCGTTTTCCGCCGAACGCCACAGTGATTTTACGATGCCGCTCTCTGAATCAGAACTGCCGGTGCATCCGCGCGGGGCGGCGTGGCCCGAGCAGGGAGGAGCGGAAGCGTTTCTGGCATTTATAGAAAAAGAAGTAAAGCCCGCGGTGGAGCGGGATTATCCGATCGACAGAGACAGGCAGACGATTTTCGGCCATTCGCTGGGCGGTCTTTTTGTGCTGCAAGTGCTTTTGACGAGGCCGGACATGTTCCGGACCTATGTTGCCGGGAGTCCGTCAATCCATTGGAACAAGCGCTTTATTCAGGAAGAAGCGGAGCGTTTGTCAGACCGGATCTCTGAGGGAAATCTTCAAGTCAGCGTACTGCTGGCAGCGGGAGAAATTGAAAAGACGCATAAAAGCAGGATTCCGCAGCACGCAGAGGCGCTGTACTCTGTATTATCTGCGTTTGAAGGTGACGGAGTCCGCGCTGAATACTGCGAGTTTGAAGGAGAAGGCCATATCTCTGTTCTGCCGGTTTTAATCAGCAGAGCCCTGCGTTTCTGCCTGAATCCGGGAGGGCCGCATACCCCGTATTCCCCTTCTTGAGAAAACAGGCCCTTCGAACTAAATGAGGCTGATTCTAATTTTCTAATTGACTGAGTGTTTTGATTTGGATATGATTGTCTTGAACCATAATTGATAATGATAATCATTATCAATAGAGAAAGGGAATGATAATATGACCGCATTGGGAATGAAAGGGAAAACGGCGGTTGTCACCGGCGCCGCTCAAGGCATCGGAGAAGCAACAGCGCTTGCCCTTGCTGAACAAGGAGTAAATGTGGCAGCTATAGATACGAATGAAGGCCTGCTTCTCGGTCTTACTGACAGGCTCCGGCAAAAAGGCGTCCAAGCGCAGGCTTTTGCCGCAGATGTATCAGACAGTGCGGCTGTCAATGATATCATCGCCGCCGTTGAACACGACATGGGCCCTATTGAAATATTGGCGAACGTTGCGGGCGTACTGCGGCCGGGTCCGGTGCATTCCCTCAGTGATGAAGATTGGGCTCAAACATTTTCAGTTAATACGACCGGCGTGTTTCATGTATCACGCGCCGTCAGCCGGTACATGATGGAGCGGAAAAAGGGCGCCATCGTTACGGTCGGTTCAAACGCGGCCGGCGTTCCGCGCGCTTCCATGGCGGCTTATGCGGCGTCAAAAGCGGCTGCCGTCATGTTTACGAAATGCCTTGGACTGGAGCTTTCGGCCTATCATATCCGCTGCAACATCGTATCTCCCGGTTCAACGGAAACCGAGATGCAGCGGGCGATGTGGCAGGATGAAAACGGAGCACGGGACGTCATCAGAGGTTCGCTTGATACATATAAAACGGGAATTCCGCTTCAAAAGCTGGCAAAGCCTTCTGATATTGCAAATGCTGTTTTGTTTCTGGCCTCTGAACAGGCAAACCATATCACGATGCATGACTTATGCGTTGATGGCGGCGCTACTTTAGGCGTGTGATTTACGAGAAGGAGGGACAAACATGACAAATCAATATTTATTGACGGAAGTATCTGCAAAAGAGGTGCTTGACGCTTACAAGCCCGGGGCGTTCTTTTTAGCTTCCCCGAAAAGTACGATGCTTGCGGAAGGAATTTTTTCAAAAGTGCCTGATGCGGGTGAGGAGAAACAGCTGGAATCGCTGCCTGAACGTGTGCGGCAGACGCTTCTTGAGGCAAAGCAGGCCGGCATCAAACATCCGATTGCGGCTGGCGCCATTCCGTTTGACGGAAGAAAAGCTTCCCGGCTTTTTGTACCGAAGGATGTCCATACGGCAGGCCCGCTTTCGTTTACAGAAGCTTCCGCAGAAAAACCGCAATCCAATACATATGACATCCGGCCTGTTCCGGAGCCTGAGGGCTTCATGAGCGGTGTGGAAAAAGGCGTTTTAAGCATTACGGACGGACCGCTCAGCAAGATTGTGCTGTCAAGGACGCTTCATCTGACCGCTGAAAAGGATATAGACATTCCCCAAGCCGTCAAGCATTTGGCGCAGCACAACCCGCGCGGCTATACATTCGCTGCGGATGTGACGGGAACGTCAGAAACAAGAAAAACGCTTTTCGGAGCAAGTCCTGAACTGCTGCTGTCGAAAAGCGGGACATCAATTTTGTCCAATCCGCTGGCTGGTTCCAGACCGCGCAGCACAGATCCCGCCGAGGATCAGAGAAGAGCGGAGGAACTGCTGCAATCACCCAAAGACCTGCATGAACATGCCGTAGTCGTTGCCGCCGTTGCCGCTGCTCTTAAACCGTTCTGCCGCGTGCTTGATGTGCCGGAAAAACCGTCACTCATTAAAACCGAGGCGATGTGGCACCTGTCAACCGAAGTCAAGGGAGAACTTGCTGATCCGTCAACGACATCGCTTGAATTGGCCATCGCTCTTCATCCGACTCCCGCTGTATGCGGAACGCCGACGGATGCGGCGAGAGAAGCGATTCAGGATATTGAGCCGTTTGACCGCAATTTCTACACGGGAATGGCAGGCTGGTGTGATGCTGAAGGTGATGGAGAGTGGATTATTGCACTCCGCTGCGCCGAGGCGGAAACAAGGTCTCTCAGGCTCTTTGCGGGTGCCGGGATTGTCACCGGATCAAAGCCGCAGGATGAATTGGACGAGACTTCGGCAAAATTCCGCACAATGCTCCGGGCGATGGGGCTATATCAAGATGAGATGTGAAAAAGGAGGATACGGATCGTGCTGACAGGATTTACGCCATGGCCGGAAGAATGGGCTGACAAATACCGCAAAGAAGGCTGCTGGAAGGGTGAAACTTTCGGAGGAATTCTGAAGGAGCGCGCGGCTTTATATGGAAATCAAACTGCCGTGACGTATAAAGATGTACATTGGACCTATAAAGAATTAGATGAAAGGGCCGATCGTTTAGCGGCGGGACTGCACAAGCTCGGGATTCAAAAGGAAGACCGCGTTGTTGTTCAGCTGCCGAATATCGCTGAGTTTTTTGAAGTGATTTTCGCGCTGTTCCGGCTCGGAGCGCTCCCCGTCTTCGCACTGCCTTCTCATAGAAGCAGTGAGATTACGTATTTCTGCGAGTTTGCAGAGGCGAAAGCATACATCATTCCTGATACGCATTCAGGCTTTGATTACAGAGAGCTTGCCAGACAGGTGAAAGATAAACTTCCGGCTTTGGCGCATGTCATTGTGGCCGGCGAGGCTGAAGAGTTTCTGGAACTGAGCAGCCTGCACAGAGAGCCTGTTCAGCTGGAAGACGTAAGCCCGGCGGAAGTCGCTTTTTTACAGCTTTCAGGAGGCAGTACGGGGCTGTCCAAGCTGATTCCGAGGACACATGATGATTACATATACAGCTTGCGCCTCAGCGCGGAAATATGCGGCTTGGATCATCACAGCGTTTATTTAGCCGCTTTGCCGACAGCGCATAATTATCCGCTCAGCTCACCCGGTGTGCTGGGAACTTTATATGCCGGGGGCCGGGTTGTTCTGTCACCGACGCCGAGTCCGGATGACTGCTTCCCGTTAATTGAAAAAGAACGTGTCACGATTACGGCGCTCGTCCCGCCGCTTGCCATGGTGTGGATGGAAGCATCCGGATCGCGAAGTGATGATTTATCAAGCCTTCAAGTGCTGCAGGTGGGAGGCGCCAAATTCAGCGCTGAAGCGGCCCGCCGCGTGAAGAGCGCTTTCGGATGCACCCTTCAGCAGGTTTTCGGAATGGCGGAAGGATTAGTGAATTATACGAGACTGGATGATCCTGAGGAGATTATTATCAATACGCAAGGCAGACCGATGTCACCATTTGATGAAGTGAGGGTTTTAGACGATGACGGGCGGAATGTGGCTCCCGGCGAAACCGGACATTTGTTTACACGCGGTCCTTACACGATTCACGGATATTATAAAGCGCCTGAGCATAATGCGAGATCTTTCACAGCCGACGGCTTTTATCAGACCGGCGATATCGTCAAACTGACGGAAGACGGTTATATTGTCGTCGAAGGACGGGCGAAAGATCAAATCAATCGGGGAGGCGAAAAGATTGCTGCTGAAGAGGTGGAAAATCACCTTCTTGCCCACCCTGCCGTTCATGATGCGGCCATGGTATCAATGCCGGATGATTTTCTCGGAGAGCGGTCCTGTGTGTTCGTCATTCCGAAAGGAGAAGCGCCGAAACCGGGAGAGCTGAAAGCATTTTTGCGTGAGCGCGGACTGGCGGCCTATAAAATTCCCGACCGGATTGAATTTACCGCTTCTTTCCCGAAAACCGGCGTCGGCAAGGTCAGCAAAAAGGACCTTCGCGAAACGATCGCCCAAAAATTGAAGCCTGCTGAAATCAAACAATCTTAAAAAAGGAAGTGTTTACATTGGCTATACCGGCTATTCCCGCATATGCGCTGCCGACAGCGTCAGATATGCCTGAAAATAAAGTATCGTGGACTCTGAACCCGAACCGCGCGGTGCTTTTAATCCATGACATGCAGAATTATTTCGTCGATGCGTTTACGAAAGGGGAGGCTCCGATCACGGAGGCGGCTCAGAATATCAAAAAAATAAAAGAGCAATGCAAAGCGCTCGGAATTCCGGTGGTGTACACCGCGCAGCCTGGCAGCCAAGACCTGGCGGACCGTGCGCTGCTGACGGATTTTTGGGGGCCGGGACTCAAAAGCGGGCCTTATGAGGAAAAGATCATTCCGGAACTTGCCCCTGATGATCAGGACATTGTCCTCACAAAGTGGAGATACAGCGCGTTTAAACGGACGAATCTCCTTGACATCATGCGTGAAAGCGGCAGGGACCAGCTCATGATTACGGGAATTTATGCACACATCGGCTGCCTCGTCACAGCCTGTGAAGCATTTATGGATGATATCCAAAGCTTCTTTATCGGAGACGCCGTTGCTGATTTTTCTTCAGAAAAACATAAGATGGCCATCGAATATGCGTCCCAGCGCTGTGCTTACACGGCTTTGACAAACGAAGTGCTGGAGCTCTTGGCAGGCTCTGCTGACGGAGAAGAGAAGACTTCAGCCGCATTGACAAAAGAACGGATGAGGGAGCAAATTGCGGCGATTCTTCAAGAATCACCGTCTGATATTCTGGATCAGGAAGACCTGCTGGATAGAGGCCTTGACTCTGTCAGAATCATGAGCCTTGTCGAACAATGGCGCCGTGACGGAGCTGAAGTGACGTTTGTGGAACTGGCGGAGAATCCGACGCTGGAAGAGTGGTGGAGACTGCTTTCTTCCCGATCTCAAAAAGTCTTGCCGAACGCAGATTATTTATAAGGGAGAGAATAGAATGCATGAAACACAACAGCTGCCTCTGACAGGCGCACAGGCCGGTATCTGGTTTGCGCAGCAGCTTGATCCTGATAATCCGATTTACAATACAGGCGAGTACGTTGAGATTAACGGCACAATTGATGTGAACATATTTAAAACGGCTGTTGAGCGCGTGCTGACGGAAGCCGCGTCATTACACGCCCGCTTCACAGAAGGAACTGACGGGCCGAGACAGATCATCAATCCTTCTTGTGAGGTGGCAATCGATGTCATGGATGTGAGCGCAGAACCTGATCCGATGCAGGCCGCTCTCAGAATCATGCAGTCGGATTTGGCTGAGCCCGTTGATATGGCGGCTGGGCCTTTGTTCCGCGACATTTTATTCGAAGCCGGGCCGGAACGCTTTTTCTGGTATCAGCGCATTCACCACATTGCGATAGACGGCTACGGTTTTTCACTGCTGGCACGGCGTACGGCGCAATTATACACCGCGATACGGGAGGGACGTCCGGATAACGGGCGCTCCTTCGGTTCTTTGGAGGAGCTGGTAAAAGAAGATCAAGAGTACCGAGCGTCTGATCAATTTCTGAAAGATCGGGAATTTTGGATGGAGAAATTTGCGGATGAACCTGATGTCGTCAGCTTGGCAGAAAGAGCGCCGAGAACGTCAACAAGTTTTCGGAGGAGCACGGCTTATCTTTCTGAAACGGTTTTACAGCATGTAAAAGCGATTCCAAACTGGCACGAGGCCGTAACGGCCGCAGTGGCGATATACGTCCACCGGATGACAAACGCCGGGGATATCGTGCTCGGTTTACCGATGATGGGACGAATTGGTTCGATTTCACTGAATATTCCGAGTATGACGATGAATCTTCTGCCTTTACGGCTTTCTCTCCGCCCGGATATGAATGTTCACGAGACCGTCAGCCAAGTGGCAAAAGAAATCCGAAGCATCCGGCGCCATCAGAAATACCGCCATGAAGACCTGCGCCGTGACCTTAAATTGTTAGGAGAAAACCGCAGGCTGTTCGGCCCGCAAGTCAATGTGATGCCGTTTGATTATGCGCTTGATTTCGCCGGAGTGCCGGGCACCGTCCATAACTTATCAGCGGGGCCCGTTGATGATTTGTCAATTAACGTTTACGACAGAGCGGACGGCCGCGGATTGCGTGTGGACTTTGATGCGAATCCGGAAGTCTACAGTGCCGAAGATATCGAAAACCATCAAAAACGCTTCTTGCTGCTGCTGGAGTCGGCTCTGAAAGACCAGACGCAAAAAATCGGCAGACTCAATCTTCTGCTTGAAAACGAACGTCTCCGCGTGCTGGAAAGCTGGAATGACACGCGCAAGGCCGAAAAGCAGAAAAGTCTCCCGGAGCTGTTTCATGATCAGGCTGCAAAAACACCTGACAGCCCGGCAATCATCACGGAAAACGGAGAGCTCAGCTATGCCGAATTGAACAGGCGCGCGAACCAGCTTGCCCGCATGTTAAAGAAAAAAGGGCTCGGGCCGGAACAATTTGCCGCCTTATTGCTTCCTCGGTCACAGGAACTGGTTGTGAGCATGCTGGCCGTTTTGAAAACAGGAGCCGCGTACCTGCCGCTTGATCCTGATTTTCCTTCTGAGCGGATCACATACATGCTCAAAGATGCACAGCCCGCCTGTCTGATTACAACGATGGAATTATCGGGCCGTATGCCGGAGGAAAGCGATGCACAAACGATTATTCTTGATCACCCGGATACGGTAAAAACCGTTGCCGGTCAAAATGCTGACTGTCCTGCTCACATGGAATATTCACCTATGCACCCTGCTTATATCATTTATACCTCAGGCTCAACGGGCAGACCGAAAGGCGTTGTCGTCACATTAAAAAGCGTAAGCAATTTCCTCCTATCCATGTGGGAAATGTTCCCGCTCGGCGCACAAGACCGCCTGCTTGCCGTTACGACTGCTGCGTTTGATATTTCCGGACTTGAGCTCTTCCTTCCGCTTATCAGCGGGGCGGGCTGCGTCATTGCCCGTAAAGAGACGATTCAGGAACCGCAGGCGCTTGCACACATGATTCACTCATACGGTATTTCAATCATGCAGGCAACGCCGACACTGTGGCATTCATTGGTCACAAATGAACCGGATTCACTCCGGGCGCTGCAGGTGCTTGTCGGAGGTGAAGCGCTTCCGAATGCGCTTATGCATGCTCTGCTTGAATTGGACTGTACGGTGACGAATCTGTACGGGCCGACTGAAACAACAATCTGGTCGGCAGCACAGCCGCTTGCAAAAGGCCATAAAGGGGCGCCTCCGATTGGAACGCCGATTTGGAACACGCGGGTATACGTGCTGGACGCCGCATTGCAGCTCGTCCCGCCGGGGGTTGCGGGCGAGCTTTATATCGCGGGCGAAGGACTTGCCAGAGGATATTATAACCGGCCTGATTTAACAGCCGAGAGGTTCATTGCCGATCCGTACGGGTCAGCAGGTGCGAGGATGTACAGGACGGGAGATCTTGTGCGCTGGCGTAAGGACGGCTCTCTTGATTATATCAGCAGAGCCGATCATCAAATTAAAATTCGCGGCTTCCGGATAGAATTAGGAGAAATTGAGACGGTGCTGTCGAACTATCCGGGTATTTTGCAGGCCGCTGTCATTGTCCGTGAAGATCAGCCGGGAGACAAGCGGCTGGCGGCTTATGCTGTCGCGGATCATCCCCTTGATATCGGCGGGCTCCGTGCATTTATGGGCGAAAGCCTGCCGGATTATATGGTGCCGGGCGCGTTTGTACAGCTGGAAGAATTGCCGCTGACACCGAATAAGAAGCTCGATCGCAGCGCTCTGCCTGCGCCGGATTTTTCCGCCGTTCTGTCTGACAGAGGGCCGCGGACGCCGCAGGAAGAAATATTATGCGATCTGTTTGCCGAGGTTCTCGGCCTCGCTCGGGTCGGAATTGATGACGGATTCTTTGAACTGGGCGGACATTCACTCTTAGCCGGACGCCTGATGAGCCGGATTCGGGAGACGATGGGCGCAGAGCTCGGCATTGGCCGCCTGTTTGATACACCGACCGTTACCGGGCTCGCCGCGCAGCTTGACACCGCAAAGAGTGCGCGCCCTAAGCTCAAGCCTTTTGACCGGCCGGAGCACATCCCGCTGTCATTTGCGCAGCTGCGTTTGTGGTTCCTTTACTGCCTTGAAGGTCCGAGCCCGACTTACAACATTCCGGTGATTGTCCGCATGTCAGGAAACCTTAACCAGTCAGCGCTGAAACACGCTTTTTACGATGTTGTCAGCCGTCATGAAAGCCTGCGCACCGTTTTTCCGGAAAATAAGGGATCATCTCATCAGCTCATTTTACCCGCTGAAGAAGCCCGGCCTGCGTTTACAGTGACACATGCAGACAAAAGTGAGCTTCAAGACATGATTGCCGCTGCAGCACGCTACCGGTTTGATTTGGCAAAAGAGCCGGCCGTCCGGGCTGAGCTGTTTGATCTTGGTGACGGTGAGTATACGCTGATGGTTCTCCTGCATCACATCGCAGGTGACGGCTGGTCCTTGAATCCGCTCATGCGTGACTTATCCGCAGCCTATACCGCCCGTCAAACAGGCGAAAAAGCAGAATGGACACCCCTGCCGATTCAATACGCGGATTATGCGCTCTGGCAGCAGCAGCTTTTAGGCAGTGTGTCTGATTCTGAGAGCTTAATAGCACGGCAGCTTGATTTTTGGAAGAAAACGCTTGAACATGTGCCGGATCAGCTGGAGCTGCCGTCTGATTTTCCGCGTCCCGCCGAATCAAGCTACAGAGGCGGCGTCATTCCGGTCAAAATCGGTCAGGAGCTTCACAGCCGTCTCCTCTCGCTAGCCAGAAATCAGCGCGTCAGTCTGTTTATGGTGCTTCAATCAGGGCTTTCGGCGCTGCTGACCCGGCTCGGGGCAGGAACCGATATTCCGATCGGCAGTCCGATAGCCGGCCGCAGTGATGACGCATTGGGCGATCTTGTGGGCATGTTCATCAATACACTGGTACTGAGAACCGATACCTCAGGCGATCCAAGCTTTAGTGAGCTTCTTGAGAGGGTGCGGGAGATGAATCTCGCGGCATATGAAAATCAGGACGTGCCGTTTGAACGTCTCGTGGAAGAATTGAATCCGGTTCGTTCCCGCTCAAGACATCCGCTGTTCCAAGTGATGCTCGCATTCCAAAATACGCCTGATCCTGTGCTCAGCCTTCCGGAAATGGAAACAAGCCTGCAAATCAGCAGCGTCGGAGCGTCCAAGTTTGATTTGACACTTGAATTGGCTGAACGGCGCCATGACGACGGCACGCCTGCCGGTATTGAAGGCCTGCTGGAATTCAGCACGGACTTATTTAAAAAAGAAACGGCTGAGGCACTTGCGGGACGTCTGCTTCTTCTGCTCGAAGATGCTGCGGCGGACCCGGATAAGCCGATCGGAAGCTTAACCATTCTTTCCGATGAAGAGCGCCGAAAGCTGTTGCCGGTTAAACGGACTGCACAGCACATTCAGCCTCAGCAGACACTGCCTGAACTGTTTGAAATACAGGCCGCTGAAAAACCTGATGAAACGGCAGCAGTATTTGAAGAGCGCCGACTCACTTACAAAGAGCTGAATCAAAGGGCTAATCAGCTTGCGCATATGATGATTGCCCGCGGCGTCGGCCCGGAGCAGTTTGTCGCGCTGGCTCTGCCTCGCTCTTTAGATATGATTGTCGGGCTGTTAGCCGTCCTGAAGACGGGAGCCGCGTATTTGCCGCTTGATCCTGATTATCCGGCGGACCGCATCGCTTTTATGTTACATGATGCCAAGCCCGTATATATGCTCACCAACCGTGAAGGCTCAAGTAAGCTCTCTGTCGGAAGCGGTATGCCCGCCTTCATCTTAGATGACCCGCAGAATAAAAAAATACTTGAGCAATATGCCGTCACGAACCCTGCGGATGCCGACCGGCTTTGTCCGCTGTCGCCGCTTCACCCGGCATACGTCATTTACACGTCGGGATCGACCGGTGTGCCGAAAGGCGTCATCATTCCGCACAGCAATGTCATCCGGCTGTTTGAGTCGACGCAGCACTGGTATCACTTCGATTCTGATGATGTATGGACGATGTTTCACTCTTACGCGTTCGATTTTTCTGTCTGGGAAATTTGGGGGCCGTTGCTTCACGGCGGACGTCTCGTCGTCGTGCCGCATGACACCAGCAGATCTCCGGAAGCGTTTCTGCATCTCCTCGTAAAAGAGCGAGTGACCGTGCTTAATCAAACGCCGTCAGCATTTTACCAGCTGATGCATGCGGAAAAAGAAAACAAAGAGCTGGGGCGTCAGCTCGCACTCAGATATATCATCTTCGGCGGCGAGGCGCTTGAGCTGAGCCGGCTTGAGGACTGGTACAGACGCCACCCGGATAATAAACCCGTGCTCGTGAATATGTACGGCATTACGGAAACGACGGTGCACGTCAGTTATCTTGAATTAGATAAAAACATTGCCGAACTGAAGGCAAACAGCCTCATCGGCTGCGGTATTCCTGACCTGAACGTATATGTGCTTGATGATCGGCTGGAGCCTGTGCCTCCGGGCATAACGGGCGAAATGTATGTTGCCGGAGGTGGCGTGGCCCGCGGTTACTTAGGGCGTCAAAGCCTGACCGCGGAACGCTTTGTGGCTGATCCGTACGGCCCGCCGGGAACAAGGATGTACAGGACGGGGGACTTAGCCCGTCTGCGGCCGGACGGTTCGCTTGATTATATGGGCAGGGCGGACCACCAGATTAAAATCCGCGGGTTCCGAATTGAACTGGGCGAAATCGAAGCGGTTCTCGTCAAACATCCGGGTGTCGAGGACGCTGCCGTGGTCGTTCGTGAAGATCTGCCGGGAGATAAACGGCTCGCCGCTTACCTTGTCCTTTCTGATCTCAGTACCTTGGATACGGGGGACATGCGCCGGTTTGCCGGAGAAAGCCTGCCGGATTACATGGTGCCGTCGGCTTTTGTCCAAATGGATGAACTGCCGCTGACCCCGAATGGCAAGCTTGACCGAAAAGCGCTCCCTGCGCCTGACTTCCAAATGGAGGTCTCCGGCCGGGGGCCGAGAACCCCGCAGGAAGAAATACTGTGTGAACTGTTCGCAGAGGTGCTTCACCTCCCGCGTGTCGGTATTGATGACAGGTTCTTTGATTTAGGCGGCCATTCTTTACTTGCGGTTCATTTAATGAGCCGTATTCGGGAAGCGACGGGGGCTGAGCTGAGTATCGGAACATTATTCGAAGCTCCTACTGTGGCAAGCCTTGCTGAAAGGCTTGAGACGGGCACGGGCACAAGCGCGCTTGATGTTCTGCTTCCGCTCAGAACGGCGGGAGAAGAAACACCGCTCTTCTGTGTCCATCCGGCCGGGGGTCTCAGCTGGTGTTATGCCGGGCTGATGTCTTCTTTAGAAGCTGAT
The DNA here is from genome assembly GCF_038008305.1 of Bacillus sp. FSL K6-2819. Lineage (NCBI taxonomy): Bacteria > Bacillati > Bacillota > Bacilli > Caryophanales > Bacillaceae > Bacillus > Bacillus sp. FSL K6-2819. Next base: position 3,045,621 of record NZ_JBBOYV010000001.1, on the reverse strand, counting down.
TATCCGATTTACGGCTTACAGGCGAGAGGCATCGGGAAAAAAGAAGCGCTTCCGCAAAGCTTAGATGACATGGCGGCGGATTATATTGAAAAAATCCGCACCGTGCAGCCGAAAGGGCCGTACCGTCTGCTGGGCTGGTCACTCGGAGGAAATGTCATTCAGGCCATGGCGACACAATTACAGAGCCGGGGCGAAGAGGTTTCCCTCTTGGTGATGCTTGATGCGTACCCGAATCATTTTCTTCCGATAAAAAATGCGCCTGATGATGAGGAAGCCGTCATTGCCCTGCTTGCCCTTGGAGGGTACGACCCGGACAGCCTCGGGGATCAGCCGCTTGATTTTGATACCGCGCTGACCATTCTCCGCCGTGAGGGAAGCGCATTAGCCAGCCTGGATGAGTCAGTGATGATGAATTTGAAAGACACATACGTTAATTCTGTCGGTCTGTTAGGAACATACAAGCCGAAGCCGTTCCATGGAGATGTTCTGTTCTTCAGATCCGCGATTATTCCCGAGTGGTTTGACCCCATTGAACCGGATACTTGGAAACCGTATATTACGGGGAAAATCGAGCGGTATGACTTAGACTGCCGCCATAAAGATATGTGCCAGCCGGGCCCGCTTGCCGAAATCGGCGCGATTCTGGCGGAGAAATTAAACGGACGGCGTACAGTCCGGTAAAGAAAGGAATGAGCTGATATGACAAATCCATTTGAACGGGAAGACGGCTTATATCATGTGCTCGTCAATGCTGAAGGCCAGTACTCGCTGTGGCCGGCCTATCTGGATGTGCCGGACGGGTGGGAAACCCGCCTGACAAATGAAAACCGTTCCGTTTGTCTCGAATATATTGAAACAAACTGGCGTGACATGAGGCCTGAAAGCCTGAAACGGGCTGAACCCGCTAAGATGTAATAAAAAAAAGCCTGCCGTTGATTCGGCAGGCTTTTTATGCGGAAATCAGCTGTTAAGCTGTGTGTGATCACAAAATTTATAAGGGTGGCCTTCTTCATTCGTGCACCATGACTGAGACAGAAAAGCCAAAAAGACCGCGGCCCACTGGTCTGCAAACTGGATTAAAATACCGCCGTCATGCCACGTTCCGTTATCCTTCTTCCAGCGTGTATCAATTGGATTTCCCTGATTCATATGAATATTATGCATGCCGTTTGTCGGTTTGAACCCGAAAATCTTATCAGCGTCCTGCTCCGGCCCGAATTTAGAGCCGTAAATATAGACGGTGGCTTTTTCTGTTTTTGCTTTTTGCATATACGTTTCAATAAAATCATTTAAGTCATTATCCGGACCGGTGACTTCATGCGGGAGCGGCACCATGTTCCGGGGATCAAACAATCCGCCGCGGACGTAATCCAGCGCCAGCTCACGGCTGGTTTCATCAATTGGGGTGTATCCATACGGTATGTTGGGCAGCAGGGTGATCGCGCTTGCGTCAAAATGATCGCGCGCCGCATACAGAACCTCTGATTCTTTTGAACTTGACATGACATTGATCGCACAGCGATAGTGCGTATCAGGCTCGCCTAGCACCTCGACTTGAAAATGCGGAGAATCATCATCTGTTTCCCTTCTCATATCTAACACAGTGCCTTTTAATACACCATAGTGCTGAACAGCCATATGAATCCTCCTTTTTCTTCCGGGATATGAATTGATATTCGAGATCGGAGGCCGTTTTTCCTTTTACGAGAAAGAAAAAAAGGACAGCCTGCTGATCAGGCCGTCCTCTTCATATCTATTAAGCTTTTGCAGCTGAACCTCGCATCGCTTTTTCAGCAGGCACATAGTCATAGCCTAAGTCTTTGGCTACCGCTTCATACGTGACGTGTCCGTTAGCCGTATTCAGGCCGGCTTTAAGCGCCGGGCTGTCTGCAATGGCTTTTGCCGCGCCTTTATTGGCGATTTCAAGCGCGTAAGGAACGGTCACATTCGTTAATGCGAGCGTAGATGTACGCGGTACGGCGCCAGGCATATTGGCGACAGCATAATGAACGACGCCGTGTTTTTCATAAGTCGGATTATCGTGTGTTGTAATATGATCAACGGTTTCCACAATGCCGCCCTGATCGATGGCAACATCAACAATGACGGAACCCGGTTTCATTTGTTTAACCATTTCTTCCGTAACGAGGGTCGGCGCTTTGGCTCCCGGGATGAGCACGGCACAGATCAGAAGATCCGCTTCCGCGACGGAGTCTGCAATATTTACAGGGTTTGAGATCAATGTTTTAATCTGATGCCCGAAAATATCATCAAGCTGACGCAGGCGGTCTGCGTTCAAGTCGATCATCGTCACATCGGCACCGAGTCCGACAGCCATTTTCGCGGCATTTGTTCCGACGCCGCCTCCTCCGATGATCGTGACTTTTCCGCGGGATACACCCGGTACGCCGGCTAATAAAATTCCTTTTCCGCCCTTTGGTTTTTCAAGGAACTGAGCTCCGATTTGAGCGGCCATTCTGCCGGCCACTTCAGACATCGGCGTAAGCAGCGGAAGTGAACGTCCGTCCGTTACCGTTTCGTACGCAATAGCTGTCACGCCTTTTTCTGTAAGCGCTTTAGCTAATTCCGGCTCTGCGGCTAAATGAAGGTAAGTGAATAAGATCAGGCCTTGACGGAAATACGCATACTCCTCAGCCAGCGGTTCTTTTACCTTCATGACCATTTCTGCATCCCAAACTTGCTTTCTGTCCTCCAGAATTTCCGCGCCTGCGGATACATAATCTTCATTTGTAAAGCCGCTTCCGAGTCCTGCTCCGGATTCCACAAGAACCCGATGGCCGTTTCCGATAAGCTGTGAAACGCCTCCAGGTGTTAATGACACTCGATTTTCATTGTTTTTGATTTCCTTTGGAACCCCGATAATCATGTCTGTTTCCCCCAATGTTTGTGTGATGCTTCAAGTGTAGCGCGATTGTTGCGAAAATTCTTTGTTTGAAACAGAAAATAAAAAAACACGGATTTGTGAAATTTCACGAATCCATACTGCGAAGCTTGATATCGAGGTAAATCGTAAACTTTTCATTCACATTTTTTAAGTCGATTTCTGCGATCTGGCTGATTCTTTTCAGCCTGTAATTCAATGTATTGACATGGATGTTAAGCGCTTTAGCGGCGGTGTTGACATTGCTGTCGGCATCGATAAAATGTTCGAGCGTTTTGACCATATCGGCCTGGTGCTCTCTGTCATACTGCTCAAGCTTTGACAGGGAATAGTTCATATAGCCGCTGTGCTTGCGTTTTTCATCCAAAACATCAAGGTACTGATAAATCCCCAGTTCAGAAAAGCTGAAAAGGTGTTTGGTTTCTCTCACAAACCGTTCTTTCGCTTTCAATACGGAGAGCGCTTCCTGATAGGAGCGGTAAACGTAAGAAATCGATTCGTAAATACCGCCGAAAGCAATCGACGCATCCTCAATTTTATATCGTTCTTTCAGCTGTTTTTGAACATAGAGGGCGAACTGCTTTAAATCTTTAAAAGGCTGATCGGATTTCGGCGCGGCTAATAAGATTAATTCATTTGAATCGACAGTCGCCAGCATGACATGAATCTGCTGTGTCGTTTCCTGCAAATATTGCAGCTGCTGTTCCGTCTTTTCAGTCAGCTCATCATGTAAACGGATGATCATGACGCTGAACACGGACGGCAGCGCCATTCCGAGCTTATGAAACCCTTCGGCCATCTCGGCTTCCTGATAAATATGGCCGGTCAGCATTTTCCAAAAAAACTCCTGGCCCCGCTCTTCGATTTTTGTTTTGCGGATCTGCAGGTGCAAAAGCTTGTTCCGCACCGCTTTGGCGGCCAGCTGAAGCGTCTTCAGGTCCTCGTCATTGAGCTTTTTTTTGATCTCAAGCGCCCATATAAATCCGAGAACCTGGCTGTTTTTCCAAATGGAAATCGCCACGCGGTTGCTCAGGCCCACCTCGTCGATTTCTTTCACTTTGATCGGCTGGTCTGTTTTTAAAAGCGCCGGAATGGTTCCGTCTTTCCACAGTTTGTTGATGACTTTTTCAGGCACCCTCCGTCCGATAATCGTCGACGTCCGGGCCGGATCTGTACAATCGCTGTGCGTGCTGTATGCAAGCAGTTTATGATTCACGTCTTCTATTGTAATAGGGCATTGAAGAACTTCACTGATATGGTCGGCAACATCTTCAAGCCTGTCGAAACTGTACTTAAATGGATCTTTTGGATTGGTCATCTGTATCCCTACTTTTTCATAGCTTCATATCTTGATCTTACCATCTTGCTTTTCAGACTGAAAGGCATCTTTGAACGGAAATAAAATAGGAAAATAAGATCATTTGACAAAATCAAAAAGAATAAGAAAATCATACTATTGTATTTACAAAATGTGTAAATTCGACGAAAAATCCAGTATATCATAAGACTCATTTTGTAAAATTAAAACAGATTTGTTTGACTGTGCCGAATTGTTGTTTTTATAATAATGACGTTCAAAAAATAAGTGAATTAGCCCATATTTAGGCTGATGACACAGGAGGGTATAAGGAATATGTCTGGATTAATTCGTGTCACACCCGAAGAGCTAAGAGCGATGGCTAAGCAATATGGCGTTGAAAGTCAGGAAGTCATGAATCAGGTTGACCGCCTGAACCGCATGATTTCTGATTTGAAAGGCATGTGGGACGGTGCTTCAAGTGAAGCATTTGCGGATCAATATGAGCAGCTGAAACCTTCATTTATTAAAATGTCTGAATTGCTGCAAGATGTGAATCATCAGCTCGAACAAACGGCAAATACGCTTGAGTCTACTGACCAAGATATCGCTAACCAAATTCGCGGATAATAAGATGAATGAAGAAACGGAGCGCCTGATTCAATCAAGAAGACGGCGCTCTTTCTATGTAAGGGTGATATGAAAATGTATATCGATATTACAATAGATTTAACACAATATAACGGCAGCGTCTTCGATCTCAGATTGTCAGATTACCATTCTGTGAAAAAAGTCATCGATATTGCCCGGCAGGCTCAGCACGTATCCGTTCCGCCGCGTGAAGGCTATTGGATCAGAGTGGTCAATAAAGAAACGGTTTTTTCCGGGGAACAAAAACTATCTGACTGCGGCATTACGAACGGAGACCGTCTTGAAATTTTATGAGAGGAAATGGTGGAATGACAGATCATAACAGATCTTATTTAGAAACTGAATTAGACGCCGTCCGGGCAGAAACCGAATCAGGCTTCACCTTCACCTTTCAGCGGGAAAAAGTCAAGCTTCTTGACGGGCTGGAAGCAAACGTGATTAAAGATGCTGATCCTTTTTTTCAAAAAGAGGTTTCGGTTTCAGAAGACGAAGTAACCATAACAATCAGACCCCCTTCTTCTTATCAGGCTTTCCGCTATATAAAAGGAAAAGATAAAAAAAGCAGATGGCAATTTGCCTACCGTCTCGTGCAAGCTGTGAAACAGCACAAGCTGAAACGCCTTAATCTGATTGCTGCGCCGGAAAATATCGTATTTGATAAAGCGCTGACGCCTTACTTTCTTCATTACGGCGTAAAGGAGAGTCTCCCGCCTTATGAAGAAGATAGACAAAGGGTGTGGAAAGAGCTCAAAGCCTGTGCGGCGCTTGCAGCTGACGGGGCGTACACCTTCGAAGAATATCTGAAGTATAAGGAGACGCTTCAATTCTCTCCTGAGGTGAAAAGCGTGTTAGAGGCTGAGACGTTTGAAGAACTGGAAGAAACAATTCAAACCACAATTGATTCCCTCGAAGCGAGGGACAAGACATACATAAAACTGCCGAAAAAGAAATGGAAAATCCAAAGATACACCGGTCTGGCGCTTGCAGTTCTCCTTGTGCCGGCGCTTCTGTATTCCTTGTACGTGTTGTTTTTCGCCCAGCCGAAGCAAGAGGCAATCACGGAAAGCAACCGCTATTTTCTCAATCAGCAGTACAGCAAAGTCATTGACACACTCGCTAAATACGATGCGGAAAGTCTCCCTGAATCTGTGCAGTACGAGCTTGCTTCCTCTTATGTGGCGGTTGAAAATCTGAGCGAAGAACAGCGGAAAAACATTGGGAATCTGGTCACGCTGCAATCAGATCCGAAGCACTTCCTTTATTGGATCGATATCGGCAGAGGGGAAAATGAAGAAGCCATCAATATCGGCCGCAATCTTGAGTACAACCCGTATATCTGGCTCGGGCTTACAAAATATAAACAGCAATTATTAGCGGACGACAGTATGAAAGACGATGAAAAGCAGAAAGAACTGGACGCCGTGGAAAGCGAGCTGGCGAAGGCGAAAAAAGAGCAGGAAGAGCAGAACAAAGAAGCGGAGGAAAACCGTGACACCGCCGAAGCTTCCGCCGGCCAGGATGAAGGCGGCAAACAGGACAAAGCGAAGGATAACAAAGAGAACGACAAGAAAGATGAGAAAAAAGATGAAAAAAAATAACAGCACACATCAAATGGCCGTAAGTAACGATCAGGCTGTCAGGAGGTTCGCCATATGAGTCTGTTATGGGTCTTTTACCGAGAGCACGTACAAAAGATTCAGCTGTCTGAACTCCCGCCGTCTCAGCCGATAACGATCGGCCCGGATATAAAGGATACGATCACGGTCGGCACACTGCCTTTACGGCAAACCGCCGCCACCCTTTATCGTAAAGAAACAGACCGTTATGATGTTTTCCTGGGAAATAACTGTGCCGGCGAATTGACAATAGGAAATGAAATGCCTTGCAGAATGGAAGAAGAGACGATGCGGCTTCTTCTCACTCCTGATCAGGAAGAATCCTCCGTTTATTTTGTCGGCAGAAAGGACGAGATCGTTTTCTCATCAGAAACAGAGGAAGCGGATATATACAAAGAGCCGTCGTCCGCTCAAAAAGGCGCTTTTTATCTCCGAAAAGCGGGAGGAAGCTGGTCTGTCATTCCTGATGGCCAGGAAGTTTATGTAAACGGAGAGCTCACAAAAGTCCCTGAAAGGCTTCGGATGGGAGATGAGCTGCTGTGGAATTTTCTGCGTCTGAGGCTGGCGGAGGACGACCTTTTAGAAGTCGTTCATCACGAGGAGTTTCAAACCGGCTTAATCAAAACGGTAAAGCCGAGCACCGAAATGAAAAAGAAATACCCGCAATATCGAAGAACGCCGCGGATGGTCTATGATCTTCCCGAAGACCGCGTTTCATTCAGCTTTCCCTCACAGGAAAGCGAGCAGAATAACAGGGGGCTCTGGCTCGTCATTCTGCCTCCTGTGGTCATGCTGATTGTAATGGGGGTTGTCGCCATTATACAGCCGAGGGGCATTTTCATTCTCGTTTCTTTAGCGATGTTTATGATGACTCTCATTACGTCCACCGTGCAATATTTCCGAGAAAAAAACCAGCGGAAAAAACGGGAGGAGAAGCGTGAGCGTGTGTACAAGCAGTATTTAGAGAGTAAACGGAAAGAACTTCAGACGCTGTCGGAAAAACAATTGCAAGTGCTGACGCACCATTTTCCCACGTTTGAAAAAATGAAATATTTAACCTCTGAAATCAGCGGCCGCATTTGGGAGAAATCGCTGGAAAGCAGGGATTTTCTGATGCTCCGGCTCGGAACGAGCACTGTCCCGGCAAGCTACGAGATCTCGATGAGCGGAGGGGACCTGGCGAACCGTGATGTGGATGACTTAATGGAACAGTCGCAGCACATGCAGCGTGTATATAAAGATATCCGCCATGCACCCGTGACCGTTGATTTACAAGAAGGGCCGATGGGGCTTGTCGGGAAACCCCAGATCGTCAAAAATGAAATTCACCAGCTGATCGGCCAGCTCGCTTTCTTCAACAGCTACCATGACCTGCGGTTTGTCTTTATCTTTCATGAAGATGAATATAAGGAATGGGAATGGATGAAGTGGCTGCCGCAATTTCAGCTGCCTCATATGTATGCGAAAGGGTTTATTTACAATGAACAGACCCGTGATCAATTGTTATCTTCCATTTACGAGCTGCTGCGGGAGCGGGATTTGGAAGAAGATAAAGAGAAAAAGATCTTCCAGCCGCATTTTGTCTTTGTCATCACGAATCAGCAGCTGATCGCAGAGCACGTCATTTTAGAATATATCGAAGGCCGGCATGAGCATCTCGGCATCTCAGCGATCATCGCCGCGGAAACGAAGGAAAGCCTGGCAGAAAACATTCACACCCTCGTCCGCTACATTAATGAAGATGAAGGAGACATCCTCATTCAGAAGAAAAAAGCGGTCCAGATCCCGTTTAGGCTGGACAGGCATGAACGGACAAACAACGAGCGGTTTTCCCGAACGCTTCGGACATTGCACCATCAGGTCGGGATGACGAATTCCATTCCCGAAACGGTCTCATTTTTGGAGCTGTTTCATGCGAAGGAAGTAAAAGAAATCGGCATCAGGCAGAAGTGGGAGACAAGTGAGTCGGCAAAATCACTGGCTGTTCCGATCGGCTACAAAGGTAAAGACGATATCGTGTATTTAAACCTGCATGAGAAAGCCCACGGGCCGCACGGATTGCTGGCGGGAACGACCGGCTCCGGGAAAAGTGAATTTCTGCAAACGTTTATCCTGTCATTGGCCGTTCATTTTCACCCTCATGAAGCGGCGTTTTTGCTGATTGACTATAAGGGCGGGGGAATGGCGCAGCCGTTTCGCAAAATGCCGCACCTTCTCGGAACCATTACGAATATCGAAGGAAGCAAAAACTTCAGTATCAGGGCGCTTGCCTCTATAAAAAGCGAGCTGAAAAAACGGCAGCGGCTGTTTGATCAATATCGCGTCAATCACATTAATGACTATACAAAGCTGTATAAACAGGGGGAAACGGATATTCCGATGCCGCACCTGTTTTTGATTTCAGATGAATTTGCCGAGCTCAAAAGCGAAGAGCCTGACTTTATCAGGGAGCTTGTCAGCGCGGCACGCATCGGGCGGAGCCTTGGTGTGCATTTAATCCTTGCCACGCAAAAACCGGGAGGCATCATTGACGACCAGATATGGAGCAACTCACGCTTTAAGGTCGCGCTGAAAGTCCAGGATGCAAGTGACAGTAAAGAAATTCTGAAAAACAGTGATGCGGCGAATATTACAGTCACCGGACGCGGCTATTTGCAAGTCGGAAATAATGAAGTGTATGAGCAGTTCCAGTCTGCCTGGAGCGGCGCCCCTTACATGGAAGATGTATACGGCACCGAGGATGACATTGCCATCGTTACCGATACCGGCTTAATTCCGCTGTCTGAAGTGGATGCGGACGACTTGGCGAAAAAAGACGCCCCGGCAGAAATAGAAGCCGTAGTCGAAGAAATCGAGCGGATTCAAAAAGAAATGGGCATTGAAAAGCTGCCGAGCCCATGGCTTCCGCCGCTTGCCGAACGTATTCCGCGCACGCTTTATCCCGCAAAGGAAAAAGACCGCTTCTTCATCGCCTGCGTGGATGAGCCTGATCAGCAAAGACAGGCGCCTCTCGCTTATACGATGATGGATGACGGCAACATCGGCATTTTCGGCTCATCCGGATACGGCAAGTCAGTGGCTGCCATCACTCTCCTGATGAACTTCGCGGAAGGGTACACGCCAAAAGAGCTTCATATGTACATCTTTGATTTCGGAAACGGCACGCTTCTGCCATTGGCAAAGCTTCCGCACACCGCAGACTATTTCTTAATGGATCAAATGAGAAAGATCGAAAAATTCATGATCCGCATCAAGGAGGAAATCGAGCGGCGGAAACGGCTGTTCAGAGAAAAAGAAGTCAGCCATATCAAAATGTACAATTCGCTCAGCGAAGAAGAGCTGCCGTTTATATTTATCACAATTGATAATTTCGACATCGTCAAAGACGAAATGCATGAATTGGAAACGGAATTTATCCAGATTTCACGCGACGGGCAAAGCTTAGGCATTTACTTCCTGCTGACCGCAACGAGGGTAAACGCCGTCCGTCAGTCATTGTTAAATAATATAAAAACGAAAATCGTCCATTATTTAATGGATCAGTCAGAAGGTTATTCCATTTACGGGCGCCCGCCGTTCAGTCTTGAACCGATTCCGGGCCGCGTCATGATTCAAAAAGAAGAACTGCATTTCGCGCAAATGTTTCTTCCGGCTGAAGCGGAAAATGACCTCGAGATGTTCCAAGCGCTGAAAGCCGATGTCAAAGCTTTAGCTGAGCGCCATTCCGGAACAGCCGGTCCACACCCGATTCCGATGCTCCCGGACATGCTGACGGCCGGCGAATTTTCGCTCCGTCTCGGCCCGGACCAAGAACCGTTCCGCATTCCTGTCGGGCTTCATGAGGAAAAGGTCAGCCCGGTATACTTTGATCTGGGCAAATATAAGCATTGCCTCATCTTAGGCCAGACACAGCGGGGAAAAACAAACATCCTGAAAGTCATGCTGAATCACCTGCTGCGTGAAAGCACGGAACGGATCGGACTGTTTGACTCGATTGACCGCGGATTGTCGCAGTATGCGCAGGAAACAAAGGTCAGCTATCTGGACACAAAAGAAGACATACAGAAGTGGATTGAAGCGGCTGAAGCCATTTTCACGGAGCGGGAAGCTCAGTATGCACAGGCCGTCAAAAATGGCGATGTGCACAAACTCAATTTCTCTCCGATCGTGTTAATGGCCGACGGCATTACAAGATTCCAGCAGACAATCGACACCGCCATTCAGGACAAGCTGGCGATGTTTATGAAATCTTACGCGCATGTAGGCTTCAGTTTTATCCCGGCGGGCAATCACAGCGAATTTTCAAAAGGCTATGATTCCTTAACGACGGAAATGAAACAGATCCGCCACGCGATGCTGCTTGTGAAAAAATCTGAACAAAATGTCATTCCGCTGCCTTACCAGAGACAGGAACCGGACATTCAGCCGGGCTTCGGCTATTTGGTTGAAAACGGCAAGGAGCAAAAAATCCAAATACCTTTATGTTCAGCGGAAAGGGAGGCCGTCAGATGACTGAACAACGAAAAAGCCTGATCAAATTAGTAGCCGCGATCGTCATTATTCTGCTGCTGCCGGTGCTGTTTTTCCGGTTTATCGGCGATGACCCGGGAAAACAAAAAATCAATGCCACCCGCCAAATCGCAGTCGTGAATGAAGACATGGGCTTACATGATGAAACAGATGAAAATGAGGATAGGGAATCGGTCCATTTCGGCAAAGAAGTAGCGGCGGCTCTCGGCGACCGTCCGGATTATTCCTGGACGGTCGTCAACAGGAGCGCGGCTGAAAACGGCCTGGCGGATAAGAAGTATGACGCAGTCGTTTACATTCCATCCGATTTTTCAAAAGACATTTTAAGCTATGACAAGGAGCGTCCGCAAAAAGCTACGCTGACATTCAATATTCAAAGCAACCTGAACGCCGTCAACAAAGAAAAAGTGCAGCGTGAGCTTGAAGACGCCCAAAAATCAATGAATAAAAAAATGTCGGCATTGTATTGGAATTTCGTCTCACAAAAAGTGAACAATGTCAGAGGCGATTTTGACAAGATCGTCAATAAAGAATCAGAATTTCAAAATGTCATGTACAACTTTTACAAGCCGAGCTCCAATGACTTGGCAGGTGAGATCAAACGGCAAAAAGACCTGATTGACGAACTGAAAAAATCAATGAACGAAGCGCAGGGCGCAGCAAAAGAAAAATTGACCTCGGCAGATGAAGCCAAAAACACGCTCAAAGACTTTGCCGATACAGTTGAGCGCTATAAACAATATCAGGAAAATCAGAAAAAACTGCTGCTGGCCGCGCAGGAACAAAATCAAAAGCAAATCACAACCGGACTGAACGCTATTAAAGCGCAGCAGGCCGCCAACCAGTTCAGCACCATGATGAGCGGGCTGTCTTCAGGCATAAACCGGGCGCAGACACAGCTTGACCAGACAGGATCGGCACTGGCAGCCGCCCAAAAGGTGAGAGAAGCGCAGGTCCCTGAGCAGGAACAAGGGATGGCAAATATTCAATCCAATTTACTTGACAATTATTTGACTCAATATAAAGCCCAAGCAAGATTTGAAACACTGAACAGCATTCAAGCCCTTATGAAAAGGGATCGCCAGAACTTAACCGTTCCGGAAAAAGACCCGGGGGATGACGGCTCGGATGAACCGAAAGAAGAAGAAAAACCGGAAGAAGAAAAACCCGGTGATCTGAAAATTGACCTTGACGATCAGCGTAACGAATTAAAACGCATCTCCGCTGAGATCAATTCTATTTCTGACGGTTTAAAAGAACCGGAAAAAGAAAATCCAGACCCTGAAAACCCGGGCCATGGGGATAATGGTGAAAACTCCGGCGGTACCGAACCGAATGACGGGACGGCTCCCGGAGAAGACGGAAAAACGGATGACGGCACAAAAGAACAGCAGTCTCCTTCCGATAACACAGGCGATCAGCAGACAAAAACAGCCGCAACCGCTAAAAACGTCACTCCGCTTGCTGATGACCCCGCGGACGATCCGAACGGCTCTGAAGGAGACGGCGGCACAGAAGTATCTAAGGCAAAAGAAAGGCTGAACCAAGCCGCAGAGCGCATTCAGCAAATTGAAAAAGAGCTTGAAGAGAAACAGCAGACACATAATGAAGAACTGAAAAAACGTCTCGATGCTCTTGATGAAGAAATCCAAGGCCTTAAAGACCAGATTGCCAAAGTTGAAAAACGTGCGGACAAATTACAAAAAAAGCTGGAACAATCAGAAGAAACGAGAAAACAAGACTTCAATACCGTTTACAGAATGATTTTAAAAACAGAACAGAACATTTTGAACTACCCGTCATTGGACGGCGGCCGCAAATCTGCTCTTGAACAGATATTTGCCGCTGACATCAATACAAAAGTGATATCCGATTTAATGAGTTACTATAATGATTTATCTTTGTATGAGGCAACACTTTATCATTCTCTCGACGCAGGCTCGCTGCCTGATGTGAAAAACAGGGTGCTGAAAGCCCAGCAAGGCGAAGTCCAAACCGTTCTCGCCATCAAACCGATTGAAACGGCAAGCTGGGAAAACCTGAAAAACAATAAGATGCAGACAGATGAAGACATCAGCAATTTCATTAAAGGCATGACCGAATTCTCGGATAACTACAGCTCATATATCAGAGATGAACAAGCCGGAGTGCTCGATGAGCTCGCCAGCATCGCAGACAGCGCGGCTAAAGCATCTGATCAGCTTGCTGAAGGCGCTGTGCAGGAAGCGGCAACGTTCAGCGGAGACGGATTAACCGGAACGATGGCGCTCGGCGCTCAGGATACCGTCGGCCGCGAAGTGCTGCAAATGTCTGACACGATGGGCCATCTGTCAGAACGCCAGTCCGGCATCATCAGCTATACCGACAATATGCAGCAAAGCGTAAATGACGTACAGCAGAAAGCGGACACCCTGAACAGCAATTGGGGCAAAAACGTCGATTCCACAAAATTGATCAGAAATGACGTGTACGGCATTTTAGGGAACGCGCTCGTTGACGGACAGGAAAACGGATACGTTTACGATTATCTCGCCAACCCGCTTAAAATCAGCGGAGAGGTGCCGGAAGACCGGGTTCAGAATGTTCCGCCGGTCGTCATTTTGGTGATCGTTTTGATCAGCAGTCTTCTGATCGGCTATTTCAGCTCGTATTATCAGCAGGCGCCGCTTCTCGTCAAAGGCGCGCTCTTTGGGATTTTAAACATTATGGTCGGACTGATGATCAGTCTGTTCGGTCTGAATATCTACTCGCTTCCGGACGATCAGACGATTAAATGGTCAATCTTTACGATTCTCTTGCTCGCGGCGAGTTCGGCTTTTATCCGGGCAGCCTTTGTCTTTGGCTCGATCACCGGATGGATCGCTTCGTCAGCGCTCATTCTCTTTTATGTGGCGCCTTTGATCGACTTGATTATGCCGAACTTTACCTTTGACAGCCCGGTTTCGAAAGTCTATATCGATATCCAATACGGTACGGGCCATCTGTTTGCGATGGGAATAACGGTTCTTGTGATTATTACGCTGATTGCGGCGGTGCTTCCGCTCATTATTCGGCTGTTTGCGGAAAAAACGGAGGAAAGTGATCAGTCTTATGAGGCGTAACACATTCATGGAAAAAGGGATCTTGCTGTTTGCTCTCTCCTTTTTCCTTTTCCTTCCTCAAGCCGCAGCCGCGAATGAGGACAATACTGATGTCAAGCCGAATGAATATGAAAAGAAAGACATTGAAATTCGTACGGATTACCTGCACGACGACGCCTACTCCGAAGAAAAAACGGCGCTTCCGAAAGAGCAGAAGGACATTACGTTTGATCAACCGGCCGAAAGCCCGGATGAAAAACTGATATCAAATTTGTTTACATCGTCAGACACTGAGCCGAATACGATCAAAGCGCAATCGAAAAAACTGGGGATCACTTTTGCCGAGCCGGCGGTGCGCCATACCTCGGCAGATATGGAAGCGGATGAGAAAAAGACTTCTTTTCTTTTGCCTGTCATTTATGCCGTCCTGATCCTCTTCGGCATTGCGGCGATGATTTATCTGATTCCGAAAGTCACGGCGCAGGAAAAGGCAAAGCGGTAAACAGATCGCTTGTGTTTGCGGGAAGACAGTCCGTAAAATAAGAAAAAAAAGGAGGAGTGTCATGCAGTTTTTTCTGATAACAGGCGCATCAAAAGGATTGGGGCGGGCGCTTGCGGAACAGGCGCTTCAAGAAGGAGCCGAAGTCGCCGCGCTTTCAAGAACGATAAGCGGAGAAAAGCGCGAGGGACTGACAGAATACAGTGTTGATTTAACCGATCTGTCAGACACCGAGCGGCAGATGAAGGCGATTCTTGATCAAGCTGATGAGAAGCGGTATTCCGCCGTCACACTGATCAATAATGCCGGAATGGTAGAACCGATCAAGCGGGCGAAAGAAGCTTCCGCAGAAGAATTGAACCGCCATTACACCCTTAATCTGACGGCGCCTGTTTTGCTCAGCCAAATGTTCACGAAGCGTTTCGAAGCGTTCACCGGCAGCAAAACCATTGTCAACATCACATCGGGCGCGGCGAAAAATCCTTATAAAGGCTGGAGCGCGTATTGCAGCTCAAAAGCTGGGCTTGATATGTTTACGAGAACATTCGGGTTTGAACAGGAAGATGAAGAGCTGCCGGTCCGCATGTTGTCATTCTCACCGGGAGTGATGGATACAGACATGCAGGCCGTCATTCGTTCTTCATCCAAAGAAGATTTTCACGACATCGATCGGTTCCGCAATCTGAAAGAAACGAACAGCCTCAGAAGTCCGGAATACATCGCTGGTGTCATCCGCTCACTGATCGCAGGAGAGCCGGAAAACGGACGGATATACGATATCAAAGAGTTTTTGTAGAGCAGCTTCCGCGCTGCTCTTTTTTATTTGTACAATCACTTCGCGGCCCGGCGGCATATTATGACTGAAACGCAATATAAGGGGTATAATAATGTATCGGATGAATTGAGTTTCTTCTCGATTTATGTTAGGATTCTAAAAATATAAATAAGGAGGGGTTTCCATGAGAAATGTAACGTTAATGGATGTCTTCACCCATCCAATCGCACAAAAGTATTTACAGCGTTCCGGCGTCGCCCATGCGGTTGCCTGCGCGTTTCATGCATACCGTCTTGCCGTAAAAGCAGGTGTCAGCCCGGATCTTGCGGCGAAAGCGGCTTTACTGCATGACATCGGCCATTACGAATGGTACACAGACGGCAAATGGGATTATGAAAAGTACAGAAGAAACGATATCCATGCCATTAAAGGCGCTGAACGGGCGCATAAGCTGCTCATCCGGCTCGGTGAAGAACCGAAAGCGGCGAAAGAGATTGCGCTGGCGATTCTGCTTCACACCGATTCCTATCTGCCTGAAGGCGAACTGGACAAGAATACGCTCCAGCAAATTGTGAAACAAGCGGATGAACTCGATGAAGAACCCGGCGGACATCACCATTACCGCCAAATGGACCATACGGCCGCGCTCAAACAAATCCAAAAGCTTGATCAGTTAATTGACCAAGCCCAATATCCCATAAGAAGCTCAGTCTAGGCCACTCATGCGGCCTTTTCCGCTTACATAACTCCGCATGCTCACTAACCCTTTTCCCCTCCGATAGACGTACTGTGTCAAAGCCTTTGTCCGCTGCATATGCTGAAGGAAAACATAGTAAAGGGGATCAGCGAAAATGGCCCATCAAGGAAGCCCGCAAATCGTCTCGTTAGTAGATCCTTACGTTTATCAGACCATCCATAAGCTTATCGGCTCAAGGTTTATCATTCAAACCGTCAGACGCATTGTCAGGGGACGGCTGATTGATGCCACTCCAGATCATATCGCCATTGAAGAAACGCATGACCGCGTATTTTATATCAGAAACCGCCATGTGGTTTCTGTCATGCCTGATTATACCGAACGTGTGTAACAGCCCGATAAGGCGCAAACCGGAGGCCGTCCTTACAAAACCCCGGTGCGTCTTCTTTTTTGAGATACATAGATGCACGGCGGCTTTTTTTGGTACAATCACAGTACAAGTTCACATAACAATAGGAGGAAACCGCTTGTTGAAATCAAAGGTCCATTTTTGGACGCTGCAAATTTTGCTCGTTTTGCTCATAATTTACGTATCAACGAAAGTCTCGTTTATTTTTCAGCCGTTTTTCGGTTTTATCACCACTCTGTTTTTTCCGATTCTGATCTCGGGCATTTTGTTTTTCATTTTTAATCCGATCGTGCGCCTGCTTGAGAAAAAAATCCCCCGGACATTGGCGATCCTGCTCATTTATCTCGTTTTCATCGGCCTGATAGCCTTTATGTTCACCGCAATCGGACCGATTGTGGCTTCCCAGGTCACGGGGCTGTTTAACAATTTCCCTGATTACATTAATCAGATTCAAAGCTTGACGACACAATTATCCCATTCCAAATGGTTTACGTGGATGATGACGCAGGATTATGTGTCGATAGAAAAAATTCAGCAGTCTCTGACGGGATTTTTACAAAGTCTTCCGCAAAATATTACCGCAAGCCTGTCCGCCGTGTTCGGCGTCGTTACGAATATAACGCTTGTCGTGATCACCGTTCCGTTCATCTTGTTTTATATGCTGAAGGACGGCCGGCGTTTTCCGCTCTTGGCGGTCAAAATCCTGCCTTCTTCCTACCGGGCGGAAGGTCGGAAAATATTCAATGACTTATATGTCACATTGGCCGCATATTTCCAAGGCCAGCTGCTGATCTGTCTCTTTGTCGGGACGGCATGCTTTATCGGATATTGGATTATCGGCCTGCCTTACGCGTTAATTCTCGGGATGGTGATTGCCGTCACCAATATCATTCCGTACCTCGGACCGTTTCTCGGGGCTGCGCCGGCGGTAATTATCGCGTTTATGGATTCTCCGGCTAAGGCGCTGTTTGCCGTTATTGTTGTCGTTGTCGTCCAGCAGCTTGACGGAAACCTGCTTTCTCCGCTTGTTATCGGGAAACGGCTCAATACCCACCCGCTCACCATTATTCTTCTGCTTGTCGGAGCGGGCAGTTTCGGCGGCATTCTCGCAATGATTCTGGCTGTGCCGGTTTACGCGGTCTTAAAAGCATTCGTCTTAAATATCGTCCGCCTTATCAAACTTCGTCAGCGGTCAAAACACGAAGACAACCGCAAGCCGAAATAAAAACGGGCACAACTCCGCACGCGCCGCATAAAATGCTGTAAAGAAAAGCGGAGGTGTGGGTATGCCTGCAATTGTGGGACCGATTTATATTATGAGCTTCGCCGGAGACGCTGCGGCGAGCTTCGGTGACGTGTTTGCCATTTCTCCCAAAGCCGTTGACCACTCAGGCGCGGGGGCAGGGGCGTTTCATTCCGGAGATTTTGTCAAAGTCACTAATAAATTCAGCAAAACGCTCTTTGAAGATATCGATCTGTTTGACGAACCTGATTGGTTTAACGCGTGACAGCCTCCCTTTAGGAGGCTGTCGCTTTTTTGTAGTATAATAGAATCAGTCTTTATAAAAGGGGAATTTTTATGAAAATCAGAAAAGCGAATATTACCGTGCAGTCCGGAATGATCGGCGATGTGTATCTGCATGAAAATAAAAAAGAACAGCATACCCTCGTAGCCGTTCCGGAACTTGAGTGGAGCACGATTATTTCCTATGAGGAAGAGAAAAAGGCGCTGGCGCAGCGGCTTTTACAATCATTCAGCAAACTGATTGATGAAGAGCCTGCCGGAGAGCTCGCCGGCAAGATCTCCCATTGGGTCGCTGAAATGTAACGAAACGGTTTACCGCGTCCATGCCGGGGCGATAATTGTAAAACAAGCTGAGGAGGGACAGGCCGATGAGCGACAAAACAGTTGACCTTTATTTACAGCAGGGTATGTATGGCCCTCTGCAGACGAAACCGGATGAACGCCATTTATTTTTAGGCTCGCTGCGTGAAAGAGTCATCATTGCCCTGACGAAGGGGCAGGTGCTGCAAAAGAAGCCGTATGAAGAAGTGAAACAGGCGCTGAAAAACCGAAAAGACGCGGTGCTGTATATAAACGGAAGGCTGCCGTATCATGCTTATTCACCATATATGAAGCTTGCCGCACTGGACGGTGTCCGAAGCTCAGTGATCTCGGACCTTCAATTTGAAACGCCGCTCGGCCTGGTTTTTGCCGCCGATCATGCTGTGAACCTGGACGGCATTTATGTTCAGGATGACATTTTTCAGCGTTCACTCCTGAAATAAATGTCATTTTACAATGCCAATTCACTTACAGGTGGAGATAGGATATAATGGTTTTCATATGAATGGCGGGGAGGCCGGCTATGAAAAAAGCATTTATATGCATTGATTATACGAATGATTTTGCAGCAGAGAACGGAGCATTGACGTGCGGAGAACCCGCAAGGCAAATTGAAGATACGATTGTCAGTTTGACGCAAGCTTTTATAGAAAACGGTGATTACGTTGTTTTTGCGGTGGATTCACATGATGCAGACGATGACTTTCATCCCGAAATACGCCTGTTTCCTCCGCATAATATCAACGGCACGGAGGGCAAGGAGCTGTACGGAAAGCTTTCGCCTCTTTATGAGAAACATAAAAACGCAAAAAACGTAAGCTATATGGAAAAAACGAGATATTCTGCTTTTGCGGGAACGGATTTAGAGCTGAAACTGCGGGAACGGCAGATCACTGAACTGCATCTTGCGGGCCTGTGCACCGACATCTGTGTTCTTCACACGGCGGTTGACGCCTACAACAAGGGCTTTCAGATCGTCATTCATCAAAACGCTGTGGCAAGCTTTAATCCTGAAGGGCATGAATGGGCCCTGTCCCATTTTAAGAACAGCATCGGAGCGCAAGTGGCAGAGTAAGGAAGGGGAAAATAATTTTGGTGGAGCATGGTTTTAAAGACGACAGTTTGTCTTTACATACAGATCTTTATCAAATTAATATGGCCGAAACGTACTGGAGAGACGGCATTCATGAGAAAAAAGCGATCTTTGAGCTTTTTTTCAGAAAGCTTCCCTTTGAAAACGGCTATGCGGTATTTGCGGGCTTAGAAAAAGCAATCGAATACTTGGAGAACTTCAAATTTACCGACAGCGATCTGAATTATTTAAAAACGGAATTGCACTATGATGATGATTTCATTGAGTATTTACGGGATCTTTCTTTTACCGGGTCTCTTTACAGCATGAAAGAAGGAGAGCTCGTTTTTAACAACGAACCGATTATGCGGGTCGAAGCGCCCCTCATTGAAGCGCAGCTGATTGAGACGGCTCTGCTTAACATTGTGAATTACCAAACATTAATCGCGACAAAAGCAGCCCGCATTAAAGGCGTTGTCGGTGATGAGGACGCCCTTGAATTCGGCACGCGGCGCGCCCATGAAATGGATGCGGCTATGTGGGGAGCGAGAGCGGCCCTGATCGGCGGCTTCAGCGCGACGAGTAATGTAAGAGCCGGAAAGCGCTTTAATATCCCGGTATCCGGCACGCACGCCCATGCGCTCGTGCAAGCGTACCGTGATGAATATACGGCTTTTAAGAAATATGCGGAGACGCACAGAGATTGCGTGTTTCTCGTAGATACGTACGATACGATCCGTTCAGGCATGCCGAATGCGATTAAAGTCGCGAAGGAATTCGGCGACCGGATCAACTTCATCGGCATCCGCCTGGACAGCGGGGACTTGGCGTACCTGTCAAAAAAAGCGCGTGAAATGCTTGATGAAGCGGGTTTCAAAGACGCAAAGGTTATCGCTTCAAGCGACCTTGATGAGCATACGATCTTAAATCTGAAATCGCAGGGAGCGAAAATCGATACGTGGGGAATCGGCACAAAACTGATTACCGCATACGATCAGCCGGCCCTCGGCGCGGTTTACAAGCTTGTGGCCATTGAAGAGGACGGCAAACTGACCGATACTATCAAAATTTCGTCAAACCCTGAAAAAGTGACAACGCCGGGAAGAAAGAAAGTATACCGGATTATCAACAAGCTGAATCATCACTCTGAAGGGGATTATATCGCTCTTTATGACGAGCGGGTAAACGACCAGAAACGCTTAAAAATGTTCCATCCCGTTCATACATTCGTCAGTAAATTCGTCACTGATTTCTATGCGAAAGACCTGCATGAGCCGATTTTTGAAAACGGCGTTTTATGTTATGATAATCCAGAAATTACCGATATCCAGCAATATGTCCAGGAAAACCTCAAACTTCTGTGGGAGGAATACAAACGGATCAGCAAGCCGGAAGAATATCCGGTCGATTTAAGTGAAGACTGCTGGAGCAACAAAATGCAGCGGATTCATGAGATCAAAAGCAAGCTGAAACGGGAGCTTGAATAGATGATAAAACGGCCTTTCCTTTCTCTGGAAAGGCTTTTTGTTTGTGATAATATTTTTCACATTTAGACAAATTTCGTCAAGTTATTTGATATACTTATGTTCGAAGGCCGCACCTAAGGGGGTAAATGAATGAAGGTGTTTGTTGCGAGACAGCCTATCTTCAACAGAAACGAACAGGTTGTTGCTTATGAACTTCTTTACCGGGAGAGTGAAGAGAACCGTTATTCGGCCGCGGACGGAGATAAAGCTACTACAGATCTCATTATAAACAGCTTTATCAACATCGGGATCGAAAAGCTGACAGAGGGGAAACGCTGCTTTGTGAATTTTACAGAAAGCCTGATGTTTTCAGATCTCCCTACCTCCTTTGATCCTGACCAGCTCATTATCGAAATTCTTGAAGACATACCGATCACTCCGGCACTGATCTCAAGATGCAGACAGCTGAAGAAATTAGGATATACATTAGCACTTGATGATTTTTACGCCATCAATCCGGCAAATGAAGAATTATTGGAACAGCTGATGAAATATATTGATATTTTAAAAATCGATTTCCTGCAATCTTCGCGTCTGGAACGCAAAAAAATCATTCAGACGTACAGCTGTAAAAATCTGATTTATTTAGCGGAGAAAGTGGAGACAAGAAAAGATTATAAACAGGCAGCCATAGACGGCTTTCACCTGTTTCAAGGATATTTTTTCAGTGAACCGCGTGTCATCAGCGGAAATGATCTGACGTTTCATTTTCATTCTTACTACCAGCTTTTAAACGAATTAAACCAAGACCAGCCCAATATAGAGCGCGTAACGGAATACATAGAGCGGGACGTTACATTATCGTATCAGATTCTGCGTTTTTTAAACGGATCGCAAACAAGGCTGAAAAAAAAGATAGACAGCATCCAGCAGGCCATCATGATGCTTGGGCTGAATGAGATTAAGCGTTTGATTTACATTCTTTCATTCAGAGATTTAACGGCGAAAAGCCACTCAAGCCAAAAAGAAATCATTAAGATTTCTTTAATCAGGGCCAAGCTGTGCGAACTGCTGGCGAAAAGAACCGGAAGACCGCAGCCTTCCTCTTACATGCTGATCGGCATGTTTTCACTCATCGATACGCTTCTCCAGAGAGAGCTTGAGGACATAGTCAAAGAACTGCCTTTAATTGATGAAGTCGGACAGGCGCTGCTCGGTTATGAAAACGATTATTACATGATGCTCGGGCTCGTCAAAGCCATTGAATGCAACAACTGGGACTGTGACGAGTGGGGAAAAGAACTGGACAAAGAAGAAGCATATGAATGTTACTTACAGGCGATCGAATGGTGCCGGCAGCTTATCGTGAATTGAGGCGCTTTAAGCCGACCACCTGAGGGCGATGATGAACCGGCTTTGCTCTCTGAACAGACTGACACGGATGCCGTCGGGATTAAATGTCACATCAAAATCATTTTTGATGCCGGTCTGCTTAATGAGCCGCTTGACCGCCGCGGCGTCAGATGATTGCGCTGCGGTGAGGATGCGGCGCGCAAGCTCTTTTGACGCCGACAGCCGCGCAAGGAGCAGGCGGGCGTCCTCCAGCATGCCCGCAGCCTCTTTTGCGGACGCTGTCAAAATATCTGCGTGAATCGTGGGAGCAGGCGCAGGATTGCGGTATGGCGCGGCGAAAACAGGACAGCATGGATACACATAAAGCATGCGGCGGCCTCCTTCTGAGATAACATTCGTTATACATGAGTATAGGCGGCGTGATAACGAGTTATGACATGCAAAAAGACCACAATGCGGGTGTTGCGGTCTTTTCGGTGTTTGTCGGTGGTTATGCGACGCTGTTCGCCCATTCTCTTTTGAAATTGCGACGTCAGGGACTATAGTCCTTAGCGGTTTGTCGGAAAACCGTTAAAAAACCAGCAGAACCACCAGATTGATCTGCTTCATCCCAAACGTCTGCCTTTATGGTAGTTATATAGTCCTGTTCGCCAAATGCTCTGTTCGGGACTATGGGATTACCGTGGTTTGCGGTGTCACGCAGATACTTTTACACATACTTTTCGGTGAAAAATCCCGCAAAAACGTTTACACTATTAGTAACAGATCAAATACCTAGGACTCGTTCACCATACACAATTCATTGATCTTTCAAAAAAAGGAGTGTGGAAACGGTGGAAAAGAAATTAGAAGAAGTAAAGCAATTATTATTCCGACTTGAAAATGATATCAGAGAAACAACCGACTCATTACGAAACATTAACAAAAGCATTGATCAGCTCGATAAATTCTCATATGCAATGAAAATTTCTTAAAAAGACTTGGAAACAAGTCTTTTTTTTGTGCATTTTTCACCCATTTCATGGATAAAGTATTATACGATTGTTAAAAAACGAAAAACCTGCTGTCTTTCATCACCTGCATTTAGTAAAATAGAATGGGAGGGTGAAGACAATTATTGAGCAAATGTGTTTAGATGCCGAAACGATTAAAGGGAAGATGAAGGAAATTGTTGGGGATAAAGTCGATAATCTACATTTAGAAGAGACTCTTTTGACCTTCATTAATGAAAAGAAGCACTTTTCATTCGGTGTCCTTGCTTTCCAGCATTATGTTGCTTTTAAGGGTACACATTCCTCGGAAATCACACTACTGGCCGCTGGAATTGAACTTTTAATTTTAGCTTTTGATATTTTTGACGATATTGAAGATGAAGATAACTTTAATAAGGCATGGATGCAAACTGACCATGCTATATCCCTGAATGCGGCTACTTCTCTGTATTCAATAAGCCTGCAAGCCATTTGTGAGCTTGAATCAAACATCGATTTTTCAAGACTTGCAATAAAATATGCCCTAAATGCAATGCAAGGTCAGCATAATGATCTAAGAAATTTCCCGGAGACTGAAGAAGAGTGTTTACATATGATAAAACAGAAATCAGGATCGTTAACTGCAATGTCAGCTGTTTTAGGGGCGATGCTTGCAAGTGGTGAATTTAACGCAACAATTGAGAATTATTCTTATAAAATTGGCGTTATTAAACAAATTGAAAATGACTATTATGGTTTATTTGATAAAAGCCGTAGTGATATAAAGAAGAAGAAAAGAACTTTGATAAACTTGTTTTTAAATCGTCAGTTTAATAGTGCCTCAAAAAAAGTTTTAAATATGATGAATTCTAAAAACAGCTATTACTCTCTCATATCGGACAGAAATTATTTTGAAGAATTGCTGTGTAAAGCAGGAGTCAGACAATATGTTTTAATGTTAATTAAAATATATGAAAATGAAATTTATAACGAAATGGAAAAGTTGAACATAAGAATTAAACTATGGTGAGAATTATGGGGGAGTAATATGAAGAAACAAGACATTGTGAATTATCTTATAGAAAATCCAAGAGTGATCCATCAATTGGAAGAGGGGGAAGTTTGCTTGATCGGAATTCCCCATTCAATTATCCCCGCGATTATAGAAATATTCAGTAACAGCACTTATAAGAAAAAACCTGAATTTACATTTTGGGATCAATAATTTTTAAGAGAGTTGTGATCCATTGAGGTATTTTATTAAGCATCTTTCAATCGCACTGTTGATATTTAGTTTTTTCTATATTGCACATATTATATACTTTACCCAGAATGGAATTTTAGTCGGAACCTATGTTGTTGAAACATCAAAACATGAGTTTGAAGTTGTTAAAATTACAAAATCTTCTTACGGAAGATACTTGAATTTAAAAGAAGGGGACAAAATTCTACAGATAAATGGGCACATGCCTTCTTCTCAAAATATCAAAAATGGTTATTTAGCAAAGGCTAATAACTTAAAGGTTGAGAGACGTAATCATGAAATTCAATTGCATGGTTCAGAGGATTTGTCTTTAAACAGTTCAGTTAGTTTCTTTATTTATATTGTCCCTTGTATATTATTTGCACTAAGCTTATTATGTATTTTCTATATATACAAAGTCAATCGTATAAAAAATACAGTTTCTGCTTATATTCTAATCTGCTTCTTAATTTTTATATCGATAGCTTATTTAAGTGCAGGCGGTGTAACAAGAGGATATGAGATAAATAGATATGTTAATCTTTTTACTTTTTTAAATGTGCCTGTACTATACCTGCATTTTTTATATCAATATTTTAAAGAATTAAAAATAAAATTTTCAGCAAAGAGTATAGTATATATTCTTTACTGTTTACCTGTCCTTAACATTGTTACAGAACTTTTTAGATATCGATATGATTTATACTTTGTTAGAGACATGAATTTATTGTCATTTTTTATCGAGATACTAATAGTGTATATGTATATTGTTTATTATGCCATTATTTATAGAAAGAGAGATCATGCTTATCTATTAAAAGTGTTACTAATATCTAACACAATAGCTTTTTTACCATTTACTGTTCTTTATCTTCTTTCTGAAGTTATTTTAGGACAGTATATTTATTCAGCTATAGTAACTGCTCCGTTTCTGCTCATTATTCCATTGGCATTGGTTTATCAATTTGTTGTCAACAAGATTTATGATATAGATTTTTTGTTGGGAAGAATTAGATACTATAGTTTTTTGTCTATTGTTCCTACAATAGGGGTTGTATGGCTGTCAATCTTATATGAAAGTAAAGGTAATCATTTTAACACCATTCAAATCACTTTATATGTGTTTTTGATTTTTTTGGCGGTCTTTTACACCAAAGAGGTTTTAGACTATAAATTCCGTTTGAAACGTTTTTCAGAAAAATACAATTATCAAGACAGCATTTATAAATATACACAGCTTCTTAAAAGTGTGTCAGCTTTAAATCAAGTGTTTATGAATCTGAAAAAGACTATATTGGATGTATTACCTGTAAGTAAGGCTTACATTTTTGAAATCAGTTCAGACGGAGATATTCTTTATTTTGATAAACAAAACATCGAACCGAATTGGCAGCCGTATAAAAAAGAATTTGATAAAGTCACATCAGAGATTGGGAAGATAATTGAAGTAAATCAAGGATTTCTGATGAAGATTGGAGAAAGAGGGGCAAATTCATACATTTTGCTCTGTTTATCCAGCATTAATACCCCAAGGCTGACAAGGGATGAAATCTCTTGGTTAAAGACATTGTCTTTTTATACAAGTGTTTCGATGGAAAACATTTTACAGATCGAAGAACTCATGAACCATTTACAAGATCTAAAACAACAAGGTTCAAACCCGGTCTGGCTCAAAAAGCTGATGTTTACGATTGAGGAAAAGCAGCGGTCGGATTTGGCCCGTGATCTGCATGATTCGGTGCTGCAGGATTTGATTTCTTTGAAACGCCAGTGTGAGCTGTTTCTGGCCGATT
Source organism: Bacillus sp. FSL K6-2819 (assembly GCF_038008305.1). Lineage (NCBI taxonomy): Bacteria > Bacillati > Bacillota > Bacilli > Caryophanales > Bacillaceae > Bacillus > Bacillus sp. FSL K6-2819. The sequence continues at coordinate 3,019,421 of NZ_JBBOYV010000001.1, read as the reverse complement.
TTAAGAAAGAAGAGCCTTGTCACATAGAGGTGCAGGACAAGCTTCATCAGATGAATGAGCAGATGTCGGATGTGATTTTGATGACCCGGGAGACGTGTCATGAGCTTCGGCCTCAGCTGCTGTATGATTTGGGTCTGGTGAAGGCGGTATCCAAGCTTGCCGCTCAGCAGCAGGAGCGTGCGCCGTTTCATATCCGTCTGAATACGGGACGGTTTACGGCGGCGCTGGATTTGGATACGCAGCTGAATTTGTACCGCATCATTCAGGAATTTCTTTCGAATGCCATGAAGCATTCACAGGCGAATGAGGTGCTGATTATGCTGATCAGCATTCAAAATAAAGTGATTCTGCATTATGAAGATGACGGGGTCGGATGCAATCAGGAGGAAGGCAGCGGACAGGCGATGAGCATGGGGCTTTCGGGTATTAAGGAGCGCGTCCGGGCGCTTGACGGCCGGATGAAAATCGACACAAGTGAAGGAAATGGTTTTAAAGCGGATATTGAAATGGAATTGTAACCAATTTATCACTAAATCGACTTGGCAGAAGCCAAGTCTTTTTAATAAAATGGAAATGAATGAGTAAAAGGGAGGAAACCATGAAAAAGATACTAGTGATTGATGATCATCCGGCTGTCATGGAGGGCACCAAGACGATTCTGGAAACGGACACGAATCTTTCTGTCGATTGCCTTAGTCCCGATGCCAGTGAACAATTCGTTCTTCGGCATGATTTTTCAGCTTACGATCTCATATTAATGGATTTAAATCTGGGTGATGACCTCAGCGGCATAGAGCTTTCCAAGAAAATCTTAAAAGAGAATCCTCTCTGCAAAATTATTGTTTACACAGGTTATGAGGTTGAAGATTATTTTGAAGAATCCATCCGCGCGGGTCTGCACGGTGCCATCAGCAAAACCGAGTCTAAAGAGAAAATCATGCAATACATATATCACGTGCTTAACGGACAGATTTTAGTTGATTTCTCCTATTTCAAACAGCTGTTGACCCAGCAAAAAACAAAAACGTCTTCTTCCCCTCAAAGTGAGCAGGATCGTTAACACCGAGAGAGCGCCATATTCTTCAAGAGGTCGAAAAAGGTTTGACCAATCAGGAAATCGCCGATGCGCTTCACTTAAGCAAGCGGTCGATTGAATACAGCCTGACATCCATTTTTAACAAGCTGAATGTCGGCTCCCGTACAGAAGCGGTGCTGATCGCCAAGTCAGATAACGTACTATAAACCTTGAAAGGAGAATGACCTATGAATCTGAAAAATACATTGCTCGGCGCACTCGGCATTGAAATCACTGAAAACACGGCGGGAAGATGCGTCGCGGTTATGCCGGTGGATAAGAGGACGGTGCAGCCTTTCGGATATCTGCACGGAGGCGCATCAGCAGCGCTGGCGGAGACCGCAGCCAGTGTCGGGGCCCAGCATTTTATCGATCAGTCGTCACAGGCGTGTGTCGGACTTGAGATTAACGCCAATCATTTAAAATCCGTGAAAGAGGGCGGTACGGTCACGGCGATTGCGCAACCCGTTCATACAGGCAGAACAACCATTGTTTACGAGATTAAAATTTTTGATGAAAGAGAAAGGCTGATCTGTGTTTCCCGCTGCACGCTGGCTGTTATAACAAAATAAACAAACAGCCGGAACCCTGAATCGTCCGGCTGTTTGTTTTTACAAATATGAATCTTTTTTTCGTTTGATCACAAAGTTTCTGATCCCTTTATAATCATCCTGAACGCTTCTTTTATCAAGCGCCGCTCCTGAATTGTACGCCGCCCTGCAGATGAGGTGCGCCCCGACCGGAGCCGTCAGCAGGATAAAAATCATCCCGAGCAGTATTTTTACAGAAATTTCTCCGGTCAGCATCCACAAGTAACCCAAAACGCCGAGCAATATCAAATTAACGCCGAGTGTCGAGCCTTTTGAGGAGGCGTGGGCGCGTGTATACACATCAGGAAGCCTGAGTGTGCCGAAAGACGCGACCAGACAGATCAGCGATCCCATCAGAATACAAACGGCGACGGCCCATTTAACGATATCGATCATTTTCGATAATCTCTCCTTTCTCCAAAAACTTAGCGAAGGCAATCGTACCGATAAATGATAAAATGCCGAGCAGCAGAATGATGTCCAAAAAGGCCGTTGTTTTTATGAGAATGGATACAAGCGCGGTCATGGCAATCAGATTAATGCCGATCCCATCAAGCGCGACGACCCGGTCCGGTATCGTAGGCCCTTTAATGACGCGAATGACGTACAGAAGAGTCGAAACCGCCATAATGCCGAGCGATAATTGCAGAATAAACGTAAACATCAGCGGCTCACCTCCTGAATGGCTTTCTCAAAAGAGACACGGATGTCATGAATCGCTTTCTCCGCATCTTCAATGTCCATGGCGTGTATATAGAGAATCGACCGATCATCGGAGATATCCATCACAAGCGTACCCGGTGTTAAAGTGATCAACAGCGAGAGCAGCGTGATCTCCCAATCCTCCGTCAATTCCGTCTTAAACGCGAAAATACCCGGGCGGATGTTCATTTTCGGAGACATAATGGTTTTCAGCACGCTGACATTGGCCAGATATAATTCTTTTATAAAGATCAGCATCAGTTTGATGACTGACCATATTTTCCAAATATAAAACGGCTGCGAGAAGAAGCGCCGGAAAAAAAACAGCGCCGCCAAGCCCGCGATAAATCCGGTAATAAATCCCGCCGTGCTGAGGCTGTTTGTGAGAAACATCCAGCAAACAGCGAGAAACACATTTAATAATAGTTGAAAAGCCATGCCATCTACTCCTTCAAAACAGCTTCAATGTATTTTTCCGGATTCAGCAGATTCTCAGCCGTCTGATTGACATACGGTGAAACCCATTCGGTTCCGAGTCCGAACAGAAGCGACAATAGGAGAAAAGCGGCTGCCGGATAAAGAAGTCCTTTTGCGGACCGTCTTGCGGTGCCCGGTATTTCTTTTTCTTCTCCCCAAAAAGCGGTCGTAAAAACCTTCAGCACGGAGTACAGCACTAGCAGGCTTGACAGCAGAATCAATACGGAAAACAATGTTTCCCCCTTATCGAAACCGCCTTCCGCGATCTTCAGCTTGCCTACAAATCCGCTGAACGGCGGGATGCCGGCCAGAGATATGGCGGAGATAAAGAACATCCAGCCTAAAACCGGATAACGGGTGATCAATCCGCCCATTTTGTGCAGACTGGCAGTGCCTGTCAACGCGATAAGCGTGCCCGCCAGCATAAACAGGGCTCCTTTAATCAGCATATCGTGAATCAAGTAATACACCGCTCCTTGAATGGAGGCAGGCGTGTTCATGGCAATGCCGAACAAAATCACGCCGACGGCTGTAATAATATTGTAGATGACGATTTTCATGACATCCGAAAAGGCGATAGATCCGATTACGCCGAATAACACCGTCAGCATCGCAAGCCACATCATCAATTGGTGGGTAAAGCCTGTATCGTGAATAAAAATCAGGGTGAATACTCTCAAAATGGCATACAGGCCGACTTTCGTCAAAAGAGATCCAAATAAGGCTGAAATCGCAGCCGGCGGGGCGTAATAAGAGCCCGGCATCCAAAAATACAGCGGGAATATCCCGCCCTTTAAACCGAAAACGACGATAAACAGGACGCCGATGACGGTTATCAACCCGGTCTGGCCCGATTCGCTTATTTTTACGCTCAGATCAGCCATATTCAGCGTGCCCGTCACCGCATATAAGTAACCGACACCGATGACAAAAAACGCGGATGACACAATGTTAAATACGATATACTTCAATGATTCTCTTAATTGAATTTTCGTTCCGCCAAGCACGATCAGCATGTAAGACGCGATCAGCAGTAACTCAAAAAAGACGTACATGTTGAACAGATCACCCGTCAAAAACGCTCCGCTTACACCGGCCAGAAGAAACTGCACCCCTGAATAATAGAAAGCGCGCTCCCGTTTTTCTCCGATGGAGCGGAAGGAGTACAAAATGACAAGCAATCCGATGACCGCGGTTGTCAAAACAAGCAGTGCGGCGAGCTGATCTGCGGCGAGCACAATGCCGTACGGCGCTTTCCAGCCGCCGAGCGTCAGCGTCTGAATCCCGTGTGTAAAAACCGTCTGAACGAGAATGGCGCTGATGACGATGGAGACAGCGGAAGCGGCGGTGCTGAATATCCGCATCAGCATAATGTGCCTGTTCATAAAAATCAGCAGCACCGCGGCAAGCAGCGGCACCAGGATAGGCAATATCACAAAGTTATTCATGTTGATCATTTCCCCTCATTCGATCCATATCGTCCGATTTCAGTTCCTGATAGGCGCGAAACGCCATTACGAGCAGGAAGGACGTGACGCCGAACGAAATAACGATCGCCGTCAGTATGAGTGCCTGCGGCAGCGGATCGACAAACAATGTGCTTTTCCCGCCCAGTATGGGAGGGGCGCCTTTTTTCAGTCCGCCCATGGTCAGAAGCAGCAAATGGACGCCGTGGCTTAAAAGCGCGGTGCCGATAATCACGCGCAGCAGACTTTTAGAAAGCAGCAGGTAGGTTGCCGCCATAAACAAAATACCGGCTATGACAGACATTAAGATTTCCACTATTCTTCCTCTCCAATCGTTTGAATAATGGTCATCGTAACGCCGACAACAACGAGATACACACCTAAATCAAACAAAGTGGCCGTCGCAAGCTCCGTATTCCCAAGCACCGGGAGATGAAAATGGCCGAATGTATGGGTGAGAAAGGGCGCCCCGAATAAGAACGAACCTGCACCCGTCGCAATTGCGATAAGCAGACCCACGGCCGCTACATAAATAAAATTGACGGGCAAAATCGATTTGACGGTTTTTAAATCAAAGGCCAAAAGCAAAAGCACGATGGCCGAAGACGTAATCAGCCCGCCGACAAATCCTCCGCCGGGAGCGTTATGCCCCGCTAAAAATAAATAGAAAGAGAAAAGCAGAATGATAAAAGATACAAGCTTCGTAGCCGTCTGAAGGATGATGTCGTTTGTTTTTTGCTGTCTCAACGCTCTTCTCCCTCCTCTTTTACTTTCGTTCTGATCATGCTGTAAATGCCGAGTGCGGCAATCGACAGCACTGTGATTTCAAACATCGTATCAAATCCCCTGAAATCAACGAGGATGACGTTGACGATATTGTTGCCTCCCCCGAGCTTATGGCTGTAAGCGGTGAAAAAGGAGGCGATGCTGTCTTTTGTTTTTTCGCTGGAAGACGCGATCCCGAGCATTGTCACGATGACGCCGACGCCGAGAGAAATGATAAAATTCGTCATCCGGAATGTTCTTGTCTTCTTTTTCCGCCGCATTTTCGGCAGATGATAAAAACAAAGAAGAAACAAGGCGACGGATATCGTCTCAATGACAAGCTGTGTGAGCGCCAGATCGGGCGCTCTGAAAATCACGAAAAACAGCGCGAGCGTGTACCCGACAACACCGAGTGAGATAATGGCCGTCAGCCGCGATTTGGCAAACACAGTCGCCGCCGTCGCGCTCACCATAACGAGGGAGAGCACGATTTCATACAGGCCGATTTCAGCCATTCCTTTCGTTGTCACGGAAAAGCCGCCTTTCATCACAAACGCCGTTCCGATGAGAATGATAAACGCCGCAAAAGTATACAGCAGATAATCCCGCAAGAATCCGGTCATATAAGATGACGTCAGCTGATAAGATCTTTTTTCCATATTGCCCGTCACCGCATCGTAAAGCCGGTTCAATGACAGTTTTTTCGGAAACAGTCCGTACAGCCGCTCCCATTTAGACAGCGTCACGTAACCGATTGTGCCGACAATGATGATCCCGAGGGTCATCAATAACTCAGCCGTCACCCCGTGCCACTGGGAAATATGGACGTGGAATGTATCTCCGCCGGTTAACAGAGCCGGATAAATGGAATTCATCGCCGGTTCAATCAGGCTGTAGGACAAAACGTTCGGTGCGAAAAACAGACTGACGGCGCAAGCGGCAAGAATTACCGGCGAAATCAGCATGCCGAGCGGAGCTTCATGCGGCGTCTTTTCAAGCTGATCAGGTTTGCGCGCGCCTCTGAACGTTCTGAAAAACAGCTTCATGCTGTAGATAAAAGTGAAGACACTGCCGATCCATGCGAGAACGGGGAACAGCACGCCCCACGTATCAAGATTGAAAATATCTGCATGAGCAATCCGCAGCATGCTTGTAAAGAACATTTCTTTACTTAAAAAGCCGTTAAAAGGAGGGAGGCCCGCCATGGAAAACGTTCCGATCAATGAAACGGTGAACGTTACCGGCATGAGCGCCATCAGTCCTCCGAGCCTGCGGATATCCCGTGTCCCCGTTTCATGGTCGATAATGCCGACCACCATAAATAAACTTCCTTTAAAAGTAGCATGGTTTATTAAGTGAAACACAGCCGCGGTCACAGCCAACGTAAAATACTCTGAATGCTGATAATGAAGCGCGGCGGCTCCTGCACCGAGCATAGATACAATCATACCGAGCTGGCTGACTGTGGAAAAAGCCAGAATCGCTTTTAAATCGGTTTGTCTGACCGCGTTGAAGGAAGCCCATACCATCGTGATGAGACCGACTGAGGCAACCGTCCAAAACCAGACGGGTGAAAATGCAAAAATCGGGCTGAATCTGGCAATCAGATAAATACCCGCTTTCACCATTGTAGCCGAGTGCAGATAGGCGCTGACAGGAGTCGGCGCCTCCATGGCATCAGGCAGCCAGATGTAAAACGGAAACTGCGCTGATTTCGTAAAGGCTCCCAGTAACAGGAGAATCATCGCCGGAATAAAGAACGGATGGCCGGCAATAATATGCACCTGGTTGACCATTTCTCTGATACTGAATGAGTCTGTCATCAGATACAGCAGGATAAAGCCGCCGAGCATACACAGTCCGCCGCCGACGGTAATCAATAGTGATTTTTCCGCCCCGTAGCGTGATTTCTCCCGCTTATACCAATACCCGATTAATAAGAAGGATGACAGGCTTGTCAGCTCCCAAAACATATAAAGCACAATGACATTATCGACGAGCACAACGCCGAGCATCGCGCCCATAAACATCAGCAGGTACACATAAAAGGGGCCGAGCTTTTCTTTGTCCTTCGATAAGTAAAAAATGCTGTAAAGAGTCACCAAAGAGCCGATTCCCGTAATCAATAAAGCGAATAACAGCCCGAGTCCGTCAATATAAACGGTATAGTTAATGCCGAGGGACGGAATCCATTCGGCCGCATACCGGACGGTCTCTCCGGCCATTGTAATAGGGAGCTTGCTGATAAAGTAAACAAACAGCACAACGGGCAATATCAGCACAAACCAGCCTGTATGGACCCGTTTTACCCGTTTATAGAGAAAGGGAACGATAAATGCAAATAAAAAAGGCGCCAAAATCGCGAAATGTAACAGCTGCAACAAAAGACCTCCTTTGCTTGTTTTTCATCAAGCAACTGCTTTATGTAAGAGTGAACCAATCAATTCACGGTCATAGGACCCAGTACAAATTATATCGCACTTTTTTTTACCCTGCTACGGCATAATGTATTCCTCTCTGTATTTTTGTGGTCTTTTGAACCCAAAATAAATTTATCAAATTTCCTGATCTTTGTATATACTTTTATCTTTCAGATCAAGCTTTAAAAAAGGAGCTGGTCAGATGAAGAGAAAGGCGGCGGCCTGTATTGGAATATTTTGCTCTATTATCGCAGGAACATTCATAGCGGACGGTTTTTGCAAAGGACGGCAGCAGACGGAGGCAGATGAATGGGAGAGTTTTTTTCTCGGTGCGGAATACGCACACGGCAAGCTGAGTGCGGCTGAATCAATACAAACACCGTTTCAGCCGCGTGAGTATATAAGAATCGTCTATAAATGAAAAGAGTTCCGGCACCAGGGCGCGGAACTCTTTTTTGTGTGATGATCAGCGTTTTCCTTTAATGTAAGGGATGCCGTTGGCTTTAGGCGCATCAGCGCGGCCGATGAAGCCGGCAAGCGCGAGAATGGTCAGGATGTAAGGGGCCATCAGCATGTATACATTCGGAATGTCTTTGAACAGGGGCAAAAGCGAGCCGATAATGCTTAAACTTTGCGCAAATCCGAAGAACAGCGCCGCTCCGAGCGCGCCGATCGGATGCCATTTGCCGAAAACAAGAGCGGCAAGAGCGATAAAGCCTTGCCCGGAAATGGTAGAGTGCGTGAAATCAAGCGCGATCGTGGAAGCATATACACCGCCGCCGAGCCCGCCGAACAGCCCGCTGATCATGACGCCGATATAGCGCATGCCAAACACATTGATTCCCATCGTATCGGCCGCCATCGGGTGTTCGCCGACAGAACGGATACGGAGGCCGAACGGCGTTTTGAATAAAATAAACCAGGAAACAAAGGCCAGTACGATAGCTAAAATCGACGTATAATATACGTCAGAAAAGAAAATCTTTCCTAAAACCGGAATATCGCTTAACCCGGGGATGTTCGCTTTGTAAAAGGGCACGGGAATTTTATCAGTCTGAGCTTTTCCGTAAATCAGCTTGACGATAAACAGTGTCGCTCCTAATGCGAGCATATTGATCGCCACACCGGTTACCGTCTGGTCGGCACGGAAAGAAACCGCGGCAGCCGCGTGAATCAGCGAGAACAGCCCGCCCGCAATCATGGCGGCAGCCAAGGCAAGCCACGGAGCAGCGGCACCGAGCTCGCGTCCGAAAAATAAGTTGAACATGACGCTTGTAAAGGCGCCGATAATCATCAGTCCTTCCAGACCGATATTGACAACCCCTGATCTTTCGGAAAACACGCCGCCGAGAGCGGTTAAAATAAGCGGAGCCGCATATACGAGTGTTGCCGGGACAATAATGGATAAAATCTGCAGGAAGTCCACTTACTTCGCCCCCTTATTCTTCAATTTATCAAGGATGAGCCGGATGGCGTAGCTTGATGCCACAAATAAAATAATAATGGCGATGACGATGTCAACGACTTCAGAAGGCACGCCGGATTCAATCGGCATATTTAAGGCGCCGACTTTAAGGCCGCCGAGAAGACATGCCGCAAGAACCACGCCGATTGCCGTGCTGCCGCCGAGAAGCGCAACCGCGATGCCGTCGAATCCGACTCCGGTAAACGCGCCTTTAACCGCCGCATATTGAAAGGTTCCGAGTCCTTCCATCGCACCGGCCAGCCCCGCGAATGCACCGGAAATCATCATGGCGTACATCATATTTTTTCTGACGCTCATTCCGGCGTATTGTGCGGCGTGCTGGTTAAATCCCACAGCCCGGAATTCGAATCCGCTTTTTGTTTTATGAATAATAAACCACATGAAGACTGCCATGAAGAGAGCGATCAGAATGCCCCAGTGAAGGCGGGAGTAATCTGTCAGCTGCTCTAAAAACGGCGAGCGGAGCGACGCGCTTTCATGAATTTTGCCTGTTTTGTCCCGGTGATCGGTCATGACATCGGAAATGAGATAATTGGTTAAATGAAGAGCGATATAATTCATCATGATCGTGACAATCACTTCATGGACAAAAAAACGGGCTTTTAAAAATCCGGGAATCAGCCCCCAAATGCCTCCCGCGGCAGCAGCCGCCAATAACGCAAGCGGAAGGTGGATGTAAGCGGGGGCGTCAAAGGAAGTACCGACCCAAACCGCGGCGGTCCAGCCGACAAGGAGCTGTCCTTCAACACCGATATTGAACAGGCCGGTCCGAAATGCGAACGCCACAGCCAATCCGGACAAAATATAAGGCGTAATCTGCCGGATCGTTTCCCCGATGTAATACACCTCGCCGAAAATGCCGTTCCAAAGAGCCGAATACCCGCTTGCGACATTGTAGCCGCTTGCGAGCATGATGACTGCGCCCGCAGCCAAACCAAGGATGATCGCAATCAGCGGCACAGCCAGATGAGAAAGTCGATTAATCATGTATTTTCCCTGCCTCCATTTGCTTACTTCCCGCCATTAAAAGTCCGAGCTCCTGCTCGCTTGTTTCAAGCGGATTGACGTTTGCGATGATGCTGCCTTCAAAGATGACGGCGATGCGATCGCTGAGATTCATGATTTCATCAAGCTCAAAAGACAATAGCAGCACCGCTTTACCGGCGTCACGCTGCTCAATGAGCTTTTTATGGACGAATTCAATCGCGCCGACATCGAGTCCCCGCGTCGGCTGGGCCGCAATTAAAAGATCCGGATTTCTGTCCACTTCCCGCCCGATAATGGCCTTTTGCTGATTTCCTCCCGACAGCGCGCGCGCAGGCGTATATTCATCAGGCGTTCTGACGTCGTATTCTTCAATCAGGCTTCGCGCTTTGTCATAAATCGCGTGTTTATTTAATATGCCGAAAGAAGAGTAGGGCTTTTGATAATAACTTTGCAGCACGATATTTTCTCCGATCGGAAAATCAAGGACGAGCCCGTGTTTATGCCTGTCCTGCGGTATATGCCCGATTCCGGCTTCAGTCATTTTCCGCGGCGGCATGTTTTGCAACTGTCTGCCGTTTAATGTGATCGTGCCGGCATGTGTTTTTCTGAGACCTGTAATCGCCTCAATTAATTCAGACTGGCCGTTTCCGTCAACGCCCGCAATGCCGACGATTTCACCGGCTCTGACAGAGAGGGAGAGCTGTTTGACTGCCTCAACTCCGCGCGCGTCTTTAACCGTTACATCAGAAAGCGAAAGCACTTCTTGTTTCGGATCAGCCGGTTGTTTATCCGTTTTGAATGAAACTTCGCGCCCGACCATAAGGCTTGCCAGTTCATCTTGATCCGTCTGTGCGACATCGAGTGTTGTAATGCCTTTTCCTTTCCGGATGATGGTGACACGGTCGCAGACTTCCATAATTTCTTTTAATTTGTGGGTGATGAGGATAATTGATTTTCCTTCATTGACCAGGTTTTTCATAATCTGAATCAGTTCTTGAATTTCGTGCGGGGTCAGCACCGCGGTCGGTTCATCAAAAATGAGAATGTCGGCACCTCTGTAGAGGGTCTTTAATATTTCCGCCCGCTGCTGCATGCCGACAGAAATATCGGCAACTTTGGCTTCGGGATCAATCTGCAGGCCGTAACGGCCGGAAATATCGCGCACGTCCCGGGCGGCGCGCTTTCTGTCAATCCGGCCCAATGTTTTCGGTTCTTTTCCGAGAATAATATTTTCTGAGACGGTAAAGGTATCCACAAGCATAAAATGCTGGTGCACCATTCCGATGCCGAGATCATTGGCTTTGTTCGGGCTGTTGATGTGAACGCGTTCACCCCGCACCCGGATCTCGCCTTTTTCCGGCTGATACAGGCCGAATAAAACGTTCATGAGTGTCGATTTTCCCGCGCCGTTTTCACCGAGCAGGGCGTGTATTTCGCCTTTTTTTACTTGAAGCGTGACGTCATCATTGGCGACGATTCCCGGAAATTCCTTGCGTATATTAAGCATTTCAATGATATAATCCACCGATTTGACGCTCCTTTTTAGAGATGCTTTGATGAAAAAGAGCTTGGCAAAAGAAAAGCTGCAAAAGATGCAGCTTTTCCTTCACCGCTCTTTTCAAAAAAGAGAGGGGATAAGCACGAAAGTCTCCTTATCCCCTGATTCTTACTCAGCCTTGAAGGATTTCAATTCTTTTTCAGTTGAAGGGATCTCGAGTCCGTCCGCGATTTTCTTCTTCCAATCGTCTGTTGCTTTGATGACATCGTCAGAAAGGTTTTCCTTGTGATCCGAGATGCCGACTGCATCTTGCGCCAAACCGTATGTTAATGTTTTGCCGCCAGGGAATTTTCCGTCACTTGCTTTTTTCGTTAAGTCCTTCACGGCTGTATCCACTTTTTTGACCATTGATGTAAGTGTGACATTGTCTTTTGTGCCTTCGACTTGACCTTCGGCGTACTGGTCTTTATCAACACCGATGACCCATACGTTCCGCTTCGGATCTTCTTTTTTAAGATTTTTGGCTTCAGTGAAGACGCCCGTTCCCGTTGCGCCGGCCGCGTGATAAATGACGTCAACGCCCGATTTGTACATGCTTTCAGCCGTCGCCTTGCCGACATCGGCTTTGTCAAATCCGCCCGCATATTTCACTTCGACGACCGCTTTCGGATTTGCGGCTTGTACACCGGCGCGGAAGCCGATTTCAAATTTTTTGATCAATTCAGACTCCATTCCGCCCACGAATCCGACTTTTCCCGTTTTGCTCGATAACGCAGCGGCTGCTCCCACGAGGAATGAACCTTCCTGCTCTTTAAATGTAAGGCTCGCCACGTTGTCTTTTTTGACAACGGCGTCAATAATCGCAAAATTCGTGTCTTTGCGCTGATCGGCGATTTCGCTGATGGAATCCTGCATCAAATACCCGACTCCGTATATCAGGTCAAAGTGTTCCCGCGCTAATTTATTTAAGTTCGTTGTATAATCCGCATCTGATTTTGATTGAAGATAGTCAAAACCGCTTTTGCCTTTTGTAAGCCCTTTGTCTTTTCCGAATGCCTGGATGCCTTCCCAGGCGGACTGGTTGAATGATTTGTCATCGACGCCGCCGATATCTGTGACCATGCCGACGGTAAAGTTTTTGCTTCCGGAGCCGTTTGCTTTGTCACTTGAACCGCATGCGCTTAATATGGTTCCGGCAGCCGCGATGAGCGCCATCGCCATTCCGATTTTGCGTTTTTTCAAAGATATAACCCCCCTGTAAAATATGGCTGATGCTGTTCCTTTCACACTCGATTCACCGTCCCGGATACAGAATCGAAAAAACTTTCTGATAATAATGATGAGACGATCTCTCTTTTTCCCGCCTAAGCGGCTGTCTCTTCCGGGTTCGGGACTTATGGCTTACCTGAAAAGATCAGCTAACCAATCATAATTTATCATTTTACCCGCCATAAATAAATAGAAATTTGCTTATTTTTAAAAAATATCAATTTTACGAACCCATTTCCTCATCTGGATAAATTATAGGAGGTTCCGCCGGGTCATTATTCTTATATAGCATTTTGTCACGGGGGATGACAGTAAAAAAGCACCGTTCACGGCGGAACGGCGCTTTTTGACATTATAAATATTGTTTTATGCTGCTGACATTGCCGGTGTTGATATGGTATTGAAAGACCGGTCTGCCGATCGTGCCGTACGCCATCTCTACGTTCAGCACTTGAGTATCCTCCAAAAATTTAAGGTATTTCCGGATGGAAACTTGTGAGATTTCAGTATGCTTGGCGAGATCTTCAGTGGTAAAAGAGCTGTCTCCGAAAGATTCGATGCTTGCCCAGATGAGTTTAAGCGTGCTTTTTGTCAGGCCCTTCGGAAGGTGAACTTTTTCAGCCGCTTCTTTCTTTTGAAAAAGCTCCGCATCCAATTCTTTCTGTGTCATGCTTCTGTGTGATTGATAAACCTTCTGCTTGCGTCTGTAGTCGGAAAGGGCGGTTTGAAAACGGTCAAACTCAAATGGTTTGATTAAATAATCGACGGCGCCGTACCGAAGCGTTTTTTTGATGACATCCAGCTCGCTTGCGGCTGAAATGACGATGACATCGACCGATTCATTTTGTTTGCGGATTTCCGTTAAAAGCTCAAGCCCGTTTTTTCCCGGCATGTAAATGTCAAGAAGGATGAGATCGATATGATGCTCGCTTAACACGTGCAGCGCGCTTTGAAAGGATGAAGCGATCCCTTTCAGCTGAAAGCCTTCAATCTGGCTGAGATAGCGTTTATTTAATTCACCCACCATGGGGTCGTCTTCAACTATGAGTACATTAATCATCATTTTCCTCCTTCGGTTCATACGGAATGCGAAGACTGAAAGTCGTTCCTTCATTCTTTTCACTTGTCACAATCATGTGGCCTTTTAAATTTTCTGTTGCCTGCTGGGTAAAATAGAGGCCGAATCCCCGGTTTGTTCCTTTCGTGGAATACCCCTGTTCAAAAATGCGGGTTTGGTCTTCGGCAGACATTCCGGCCCCGGTGTCCGTAATTTCTATATTAAGCTGGCGATCCTGAAACCGCATCGAACACGTAATGTTTTTTTTCGGCATCTGCGCCACCGCGTCAAGCGCGTTGTTTAACAGATTTCCGATAATCGTAATGAGCTCATGGATGACGGCAGGATCCGCCGCATTCGGAATCAGGCTGCCAAGCTGAATGTCCAGATCAGCGCCCTGTTCGCGTATGTAGCTTTGTTTTCCTAAAAGAAACCCTGCGAGAACCGGGCTTTTGACATCGCTTATAATTTCGCTTGTTTCCGTCTTTTGCTGAATAGCGATATCTTTAATATAAGTGCCGAGGTCATCGTATTCTTTTAACTGTACAAGTCCTAAAATGACATGGAGCTTATTCATGAATTCATGGGACTGTGCTCTTAACGCGTTTGCATACATTTTAACACCGGACAGCTGTTCTGCTAAATGTTTGACCTCCGTTTTGTCCCTGAAAGTGGCGATTGCTCCGACGGTTTGCCCCTTCAGATGAATCGGAACCTCATTAAAGACCAGCTCTAGGCCGTTAATGCGGATATCTCTGTCCTGAAGCGGTTTTTTCGTTTCAATCACCTGCTTCAGCCGGCTTTTCGGAAGAATATCGTTCACATCTTGATCGACCGGATTAGTCGGAATACCCATTTTAATAAAAAGGCGTTTCGCTTCCGCATTGGCAAGCTTAATTTTTCCCCGCGCGTCAACCGCCAGGATGCCCTCCTTCGTGGATTCGAGCATGGCGCTCCGCTCTTCCAGCAGGGTGGCGATTTCATAAGGCTCAAGACCGTACATGATGTTTTTGACGGTGCGGGCGACAATCACAGCTCCTATGACGCCGACAAAAATACTTACGCAGATAATGAAATAAAGCGGTCTCAAACTGTGGCTTACGACATCCTGTATTTTGTTCAGCGAAATCCCGACTGAAACGACGCCCACTTGTTTTTTATCTTTTCCATAGATCGGAACGAAGGCTCTCATGGATTTCCCGAGCGTTCCCGCTGATGTGCTCGTTTTGATATGGCCGTGCATCGCCGGCTGCTCGTCTCCGCCGGTGAATTTCTTCCCGATTTTATTTGCGTCGGGGTGGGTGAGGCGGATGCTGTTCATATCCATAACCACGACAAATTCGGTTCCTGTCGTATGCTGGACGTCCAATGTATAATCCCGGAGCTCTTTCAGCCCTTTTCTTGTTTGCAATGCCTGTGCGACACCCGGTGTTTCTGCGACCAGTTTTGCGGTGCGCAGCGCGGTTGTCCGTTCTTCTTCTTTCACGCGGTCTGCGGTCTGGACGCTGATGGTGAAAAAAGTGATACAAAGTGCGATCAGAACGACAATACAGACGAATATCGTTAATCGGGTTTGCAATTTTAATGTTTTTTTCATAACAGCCTTCCTTACGTTTATCATTCCCGCGTTCTACTTTACTCCGAAAAAGCCGGTTTGTGAAGATCGGGCTCATATTTCGTAAAAGTGAGGAAAAATGGAATTTTTTATCTTGTCAATGTGTTTTAAGTCCTCCATAATAAGTGAGGTAGATTACAGAAAGGGACTTATTATATGAAAAATACTTATTGGACGGGTTATTTTCCGCTCGTTGCGATTCTGCTTTTTAGTTCGTCATTATCCATTTCTACCTCGCTTTATGCCATGAAGATGCTTCAGTCGCTCGGCATGTATCAGGGGATGCTGGATTATTTCTCCGAGAAAGGGATCAGACTGGCGCTTTTTGCAGCGTTCGCCCTTGTGTATTTTATGCTTTTTTCGGCTTTAAAGCTGATTGCAAACACAGTAACAGAGCTGTCTCTTTTGTTTTTCACAAATGACCCTGAAGGGGACAACCTGAAAAAAATCAGATTAGGCTCTTTAATTTATGTAGGCGGAGGAATTCTTTCCTTTGCGCTTGTGCAGAATGGTTTCTGGATTGCGGCGTTATTTGCCGTCGTCACGCTCGTATATTTGATCTTCATGGTGTACAGAATCTATTCAACGCTCTCGATCGTTTCCCTGATCGGTTTTATATTGTTTGAGATTCTGTTTTGGTTTACTTTTGTTATCGGTATTTTGTACATTTTTATCAAGCTTTATAATAGCATAATGGCTAGCTTACCTGTGTAAGCTAGCCATTTTTGTTAAGACAGAAATCTGTTTTTGATCTCAGGGGAGGGGAGCATGCATGCTTCCCTTTTTCCGAACCATTTGTAACGTCGCCGGGCGATGAAAGAATAGGCTCTGTCCCTGAGGGGGCGGGGCACTGCGAAAAAAACCGAAGACAGCCGCCAGGCTCCGCGGAGATGACGGGCAACTTTCAATACCGCTTGGGATTTTCTGTATATCCGCCCGTTTTCGATAAAAATCATGCTGTCAAATTGTTCTGTCGGAAGTCCTTCTGATGCCAAAAGCTCACGGGCGGTATCTGATTGCAATGAAGCAAATGAGATCAGGCCGGCCGGATCGCGTTTAATGATGAATTGAACGGCGCCGTTGCATAAGTTGCAGACGCCGTCAAACAATAGTACGCGGTCCGGAAGCTGAGCTGGTTTCAAGGTGGATCCCCTCCGTTATCTTTAATAGGCTGCTTGCAGCGTGTTTTTCCAGATCGAAAGCTGAGGGCTTGCGTCATGAAGATATTCGACGCTTGACGGTGTATCCTTGCCGACCCATACCCCCATTGTATATGCATCCGTCAGGCCGACAAACCACATGTCGTGATAGTCATTTGACGTACCTGATTTTCCGCCGACGTATGGAGCTTTAAAGTTCGCTTTTTTTCCTGTTCCGCTTTTAACGACGGCTTTCATCATTTCTTTGATCTGCATGTTGGTCCGTACGCTGAAAACCTGCGTCGGCTGGTCTTTCCATTTTAATATCGTTTTTCCTTTTAAATCAGTCACTTTAGTAATCGCGTGACTCGGCGTATAAACGCCGTTGTTGCCGAACGTGGTGTACGCATTGGTCATTTCAAGAGGCGTCATCCCGTTTGTAAAACCGCCCAGCGCCGCAGGCAGACGGTAATCCGCGCTGACCAGCTTCGCGAAATGAAACGGTTCAAGGTAGCTGAACGCCTTATTGACGCCCACGCGGTCCATAATTCTGATGGCCGGTGTGTTGTACGAGTATTTAAACGCCGTTTCCAGCGTTACCGTGCCGTACGTGCGGTTATTGTAGTTTTGCGGGCAGTAATCCGCACTGCAGAATTTGCTTGCGTCAATCTTGCTGTTTGGCGTGGCGCCGGTCTTTTCAATGTAAGGCCCGTAATCAAGCAGCGGCTTAATGGAAGAACCGGGCTGTCTGTAAGCTTGATAGGCACGGTTGAAATCATATTTATGATAATCTTTCCCGCCAGAAAGTGCGATAATCTGATGCGTCTGATGATTAATCACGGCCGCTCCGCCCTGAACGCCTGCATACGGCAGATTTTGATTCACTTGGGCGACGACCTGATTTTGCATATACGGATTCAGCGCCGTATAAATCTTCACACCGTCTTTCAACAGCGTGCTGACTCTTTCGGAAAGCTCGCTCTGAATTTTTTGTTTCGCCTTTCCGGAAGCTTTTTCAAGACGTTTGTCATAGCCTTCAGATGATGAAACAAGCTGTGTGAATTCATCATTTACATAGGAAACATAGTCAGGATATTTGTTTGTTTTTTCGTTTATATCAAGTTTGATATGTTCCTTTTCGGCTTTTTTAAGCTGTTTTCCGGATATGACGCCTGCTTTTTTTAATCCGTTAAGCAATCTGACTTGTCGTTTTTTCGTATAGTCAAAATGCTTGAGAGGATCATATAATGTAGGGTTATTAGGGATGGCGCAGATGAAAGCCATTTCTCCCAGGGTGAGAGATTTCAGCGGCTTGCTGAAATAAAATTGTGCCGCCGAACCGACACCGTATACCCCGTTATTAAAATAAATCGTATTTAAGTAGCCTTCTAAAATCTCATCTTTGCTGTATTTTTTCTCAAGCTGATAGGAATAGGCCAGCTCCGTCAGTTTTCGGCTGAAGGTGCGTTCATGGCTTAAATACACGTTCCTTGCCAGCTGCTGGGTGATGGTGCTGGCGCCCTGGTCAATTTTATGATCTTTGAAATTGGAGGCGGCTGCCCTGACCATCCCCATAAAATCAAACCCTTTATGCTCATAAAAATGACGGTCCTCAGAGGTCAAAAACAGCTGTTTTACCTCATTCGGTATTTTATTGAAGGGCACGATTACGCGGTTCTCATGATCGCTGACAATTTCAGAAACAAGGCTTCCGTCCCTGTCATACATGTAACTGTTTTGAACCAGATTGATTGCTTTTAAATCAATATGGTTATCGAGCACCTGATCAAAAGGCTTGATTTGTTTTACCTCTTTGCCGGAAGCAATAACTGTAAATGCAAACAACGGGATAATGCCAAGCAGCAAAATCCATCCGATTATTTTACGTACCATGGTCACTCTCTTTTCTCCTGATTTCTAGCCATATCGTATCATTCTTTTAAGAATACGAGAAGGTTAAATTTAGAAGAAATCGTGATTGCTGATCGGTCAGCCCGCATTTGACGCTGTATCCTTTTGCAGATGTCCGGCCATCCATAAAAGTCCCGCGCCTGCCAAAAAGAGAAAGGCGGTGACGTAGAAAGCAGCCGAAATGGAAAAACCGCTCGATACCGCGCCTCCGAGCAGAGGGCCGAGCACATTTCCGAGAAACCGAAAGCTGACGTTATAGCCGAGCACCTCACCCTGAATGCTGCCCGGCGCCCTGACGCGGATCGCTGCCGTAATGCAGGGCAGCGTGCCGCCCATGACCATGCCGAACAGAAATCTGAAGACTAAAAGGATGGAGAGAGAGGAGGCGAGCGCCTGCGGAATAAAAAACACCGCTGATGCGATCAAAAGCACGATTAAGATCCGGCTGTGGCCGAAGCGGTCGCCGAAGTCTCCCCATTTCCGGGCAAGCAATAAGCTTCCGAGTCCGGTAGCTGAAAACGCCATTCCGGAGAAAAAAGCTAAATTAACAGGCCCGTGCAGCTCATTGACATATAAAGCAAGCAGCGGCTGAATGCTGAAATTGCCGGTTTGCACGATCATGGTAAGCACCATCATCGCCCAAAGCGCGGGCTGGTGAAAAATATAGGAGAGCACCTGTTTTCTGGAATAGGTTTTCCGCTTGCTTTGTTTCTCGCCGAGCGGCTGCTCGTTGACCTGAAATAAAACGAGCAGCACGGATGCGAAAATGACAAAGGACGTAATAAAAAACGTGTACGTAAACCCGAAGCTGTCAGCGAGCAGCCCGCCCAGCATCGGTCCGAATAAAGTGCCTGACACCTGACCCATCTGCAAGGTGCCGAGTGTTTTCCCGGCAGTTTCTTTCGGCGTCTGCGCCGAAATCATGGCAAGCGATGTCGGAACAAAGCCTGTCACGAGGCCCATTAGCAGCCGCAGGACAAACAGCTGATAAACCGATGTCACAAACCCCATTAATAAAATGCTTGCGGCAATGCCGGTTCCTGTAATCAAAAGAATTTTTTTGTAGCCTTGCTTATCGCCGAATCTTCCCCAAAACGGAGAAATCACAAACGCCATTAAAAACGTGACGCCGAACACATACCCGCTCCATCTCTGCACATACCCGCCGGAGTGGGGGCTGATCGATTCGATATACAGCGAAAGAAACGGAACAATCATGGTCATGCTGGCGGAAACAAAGAAATTTGTAATCCAAATGACGACGAAGTTCTTCTTACGGACAGAAATAACATCACCTTCTTTACTTTTCGTGTGTCTAATAATAAGTATATAGGAATGAATTCGGTATTTGTATTTTTGATGCGGATATAGGAAAATTCATTATTTTTAGAAAATGAAGAAAGTTTCAGAGGGGAAACTGATATACTATCATAAAATATCATTTTTGATCGGAGGAAAGGCAGGTGTAAAAAAAGTGGATCAGCGCAGTCTGCTCATTATTGATTTCGAATTTACGATGCCTGACGGAAAATACAGCCCGCAAAATTTCTTTCCCGAGATTATTGAAGCGGGGATTGTCAAAACGGTGGATGACGAAGTGGCTGAAACGTTTTCAAGTTATATCAAACCGAAAAAATTTCCGAAGCTGACGAAACGGTGCAAAACCTTTCTGAACATCACTCAAGAAGACGTGGACGGCGGAATCACGTTTAATGAATTCATCCGCAAATTAAATGAGCTTGATCCTGATAAAAACTGCACGATCGTCACCTGGGGCAATATGGACATGAAAGTGTTAAAGCAAAATTGCATGTTTAACCACATCCCTTTTCCATTTAAAGGAGAACTCCGGGATCTGTCCCTTGAATACAAAAACTTCTTCGGTGACAGAACATTGACGGGCCTGTGGAAAGCGGCTGAAGAGTACGGCGATAAAGGGACGGGTACGCATCATAAAGCGCTGGATGATGCGATGACGACTCACAAGTTATTCAAGCTTGTCGAGCGCGATAAACAATATCTTGAAAAACCGAAACCTCCGACGATCGGCGATCGCGTCGATCTGACTGAACTGTTTCGCCGGGCCACATAAAAAAACCCAATCATGCCGACTGGGTCAAAGTTCTTTAAAATAGTCACGCTCTAACACGGCCAAGCTGGCGAGCGATCGTTTCGCCCATTCTGAGCCGTCCGCTGTGAGCTGATCTTTCAGCCGGGCAGCCGCAGCCTGTAAGGAAGCCGTATAATCAGGCACTTCACCTTCAAACGGTTTGACCATCTGGTGCGGTATGTTTGTCTGTTCCCCGTATGCAAGCGCTCTTCTTTCATGAAAAAACGGAACATCCGCCTGCTTCGGATGATGAAGATCTCCTTGAGCGGGATGCGTCAGAACGGCTTTAATTTTTACTAAATAGTGCTTAGGCCTGACGTCTGTCACTTCCCCTATGTATGCTCCTGTTTTATAAAACCCTTTTACGATTGTGCCGATTTCAAATGAATCCATAGCGTTCACCTCTCTGCTTATTCTATAAAAGATCAGCGCGATTGGCTAGTGAACAGCTGCCGGAAGCCTGACGGAGGCCGTTGTGCCCGAGTGCTCGCCGCTGGTGAAATAGACGGAGCCTTCATGATGCTGAATAATCGAGAATGTCACAGTAAGTCCGAGCCCGGTGCCGTTAGTCTTCAGTGTATAATACGGCTTGCCGAGTTTCTGAAGTTCGTCGTCGGACATGCCGATTCCGTTATCCGTAATCTGAATGAGAATCATCTGTTCCTGTTTTTGAACGGAGACCTCGATTCGGCCGTTTTCAGAAGGCACAGCTTCAATACTGTTTTTAATCAGATTAATGAAGGCCTGTTTCAGTTTTTTTATGTCCCCGTACACATATAAATCCGGCTCGCTTCGAACCGTCACCGATTTAAAATTGGCGTATGACTCCATTAAGGAACTCGTTTCCTTCACGAGCAGAGAAATATCAAACCTTTCCTTTTCATAATCATCCTGCTTCGCCATATCCAGATAATTCGTTATGATCGTCTGAGCCCGGTCGAGTTCGGACAGCACAAGCTTCTGATACCCGGAGTGTGATTTGTCCTGAAGCTGTTCGCCGCTGAACAGCAGCTGCACAAAACCTCTGACGACTGTAAGCGGATTGCGGACTTCATGGGCGACGCTCGCTGCAAGCTCACTGACGACAGCCATTTTTTCTGAGTGTATCAGCCTTGCCCGCATGGACGCATTCTCATCAATGATCTCAATCAAATAAATGCACAGCACCAGGGCGCTGACCTGAAAAAATACGGATATTGCCGCCTCGTAATAAATAGAAGATAGATTTTGAAAATTGAAAATATTGGTTACGGAATAGATGAAGACAGCTGCGGTTAATAGGACGGCTTCAGTGCAGCCGATGAGAAGAGCGAAAAGCAGTTTCTTCCGCTTTGAAAAAAAAGGCCATTTCGATTGGAGCCGGATAGGAATGATGATTAAAAAAGGAATTAAGGATAAGAAAAAAAGAGCGGAAGGTTCAAACCATATGAGCTGAGAAAAAACGGATACTGCCCCTGCGGCAAGTCCTGCGGCAGTTCCGGAATAAAGCAGGCAGACGATAATGGGAATCAGCTGCAATCCGTAACGGACGGTATGAAGTTCCTGGATGGGAAATGCCGTACATAATAATGAAGATGACGCTGCAAATACGGCGACCAGCAGGCGGTTCGCTCTCGGCACAAGCAAATCAGGCTTGCTGAGCCAGAAGACTTGATAAAGAAAAATAGGGAATAGTATAAAAGAGAAGTGAAGCAGGTAATCCTTTACAATCTCCATTTATGCGAAATCCTTTCCTATGTAAATATGAATCTATTATAACATCTTTACCGGCAAAAAAAGTATATTTTTTCTCTAAAGAGAACGCCCTTATCTCTTCGGATAAAGGCGTTCTTTCGGCTGCTAAGCGAGCGCTGCTTTGATTCTCTCAAGCCCTTCTTTTACGGCGGCGGCCGAACAGCCGACATTGAGTCTCATAAATCCTTCGCCGCCGGGTCCGTATTTCGTTCCCGGTTCTAAAATGATTTTCCCTTTTTTGAGCATTCTTTCTCTGAGCTCTGCGTCCGAAAACCCGTATTCGCTGAAATCCATCCAGATCAAATAGGAGGCGTCAGGCTTCATCATGCGGACTTTCGGCAATTCTTTTCTTAAAAAGTCTTCAGCCAATTTCATATTTCCCTCAATGTAAGGGATCAGCGCATCGAGCCAAGGGCCCCCCTTTGTATAGGCGGCTTCGATTGCTGCAACCGCAAATGTGTTGAGGTTGGAAATTCCGTTCTGATGCAATGCGGCGGAGAATTTCACCCGCTTATACCGATCGGGAATGATAATGGCGGATGCCTGAATGCCGGCGATATTAAACGTCTTGCTCGGCGCGACACAAGTAACGGAAATCCGCGCAAAATCCTCAGACAGAGAAGCAAATGGCGTATGCGGCTTTCCGTACAGCATCAAGTCGGAATGTATTTCGTCAGAAACGACGGTGACGTTATGGGCGGCGCACAGCGATCCGAGCTTCAAAAGCTCATCCCGGCTCCACGCTCTCCCGGACGGATTGTGCGGATTGCAAAGAATCATCAGCTTAACCTCAGAATCGCTCAGCTTTTTCTCAATATCCTCAAAATCCATGCAGTAGATTCCGTTTTCTTCCCGTAATGGGTTATGTAAAACCCGCCGTTTGTTTTCCTCGATCATCTGATAAAAAGGCGTATACACGGGTGACTGGATCAAAACCGGATCTCCCGGTTCGGTAAAGGCCTGTACGGCCATGCTGATCGCCGTGACAACCCCGGAGCTGAACACGATGCTTGCGGGATCGGGCCGGTAGCCGTGCCGAGTATGAAGCCATGAAGCGACGGCTTCTCTTGTATTTTCGTCAGGAGACGTATAACCGAATATCCCGTGGTCAAGGCGGGCTTTTAAGGCTTCAGTGACCGCTTCGGGAGCTCGGAAATCCATATCGGCCACCCACATCGGAAGTGCGTCCGATACGCCGAATAACGCTTCTGCCGTGTCCCATTTCACCGATTGTGTGCCAAGCCGGTTTTCTCGAAGGTCAAAGTTCATGTATGTCACTCCTGTAGTATCATTATTTTCACAGTGTATCTATGGTAAAATAGATTTGCAAACTTTATTATAAGCGGTGATGAAAATGGAAGAAAGCCAAGCGGTCATGGGAATGATGAAAATCATTGCCAAGTGGGACCCGTTTAAATATGGAGAAGAATTTTATGAGACAGAAGCCGTCGATATCGTTCAGGCCGTCTATCGTGAAGATCGTGCCGACAAGCTGGCAGAAGCCATTCAGGATATCTTTGAAGCTTCATTTGAACAAAAACTTCCGATCGAAGGCTGCCAAAAGGTGGCCGAGCAGCTGCTGTTCATAAAAGAAAGCAGCTCCTGCACCCCTTAAAAACCGGCGATATCGCCGGTTTTTGTTATTGGATAAATTCAAAAATCCGCTCCGAAACAAACTCCGGACGCTCTTCGGGGACGAGATGCCCCGTATCTTTAAGCGAATACAAAATGGAATCCGGGAGGTCGCGGTGAAGCCGTTCTCCGACTGAGACCGGCACGACCCGGTCTTCTTCCCCCCATATTAAAAGAGCGGGGTTTTGTACTCTCTTCAAATCTTCAGAGTCCAAATCGCCCTCCCTGTGCCTGATGAACCTTGTCATTGCTTTGAAAATCTGCCGGTCTGTAAATGGTTTTTCATAACCGTCAATCATTTCCTGGTCGATAAGCGTCCGGTCATGTACGACATTTAGCAGGTTTTTCAGCACGCCGTCTTTTGAAAGCCAATACTTAAGATACAAGTCAAAACAAGGGATATGCGTTCCGAATATAATCGACGGATGCGAGCGTTTTAAATACCCCGAGCTGCACAGCAGGACGATTTTAGAAAAAAGCTCTGGTTTAAGAAGAGACGCGGATAAGGAAATCTGGCCGCCCATCGAATGGCCGACGAGCGCGGCCCGGCTGATATTGAGCTTTTCAAGAAGTCCGATCAGAAGCTTGGCGAGGTTTGCATAAGTATATACGAACGTCCGTGATTTTTCCGATTGTCCGAAAGGAGGCAGGTCAACGGCGATAATATCATAATGGTTTCTGAGCAGCGGTATCAGTTTTCTGAAGCTGAATGCCGAAGATAAAAAACCGTGTACGCAGACGAGTGTGTCTCTGCCGGGATTTTCATAATGCTCGTAATACAGCTCAACTCCGTGTATCGCGGCCCGTTTAATCGGTGAAACAGCTTCCATAAAAGGCTTCGCCATCCTTTCTTTGTTGTGATGTAAAGGCTTTTTTGATTGTCAGATTTTAGCTCCGGTTTCTTTCGGGTTTTTCTTAGCATTTGTCGAAAATCGTGATATAATGTCATGAAGATTTTTGATAATGCAAAGGTGTGAAACATATGAAGCTGACCGAAAAAGAAACAGAAATATTAGAAATTTTAGACGAAAACAGCCGCGTTGACGCGGAAACGATTGCAAAAATGGCGAACATTCCCGCCGATGAAGTCAAAAGCATCATTGAAAAGCTTGAAAAGGAAAAAGTCATCATTGATTATGCAGCTATGATTGATTGGCGCAAAGTCGACGGTTTGGAAGGCGTCACGGCGATGATTGACGTAAAAGTCACTCCGAAACGAAATGTTGGCTTTGATGAAGTCGCTGAACGGATATACAGATTCCAGGAAGTTGAATCAGTATACCTGATGTCAGGGGTGTATGACCTATCTGTCGTTATTCGCGGCAACACGATGTCAGACGTTGCGAGCTTCGTGTCTGAAAAACTGTCCACCCTTGATTCCGTCGTTTCCACGACAACGCACTTTATTCTGAAAAAATATAAGCATGACGGCAAAGTCTTTGAAAGCGGAGACGATGACAAAAGAATCGTGGTGTCTCCGTAAATGGAAACGAAGACTTCTTATTTATCTGACTATGTGCAGCAGATTAAACCGTCAGGCATCCGCAAATTCTTTGATCTGGCCGCTACGATGGAAGGCGTCATTTCACTGGGAGTGGGGGAACCTGACTTTGTGACGGCCTGGAACGTGAGGGAAGCGAGTATTCTTTCTTTAGAACAGGGCTATACGGCTTATACGGCAAATGCGGGTCTTTATGAACTGAGAGAAGAAATCAGCCGCTATTTAGATCAGCGGTTCGGCCTGAATTATTCGCCTGACAGTGAACTGATTGTTACGGTAGGGGCAAGCCAGGCGCTTGATCTCGCTGTCCGCGCCATTATGAATCCGGGAGAGGAAATGTTAATTCCCGAACCGTGTTTTGTCGCCTATGAATCACTCGTGACACTGACGGGAGCGAAGCCGGTGCCGATTCAGACTACCGCTGAAAAAGGGTTCAAAGCATCAGCAGCCGATTTTGAAGCGGCTCTGACGGACAAAACAAAAGCGCTGCTTCTTTGTTCGCCGTCAAATCCGACAGGTTCCGTCTATTCAAAAGAAGAGCTTGAATCAATCGCTGCTTTCGCTGAAAAACACGACATCATTGTGCTCGCCGATGAAATTTATGCCGAATTGACGTATGACGAGCCATTCACGAGTATGGGGGCCATCCGCGGCATGAAGGAGCGGACGATTCTTATTTCAGGGTTCTCCAAAGCATTTGCCATGACGGGATGGAGACTCGGGTTTACGGCTGCGCCTCCCGTGATCAGGGACGCCATGCTCAAAATTCATCAGCACGCGATGATGTGCGCGCCTTCTATGGCGCAGTACGCGGCGCTTGAAGGGCTGAAAAACGGTCAGGAAGACGTGGAAAGAATGAAAAAAAGCTACCGGAGACGCCGAAATCTCATTGTGGAAACGCTGAACGAAATCGGACTCGGCTGCCACCACCCCGGCGGAGCATTTTACGCCTTTCCTTCCATTCAGTCGACCGGCATGAGTTCAGAAGAATTCGCAGAACAGCTGCTTCTTGAAGAAAAAGTAGCCGTCGTTCCGGGGAATGTGTTCGGCCCGAGCGGCGAAGGGTACATCAGATGCTCCTATGCAACATCCATTGAGCAGATTCAGGAAGCGCTCGTCAGAATCAAACGGTTTGTTGAAAAAAGGGCATAAAAAAAGATACGAACCCAGTTCGCATCCAAATAAAAGGGGGGGAATACTAGAAAGCCTTCGTAAACATAGTATACCCTCCTTTTTCCGTGCTTAAACATCCTCATAAAAAAAGTTCTCTTTGCGAAAAACAAACTTGTATGATATAATTTTAAATTGCGTATAAACTGTATTTAATTTAACTTAGGAGTTGTTATGAATGGCAGCAAAATTTGAAGTGGGCAGTGTTTACACTGGTAAAGTAACAGGATTACAAGCGTATGGTGCGTTTGTTGCATTAGATGAAGAAACTCAAGGACTTGTGCACATTTCTGAAGTCACTCACGGTTTCGTAAAAGACATCAATGAACATCTTTCAATCGGTGACGAAGTACAAGTAAAAGTACTTGCAGTTGACGAAGAAAAAGGTAAAATCAGCCTTTCTATCCGTGCGACTCAAGCTGCGCCTGAAAGAAAAGAAAGCAAACCAAGAAAACCAAAAGCGGCTCAAGTTTCTGAAGAAGCTTCTGCTCCGCAAGGTTTCAACACACTGAAAGATAAGCTTGAAGAGTGGATTGAACAGTCCAACCGCAAAGACCTTATCAAAAAATAAGCATCAAAAAAAAGCACCGGATATGTATGTTCGGTGCTTTTTTTATGTTTATCTGACTTCCGGATTTGTTGCTTCCTCGCGGGATGTTTCTTCGTTCGGCTTAAACAGCAGGCCGAGATTGATCAGACCGGCGATGCCGACAAGGCCGTAAATAATCCGCGACAGAGCTGATCCTTGGCCGCCGAAGATGGCTGCTACTAAATCAAATTGGAAAAATCCGATCAGTCCCCAGTTAATAGCGCCGATAATCGTTAAAACGAGACAGATACGCTGAATAACACTCATGTAAACAACCTCCTCTATGAATTCGTGAAACAGTTATAGATTGTGACAAAGCAAAGAATCTATGCATACTACATTCTCCGCCGTGAAAATCACACTGTTTCAAGCTATATCTGTGCCATTCCCGAGGTTACGACGTCTGTAAACCGTATGATGTGCCGTCAAAAAAGCGGATTGCTTTACATTGAACGTCATCTTTCTGCATAATATAAATCCAAAGGAGGAGATGTCATGCAAAACTTTACATATTGGAATCCGACGAAATTGATTTTCGGAAAGGGAGAGGTTGAAAAACTTCCTGAAGAAATCAAGCCGTACGGAAAAAACGTGCTGCTCGTATACGGAGGCGGCAGCATTAAGCGCAACGGTCTTTACGATCAAGTAACCGAGCTGCTGAAAAAAGCAGGAGTTACCGTACATGAATTGGCAGGCGTAGAGCCGAATCCGCGTGTCTCAACGGTAAACAAAGGTGTTGCGCTCTGTAAAGAAAACAACATCGATTTCTTATTGGCCGTCGGCGGCGGAAGTGTCATTGACTGCACGAAAGCCATCGCGGCGGGTGCTAAATATGATGGTGACGCATGGGATATCGTCACGAAAAAACACCAGCCGAAAGAAGCGCTGCCGTTCGGAACAGTGCTGACGCTTGCGGCGACCGGATCAGAGATGAACTCCGGATCAGTCATCACAAACTGGGAGACACAAGAGAAATACGGATGGGGAAGCCCGCTCGTTTATCCTAAATTCTCTATTCTTGATCCGGTAAACACATTTACCGTTCCAAAAGACCACACCATTTATGGCATGGTCGATATGATGAGCCACGTATTTGAACAATATTTCCACCACACGTCAAACACGCCGTATCAGGACCGGATGTGTGAATCGCTTCTGCGCACGGTGATTGAAACAGCGCCGAAGCTGATCAATGATCTGGAGAACTACGAGCTTCGTGAGACGATTTTATATACAGGCACAATCGCATTGAACGGAATGCTGTCAATGGGCGCAAGAGGGGATTGGGCCACACACAACATCGAGCATGCGGTGTCTGCGGTTTACGATATACCGCACGCGGGAGGTTTGGCGATTCTGTTCCCGAACTGGATGAGACATGTACTCAAAGAAAATCCGGCCCGCTTTAAACAGCTTGCCGTCCGTGTCTTTGATATTGCCGAGACAGGCAGATCAGATGAAGAGATCGCGCTTGAAGGGATCAGCAGGCTGTCTGCGTTCTGGACGAGCCTCGGCGCTCCGAACAGACTCGCTGATTATGACATTTCTGACGAGAAGCTGGATACGATTGCTGATAAAGCGATGGCAAACGGCGCATTCGGACAGTTCAAATCACTGCAAAAAGAAGATGTGCTTGCGATACTGAAAGCATCATTGTAATCAAATAAAGGGGGCGGCCGAATTGGCAGCTCCTTTTTTTCTGTGTTATAGTAATTCCCTTACGATTTTTTTGGAGGTTATTGTGAATGGAGAACTTTACGTACTACAATCCGACGAAACTGATTTTCGGAAAAGGTCAAATCGACCAATTGAAAAAAGAGCTGAAGCAATACGGGAAAAATGTACTGCTTGTATACGGAGGCGGCAGCATTAAGAGAAACGGCCTGTATGACCAAGTAACAGGCATCTTAAAAGAAGAAGGCGCATCTGTTCATGAGCTTGCGGGCGTTGAACCAAACCCGCGTCTGGCAACGGTGAATAAAGGAATTGAGCTGTGCAGACAGCATGAGATTGATTTTCTTCTCGCAGTCGGCGGCGGAAGTGTCATCGACTGTACAAAAGCGATTGCGGCCGGAGCGAAGTATGACGGCGACGCATGGGACATTTACAGCAAAAAAGTAACAGCGCAGGACGCGCTTCCGTTCGGCACGGTGCTGACGCTTGCGGCGACTGGCTCTGAAATGAACCCGGATTCCGTTATCACAAATTGGGAAACAAATGAAAAATTCGTATGGGGCAGCAATGTCACTCATCCGCGTTTCTCCATTTTAGACCCTGAGAATACATTCAGCGTACCTGAAAACCAAACCGTATACGGCATGGTGGATATGATGAGCCACGTATTTGAACAATATTTCCACAATGTTGAAAACACGCCGCTTCAGGACAGAATGTGCTTTGCGGTACTTCAGACGGTAATTGAAACAGCGCCGAAGCTTTTGGAAGACCTCGGGAACTATAAGCACCGCGAAACGATTTTATACGCGGGTACGATCGCATTAAACGGCACGCTGCAGATGGGCTATTTCGGCGATTGGGCTTCCCACACGATGGAGCACGCCGTATCAGCCGTATATGACATCCCTCACGCGGGAGGACTCGCGATTTTGTTCCCGAACTGGATGAGATACACGCTTGATACAAATGTAGACCGTTTTAAAAACCTCATGCTCAACATGTTTGACATTGATACTGAAGGCAAAACGGATAAAGAAATTGCGCTCGAAGGTATCGATAAATTGTCAGCGTTCTGGTCAAGCCTCGGCGCGCCGTCCCGCCTTGCGGATTATGACATCGGCGAAGACAAGCTTGAACTGATCGCAGACATCGCCGCAAAAGAAATGGAACACGGCGGATTCGGCAATTTCCAAAAACTGAACAAAGATGACGTGCTTGCGATACTGAAGGCGTCTCTGTAAGATCAGGTTTCCGGCCGGAGTGATTGCGTAAATCCCGCAGTCACCCGGCCTTCTTCATGACTTGATTTAGCGGTGGAGTTCATATAAAGTGAAAGAGAAAACAATTCACCGTTATGGAGGGACAAGCAAATGACGCATGTACGCTTTGATTACTCAAGAGCGTTACCATTTTTCAATGAACATGAACTTACATACGCACGTGATTTCGTAAAAACGGCACACCATAATATCCATGAAAAAACAGGCGCCGGAAGCGACTTTTTAGGCTGGGTGGACCTCCCTGAAAACTACGATAAAGAAGAATTCGCGCGCATTAAAAAAAGCGCTGAAAAAATTAAATCAGATTCAGACGTGCTCCTCGTCGTCGGAATCGGCGGTTCATACTTAGGCGCCCGGGCGGCGATTGAAGCGCTCAATCATTCTTTCTATAATGTCCTGCCGAAAGATAAACGCAAAAACCCTCAAGTTATCTTTATCGGCAACAATATCAGCTCAACTTATATGAAAGACGTTATGGATCTTTTGGAAGACGCTGATTTCTCTATCAATGTAATTTCTAAATCCGGCACGACGACGGAGCCTGCGATCGCTTTCCGGATTTTCCGCAAACTTCTAGAAGAAAAATACGGAAAAGAAGAAGCGAAAGCGCGGATTTACGCGACGACAGATAAAGAGCGCGGCGCTTTAAAAACGCTTTCTAATGAAGAAGGCTTTGAATCATTCGTTATTCCTGATGATGTCGGCGGACGTTTCTCCGTTCTGACTGCGGTGGGCCTTCTGCCGATTGCGGTAAGCGGGGCTGATATCGATGAAATGATGAAGGGCGCTCTGGATGCAAGCAAAGACTTTTCCAGCTCGGAATTAGAAGAGAATGCGGCTTATCAATACGCCGTCGTCCGCAATGTTCTGTATAATAAAGGAAGAACCATTGAAATGCTCATCAACTACGAGCCTGCGCTGCAATACTTTGCAGAATGGTGGAAGCAGCTCTTCGGCGAAAGTGAAGGAAAAGACGAGAAAGGAATCTATCCTTCTTCCGCTAACTTCTCAACAGACCTTCACTCTCTCGGACAATACGTGCAGGAAGGCAGACGCGATCTGTTTGAAACTGTATTAAACGTTGAAAAACCGAAGCATGAGCTGACTATTGAAGAAGCGGAAAATGATCTTGACGGCTTAAATTATTTAGCCGGCAAAACGGTCGATTTCGTCAACAAAAAAGCGTTCCAAGGCACGATGCTTGCCCATACAGACGGAAAAGTGCCTAACTTAATTGTCAACATTCCGGAGCTTAACGCATATACATTTGGATATCTCGTCTATTTCTTTGAAAAAGCGGTGGCGATGAGCGGTTACCTGCTCGGAGTCAACCCGTTTGATCAGCCGGGTGTTGAAGCCTATAAGGTGAATATGTTCGCGCTTCTCGGCAAACCGGGATTTGAAGAGAAAAAAGCAGAGCTTGAAAAACGCCTTGAAAAATAAAAAGAATGGCTGGCCCGCCGCATGACGGGTCAGCCTTTTTTAAACCGTGAAAGGTGTGATGATGAATTGGCACGACTCTTATGGAAGCATGCCGTCATTTCCGTCTGTTCCGCCGTTATTGTCTATCCTGCGCTGAATCCTTCTTCCGCTGTCCTCTTACAAACCATCCTGTTTTTCGCTCTTCCACTCGGGTTTTTTACGGATATGGTCCGGCTGAAACTGAAGATTGGCCGGATGCATTCGCTGATTACGAAGTGCTGTCTCTATGCCGCCGTTTTCTTTATTTCACCTGAAGCCGCTGCGTCCGCAATTGTGACGTATTTTCTGATTGAATGCGCCGTTTTCTCTTTTCAGCGTCTGTCTGCGGCTCCTGATTCTTCCCGGAAGCCGTATGAAGATGCCGCAGAGCGGGGACGCTAAAGACTAAAAGGAGCATATTTACATGATCAGCATACCATCTTCACTTGAAGGGCAATCTTTTTTATTCCGCGAATTGGAACAGGTGCTGAAACCGATCGGTTATACCATCGGAGGCGGCTGGGAGTATGACCGGGGATTCTTTGATTATAAAATTTCCGATCAGGACGGCTATTTATTTCTCCGTATCCCTGTTGAAGCAAATAAAGGACGGCTGGATGAACGGGGGGCTGCCGTTACAATCGGCACGCCCTTTTTGCTGAGGCACGTCTATCAGCAGGAAACGGATGATACAGCAGGCGGCGGTGTTTTTGAATCATTATTCAACCAATTCTCCGAGCCGAAACGCCGGGATGCAGCAATTGACCGTTCATATATCGATATCGGCATTTCACTCGTGAAAGAGCTTGAAGATGTTCTGCTGCATTAAAGAGCCAAAAACAGATCAGTGCTGAGCACGTGGTATGACAAGGGAGGGGTAAGCATCGGCCCCTCTTCTTTTTGTATGCCGATGATCGTGGTATTCCGCTTGAGATAATAGAGCGCACAATCATAATAAGATAAGCCTTTTAATTCCTCGGGGACGGGAATGATGCGAACCTTTTTCTCCAGCGTCAGATCGGACAGCGTTTGCGGTTTGGCAAGCTGCAGCTTGACCCGGTAATGCTCAAACATCACCCGGCTCGACAGCCGTGATGTGCACAGAATCTTATTGGCTCCGGCGCGTTCGGCGTTTTTGACATACCGTTCCGTTAAAATTTCTACGATACAATACACGGACGGATGCAGCCCTTTGATGGCGAGCAGCGTTAATACCGACAGCATATCAGCTTCCGCTTCATTCTTCTGCTGGTCTGCTGTCAGAATGACGGTATCGGCTTCCGTAATATTCGCCTTATTGAGCGTGCCGTCGTCAGCAGCGTGTCCGCGGATGAAATGGACGTTCTCAATAAGCGGCCCTTCTCGTAATGAATCATCGATCAGGACGACGGTTTTTGATGGTGCGAAGTGCTGCAGCTCTTTCAGAAGCATATGTGATTTCTCATTCCATCCGACAAGAATGACGTGCCCCTTGCCTTTAAAGGCGACCCTTCCTTCGACATAGCGGTGCTGTTTGCTGAACACGGCTGAAGAAAGCGTGGCGAAATAGGCGGTCACAAAACTCGCTCCGCTTAATACAAGCACCATGCCGGCAATCTGCCCGAGCGGCGTCTGGGGCACGTAATCGCCGTAGCCGACCGTAGCCACTGTAATAACCGCCCACCAAATCCCTTCAAACACAGACGTGAATTGCTTCGGTTCAAGCATGTAAATCAATTGACCGAACAATAAGATCAAGGCGATAATGATCAATCCGATCCGAATATATAACGGCCATCTCAGCCAGGAAATAAAGATACGGTTTGATTTCATTCGTCCGGCTCTTCCTTCGACAGAGAAATGGACAAAATCTGCTTAATAATGGTATTTAATTTTTCGTTCAGCTGTTCCTGGCCGTATGAGTCACGCGCCTGTCTGATTAACTCGGCCGTCTCATCCTCGAACTGAATGAGAGGTTCGTCGTTTTCCGATTCATTATAGAGCTGGATAAAGACGTCAAGCCCCTCATTCATTCTGTCTATCGCATTGCTCAGCTGTTCTTTTTCGCCATTTGTCACTTTCATGATGGATCACACCTGTATCTTTTTTTTATACAGTATGTCCCAGTTCATTTGATGTCTTTCAAAAATCGGCGAAAACATATTCACCCGGTTTTTTTCATATGATAAAGAAACGGACCGAAAAAGGGTGAGTCAGATGACAGTCATTCAAAAAGTGCTGGCGGCGCTGGCCGGAGCGCAGCTGCTCGCTTCAGCGGCCGTATTGCTTATTTTCGATTTGAATGGATACAATCATATGTCCGGCGGCTTTTCATGGCTTGCTTTTGCAAAGGGGACCGTTGGCACGTTTCCGTTTTATACTGCAATGGCCGGGTGTTTTCTGATCATGCTCGCAGGTTTGATTCCTGTCAGAAAAAAGAAGCGGATTTCTGTACAGGAAAGCGGCCATTCATTAAAATAATATATAAGCAGTTCGTACGATATAAGAGAAAAAGGAAGAGGATAATATGCTGTTTGTCTTTTTAACAATTGCTGCATTGGGATTGTCGTTTTGGGCACAATTTAAAGTGAAAAGCAATTTTCAGAAATACTCAGACGTGGAAGCTTCCAGTCAGCGGACGGGGGCGGAAACGGCAAGACGGATTCTTGATATAAACGGTTTATATGATGTGCCGGTAGAACCGGTAAGAGGCACTTTAACAGACCATTACGACCCGACGGAACGGGTGGTGCGTTTATCTGAGCCGGTATATTACGGCCGCTCCATTTCCGCCATTTCCGTCGCTTCCCATGAAGTCGGACATGCTTTGCAGCATCAGGAATCATACGGCGCGCTTGTGCTGAGACACAAAATTTTTCCGGTCGTCAATTTTGCCTCCGGGGTCGCCCCTCTGCTTTTCTTGGGCGGGATGCTCCTGGGCAGCTTGAATTTAATCGGACTCGGCATTATTTTATTCTCTGCCGCTGTTTTTTTCCAGCTTGTCACGCTGCCTGTCGAGTTTAATGCCAGCGCGAGGGCGAAGCGGATTATCGTGTCGGAAGGATTCATTCGCAACAGTGAAGAACACGGCGTGAATAAAGTGCTGAACGCCGCCGCGCTGACGTATGTGGCTGCGGCGCTCGTTTCATTATTCGAGCTGCTTCGTTTTGTGATGATTTTCTTAAACGGTCGTAATGAGAATTAACACGAAGGAGGTGGCCCCTTACCGTTTGCGGTAGGGGTTTTTTTGCTTATATTAAAACTGATTCTCATTATGCTGTTAATCGGATTAACGGCCATCTTTGTGGCGGCGGAATTTGCGATCGTAAAAATCCGCGGATCAAAAATTGCGGAACTGGTTGAAACCGGAGACAGCCGGGCGCTTGCGGCGCACAGGGTTATTTCAAATCTCGATGAGTACTTATCAGCGTGCCAGCTCGGCATTACGATTACGGCGCTCGGACTCGGCTGGCTCGGTGAACCGACGATTCAGCGGATTCTTCTTCCTGTTTTCAGCCTGATCGGAATGCCGTCATCCATTACGCACGTCGTCACGTTTATTGCGGCGTTTATCGCCGTCACGTATCTGCACGTCGTCATCGGCGAACTTGCACCGAAAACGATATCCATTCAAAAAGCCGAAGCCGTCAGTCTGTGGACGGCGAAACCGCTCATTCTCTTTTATAAAGTGATGTATCCGTTTATCAAGCTGTTAAACGGCTCGGCCGGATTTTTGGTCAAACTGTTCGGCTTTCATTCAGTGAAAGAACATGAAGTCGTTGTCAGTGAAGAGGAATTGCGGGTGATTTTATCCGAAAGCTATAAAAAAGGTCAAATCAATCAATCTGAATTCCGTTACGTCAACAAAATATTTGAATTCGATAACCGGGTCGCCAGAGAAATTATGGTGCCGCGCACCGAAATCGCCGCCATCTCGCTTGACCAGTCAGTTGATGAAGCCATTCATTTGATCATCAACGAGCGGTATACGCGATATCCGGTTATTAAGGAAGACAAAGACCACATTCTCGGCATTATTAACAATAAGGATTTATTTAAGGCGTATTTTCTCGGCCGTTCCATTGAATTAAAAGAAATTATGCGTCCGGTCATCAGAGTGATTGAAAGCATCCCGGTCCAGGAACTTTTGATCCGCATGCAGAAGGAGCGGATTCATATGGCGATTCTCGTTGACGAATACGGCGGTACGGCGGGGCTTGTGACCGTCGAAGACATATTGGAGGAAATCGTCGGGGAAATTCGCGATGAATATGACCAGGATGAAATGCCGCACATCGTCAAAAAAGGCGAACACCATTATGTGATGGACGGCAAAGCGCTGATAGAAGAGGTGAATGACCTCCTTGATATCGCCATCGAAAATGAAGACATTGACACGATCGCGGGATGGCTCTTAACACAAAAAATGGAGCTGAAAAACGGCGACGTGTTTCATGCCGAAGGGTGTGAATTCAAGGTGCTGGAAGCTGAAGACCACCATATCCGCTTTGTTGAAATTAAAAAAACTGATTTCTGAGCCTCCTGCTTTTTGCAATGAGGCTTTTTTTCTGAAAAAAATGCTTCTTCATCCCGCTCCTTCATATGCTGTAATGAAAGGAGTGGCGGTATGAAAACGGATTGGTGGAAAACGGCGGCCGTCTATCAAATTTATCCCCGAAGCTTTATGGATTCGAACGGAGACGGAATCGGCGACATTAACGGGATCAGAGCAAAGCTTCATTACATAAAAGAGCTGGGGGCGGATGTGATCTGGCTTTGTCCCGTTTTTGACTCGCCGGGCGCGGACAATGGCTACGATATTCGGCATTATAAACAAATTGCCGGCGAATTCGGGACGATGAAGGATTTTGACCGGCTCCTCGCGGATATTCATGCGCTCGGCATGAAGCTGATTATAGACCTCGTCGTCAACCATACAAGTGATGAGCATCCTTGGTTTATCGAATCCCGCTCAGCGAAGGATTCCGAAAAACGGGACTGGTACATCTGGAGAGACGGAAAAAACGGCAAAGAGCCGAACAATTGGGAAAGTATTTTCGGCGGATCGGCATGGGAATATGATCAAGGGACAAATCAGTATTACCTTCACCTGTTTGACAAAAAACAGCCCGATTTAAATTGGGAAAACGAATCGATGAGGCAGTCTGTTTATGAAATGATCCGCTGGTGGCTTGATAAAGGCATAGACGGCTTCCGGGTGGATGCCATTTCTCATATTAAGAAAAAAGAAGGTCTCCCTGATATGCCGAATCCGGACGGTCTCCCGTATGTCCCGTCCTTCCCGTATCATATGAATGGGGAAGGCATCATGGATCTCCTGAAAGAGCTGAAGCGGGAAACATTTTCACGCTATCCGATCATGACGGTCGGCGAGGCGAACGGAGTGACGGCTGCGGAGGCGGCTGATTGGGCCGGTGAAGAAAACGGCGTCTTTCATATGATTTTTCAATTTGAACACCTCGGTCTCTGGGATACGGATGAGAATCAAAGTATCTGTATTCCGGCGCTTAAGCGCGTCTTGTCCGGCTGGCAGAACAGTCTGGAAGGTAAGGGCTGGAATGCGTTATTTATGGAGAATCACGACCAGCCCCGTTCCGTTTCGGTATGGGGTGACGAACGGCTTTTGAAAGAAAGCGCCAAGGCACTCGCGGCGATGTATATGCTGATGAAAGGCACGCCGTTTATTTACCAGGGGCAGGAACTCGGCATGACCAATGTTTCGTTCCCATCCATTGAAGATTACGACGACGTCGCAAGCAAACAGCTGTATGAAAAAGAGACGTCCCGCGGTGTTCCGCATGAAAAAGTGATGAAAATCATCTGGAAAAAGGGCCGGGATAATTCACGGACACCGATGCAATGGAGCGGCGCGGCGAACGGCGGGTTTTCTGATGCTTCCCCGTGGCTCGGGGTGAACCCGAATCACACATGGCTGAACGCTGCATCGCAAATGCAGGATGAAACATCCGTATACCATTTCTACAAACGGCTGATCGCCCTCAGAAAAAAACATGACGTATTGATCAGCGGAACATATGAATTGCTGCTTCCGGAGGACCGGCAGATTTATGCCTATGTAAGAAAAGACGGAACGGAAACCGCCCTGATCATCACCAATCTGTCCAAAACCCCCGCCTTATACAGGCATCCCGGTTATCCGCTTGATTCCGATTCGCTCGTGCTCGCAAACATGGAAACAACAGCGCATCGGCATGTGACATCTGTTCTATTAAAGCCTTATGAAGCCCGCGTATATGTATGGTGAAAAACTTCAGTTCCGAGACTGAAGTTTTTTGTGATCTGCGTTTATCATCGCGATCCGACAGGAAAAGACAAATACAGAAACGAATATGGGAAAGGAAGAGAAAAAAAGGAAGGGGCATTCATATGCTGAAAAAATTGCAGATTCAAACAAACAGACGGGATGAAATGATCGACATCACGCATGAAGCCGAAGTATTTCTCCGCGAAACAGGCGTAAAAAGCGGCTTGGCGCTAATATACTGTCCCCATACCACAGCCGGCATTACCATAAATGAAAATGCCGATCCGGATGTGAAAAGGGATATGCTCAGAAGGTTTGATGAAGTGTATCCGTGGGAGCATGAACTGGACCGGCATATGGAGGGAAATACGGCGGCGCATATGAAAGCGAGTACAACGGGCGCCTCCCAGCATGTCATCATTGAAGACGGGCGCCTGATTCTCGGAACGTGGCAGGGCATTTATTTTTGCGAATTTGACGGTCCGAGAAACAGAACATGTTATATCAAAATACAGGCTGAAACGGGGGAAATCACAATGAGTGAGTGGATGGACGCATTATCATTGACAAAGCCCGTCATCCAGGCGCCGATGGCCGGAGGGCTTGTCACACCGCGCCTGGCATCAGCGGTATCAAATGAAGGGGCGCTCGGAAGTCTCGCTTCAGGATACGTCAGTCCGCAGGCGCTTGAAAAACAGCTTATCGAGATGAAAGACCTGACGAACCGCTCCTTTCAAGTGAATCTTTTCGTCCCGGAAGAAAGGCAGATGCCTGAGGAGGAACTGGTTGAAAAATGGAAAGCGCGCATCCCGAGGGCAAATGACGCCAAGCCGTTCTCCGATTTGAAAGAAGAATGGAATGATTTTGAGGAAAAAGCGGAGCTTCTGATCCGTTACGGGGTCAAAGCGTGCTCATTCACCTTCGGCCTGCCGCCGGAAAAAACGGCAGAAAAGCTGAAGAAAAGCGGCTGTTTCCTTTTCGGCACCGCGACAACGCCGGAGGAAGCGAAGGCCTTTGAAGAGCGGGGAATGGACGCCGTTATCCTTCAAGGAATAGAAGCCGGCGGGCATCGCGGATCGTTTCTGCCGGTTAAAGGAGAACCGGCTCTCGGCCTTATGGCACTGATTCCGCAGGCTAAAGACGCGCTGAAAATCCCGGTCATTGCGGCTGGAGGCATTTTTGACCGCCGCGGGGTGCAGGCAGCCCGATGTTTGGGTGCGGACGGTGTTCAAGTGGGCACACCGTTTCTCCTTTGTGAAGAAAGCAGCGCCTCGCCGGCATATCAAAAAGCCATTGCCGAATCAAAAGGAGCCGACACGCGGCTGACCACATTGTTTTCGGGAAAACAGGCGCGGGGAATCGTGAATCAGTTCATGAAAACATATGAAGCTGATGAGGGGAAAACGCTGCCCTATCCGCTGCATAATACGCTGACAAAGCCGATGCGAGGGCATGCGGCTCAATCAGGAGACGCGGAGCATATGTCTTTATGGGCAGGCCAGTCCGCCGCAAAACTTGAAGGGCCGACAGACGTGAAAACCGTTTTGGACGCTTTGTGCTGATCATAATTACGATGCTGTGAGGTGATGGATGATGAAGATTCTTCAAATGTCCTATAAAAAAAGAGGGAATATTGAGTTTGTCTTTGAAGATTTTCCGCATTCCAAAGTCACCATGGCGCCGATTAAAGGGTATTACTTTGTCCGGACCATTAAATGGAGCAGACGGGACAGAGCCGTCACCCGCCATGACTTAGAGAAGTTTGAATGGGCGGCAAACCAAGCGCTCGGCACGACCGCTTTTTACCGAAAAAGAAAAGCATTTCACATCCCATCGTCACCATGACAGACGATGGGATTGTTTTAATGCATGATCTGATAAAGCGCGGGCGCATCAAGCCTTGTCGCCTGAGAAAGCAGATAAGCTGACTGCACGGCATTTTTTCTTCTTAAAGAATTCAATCTCTGGATGATTTGTTCAGCGGTCAGAATCCCGAGACCGTGGGCAAAATATTGATCATTCCCCATCACAATGACATTTTCTCCCCGCCACTGGGCCTTTGCGGGATTAAACTCAGGGTTTTTAAAATATAAACAATCTCCCCGTAAAAAGTGTCTGCCGGTTTCCGTGTAGATCGGCAGGTGCTCATAGTGCCAGTCATACAAAGTAATATCCCGGAAACGGCGGTCAAACCGTTCTTCACCGATCGTCTTTAAGACGGCCAGATAATAAATCACAACAATAGCGGTAGCGCATTCAAATGCATAAAACGCCCCGTTTTCAATAATATCCCGTATCGCTTTGGAAGCGGGGATTCTGTACTTCAGCTCCAGAGCTCCTTCCGGCGTCACTCTCCAATAAGCCGTATTTCCGTATGTTTTGGCGAAAGTTGCAAATTTTGCGCCTGATCCGTGCAGTTCTCTTGCAGCCTCCACGATATGGCGCCGCAGCCGTGCTTCAAACATCAGTTCAGTAATTGACCCGTAATCGAATTGTACGGGAGAATTGATCAGTTCATTTAAATACGGAACAAGGCTTTCTTCCGTCTGCCAGTTCGCGATGTCCTGGGGCCGAAGCACTTGGCCGGATATGATAATCATCTGCACGCCCCCTCTCTTTTTTTATAAGATATGCAGGAGGCTTGGGCAATGAAAATCAAGTCATAAAAAAGGGGGAAATGTTAACAAAATGTGAAGGAGGAGCCGATATATAAGGTATCACATATGAGGGAGCAAGCTTAATATGAAAAAATTCATCAATTGGTGTACAAAGGCATCGATTTCACGGAAATTAATCATTTCATTTATCGTGATCTTAATCATACCGATTCTCGTGTTGGAATTCAGTTCATACCATACGGCGAGCAATTCGCTGGATGATCAGATTTCAGGCAACGCGAAAAATAACATCGACTCTTTTAACTCGACCATTACAAATGATATCGGCGCAAAAGCAAAGGCGATTGAATTTTTCAGTGAAACCTTAAAAGGTTCATCATTCTCTAAAAAAAATAAAACCGAACTTGAAGAAAAGTTCGGGCAATACACGTCTATTCATAAGGACGCAGCTCGTATTTACGGAGGAACGGAAGACGGCAGCTACGTACAGGCGCCGAAGGAAAATGTTCCGGCCGATTACGATCCGAGAACACGCGCATGGTATAAAGACGCTGTGAAGGCTGGCGGCACGCTCGTTGTCACTGATCCTTACATCGCTGCAAACGACGGCAGCATGGTTGTCACCGTAGCAAAGCAGATGCAGGACGGAACGGGCGTAGTGGCCATGGATATTACGATTGACCAGCTGCTGAAGCAAATGCAGGAAATCAAAATCGGGAAAAAAGGCTTCGTGTTTATAACATCTAAAAACAAGACTTACGTCGCGCATAAAGACCATAAACCGGGTGATAAAGTATCAACCCCGTGGCTGAATGAGGTATACAGCAAAGACAGCGGCATTATTTCATACAAGCTTGATAATCAAGATAAAAAAATGGCGTTTACGACAAATAAACTAACCGGATGGAAAATAGAGGGGAGTATGGAACTCACCGAAATTAAAGACGCCTCAAAACCGGTGCTGACGATGGGAATGATCGTGCTTGCAGCATCCATTATCATCGGGGGAATTTTAATTCTGCTGATTGTCAGATCCATTACATCACCGCTGAAACGGCTTGTCCGCTCGTCTAAACAAATCAGCGGCGGAGACCTGACCGAAACCATTGAAATCCGCTCGAAAGATGAATTGGGCGAACTCGGTGCAAGTTTTAATGAAATGGGAGAATCTCTGCGCGGACTTATAAGCGCGATCCAAAACTCTGTCGACAACGTTGCCGCTTCATCGGAAGAGCTGACCGCTTCAGCTTCGCAGACAAGCAAAGCGACGGAGCACATTACTATGGCAATTGAGCAGTTTTCAAACGGAAATGAAGAACAAAGCGAAAAAGTAGAATCAAGTTCAGCCAAGCTGAATCATATAAATGAAGGGCTCGCAGCCGTTTCCCGCACATCATCATCCATTACGGAAGCATCTAAACAATCGAAAGAAGCTGCCGGCACCGGGGAAGAATATGTGCAGCAAACCGTCGGGCAGATGAATCTCATCAATCAATCCGTTCAGCAGGCGGAAGCTGTTGTGAAAGGGCTTGAAGCCAAATCAAAAGACATCACTCATATACTAAGAGTCATTAACGGCATTGCCGATCAGACAAACCTGCTTGCATTAAATGCAGCCATTGAAGCGGCAAGAGCCGGTGAATACGGACGAGGCTTCTCAGTGGTCGCGGAAGAAGTGCGTAAGCTGGCCGTCCAATCTGCAGGTTCTGCCAAAGAGATAGAAAAACTCATTCAGGAAATTACAGCTGAGATTAATACATCGCTTCACATGTTTACATCCGTTAATGAAGAAGTTCAATCAGGACTTGCCGTGACGGACCGCACGAAAGAAAGCTTCCAGAATATCTTCGGCATGACAAACGACATCGCCGAGAAGCTTCAATCAATGAACGGCACGGTTGAACAGCTGTCAGACAGCTCTCAGCACGTCTCAGCCGCAGTGACCGATATTGCGGACGTATCAAGAGAAAGCGCGGCAAGTATTCAGGATATTGCCGCATCCGCAGAAGAACAGCTTGCATCTATGGAAGAAATCAGCACATCCGCCGATACGTTGGCGCAAATGGCCGAAGAACTGCGGGAATTAACGAAACAATTTAAAATCAACTAGTACAAAAGGACGCTTTCCGGATGGAAGGCGTCTTTTTTTATGGAGGCAGGCAGAGAATTAAATAAAAAGACTCACCTTAAAAGAGAGTATATAGAACTATTTTTCATTTATGACTAAATTTTCAATGTAATAAAAAGGGAGTCCGCCGATATAAACAGTAAATAATTGAAAGAGGTTTACAAAATTGAGAAAAACAGCAAAAAACATCGCAAAAAAATCAATAGCCAGAAAACTCATCTTGTCATTTTTACTGATCTTACTCATTCCGGTAGCAGTATTGGCTGCCAGTGCCTACCGTTCGGCGGCTTCATCCGTTGAAAATCAAATGATGGAAAGCGCTGAGGGGAATGTGCAAATCTTAAACAATATGATTGATGACCGGATCGGAACGTTTACAAAAAGCTCAGCATATTTCAGCGAATGGGCGACAAGCGCAAAATTTAAAGAAAAAAACCAAACGGAAATGAAAGAAAGATTCAAGCAGTTTATTGAAAGCAATGATAAAGCGGCAGCCATATTTTCAAGCAGCAAGGAAGGCGCGTTTACACGTTATCCGCATGCCGATATGCCGGCCGATTTCAATCCGCTTGAAAGAAGCTGGTATCAAGAAGCCATGGAGAATAAAGGCCAGACCATCATCACGGACCCTTATCAGTCCATCTCAAACAAAAAGATGGTCGTCACCATGGCCCGTGCCGCGCAAGACGGATCAGGCGTCGTCGCCATTGATATTAAAATCGACGATCTCATCACGATGACAAAAGAAGTCAATATCGGAAAAGAAGGATACGCCTTTATCCTCAGCAAAAATAAAAAAGCTGTTGCCTACAGTAATGAAAAAGCCGGCGCGGCGGTATCGGGAAAATGGGTTGATACATTATACAGCGGGGAAAAAGGCGATTTTGAATATACGCTGAACGGAAAAGCGAAAAAAATGGCTTACGTCACCAATAAAGCGACAGGCTGGAAGATCAGCGGAACCATGTCCGTTGATGAAATTAAGGATGCGGCCAGACCTGTTTTGACCATAGCCGTCATCATATTGGCGATAGCGGTTGCCGCAGGAATGATTTTCATTTATTTTGTCATCCGCTCTATTACAAAACCGCTGAAACGCCTCGTAGCTTCAGCGGAAAGAATCAGCAGCGGAGATCTGACGGAAACCATTGATGTCAGTTCCAAAGATGAGCTTGGTGTGCTCAGTAAAAGTTTTAATCATATGACAGATTCACTCCGGTCCCTTATTCAGGGAATTCAGGACTCTGTTGAACATGTCGCTTCTTCCTCAGAAGAGCTGACGGCTTCGGCTGAGCAGACGAGCAAAGCGACGGAACATATCACCCTTGCGATTGAACAGTTTTCTAATGGAACGGAAGACCAAAGTGACAGCATTGATAAAGCGACATCCCAAGTGAATGACATGAAAGACGGACTCAGCGATCTGGCGGAAGCAGCAGCCGTTGTGACGGAAACTTCAATTGAATCGGCGGAGATATCAGTCGCCG
The DNA here is from genome assembly GCF_038008305.1 of Bacillus sp. FSL K6-2819. Classification (NCBI taxonomy): domain Bacteria; kingdom Bacillati; phylum Bacillota; class Bacilli; order Caryophanales; family Bacillaceae; genus Bacillus; species Bacillus sp. FSL K6-2819. The sequence goes on along the minus strand of NZ_JBBOYV010000001.1, from coordinate 2,975,312 downwards.
GAGAGCGGCTTGTCAAGAAAACAGCCGGGCAGATGGGCACCATTGATCACTCCGTCAGTAAAGCGGAACAAGTCGTAAAAGGGCTTGAGCTCAAGTCGCAAGACATCACCAGCATTTTGCGCGTCATTAATGGCATTGCCGATCAAACGAATCTTCTCGCCTTAAATGCGGCCATAGAAGCGGCAAGAGCGGGAGAATACGGACACGGTTTCTCAGTCGTCGCAGAGGAAGTGAGAAAGCTTGCCGTCCAATCAGCCGATTCAGCGAAAGAAATCGAATCCTTAATCCATGAAATTGTTAAAGAAATTCATACATCGCTCGGAATGCTGGAATCCGTCAATCACGAGGTGAAAAGCGGCCTGCAGCTAACGGACGAAACGGAAAAAAGCTTCCGGGACATCTCCGCCAAAACCAATCAGATTGCCGGTGAACTGCAAAATATGAATGCAACTGTGGAACAGCTTTCTGCCGGGTCTCAGGAAGTCTCAAACGCTTCAGAGGATATCGCGGCCGTCTCCAGACAAAGCGCGGCAAGCATACAGGACATTGCGGCTTCAGCTGAAGAGCAGCTTGCGTCTATGGAGGAGATCAGTTCATCCGCCGTCACGCTCGAAAAAATGGCTGAAGAATTGCGCGGGCTGACAAAACGTTTTAAGATAAACTCTTAATTAAGTCTAAAAGACTACTTTTAGATAGGTAAAAAGTATGCTTCGTTATATTTCTTCTTTTAGGATATGTATATTTACCTATAATTGCCGATATGAAGGGTAAACATGCAAGAGGAGATATAGCAGATGAAAAAAATTGTGCAAATTATCAAGCAGAGATCGCTTACAAGAAAACTGCTCATTTCTTTTTTAGCCATTCTTATTCTTCCTATTTCAACGCTGGCTTTTATCGCTTATCAATCGGCGGTAAGCACGCTTGACAGGCAGATGATGGGAAGCGCATTAGATAATGTGCAGCAGATTAATGATATGATCAATACAAGCATCAGCCAGAAGGAAGACGGCGCGGCATATTTCAGCGATTGGCTCACCAAGGATCGGTACAAGCCGAAAAACCAATCGCAAATTACGGATAAATTCAGTGAGTATATAAAAATCAATAAAGACGTGGAATCCATCTATACGAGTGACACGGAAGGCCATTTCACCCGGTATCCCGACCTGCAGATGCCTAAAGGATATAATCCGATTGAAAGAGATTGGTATAAAAAAGCCGTGGAAAACAAAGGGAAAGTTGTTGTAACAGATCCTTACCGCACGGCTTCCACCAATACGATGGTCGTGACGATCGTGCAGCAGACGAAAGACGGCTCGGGAGTCATCGCCATCAATATGAAAATCGAAGAGCTTCTGAAAACGACAAAAAAAGTGAACATCGGAAAATCAGGCTATGCTTTTATCCTGACGAAAGACAAAAAAGTGGTCGCCCACCCGAACCGCACATCAGGAACAGTATTAAACGGGGATTGGGCTGAACAGCTGTACAGCAGTAAAAAAGGTGATTTTCAATACACCTACGACGGTCAGGAAAAGAAAATGGCTTATGATACGAACGGGCTGACAGGCTGGAAAATCAGCGGAACGATGTATCTGGACGAAATTCATGAAGCGGCGCTGCCGATCCTTCATCTGTCCCTGCTCGTTCTCGTATTAGCGATTGTCATCGGAACCATCGTCATGGTGCTGATTATCCGTTCCATCACAAAACCGCTCAAACAGCTTGTAACATCGTCGAAACAGATCAGTGATGGGGATTTAACTGAAACGATCGAGATTCAATCAAAGGACGAATTAGGCGAGCTTGGAAAAAGTTTCAACAATATGGCCGCCTCGCTCAGGTCTCTGATCCATACCATTCAGGATTCCGTGAATAACGTCGCGTCTTCATCAGAGGAGCTGACGGCTTCAGCAGAGCAGACTAGCAAGGCAACCGAACATATCACACTGGCAATCGAACAATTTTCTAACGGAAATGAAAGCCAAAGTGAAAAAATTGAAAGCGCGGCGGAACATATTTATCAAATGAACAGCGGGCTTAAAGATATGGCGAAAGCATCTGCCGTCATTACCGAATCCTCCGTCACATCAGCGGAAGTCGCCAATTCAGGCGGGAAGCTCGTCCACCAGACGGTCGGCCAAATGAACGTCATTGACCGGTCAGTGAAAGAAGCTGAACAAGTAGTGCGCGGCCTTGAAACAAAATCAAAAGACATTACAAACATTCTCCGTGTCATTAACGGAATTGCTGATCAGACAAACCTTCTTGCGCTGAACGCGGCAATTGAAGCGGCCCGTGCGGGAGAATACGGCCGAGGCTTCTCAGTCGTAGCCGAAGAGGTCAGAAAACTTGCGGTGCAGTCTGCAGATTCAGCGAAAGAAATCGAAAGCTTGATTGTAGAGATCGTTAATGAAATCAATACATCTCTCGGCATGTTCCAATCCGTCAACAAAGAGGTGGAGAGCGGACTTGATATTACGAATCAGACCGAAACGAGCTTCAAACGGATTTCTGAAATGACGAACCAGATCGCCGGAGAAATTCAAAACATGAACGCGACGGTAGAACAGCTGACAGCCGGATCGCAGCAGATTTCAGGAGCCTCCGAGCAAATCGCGTCCATCGCAAAAGAAAGCTCCGCCAGCATTCAGGATATCGCCGCATCGGCCGAAGAACAGCTGGCTTCAATGGAAGAAATCAGTTCGTCTTCGGAAACGTTATCCCAAATGGCGGAAGAATTACGTGATATGACGAAACAATTTAAAATAGAATAATAGTAGAAAGACACCCAAATGTGCTGTTTGGGTGTTTTTTTTAGTTTTTTTAATAAATCTTTTGTCCTAGCTGACGATAATAGATTTAGCTTTCAAAGAAGGAGACTGAAAAAAATGAAACAACTGATACATTGGATCAAACAGCCATCCATCAGCAAGCCGCTTATCGCGGCATTTTTAGCCGTATTGGTGCTTCCGGTCGGCATACTCGCCTACTTCAGCTACCAAACGGCGGGGAGTTCATTAGAAAGCGAACTGACCCACAGCGCTCAAGGAAATGTCAACGAACTCAACAGCGTGCTGGAAAACATGCTCGACGGCAAGCTGAAAGCAATTGACTATTACAGTGAATCAATCACAAAGGAAAAAATGAAAACGAAAAATAAATCCGAACTGCTTGAAAACATGAAGCAGTATGTCACCGTAAATGACGATGTTGCATCAGTGTATGCCGCGTCTCGCGACAAAGCGTTCGTGAAATATCCGTCCGTTGACATGCCGTCCGATTACAATCCGCTCACACGAGAATGGTATACAAAAGCGGTTGAAAAAAACGGACAGCCGGTATTTACCGAGCCCTATAAAGACGCTGCAACCGGACAAACGGTCGTTACGATTGCTCAGCAGACAAAAGACGGATCAGGCGTAGTGGCGCTTGATATAAATCTGGGAGACCTGCTGAACGCTTCCGAACGCGTCCAGATCGGTCATAAAGGATTTGCTTTTATTACAACGGGAGATAAAAAATACATCGCCCATCCGACTATAAAAGCGGGAACAGAAGGCTCAGGGGAGTGGACAAAAGAAGTATTTTCAAAAACAAGCGGAACGTTTGAATACATCTTTGAAGGACAGCAAAAGAAAATGGCCTTCACGACAAACAAACTGACGGGCTGGAAAATCGCCGGCACATTTTTTGTCAGTGAGATACATGATGCAGCCCTGCCTGTTATGAGAATGGCGCTGATCATTCTTGCGGTGTCTCTTATCGTCGGCGGGATTTTAATCTTTTTTATCATTCGCGCGATTTCAAAACCGCTCAAAAAACTTGTCTCGACATCAGCTAAAATCAGTGACGGCGATTTAACGGAAGTCATTAACATCAGTTCGAAAAATGAATTCGGACAGCTCAGCCAAAGCTTCAATGAGATGTCAGCATCACTCCGGTCTGTCATCGGTGTCATCCAATCATCCGTCGAACATGTCGCTTCTTCATCCGAAGAGCTGACGGCATCTGCCGGACAGACAAGCAAGGCGACAGAGCATATCACACTGGCGATTGAACAATTCTCAAACGGAAACGAATCACAAAGCGAAAAATTGGAAGAAAGTGCAGACCATCTTTCCCAAATGAATGCAGGCATTGCCGAGACGGCGAATGTATCGGCGGAAATCACTGAATCCGCCATCCAAACCTCTGATACGGCCGGAAGCGGAGAAGAATTAGTAGCGAAAACGGTCGGCCAGATGAAAACAATTGATCGTTCCGTACAGCAGGCGGAAGCAGTCGTAAAAGGGCTGGAAACAAAATCGCACGACATTAAGAGCATTTTGAACGTCATTAACGGCATTGCCGATCAGACAAACCTGCTTGCCTTAAACGCGGCCATCGAAGCGGCCAGAGCCGGCGAATACGGCCGGGGCTTCTCCGTCGTTGCGGAAGAAGTGAGAAAGCTTGCCGTGCAATCAGCCGACTCCGCCAAGGAAATCGAAACGCTGATTCAGGAAATCGTCAAAGAAATCGCCACATCGCTTTCTGTATTCCAAGCGGTGAATCAAGATGTGAAGGAAGGACTCGATATTACGGATCAAACGGCCGAAAGCTTCAAAAAAATCTCGGAAATGACGACTCAGATTTCAGGCGCTTTGCAGCACATGAACGGAACGCTTGAGCAGCTCGCGGCCGGGTCACAAAACGTGACAAACGCGGTTGAGGATATTACCGCAGTCGCCAAAGAAGGATCTGCCGGCATTCAAGACATCGCCGCGTCAGCCGAAGAGCAGCTTGCCTCCATGGAAGAAATCAGTTCATCAGCCGAAACACTTGCCCATATGGCGGAAGAATTGCAGCAGGTTACGCGGAAATTTACGATTCAGTCTGAAGACGAAGAGCAGCTGTAACGAGCTGTTTCTTTTCCTTCGCTGAAAAAAGCGATACACTTACATAAAAGAAGGGAGTGGCAGTGATGAGATTAGAAGGCAAGAAAGTCATAGCGCTTGTCAGTGACGACTTTGAAGACTTAGAGCTTTGGTACCCGGTCTACCGGCTGCGGGAGGAGGGCGCGATCGTTCATTTAATAGGAGAAGAAGCCGGCCGTTCATACAAAGGAAAATACGGCGTGCCCGCGACAGCGGATTACGATTTTAAGAGCCTGATTATCCAGGAGTATGATGCTGTGCTCGTGCCTGGCGGCTGGGCTCCTGACAAACTGAGAAGATATCCGGAAGTTTTGGACATCATCCGTACGATGAATGAGCAGAAAAAGCCGATCGGCCAGATCTGCCACGCGGGCTGGGTGCTCATATCGGCCGGAATTCTCGCAGGGAAAAAAGTAACGAGTACGCCCGGCATCAAAGATGACATGACAAACGCGGGGGCACAGTGGCTGGATGAAGCTGTCGTAACTGACGGCCACATTGTATCAAGCCGCCGTCCGCCTGACCTTCCGCATTATGCAAAAGCGTTCGCTGATCTCTTAGCATCCAAATAAAAAACCTCCGCCCGAAGCCGGGCGGAGGTTTTTAGTTTTGATCGGCAGGGAAGACAATTCCGATTTGTTTTCTTGCTTCTTCCATAATGCTTGCCGTAATGAAAGAACGCTCAAAGGTATTTTCGGAAGACTCCTGCTGTCCGTTTCGAAGAAGATTGATGAATTCTGCCGTTTCGTAATACATCGGCGGTTTCGAATCAGGGACGGAAATGTCCTCCGTGCGTCCGTCACGATAGCGGATTTCCGCCCGTTCCGGCCCGTGAATGCTGTCCAGTACGATTGTGCCGTCTTCACCCTGTATTTCCGCCGGGGCAAACGAATTTGAGATTTTTGAATGCATCAGCACCGCTTCAAATCCGTCATATGACAGAATAACCGTGCCTTCGCCGTCAACGCCGGATGATAATTTGTGACCGGTCGCAATGACGTCTTTCGGTTTGCCGAACAGGACGACGGCCGGATAAATACAGTACACGCCGATGTCCATTAACGATCCGTTCGATAGTTCAGGTTTAAACGCGTTAAGCACCGTTCCGTTTTTATATGCATCATATCGTGATGAATATTGGCAGTAGCTTGCCGTGAATCTTCTGATGGGCCCGATTTTATGTAAGTGGTTTTGAAGCATGCTGAAGTTCGGCAGGAACGTCGTTTTCATGGCTTCCATCAAAAGAACGCCGTTCGCTTTAGCTGCGTGAATCATGTCTTCCGTTTCCCTTGCGTTAGACGCAAACGGTTTTTCGCACAGCACATGCTTGCCGTGTTCCATAAAAAGGATCGCCTGTTCTTTATGAAATGCATTCGGGCTGGCGAGATACACCGCGTCATAAGCTTCGCTTTCTGCCATTTCTTTTAGGCTGGTGAAATAATGAGCAGCGCCGTGTTTGCCGGCAAACTCCGCCGCACGTTCCTCAGTTCTGGAATAAACCGCCGTTAATTGAAAATCATCAATAGCAGAAGCCGCCTCCAGAAATCGTTCTGTAATCCAATTCGTTCCGACTGTTGCAAATCGAATCATTGCTATCGCTCCTTCTATGTATTGGCTTACATTATAGCTGTTTTTCACAGAAACATAAATGAAAAAAGACTGCCCGGCAAAGATATAGGAAAAATTCCCATAGAGGCCGGTTATTATTTTTCATTACAGGAACGATAGTGTACAATTTAGGTAAAATACATATGATGGAGGAACAATAGTGGAAACATTGCAAACATGGGGCGGCAGATTTAAACAGTTTTTCTTGGACAATAAATTTGTCTTGTTTTTGCTTGTATTGCTGCTCATCGGTCTCAATATCCTTGTCTTTACGAAGACATCATTTATTTTCACACCCATTATCGTCCTGCTCAAAACAATTGCGCTCCCCGTCATTTTGACAGGAATTGTTTATTATCTGCTCAATCCGATCGTAGATATATTGGAAAAATTAAGAGTGAAAAGAGTGTATTCCATCCTGCTCCTTTACCTCATTATAATAGGTCTGATTTCGATTACGATCGTTTCAATTATTCCGTTTTTAAAGGAACAGATTATGAGCCTGATCGACAACCTGCCGAAATATGTGGATATTGTTGAAGATCAGACGAAAAGCCTGATCGGAAGCGATTTTGTAAATCAGGCGCAAAAGACGATGAATATCAACATTTCCGATCTTGCAAATAAAGTATCGGCGCAGGCGGCGACAATTGCAAACAGCACATTTACCGGGGTCGGGAATTTTATCGGCGCGCTGACGGAAGTGATCATTTCAATTGTGACTGTTCCGTTTATTCTGTTCTATTTGCTGAAAGACGGCAAAAAACTGCCGTTTTATATATTAAAGTTTGTGCCTACCCGTCTGAAAGAACAAACGTATACGATGCTGAGCGAAATGAACCACAGATTAAGCTCTTATATCAGAGGGCAGATCATCGTCAGCTTCTGCATCGGATTTTTATTATTTATCGGCTATCTGATTATCGGACTTGATTATGCATCCCTGCTTGCGGTCATTGCCGCTTGTACGAGCGTTGTTCCGTATTTAGGGCCGACCATTGCCATCACGCCGGCGATTATTATCGCTTTGGTCACGTCGCCCCTTATGCTGCTGAAGCTTGCGATTGTCTGGACCGTTGTCCAGCTCGTGGAAGGAAAATTAATCTCTCCGCAGATCATGGGGAAAAATCTTCACATTCACCCGATTACCATCATCTTTGTTCTTTTAACCGCCGGAAAGCTGTTCGGGGTTGTCGGCATTATTTTAGCCATCCCGGGGTATGCGGTCATCAAAGTGGTCACAACCCATCTGTTTGATTGGTTCAAAATGCGCTCGCATTTATATGAAGAAGAAAAAAATGATGCTGTATCGAAGTCATAAAATCGGAACGGACATGATATTTATTATAAGACAGGCTTTCCTTTAAAGGAGAGCTTCTCTTTTGTAAATGACGAATGAAGGGAAGAATAGGATGACACTATGGGAGATGTTCACAGCAGCCGTTTTGGGAATCGTGGAAGGGCTGACGGAATACGCGCCGGTTTCTTCCACGGGACATATGATCATAGCGGATGACATCTGGCTGAAATCCGGAAGCCTGATGAATCCGGAAGCCGCCAATTCCTTCAAAGTGGTGATCCAGCTCGGTTCGATCTTAGCGGTGGCTATTGTATTTAAGGATCGGATATTAAATTTACTCGGCCTCAAAAAAAACGTGACGCGCGATCAGCAGAAGGGATACAGGCTGACCATCGCGCAAATTGCTGTCGGTCTTGTTCCGGCGGCGGTTCTCGGCTTTTTATTTGAGGATTTCATTGACCGCTACTTATTTTCCGTCAGAACGGTCGCTTACGGATTAATTGCCGGAGCCGTGCTTATGCTGATTGCAGACTGGATCAATAAAAGGAAAGAAACGATCGATACAGTAGACAGAATTACCTACAAACAGGCTTTCTGTGTCGGGTTATTCCAATGTCTCGCCTTGTGGCCCGGCTTTTCCCGCTCAGGCTCAACGATTGCCGGAGGTGTCATTCTCGGCTTGAATCACCGGGCAGCCGCAGACTTCACATTTATTATGGCTATTCCGATTATGGCGGGCGCAAGCCTTCTGAAGCTGGTGAAATACTGGAGCAGTCTTTCTCCTGACATGATTCCGTTTTTTCTTGTCGGTTTTATCTGCGCCTTTGTCGTTGCTCTCTTAGTCGTCAAATTCTTTCTTCGGCTTATTAATCGGATTAAGCTTGTCCCGTTCGCCATTTACCGTGTTATCCTCGGCATTATTTTAATCATGTTGGTCCGATAACCGAAGAGGCCCCTCGAGGGTCTTTTTTTATGTTTGAAAAACATCTCATAAAAATGTAGGCAAACTGAATTTCCGGCTTGAAATTTAAAGAAAACTCGTCTATAATAAAACATGACGTTACCGCACGGGGCCATAGCTCAGCTGGGAGAGCGCTACGCTGGCAGCGTAGAGGTCAGGGGTTCGAGCCCCCTTGGCTCCATACCTTTAAACCCTTATTTTATAAGGGTTTTTTTATTTGTCTGGAACACAGCAGAGCCAATAACCCAAAAAAGTAGTTGGGGACAATTTGGGGACGAAAATTTATATCGACAAAAAAGATTATGACCATAAACTCAAAGCAAGAGTCGAAACCCCCCATGCTATTATGCCAAACATTACAGAGAACCTAAGACAAGCCTCAAATTTTGTAAGCCCTCGCTCTCTTTTTGCTTTACCTAATTTCCAATAAACAGCATAGCCGGAAAACACCAAAATGATTACTCCAAGTCGTGTCATATTCTCTAAAAATTCTATACCATCCATTGATTTTCACCTCGTTTATTTATGAGAAAAAAATAAAGTAGACTTGTAGAGAGTCTACTTATAAACGCCTAACCAAAGTACACATTTTCTTAGAGCTCAAAACATTTGAGTGATAAAGTAAGACTCATTTTAAAATGTCACATCCTTATCCCCTCCCTATTTATATTCCCCATACATTAGTTTTATTATCGCAAACAGAATGGTTATTTCAAACAGTTATGTAATAATAGGTAACCTATAACTTGTCTAATGGTATAAGAAACGAGTTTTTCTTTATCCAACAAAACTATGATCATATTCACGGTAAACCGAAACAAATTGCGGTTTTTTTTCGTTTAAACATAATTTGGAAATGTTAGAATATTATATAAAAGGAGGAGTGGCCTTGTGAGTCCTGTTTTACCATCATCGGAGGTTGGCGTTAAGATTAATGAATGGTACAAAATGATACGTCAGTTCAGTGTTCCGGATGCGGAGATTTTGAAAGCGGAAGTGGAACAAGAGATAAACGAGATGGAAGAAGACGAGTATTTACTAATATATTATTCTCTCATGAAATTCCGCCATCAACTCATGCTTGATTATTTAGAGCCGGTAACTGTCAGAGTCCGACCGACAATCGACGAGTTGCTGGAAAAAATCGAAGCATCAAATAAAGGCATTTCCGGCCTGCTGTGCTATTATTCTTTATTTTTTCGCGGCATGTATGAATTTGATCAGAAGCAGTATGTAAAGGCGATCGGCTTTTATAGAGAGGCTGAAAAACAACTCATTCATGTGCATGATGAAATTGAGAGAGCGGAGTTTCATTTTAAACTGGCTGAAGCATATTACGGTATGAAACAAAGCCACGTCTCCATGCATCACGTAAAGCAAGCGCTCGATATTTACGATCAGTATGAGTTGTATAAAGTCCGGAAAATTCAATGTCTGTTCGTCATATCTGGGAATTATGTTGACTTTAAACGTTATGAAAAAAGTTTGCCGCATTTAGAAAAAGCTTTAGAGTTGTCGAAACAAGTAAACAATAATGAAAGGCTGCTCAGTTCTGCTTATTACAACATAGGAAAGAATTACGGAGACTTAGAAGAATACAGTAAAGCTGAAATCTACTTAAAAAAAGCAGCGGAGATTTCTGAAAAGTATAAATTGGGCAACCTTCCGCATTCCTTGTTTACATACGCAAAGCTTCTATTTAAACAAGGGAAAACAAGCGAGGCGATTCAAATCAGCAAAAAAGGACTTTCATCAGCTATATATCAAGGGGATAAGCTGTTTGAATCTCTGCAAAAATATTTGGAGGCTTTATACATTAACGCAATAGACCAAATGGGAATCAAAAAAACAATTGATTACCTTGAGAAAAATAAAAACTATTCGTATGTAGAAGATATTGCTCTTGATACGGCTGCTGTTTATGCAGAGTCAAAGCAATATGACAAATCATATATTTATCATCAAAAAATGATTCAAACGCAAAAACAAATTCAGAGGGGAGAATGCCTGTATGAATTTTAGAAAAGGCGTATTTATCATTGTGTCGGCTGTTGTTTTAATGTCAGGGGTCGGTCTAACGGCATCGGCTGTTTCATTTGATGGATCATATCAAGTTTCATCTGATCGTAATCAAACCTAAGAAGGAGAGTGCCTGTATGAATTTTAAAAAGAGCGTCTTCGTCGTCCTGGGTCTGTCATTGACTTTAGTATGTGGGTTGGGTATGAACTCAGTAGAAAAACAAGCACAAGATACGATCCAAGTAGCTTCTGATCGCCTTCAAACATGAATATATTAGGCCTTTTCTTCGGAAAAGGCTTTTTTTCATTTGAAAACAGATCAAGCAAGATAACGTCTTCGATTTTTCCGCTTTTCAAATAATCGCCTTAGGGCATGGGAGAGTTCGTTAGATTGACCATCCGGCACGCGCGCGCTGCTTTGCGCAAGCAGGGGGTGTGCTTCGAAAAAACTGTCATGATTATATCCTTTCATAATGAATTCAGACTAAATGTTACCACGGAGGAAAGTGTAATCCGGTATAATAGTGTGAGGTTGGAAGGAAAAAAGAATTATTTAGTCTGTGTCTTTATTCTTTTTTTGCGGGTTTTAAGGAAGGGGGGAGAATGAAAAGCAACAGAAGCTGATTTAAGGTCTTCAACCCTCTGCAGCAGCCTCTATATACTTCTCCATTACGAAATAAAGGAATCAGAGAAAAATGAAAAAGAAAATCCATCTTATATTATCTCTTTCAGCAGTGCTGGCGCTTTTTTTTCTAACGGCGCTTCCGGTTCTTTCTCCTGTCGTCTTCACGTCTGCTTCAGAAAAAGGAGCAATCAGGCATGAAATTTATAAAAAAGGATATCCGTATCAAAGTTACTTTGCGATTCTTCATAAAGAAGAAGACGACAATGAGGCGGGGAATCTTTATTATGTAAATTGGTTCGATTGGAAAGATGAAACCGGGCAGACGCCGCAATTATGTTATTCGAAAAAATTACCCGAAGGTATGTACAAAGTAAGCTGCGGAACCGGACCGTAATGATCAAAAGCCCTTCTCTAATGAGAAGGGCTTTTTTGTCAAAGAGGGATGCGCCCCCCTTAATATCTCCAATATAACGGCTGAGGATAATATCGATACGGATCGTTCGGATAATGCGTATTTGGCTGATAAGGCTTATTCATATCGTAAATATCCGTGTTTTCAGATTGCCCGCAGTATTGATCCGGACCTATCACAGTTGATTTGCGGATCGGTGAAACGGCTTTTTCCCATTCATGCTCATTCAGACAGTACGTATGCGCCATAATCTCAGGCGGCGTCAGACGGAGAATATCCGAGCCGTAAATCACTTCAGGCGTATGGGCGTCAAATCTGGCTAAAAGATGGGTTTTGTCTGAAGTGGCGATCTCATAATGCCACCACCCCTGCGGAACATTCGCCACTTGTCCGGGGGTAATCGGGTAATTTTGTATTTTCTGGGTGAACGATTCAGCATCGACACCGTTGCGGAACCCGAAATACAGTACACCAATTCAGCGGCGTTTTGATGGGTATGCGGTTCAATCACATTTGTCTTGCTCAGAAAGATATCTAATAATGAAATATTTTCAAGCGTGTTTAACTGTTTAATCCCCAATACATTGATAAAGTTCCGATGATCTTTAGTAAAAAAACGGCTCTCATTCACATCGTAAGTGAACTGTGTATTAGGAGACGTGTAATCCATATAAGAAACCATGCGATCCCCTGCTTTCATCTTAAAACGTATATTTCCAAGTATATGTATCCCTGTTTCAGCGGGTGAAGAAAAGGAACCAGAACCCATAAATTCCAAATTGAACACAATATTGTGACGGCTTTTTTAAAGATTCATTTTAGATATATCTTTTTTTCGAAATATCTCTTACTATAAAGATATATTAAAAATACATCTTTAGAAGGGTTGAGGATTAACATGCTGGATGAGAGAACGATAGACATCATCAAAAGCACAGTACCCGTATTAAAAACACATGGAGAAAACATCACCGGACGCTTTTATAACCTGATGTTTCAAGATCATCCCGAACTGTTAAATATGTTTAACCAAACTAACCAAAAGAAACAGACTCAGCGCGCGGCATTGGCAAATGCAGTCATTGCGGCTGCGGCGAATATTGATCAATTAGAGCAAATCATTCCGGCGGTCAGACAGATCGGCCATAAACATACAAGCATCGGGGTAAAGCCGGAACATTATCCGATTGTCGGAAAATATCTGCTTCTGGCGATTAAGGATGTGCTGCAGGATGCCGCAACTCCTGATATTATGCAGGCGTGGGAAAAAGCGTACGGCGTAATTGCGGAGGCTTTCATCGGCATTGAAAAGGATATGTACCATGAGGCCGGATGGCAGGGATATAAAGAATTTACGGTTATAAAGAAAACGAAAGAAAGCAAAGACATTACATCATTTTATATTAAACCGAGTGACGGTTCTTCGCTTCCTGAATATGAAGCGGGACAATATATCAGCATTAAAGTGCGCATTGCGGATTCTTCTTATACGCACATTCGCCAATACAGCCTGTCTGATGCTTCCCAAAAAGGCGAATATCGGATTTCTGTGAAAAAGGACGGAGCGGTTTCTTCTCATCTCCACAATGAAGTTCAAGAAGGAGATAAACTTGAAGTGAGCGCACCCGCCGGAGATTTCAAGCTGTCTTCCGCCAAAAAACCGGCTGTCCTTCTCAGTGCCGGTTCCGGAATCACGCCGATGATGAGCATGCTGAAAACAGCCGCCGAAAAACAGCCGGAGCGTTCCATTACTTTTATTCATGCGGCGAAAAACGGAGAGTACGCCGCGTTCCGTGAAGAGGCTGAGCAAGCTGCGGCGAACAATCCGAATAGTAACGTCATGTATGTATACAGTGAGCCGTCAGAACAAGACCGCTCAGTAGACAAGCCTTTTTACAGCGGCCGGATTGATCAAAGCTTCTTAGAACAGCTTCACCTGAATCAAGATACTGAATTTTACTTATGCGGCTCAGCCTCGTTTATGACGCAGATGAAAGACATGATTCTTGCGCTCGGGTTTGACTCTGATTCCGTTCAATATGAATTGTTCGGCCCTCAGCTGAGCATGGCTTAATAAAAAGACTCCTCTTTGGGGGTCTTTTTTATTTGCACAATGTGTTCTTTCTCCGTCTTTTTCCCTATTTTATTGAAATTTTCATCAATGAACAGTAAAATTATAAATCTAGTGATTCCGGAATTAAAGGAAGGTTGATATGAAAAAGAAAGCTAAGACCAAAAGGGTGCTGGGGTGCCTTTTTGCTGTATCTCTTATATTCGGATTATTTTTGATATCTATGGTGTTTTCGAAATTCATAGTGACGGAAGAAAAACCGCCAGAAGAAGTGGACGGGCAGCAGGTCTTTATTGACAGCCTTTCCGGGCATGCTCAGATTTTATATGAGAAATATCATGTCCTTCCGAGCATCACCCTCGCACAGGCCATTCTCGAATCGGATTGGGGGAACAGTGAGCTTGCGGGGAAAGCGCGCAATCTGTTCGGTGTAAAAGGTGATTATAAAGGAAAACACGTCACGATGAAAACGGATGAATTTGAAAAGGGAAAACGGAAAACGATTCGGGCAAAATTCCGTAAATACAACACGTTCTTTGAATCCATGGATGACCACGCCAAACTATTTGTTAACGGAACGTCTTGGAATAAAAAGAAGTATAAACCCGTCATAGAAGCGGACGATTATAAAACTGCGGCGGCTGCCCTTCAAAAATCCGGCTACGCCACAGATCCCGACTATGCGGAAAAACTTAAAGATGTCATAGAAACATATAAGTTGAATGAATTTGACAAAATCAATGCCTCTCTTAAAGCAGTTGATATGAAAGGCGCCATCAAAGACCACGCCATTGAAGACGTATGGTCCAAGCCGTCGAAAGAGCAGCATTCTATTAAACTGGCATCGGCGCAAAAGTTTACCGGCCAGCATATTAAAGTCGTATCCGAAAAGCAAAACGGAGAATCCGTCTGGTATCAATTTCAGGTGAAAGACGAGCTGATCGGCTGGGTTGACCAAACGGCCGTCCAGTTAAATGAAGAAACATAAAAAGCCGGCGGCCGCCGGCTTTTTTACATTCCTTCAGTTTCAAATCTTTTAATATCACGTTTATGTCCCATCAGCACAAGGCAGTCACATTCGCGGATGACAGTCTCCGGAGAAGGGGTCAGCTGAATGTCTCCATTATGTTTCACGGCAAGAATGGTGCAGCCGAACCTGGCCCGGACGCCGAGCTCCAGAATGGATTTTAAATGCAGCTTTTTCGTGGCTGAAAGCTCCACGATGCTGTATTCATCTGACAAATCAATATAATTTAAGACGTTTTTATCCGAAAGGCTTAGCGCAATCTTCACACCCATATCCTTTTCCGGATGGATAATACGATCAGCGCCGATTTTTTCAAGTACTTTGTGATGATAATAATTTTGCGCTTTCACCCAAATATTAGGGATGTTCAGTTCCTTCAATAACAGCGTCGTCAGCGTGCTTGCCTGAATGTTGGCGCCGATTGCCACGATGACATATTCAAAATTTCTGATTCCGAGCGAATGAAGCTCGCTTTCTTCTGTCGCATTCGCCCGCACGGCATGCGTGGCATAAGAGGAGTATGCGTTGACCCGCTCTTCGCTGATATCGATGGCCAGCACCTCATGCCCCATTTTAAAAAGCTCTTTGCAGATGCTTCCGCCGAAACGGCCGAGCCCGATGACGGCAAATTGTTTATTTTTGATTCTTCCCAATCCTCATAACTCCTTAAGAAACTGTTTTCGTCACTCCAAATACAACAAACAAGAATGTACTCCTGTTTCAAAGGTTTGTCAATGTGAGAGCCGGAAGAAAGAAAACAGCACAAAAAAAAGACCGGCTGACAAGCGATGGGCTTGTGCCGGTCCGTTTCCGCAATTATTTGCAGTTGCAAGGCTGTGTCGGCGGTGTGCTGCGTTTTTGAACAACAATTGTGTCCTCAGCATAGAATTTAGAGCCGATGCTTAATGATTTATTTTCTGCGCGGAACTTATATGTACCTGCAGCAGGCAGCGTTTTATTATTAAGAGAAAGCTTAAATTCCGCCGCGCCGATTAAATCAATGTTTAACGGAAGTCTGACTGTTTTGCCGTTATTCAGAATCTGTCTTTCACGCAAAGCGTGTCCGTTTACTGTATCTTTTGTTGTAGCCGTAAATCCGCTTGGAAGGGTAAATTCCATAACGCCTAAGCTCAGAATCGTGTTCGGGCGGTACGTCAATTCGATATCAGAAAATGACCATTCCTGCTGGCTGGCACCTGTATATTTTGCAAATAATGTAGCAGTCGCCTTTGTGGACATTTCCGGCTCGTGAACGGTTGAACTTGACTCAGCGGCGAATGACGCTGTCGGCAGAGAAAGAAGTAAAACCAAGCCGAATAAACTTGCCATGACAGTTGAGAAAAACTTGTGTTTCATTTTCATAAATCCCCCTAAAAAAAATTTGTTGATTGTTCTTAAAAAAGAACGATCATACCTATAAAAATTTACCATCAATTTTAATGGAAGTAAATGGGGTTATCTTCCTATGTTTTCCCGAAAATAATCAAATCACGTCGAAAAATGACGAAGAAAAAACGCCTGGTTACGATTCAGGCGTTTTTTCTTCCGTCTCTATCGGAATAAATTTAAAAATCTCTCCGCTCTGCACCGATTCGGCAAGCCGCTTCAGCCAATGATAATAGGCCTTTGAGCTTTCAAGCTGATCGTATAACCGGCGTGCTTCTTCCTGTAATTCCGTGCTGCCTTCCTCTGCCAGCAAAACAGCCTGCAAATCCGCCTGGGCCTGTACGATGGCGGACAGATTTACCTGAACTTCCCGATCCCATTTTGGCGGGAAGAAATTCGTGAAAAACGTAAAGAAATCCTTTTCCGCTACAAACGTATGCTTCCGTGTGCCGCGGTGAAAGGTTTTTTTGACCACATTTAAATCCTGCAGTTTTTTGACGCCGGTGCTCATACTCGGTTTGCTCATCTGCAGTTCCTCACGCATTTCGTCAAGCGTCATTTCATCTCTCATATACATCGTTCCGTATAAAATCCCGACACTCCGGGTGATTCCGTAAAGATCCATCGTCTCGGCAATGGAATCAATGACAAGATCCCTTGCTTGTTCTATAGCTGCGAATTCTGGATTTTCATCCATACTGTCCCTCTTTTCCTCTTGAAGATTAAATTTGTTAAGTCATTTCTTTATGTTTTTAATCTTAACGAATCATGACAAAATGTCAAAACCTAAACGGACAAGCCCGGTTTTGACAGGTCAAAAAACATGTG
The DNA here is from genome assembly GCF_038008305.1 of Bacillus sp. FSL K6-2819. Taxonomy (NCBI): domain Bacteria; kingdom Bacillati; phylum Bacillota; class Bacilli; order Caryophanales; family Bacillaceae; genus Bacillus; species Bacillus sp. FSL K6-2819. The sequence goes on along the minus strand of NZ_JBBOYV010000001.1, from coordinate 2,958,156 downwards.
TTAAATTAACATTGTTAAAAACATTAAATTTTTATTTAACAAACTTACTTTTCGGTAAGGAGGACTCTCATGAGCAAAACGCTTTATATCGGCGGTGAATGGATCAGTGCAGAAAAAAAGCAGACCCGCCGTATCATCAATCCATTTAATCAAGAAGAAATTGCAACGGTATGTGAAGGAGACCGGGACGATGCGGTGAAAGCCATCGCCGCAGCCAGAAAAGCATTTGATGAAGGGGAGTGGCCGGTGCTTTCCGGGCTGGAACGCGGCCAGTTTGTTCTGAAAATTGCGGAATTAATCAGACGTGATCTGAACGAATTAGCTGAGCTGGAATCGCTTGATACAGGAAAAACAATCGAAGAAAGCAAAGCTGATATGGATGATATCGCAAATGTATTTCAGTATTATGCCGGTTTGGCGGATAAAGACGGGGGCGAGGTCATCTCATCTCCGATTCCTGATTCCGTAAGTAAAATCGTCAGAGAGCCCATCGGCGTGTGCGGACAAATTACGCCGTGGAACTATCCGCTCCTTCAGGCGAGCTGGAAAATCGCTCCTGCTCTTGCGGCCGGTAATACGATCGTTTTAAAGCCGAGCGAGATTACTCCGCTGACAACCATTAAAGTCTTTCAATTAATAGAAGAAGCCGGTATTCCAAAGGGAGCCGCCAATCTTGTGCTTGGACCGGGCGCCTCTGTCGGTGACGAGCTGGCGAGAAACCTAGACGTCGATTTGGTGTCCTTTACGGGCGGAATTGAAACAGGCAAAAAAATTATGCAGGCGGCAAGCGGCAACGTGAAAAAGATTGCTCTGGAGCTTGGCGGCAAGAATCCGAATATCGTGTTCCAAGACGCTGATCTTGAAACAGCTGCAGATCAAGCGCTGAACGCCGTGTTTTTCCATGCCGGCCAAGTTTGTTCGGCAGGCTCCCGGCTTTTAGTGGATGAAGCGATTCATGATGAATTTTTAGCCGAGCTGATCAAGCGTACGAAACGCATCAAATTAGGAAACGGTTTTCATGAAGATACGGAAAGCGGTCCGCTGATTTCCGCCGAGCATCGGGCCAAAGTTGAAAAATACGTAGAAATCGGAATCGAAGAAGGGGCAAAGCTGGAAACAGGCGGCAAACGTCCTGATGATCCCGCCCTTCAGAACGGTTTCTTCTATGAACCTACTATTTTTTCAAACTGCAAGTCTGATATGCGGATTGTCCAAGAGGAGATCTTCGGTCCCGTTTTAACAGTCGAGTCATTTTCTTCTGAAGAAGAGGTGATCAGACTGGCCAACGATACCATTTACGGGCTGGCCGGGGCGGTATGGTCAAAGGATATTGAAAAATGCGAACGAGTAGCTCAAAAACTGCGGATGGGAACGGTATGGATCAATGATTTCCACCCGTATTTCGCGCAAGCGCCGTGGGGCGGGTACAAACAATCGGGCTTCGGCCGCGAACTCGGCAAAATCGGCCTGGAAGAATACACGGAAGTCAAACATATTTACCGCAACACAAAACCTGCAGCGGTTAACTGGTTTAAAGCATAATAAGGAGGAGATACAATATGACATTAAATATGAAAGTAGAAAGCATGCATAAATTCCATACATTTGAAATCCCGACAGTTATTAAACACGGAATCGGCGCGATTCAGCACGCGGGAAAAGAAGTCAGAGCGCTTGGCGTCACAAAAGCGCTGCTCGTAACAGACCCCGGAATTTATAACGCGGGGGTGGCAAACCCGGTCATTGAATCCTTGCAGGAAGCGGGCATTGAAGTCGTCCTGTTTAACAAAGTGGAGCCGAATCCGCCTGTACGACTTGTGAACGAAGGATCTGAACTGTATAAAAAAGAAAACTGCAACGGTCTTGTGGCTGTCGGCGGCGGAAGCTCGATGGATACGGCGAAAGCGATCGGAGTAGAAGCGACACACGAAGGAAGCGTGCTTGATTATGAAGCCGCGGAAGGCAAAAAACCGCTGGAAAACCGTATTCCTCCGCTGACAACGATTCCGACGACTGCCGGAACAGGTTCAGAGGTTACGCAATGGGCGGTCATTACAGACGAGGAAAGAGAATTTAAATTCAATACGGGCGGACCGCTAATCGCCGCGCATTTAACGGTCATTGACCCTGAGCTTCACACATCTATGCCTCCGCATGTGACGGCCATGACAGGTATTGATGCCCTCGCGCATGCCATCGAGTGCTATACGATGAAATTCGCGCAGCCGATCACTGATGCCGTGGCTTTAATGGCCATTGAATATGCGGCGCATTATATTAAGCGCGCGTTTGCGGACGGAGAAGATTTGGAGGCGAGATACGGCATGGCGCAGGCGGCGATGCTTGCCGGACTTTCATACGGCAGTGAATCAGCAGGCGCGGCGCATGCAATGAGCCAGACGCTCGGCGGCATCATCCCTGTCGCTCACGGACAATGTGTCGCTGCTATGATGGGACCGGTAATGGAATACAACTGGAAAGGATATCCGGATAAATTCGCCCGCATCGCCCAAGCATTCGGAATCGATACAAGCAAAATGACAACCGAAGAAGCGGCCAAAGCGTCTGTTAATTGGATGTATGACCTCGTAAAAGATTTAGAGGTTCCGAGCTTAGAAGAACAAGGCGTATCTCCGGACATGATTGAGCGTTTATCAAAAGAAGCGATGAAAGATCCGCAAACATTCGGAAACCCAAGAGATTTGAATGAGAAAGCATACAACTGGATTTACAAACGCTGCTTTGACTTAACACCGAAAACAGTATAATAAATGAATCCCGCTCCTTTACAGAGCGGGGTTTTTTAAGGATAATGTCAAGAAAAAGGCGGTGATGGCTGTGTGGAAGCGCATAACAGCAAAGACGGAAGGCGTATATATAGCGGATACGGAACAATTTGTTACCAAAAAGATGGACAAGCTTCGGGCGGAATACGGCGGGTTTCCCGGTGACCTGCATTTCGGACTGACGAAAAAAGCCGGCGCGCGTGAGCCCATGTATCAAAGAGGAACGGAAATTTTTAACCGGAGACAAATTTCAATCGTGTCCATGGAGGAATGTGATGACATTGCGGAGGCCATGGGGATTTCTCATATCTTTCCCGAATGGCTTGGCGCGAATATCGCAATCAGCGGTTTTTCTGCACTAACGTCGCTTAAAGAAGGAAACAGAATCATATTTCCAAGCGGTGCGTCTCTGTTGTGCGAGGGAGAAAATGACCCGTGCATTCAGCCCGGAGAAGTCATTCAATCCTTTTATCCGGATCAGCCAAAACTCGCTGCGGCGTTTGTAAGGCACGCGATAGGCAGAAGAGGGATTGTCTGTATTGTTGAACGGCCGGGGGACATATGCACGGGTGATCCGGTCGACATTCATTCTTATGAACCGAAACGCGTCAAGAAAAAAATCGAGAAGGTCTGACTCAGACCTTCTCGATTTTTTGTTTGATTTCTTCTATTTGATTGATGTGACGCATTTCATGATGACCGATAAAATCAATCCACTGGCGGATCGTCAGTTCTTGAAAAACGGGATGCGGAAGCACACGTTTAAAGTCTTCCTCGTTTAATGATGAAATAACGGCGGTCAGCTGCTGTCTTGCCGTATCTAATTCTTGTTTTGCTTCAATGACTGATATTCGGTTTTGCTCAGGTTCGAGGTGTGACGGAGCCGGCCGTTTATTTGTTCTGTCCTCGATAAACTCCATCGGTTTTTCTTCAATTTCTTTTAACGGTGCGTCTTTTGCATGCTTCGATAAAAGAGTCTGTGCTGTTTCGTCAATTTTCTTTAAATGGTCAAGGACTTCCCGGATGCTCCACTCATCAGCTGCGGGCTTTTGGTTGAATTCCTCATCAGAGAGTCCTTTCAGTTCTTCCCAGGTCTGCTGTCTGGCTTCATTAAAAATACTCATCCTATCTCCTCCTCTGGAGTAAACATATCATATCGGCCTTGGATAATCATGTAATCAGCCTCTATTGTTAGAAAATTGAAACCATTCTCCTTTCCGCCCGTATATAAAGTAACACTCCGACATCCGGGCCGAAAGGAGGATAGTATATGGACATATTTCATCTGCCGCTTGAAACGATCTATCTTTACACACTGATTATTGCGGGGAGCCTCACGCTTTTGATTCTGTTTTTTCAAGATGTTTTTCACGGCCTCTCGGAAGCCATTCCAGTTACATTTTTAAATCCAACATTGATATTGTCGTTTTTGACAATCTTTTCAGCCTCAGGTTACATCGGCGAAATCGCCGCTCCGCTTTCAAGTCCTGTCATTGCATTACTTTCATTTGCTCTTTCAGTTCTTTTGGTCAGCCTGCTTCACTTCTTCGTCCTTGTGCCGCTTTCATCAGCGGAAGAATCGCTCGTTTATCGGGAGACGGATTTAAAGGGCAGAGTCGGCAGGGTCATTACTTCCGTTCCGAAAGGCGGCTATGGAGAAGTGATAATAGAAGGAATCGGGGGCGCCATTTCTAAATCTGCGGTCAGCTTTGATCAAGAACAGATCAAGTACGGAACGGCCGTATTAGTCATTGACGTGAAAGACGGAGTGCTTTTTGTGACGCCGCATGAACCAATCTGATTTCTAAGGAGGAACTAATATGACTATGCCGATTATCATCGTCATCGGAATCGTATTCTTTTTACTTATCGCACTTATTGCTGTATTTATCACGAAGTACCGGACGGCGGGGCCGGACGAAGCCCTCATCGTGACCGGGAGTTATTTGGGAAGTAAGAATGTCCACATTGATGAAGGCGGAAATCGCCTGAAAATCGTCCGGGGCGGAGGAACGTTCGTGCTGCCGGTATTCCAGCAGGCAGAACCTCTCAGCTTACTGTCAAGCAAACTAGATGTCTCTACACCCGAGGTTTATACAGAACAAGGTGTGCCGGTAATGGCAGACGGCACCGCCATTATAAAAATCGGCGGCTCCATCGGTGAAATCGCAACAGCCGCTGAACAATTTTTAGGAAAATCTAAAGAAGACCGTGAACAGGAGGCGCGGGAGGTGCTTGAAGGCCATCTGCGTTCAATCCTCGGCTCTATGACTGTTGAAGAGATTTATAAAAACAGGGAAAAGTTTTCTCAGGAAGTCCAGCGGGTCGCGTCTCAGGATCTTGCTAAAATGGGGCTGATCATCGTTTCCTTTACGATTAAAGATGTCCGCGATAAAAACGGCTATCTTGAATCATTAGGTAAGCCGAGAATTGCCCAAGTCAAGCGGGATGCGGACATTGCCACGGCAGAAGCGGATAAAGAGACGAGAATCAAACGCGCGGCGGCTGATAAAGACGCAAAAAAATCAGAGCTGGAGCGGGCGACGGAAATAGCTGAAGCGGAGAAAATCAATCAGCTGAAAATGGCGGAATACAGAAGAGAGCAAGACACAGCAAAAGCCAATGCCGACCAGGCATATGACCTCGAAACTGCAAAAGCCCGCCAGCAGGTGACAGAGCAGGAAATGCAAATTAAAATTATTGAGCGGCAAAAGCAAATTGAGTTGGAAGAAAAAGAAATTCTGCGCCGTGAGCGCCAATATGACTCTGAAGTGAAGAAAAAGGCCGATGCTGACCGTTATTCGGTAGAACAAGCGGCCGCAGCCGCAAAAGCGAAGCAGCTCGCAGAAGCGGATGCCGAGCAATACAGTATCGAAGCGATGGCTAAAGCGGAAGCCGAACGCGTGAGAATTGACGGTCTTGCTAAAGCGGAGGCTGAAAAGGCGAGAGGGGAAACCGAAGCGGAAGTTATCCGCCTGAAAGGTCTCGCGGAAGCGGAAGCTAAAGAAAAAATCGCCGAAGCTTTCGAAAAATACGGAAAAGCCGCAATCCTTGATATGATTGTGAAGATGCTGCCTGAATATGCGAAGCAAGTCTCAGCTCCTCTTTCCAACATTGATAAAATTACCGTCGTTGATACAGGAGGAAGCGGTGAAAACGGCGGAGCAAATAAAGTCACAGGTTACGCAACCAATTTGATGGCCGGTCTTCAGGAAAGCCTGAAAGCATCTTCCGGAATCGATGTAAAAGAGCTTATTGAGAATTTTTCAGGCAAAGGAAACATTAAACAAAGCATAAATGAACTTACTAAAGAACTCAGAGATTCAAAAGAAGAACACAGTCCTGAATAAAAAAACAGCAGGCGTACACCCGCCTGCTGTTTCAGTTCGCCCGCTTGGATTCAAGAAGCCGCGGAGCCGTCATGAATAATAAAATAAGGACAATGGCCGAAAGGATAAAAGAAGGAATCATATAAGTCGCGTTGTAGACGAGCGAATAAATCCAGACCGGCGTGCCTTTCGGAGCATAGCTTCCGAAAAAGACCGCTCCGGAAACCGTATGTGCCGCATATCGCAGCACACTGCCGATAAAAACGCCGCCTATAACATACGCAGTTAAGGCGCCTCTTTTTTTAGCTAATGCCGATTCGCGGACACCGGAAGCAAACAAGCCGCTGAAACCGAGAACCGCAAACGCCGCGATATAATCGAGAAATAGCTGCACCGGGTGCTGTAAAAATAAATTGCCAATGGCGATTTGGACAATCCCTGTTAAAAGGCCTGTCGTAAGTCCGGCTTTCACTCCCCAGCGGAATGAAATCAAAAAAATCGGAATCATCATAATAGAGACTGAACCGCCTTGAGGCATCCGAAGAAACATACCTGACACAATGTCCAGAATGACGGCGGCTCCAGTCATAATCGCTATTTCAATTAAGCGCACAAGCTGTGCTGAATGATTCATAGTTTTCCCCCTGGTCAGACAACCGTTCAAGGATAAACAAAAAAGCAGCGCGGGGAAGGATGGGAAAAGGTCCGCGCGCTGCTTACAAAACTGCAATTCATTTGGCTTTGCCACATCCCTACGCCAGCGTTAACTAACAGGTTCAAAGGGTCAGAACAAAACGTTCACTCTCAGCTTTAATGCTCCCCTTGTGGTCATCAAGTATTTAGTTCAATCTTACTATACTAGAAAATATGCCAAACCACAAGGCGGCTTATCTTTCTATAGAAGAGAAACAGAAATAAGTATGAAAGAAAATAAATGGTGACTTTTTTTAAAAAAACTATTGTCATATTTTCAAAAGGGTGTTATATTATTAAACGTCGCTGATGAACAGCAGACAAAAACAAAAAGCTTCGAAAACAACTTGAAAAAAGTTGTTGACATAAAAGAAGCTGAGTGGTAAGATAATAAAGCTGCTTCAACAAGCGGTAATGATCTTTGAAAACTAAACAAGACAAAACGTACCTGTTAATTCAAAGTTTTAAATAAATCGCACAGCGATGTGCGTAGTCAGTCAAACTATCTATCGGAGAGTTTGATCCTGGCTCAGGACGAACGCTGGCGGCGTGCCTAATACATGCAAGTCGAGCGGACAGATGGGAGCTTGCTCCCTGATGTTAGCGGCGGACGGGTGAGTAACACGTGGGTAACCTGCCTGTAAGACTGGGATAACTCCGGGAAACCGGGGCTAATACCGGATGCTTGTTTGAACCGCATGGTTCAAACATAAAAGGTGGCTTCGGCTACCACTTACAGATGGACCCGCGGCGCATTAGCTAGTTGGTGAGGTAACGGCTCACCAAGGCGACGATGCGTAGCCGACCTGAGAGGGTGATCGGCCACACTGGGACTGAGACACGGCCCAGACTCCTACGGGAGGCAGCAGTAGGGAATCTTCCGCAATGGACGAAAGTCTGACGGAGCAACGCCGCGTGAGTGATGAAGGTTTTCGGATCGTAAAGCTCTGTTGTTAGGGAAGAACAAGTGCCGTTCAAATAGGGCGGCACCTTGACGGTACCTAACCAGAAAGCCACGGCTAACTACGTGCCAGCAGCCGCGGTAATACGTAGGTGGCAAGCGTTGTCCGGAATTATTGGGCGTAAAGGGCTCGCAGGCGGTTTCTTAAGTCTGATGTGAAAGCCCCCGGCTCAACCGGGGAGGGTCATTGGAAACTGGGGAACTTGAGTGCAGAAGAGGAGAGTGGAATTCCACGTGTAGCGGTGAAATGCGTAGAGATGTGGAGGAACACCAGTGGCGAAGGCGACTCTCTGGTCTGTAACTGACGCTGAGGAGCGAAAGCGTGGGGAGCGAACAGGATTAGATACCCTGGTAGTCCACGCCGTAAACGATGAGTGCTAAGTGTTA